>DASVQE010000066.1:0-167593 GCA_036389275.1 Thermoanaerobaculia bacterium
GCTTGGAAGGCTGTGTCGCGGAGGCTAGGCCAACCAAATGGGGTCTGGGGCCCTCGGCCCCAGCCGCCGGAGGCCCCTGGTCGTCCCCCGATCCCTCGCCAAACCCAGAAGCGTGCTGATTACTCGAGCACCACCAGCACCACGCGGCGGTTGGCGGCGCGGCCGGTGCGGGTTTTGTTTGATTCGACCGGAAGCGTGTCGCCGTAGGAGATCGTCGACATGCGGTTGAGCGGCAGCTTGTGCTGGCGTGAGAGATAGCGGCGCACCGATTCGGCGCGGCGCTGGCCGAGCTCCTCGTTGTGCGCTTCGCTGCCGGTGTCGTCCGTGTGACCCTGGATCTCGACGAAATACTGCTCGTTGAGCGCCTTCACCCGGCCGGCGAATTCATCGAGCGCGCTCTGCGCGTCCTTCGACAGATCCGACGAGTCGAGCTTGAACTTCACGCGGTCCTCCGAGAACGTCTGCTCGAAGACCACCTTCCCTTTGGCGAGCACGCCTGCTTCCTGCGCGCGCTTGAGCGCTTCCTGCGCCGACTGGCTGAGCTGATCGAGGCGCACATCCGTCTGCTGCTGCTTCTGCTGCAGGTCCTCGACCTGCGAGGCCACGGACTCGATCTTCTGATTCGACTGCGCCTGCGCTTCGGCGATCTTCTGATCGACCGACTTCGACGTGGCGCAGCCGGCCAGGGTGAGCGCGGCCAGCGTGGGGATTCCGAGGAACTTCTTCATCAACTCTTCTTCCTTTCGTTTCGCTTGTTGTTTCCTGCTCGCGAGGTGGCGCTCAGCACCGGCGGCTCCGTGCCGCGGTAGCCGGCGCGGACGCGGACCGAGCGCACTCTGCCCGCGAGCTGCAGCGAAATGCGCCGGTACTTTACCGTACCCTTTCCGGTCGGCGAAAAGCCGATCAGATACTGTGCGCGCAGCACGCGCTCGATCCCTTCGATCGACTTCGCCAGCGACGCCGGATCGCTCCCGACGAACAGCTTCCCGCCGGTGGCGTTGGAGAGCTCCTCGAGCAGATCGATGTTCGACATCTCCTCGCTGATCGGCGCCACCTTCTTCCGTTCGGCCGGCTCGCGCAGACCGAAGGCGTAGATCGGGATCGACATCCCTTCGAGCCGCCGGGCCACGTCGGCGCGCGTGAGCCGCGAGGCATTGTCGATCCCGTCGGAGAGCAGCACGATCGCGCGCGACGGATTGCGACCGAGCTCGCTGTACTCCGGCATCTCCGACAGCGCGTCGAAGAAGGCCGTCTTGCCCCAAGGCTTCACCACGTCGAGCGCGCGCACGATCGCCGACGGATTCTCGGTGAAGGGCACGAGCTCCTTGGCGTGACCGCCGGAGTCGAACAGATAGAGCGCGAAGTCGTCGCCGTCGCGGCGATGCGCAGTCAGCGCGTTGATGGCTGCCTTCGCCGCTTCCATCTTGCCGGCCAGACCCATCGAGCCGGAGCCGTCGAGCAGGATCGTCCACGACACCGGCGCGTTGAGCGAGAGCTCGAACATGTCGGTAGCCACCGGCTTGTCATCGACCAGCAGCGACACCTCTTTGTTGGTCAGGTCGGTGATCGGCACGCCCTGGCGGCCGAGGACCGTGAACGGGACCATGACGTAATTCACCGACACGTCTTCGGTGATCGTTTGCGCCACCGCCGCGCTGGTGAGAAGCAGTGCGGCGAGCGCCATTCCAAGCGGCTTCACGCGAAGGAGAACAGTACGCCGGACGGCGCAGTTCCCGCGCCGCTCAGCCGTGCTGCAATGGAATGAAATCGGGATCTTCCTGATGACGCCGCTCCCATTTCAGGAAGTCGTAATAGCCGCATCGAGGGCGATCGGGATACTCGTGACAGACGCCGGGGCGCGCGTCGTAGATCGTGCAGCGGCGCGTCTGCTGGTCGATGAACATGCAGATGCTGCCGTAGATGCGGTCCTTCTGATGCCGCAGCACCTGCTCGCCTTCCTTGACCTTGGTGAAGCGCTTGCGCGCCGTCTCGACGTCGATGCCGAAGTGGCGCGCCAGGCGCTTCAGATCCTCCGGCTCGACGATGATGCGGTCGTAGCTGCAGCAGTACGCGGGACACTTCAGGCAGTCGTAGGACGGCTTCGGCGGAAGCGGCTCGGTCATGGTCATGGCTTTCGAGCATGGTAACTCGAAAGGCGCGCGGCCGAGGGGCCGCTCTACAATTCTGCGCATGAAAAAGCTCGCCCTCCTTCTGTCCTTCCTTCTTTCCACAGTTACGTCCGCGCAGGAGCGGAATCCGGGCGATTACACGCGGCTGCTGATTCCGGTCACCTTGCGCGACGTGCACGGCGCGAACGGCTCGCTCTGGACGACCGAGTGGACGGTGTTCAACGGCTCGAGCGCGACCCTCGATCTGGTCGGCCCGTTCGTGGCGCAGGACCACACCGTGCCGGCCGGCGCGACGCGGAAGCTCGCGCTCGAGCAAGGCTTCGGCGGCGCCGATGGCGCCTTCGTCTACGTGCCGAACGCGCAGTTCGCGGCGATGGCGCACACGCTGCGCGCGCGCGATGTGTCCGTCGACGCGCAGAGCTTCGGCACCGAGATCGCGACGCCGCTGCGCGACGACTTCCGCACGCTGGTGCGGCTGGTCGACATCCCCACCGACGCGCGCTACCGCGCCACGCTCCGCATCTACTCCACGTTCGAAACGCCGCTGACGGTGCGCATGAACATCTACGCGCCCGACCGCGCGGAGCCGCTCGAGTCGCGCCAGGTCGCGCTCAGCGGCATCGTGCACGTGATCGAGGAGCCGTTCCCGTCGCACCCGGCGTACGCGCAGGTCGACCTTTTGACGCCGTCGCTGCGCGCGGCCGCGCCGTCGCTGCGCGTCGAAGTCTCGAGCGCCGACACGGGCGTGCCGGTGTGGGCGTTCGTCTCGATCACGAACGATACGACCCAGCAGGTGACGACGGTGACGCCGCGATGAAGCGTCTCGCGCTCGGCGCGATGCTGCTGGTGAGCGGCTGCTGTACGCGGCTGCCGCGGCTCGCGCCGAAGCACGTGGCCTTTCCGGCCGCTGCCGCCGCGGCCGCGGAGCCGTCGGTCGCGCGCGAGACGTGGCACGACGCGAAGCGCAATCGCGACGTGCCGGTCACGATCTACAAACCGGCCGGCGCGCGCGGCCGCCTGCCGGTGGTGGTGTTCTCGCACGGGATCGGTGAGGACCGCGACTCCTACGCATACCTCGGCCGCGCGCTCGCGCAGTCAGGCTTTCTGACGGTGCACGTCACGCACGCCGGCACCGACAAGGCGGTGCTGCAGCGCGGCTATCGCTTTCTCTATCGCGCGGTGAAGCAGAAGGAGAACTGGGTCAACCGGCCGCTGGACGTCTCGTTCGTGCTCGACCAGCTCGCGTTGCGCGATGACGCGGACGTCGAGCGCACTGCCGCGGTCGGACATTCCGCCGGCGCCTTCACTGCCTTCGCGCTGGCCGGCATGCGCATGACCGACGGCACGCTGCGCGATCCGCGGGTGAAGGTGGCCGTTCCGATGTCGATGCCGCGCCTCGACGGCGTCGTGCCGCCGGGCGGCTACGACGCCATCGACATCCCGCTGCTCAATCTCACCGGCACCTGCGACACGAGCCTGATCTATCGCACCTTCCCGCGGCACCGGCGCATTCCATTCGAGTCGACGCGCGCGTCGCGGCAGTATCTGGTGACGCTCAAGGGCGTGAGTCACGACGCGTTCTCGGCGCGCGAGCACCGCAGTCACGAGGTCATCGCGGCGGTGACGGCGGCGTTCCTGCGCGCCTACATGCTGGACGACGCGCAGGCGCGCGCATGGTTCGACGATCCGGGGCGCGGAGCGGTCGGCGGTACGGCGATTTCCGTCGAGCGCAAATGAGCGCTGCACGCTACCATGTGCGGCCATGGACCATGCGGTCGCACTCGTACAGGCGTACCTGCAGTTGAACGGCTACTTCACGTCCGCGGAGTATCCGATCATCGCCGGGACGGCGCGCAGCGGCTTCCGGACCATCACCGACATCGACATCCTCGCCTTCCGCTTTCCGAGCGGCTCGCCGCTGGCGCACGGCGGCAAAAAGGCGCCGAAGGGTCTCGATCTGAGCGACATCGATACGGGCCTCGCCGTCCCGGCCGAGTCGATCGACATGATCATCGGCGAGGTGAAGGAAGGCCGCGTCGGGATCAACACCGGCATCCGCGATCCGGAGGTGCTGCGCGCGGTGATCAACCGCTTCGGCGAGGTGGGCGACACCGATCGCATCGTGGAGCAACTCCTGAAGTCCGGAAATGCGGAGATCCCTCCGGCGTACACGGTGCGGCTGATCGCCTTCGGCTCGTTCCCGCCCGGCTCGCAGGTGCCGCCCTGCCGCATCATCAGCCTCGGCCACGTGCTGACGTACCTGCAGACGTACGTAAAGAAGCACTGGCACATGCTGCGGCACCTGCAGTTCAAGGATCCGGCGTTCGGCTTTCTGATGACGCTGGAGAAAGCGCGGCGCGGCGGCGCCGGACGGCGCGGCTCGCACGGCGTCGAGGTGGTGCCGCCGGAGGAGCAGGAGCGGCAGGAGAACGGCCGCCGCCGCGGCGAGGTGCCGGTGCAGGGATCGGCCGGAAGACCTCCGGCAGGCCGGCCGGGGCGTCACCGCTGATGCCGTCCGTTCGTCAGCTCGCCACGCGATTGCGGCCGGCGCGCTTGGCGTCGTAAAGCGCTTCATCGGCACAGCGGACGAAGGCCGCCGCATCGGCGCCGTCGCGCGGCGGGATCGCCGTCTCGAGGCCGATGCTCACGGTGATGCGGCCGAGCGGCGCGGCGGGATGCGGCACGTTCATCTCTTCGATGCGCGCGCGGATCGACTCGGCGATCTGCAGCGCGTGATCGAGCTCGGTCTCCGGCAGCAGCACCGCGAATTCTTCGCCGCCGTAGCGCGCTACCAGATCGGCGGCGCGATGCACCGACTCGCGCAGCGTCTGCGCGACGCGGCGAAGGCAGTCGTCGCCGGCCTAATGTCCGACCGCGTCGTTGTAGAGCTTGAAGCAGTCGATGTCGAGCAGCAGCAGCGAGAGCGGCGCGCGGCTGCGCGCGGCGCGGCGCCATTCGAGCGCGAACGTCTCGTCGAAGTGCCGCCGGTTCGCGACGCCGGTCAGTCCGTCGTGAGTCGAGATGCGGTGCAGCGTCTCGATGGCGGTGGCGAGATGCTCGTTGGCTTCCTCGAGCGCGCGCGTCCGCTGCTCGAGCAGCGCCGTCGTGTCGGCGAGGCGCGCGTTCGCGGCGCGCAGCTCGTCCATCGCCTGCGCGCTGGCGATCGCGCCGGCGATCTGGTCGGCGACGGTGGTCAGCAGCGGAAGCTGTCCGCGAAACGCGGCCAGCCGCGTGCTCTCGACATTGAGCACCGCCACGAGCCGCTGCTTGTGCAGCACCGGCACGCAGAGCTCCGACAGCGCGCCAGGCGCGGTCTCGACGTAATTGGCGAAGGTGCGGATGTCGTCGACCAGCACCGGCTCGCACGTCGCCGCGACCTGTCCCACTACGCCGCTGCCGAGGGAGCGGGTGTAGCCGGGATGAATCGAAGTCTCGACCGCGCTGGTGATGGCCTGGCAGACGAAGGACTGGCGCGCGTCGTCGACGGTGACGAGTGCGACGAGCTCCCACGAGAACTTGCGCGCGAGCGCGTCGGTGATGCGCTGGAGCATCGGCCGCAGCTCGAGGTCGAGCGTGGCGATGCGCGCCACTTCGTTCAGGATCTCGAGCTGCGCGGCGCGCGGATCGGCGGCTGCGTCCACGACCGCACCTACGCGCCGGCGCGCGCGGCGGATTCGTCCGGAATCATCTCGCCCGCCGCCTCGGCGACGGCGACGAGCGCGCTCTGCTCTTCCTCGCTGAAGACGCGCGGCGTGCGGAAGCTCCAGCCGGCCGCGCCGATGATGCGGCCGTGGCGGACCACCGGGACGGCGGCGAGCGAGCGGCTCTCGTGCTGCTGCCACACCGGCGCGAGCAGCGGATATTCGTCGGCGGCGCTCACGAGCGAGGCCAGCCAGATCGCACGGCCGTGCCGCGCCGCGAGCGCGAGCGGATACGGGCTGTCGAGGCGCATCGGCAGGAAGCGCTCGATCATGCCCGCGCTGTAGCCGAAGTCGCACACCGGCTGCAACTGCTGATCGGCGTTCATCAGCACGAGTCCCGCTTTCGCGCCGATCGAGATCGAGCGGCGGCAGAACAACGCCTCCGGCGAAGACGGGCGCGGCACGCGCCCGGCGCCGAGCCGCTCCGCGGTGCCGAGTAGATCGCCCAGCTCGAACGGCTTGCGGATGATGCGCAGTCCCGGCCAGCGCGCGCCGGCCGCATCGATCTGCTGCGGCGCCGCGGAGGTGAGCACGATCACGCGCGCCAGCGCCTCCGGCTGCCGTTCGGCGATGCGCTCGATGAGCCCCATGCCCGACGCGCCGAGCTGCAGCGAGAGCACCATCACGTCGTACTCGACCCGGTCGAGCAGCAGCCGCGCATCCGCCAACGCCGCCGCCCGGTCGACATCAAAGTCGAGCCGCGACAACAGGACGTCCAGCAGCTTGCGCGTACCGGAGTCGCCCTCGAGAACGAGCGCGATGCGTTTCATGGAGGAAAGGAGATGATACGCCCTTGCGGTCGGCGGTCAGTCCGTCAACTTCTTCATCAGCTCGTTCACCTGCTCGTAAACGTGCTTGACCGATTCTTCGACGGCGGTGGTCGTGTCGTCGGGAAGGCGCTCCTCCTGGAGGCGGAGCATGTCGAGGATCTCGTCGGTCGCGAAAAGGATGTCGGCGAGTTTGTCGAGCACGCGCTCGGACATCGGGAGGTGTACGGCGGTCATTGCGTCGAACTCGAGGGCCTTCATCGTCACTCTGCCTAGGAGTGACTTACATACCGAAATCCCTACCCTCAATCTCGACGCATTTTCGTGTGACGTTTTCGTTACGCCCGTTTTGCAAGAGGGATGACGAATTTCTCCGCGGTATGCGTATCGGAAAAACGCACCACTTTTACATCGACGAGCCCGGCAGCTTTTCCGGCCGCCATCACCTCGCTCTCGCTGATCGTGGAGGCGCCTTTCGGCCGGATCACCCAGAGAGCGCCGGCCGGCGCGAGCGATTCGCGCACTTTGTGGAGCTTCGCCAGGTCGTCGCGGTGCGATGCGGCGAAGAAGATCACGTCGCTCGCCTTGCGCAAGCGGCGCGACACCTCTGCACCGCGCTTGCTGAGATCGTTGATGAGATCGTCAACGAACGTCGCGTCGAGCTCGCCGGCGATGGAGATTTTCTGTCCCGCCTTGATGCCGAGCTTGTCCGCGACGCTCTTCGGATTGCGGATCTTCTCCGCCCATTTCGCGGCGTCGCGGCCGACGTGCAGACGCAGCTCGCGCTGCTGAAAGTTCAGGTGCAGCACGCCGTCCGACGCCTCGACGCGCTGCACGTCGCGAAACGGCACGCGCAGTTTCACCGCGCCGCGCACGATGAGCTCCTCGGTCTCGAGCAGGACCTTCGCCTCGGCGGATTCGCCGTCGAGCTCGATGCGGCAGAGCGCTTCGTTTCCCATCGTCAGAATGCGGCGCGAGCAGGCGGCTGTTTCGCCATTCTGCCATGCACCGTTCTCTGCGTCTTCTCCTCCTCTCTCTTCTCGCTCTGCCGCTCGTCGCCGAACCGGCGTTTCGTCCCGAAGCGATCCGCGCGCATCTGAAGTTCCTCGCCAGCGATCTCCTCGAAGGCCGCGGCCCCGGCACGCGCGGCGACGCGCTCGCCACGAATTACATCGCCGCGCAATTCGAGGCGATGGGGCTGCAGCCGGCCGGCGACAACGGGACGTACTTTCAGAAGGTCTCGCTCCTCGGCATGACCATGGACGGCGCGAAGTCGCGCATCGCGTTCACGAAAAACGGCGCGCCGCTCCTCGGCCCGCTGCAGTATCGCGAGCAGTTCGCGGGCGGCAATCAGACGCAGCAGGAGAATGTCTCGCTCGATTCCGAGATCGTGTTCGTCGGACATGGCGTGGTCGCGCCGGAGTATCGGTGGGACGACTACAAAGGTCTCGACGCGCGCGGCAAGACGCTGGTGATGCTGGTCGACGATCCGCCGGCGAGCGCGCAGGAGCCGGAGCTCTTCAAAGGCCGCGCGCGCACGTACTACGGCCGCTGGACGTACAAATTCGAGATCGGCGCGGCGAAAGGCGCCGACGCGGTGATCCTCGTGCACACCGATCCCGCCGCCGGCTACGGATGGCAGGTGGTGCGCAACTCATGGGCCGGCGAACAGGCGTACGTGCGCAACGCGCCCGGCCAGCACGCCCTCGGCCTGGCCGCGTGGCTCACCGAGGCGACGGCGCGGGAGCTCTTTCGCGGCGCGGGACTCGACCTCGATGCGCTGACGAAAGCAGCCAGCTCGCGCGACTTCAAGCCGGTGCCGCTGAACGTGCGACTGCAGGCGCAGGTGACGAGCACGATCCGTCCGTTCGACACGAACAACGTCGTGGCGAAACTCGAAGGCAGCGATCCGGTGCTCAAGAGCGAGGCCGTGGTTTACAGCGCGCATCACGATCACCTCGGCATCGCCACGCCCGATCCCGCCGATCCTTCCGACACGATCTACAACGGCGCCATCGACAACGCCAGCGGCGTGGCCACGATCCTGGAGATCGCGCGGGTCTGGCGCGAGAGCGCGGCGCGGCCGAAGCGGAGCATCTACTTCGCGGCCGTCGCTGCGGAAGAGCAAGGGCTTCTCGGCTCCAAGTACTTTGCGCAACATCCGCCGCTGCCGGCCGGGAAGATCGCGTTGAACCTGAACCTCGACGCGGTCTATCTCTTCGGACCGGTGACGAGCGTGACGATGATCGGCGCGGACCGGATGACGTTCTATCCGGCGGTGCAGCGCGTGACGAATGCGATGGGGCTGACCATCATCCCCGATCAGGCGCCGGAGCAAGGCTCGTACTACCGTTCCGACCACTTCAACTTCGCCAAGGCAGGCGTGCCCGCGCTGAACATCAAGCAGGGCCTCGAAGTGCGCGGCAAGCCGCCCGAATGGGGCCGCGCCCAGGCGACCGAGTATCGCGAGAAGCACTATCACCAGGCCAGCGACGAGTACGACCCGTCATGGGATTTCGGCGCCGCCGTGCAAGCCGGCCAGCTCGCCTTCTCACTCGGCGTCGAAGCCGCGAACGCCGCGGAAATGCCGATGTGGCTGCCGGGCGAAGAGTTCTACAACGTGACGGCGGCGGCGCGGCGGTAAGTGGTTGACGGAGTTCCTCGGGAAACCGAGGAACTCCGTACGTAGTGACCTGCTGAAGTAAATAAAAAGTTGCTTTCCATCCTTCCGGCTGCTACCGTGCGCCGTCGAAAACGCTTCGTCTCCAACCACAATTTAGGAGTTTCACGTGTCGGCCACTCGAGCTGCCTTCGGGCGCGGGAGCGGGAGCACGGCGGCGATGTCTCTGCTGGCCGTGGTGTTGTCGGTCTCTGTCGCGCCTGCGGCCTTTGCCGCGGCGTCGATCCTTTTTCCCACGCCGCTGCATCTGACGCGTGAGCTCACGAATCCGGTCTCGGGCACGAAGAGCGTCGTCGATGAGTACTGCCACGGCAACCGCGTCGTCTCGGTGAGCGGCAGCCGCACCGCCATCGCCGACTACGACAAAGGGGAGATCACGGCGATCGATTTCGCCGCCGGCACGTACAGCGTGACGAAGTTCGCCGACGTCGCCGCCGCGCAAGGTCTCGGCCGCGCCAACGGCGGCGTGCGCGCGGAGTCGAAAGCGGCGGAGGCGTGGAACGTCTCCGAGCGCGGCGGCCGCGTAGTCGGCTCGCGTCCCGGCGTCGCCTTCGAAGCGGAGCAGAAGAGCGCGACCGTGCGGCAGGTGCTGCACGTCACCGCCGACAGCCAGCTCACGCTCAGCCGCGCCGCGCTCGAGGCGCTGATCGGCTACGCCTATCCGAACGCGCCCGATGCATCCGCCGACGCGGTGATGAACATGCTGCGCGAACACGGCGGCCACACCGCCGGCGCGCTCGGCAAGAGCGACGCGCACTACCGGCTGCCGCTCGAGCACAACATCCGCGTCGAAGCGGGCAACGATTCCTTCGAGGCGCGCAACATCGTGATGCGCGTCGGCAACGAGCTGCCGCCCGCGGGCGTGCTGGCCATACCGCCCGGAGCGAAACGCGTCGAGTCTCCGATCGTGGCCGCGCGCCGCGAGCTCGAAGCGCTCGACCATCCCGCCGCCACTCCTCATCACTAACAGCCGTTCGCGCCAGGAGAAGCCTCATGATGCGCCGCCGCCGGATCACCTATGCCATAGCTGTCGCCATCCTCGCCGCGATGCCGGCGCTGGCGAACATCACCAGCACCAGCCTGCGCATTCAGGGCGCCGGACTGCGCGTGGTGAACGAGACCGTCACGGCCGGCATCGACATGCCGACCACCGTGCAGACGGAATTCGGCGGCAAGCAGAATGACGAAGCGGTCTCGCTCGACGGCGTCGTGGCGGTCGGCGAGCTCACCGGCCCCGGCATCGAGACTCCGATCCAGCTCACCACCGCGCCCGGCTACAAGTTCCAGATCCCCGGCCTTCCGCAACAAGGCGTCTACTACCTCCAGAACGTCCGCCTGATGAAAGGGACGGACTTTTTGCAGTACGCCAGTCCGGCAGTCTCTGTCATCACCGTCGCCGACCTGCTGCAGACCAAAGTCTCCGTGCGGCAGCTCACGCCGGAAGAGCTGCGCGCGCGCGGCATCACCGTCGACGCGCGCAACTTCGACGTTTACGAATATTCGTTCACCTTCATCATCGAAGGAAAAGAAGTCGTCATCCCGTTCCCGGTGATCATCGATCCGCGCACGCACGAAGTGGTGCGCGTGCCGGGCGAAGCCGAATACAACCTGCCGCCGGTCAAGAACGTCGAGCCGCCGCGCTGGGCGCCGCCGCAACTGATTCCGATGGAGTTCGGGCCGGACGAAGGCGATCTGCCGGAAGAGTCGAAGGACCCGATCGAGCGCGCCATCAAAGGCGGTCCGGCGAAGATCCCGGCGGCGATCGTGATCCCGAACGGGCTCTCGGTGCTGCATCAGTTCTTCGCGGTGGCGCTGACGGTGACGAACGGCGCGCCCGAGGGAAGCAGCGCGCGGCTGGAAGACATCAAGGCCACGCTCAAGATCCCGACGGCGCTGCGCACGGTGAAGACGACGCCGCAGGTGTCGTTCGGACAGCCGGTGCCGATCGTCGAGCCGACCACCGGCGTCACGTTCCTCGTGGCGCAGTCGCGCGGCGAGGCGGAGTGGACGCTGGAAGGACTGGAGCCGGGCACGCACCGCCTCGACTTCGACCTGCGCGCCACGCTCAAGCAGGACGGGCAGGCCGACATCCCGATGCGCGCAACGCCGAGCGCCGCGGTGGTGGTGCACAACCCGCGCTTCAACATCAACTTCTCGCATCCCGACGTGGTCCGCAAAGGGATCGAGTACTCGACCTACATGTTCGTCACGAACATGAGCGGCACCGAGCAGTCGGTCACCGTCAAGTCGGGCGTCGAGTCGTGCGACAAGAATCCGGGCGCGAACGTCTGCCGCCTCAACGGCGAGCAGACCGACCTGATGACGATCCCGGCGAACGACATGCGGCTCATCGAGTACCGCTTGCGGCCGAACGTCACCGGACATGTCTTCGCCACGGCCGGAACGCTGAGCAGCACCGACAACCTGAGCGCGTCGGTGTCGCTGTTCATGGGCGTGAGCGAGACCGGGATTCCGCTCTCGCCGGCCACGCTGATCATGCCGTACTACGCGCAGTACGTCAGTCCGGAGCTGGTGTCGAAGAACCTGATGCTCTTCGGCCTCGGCTACTCGCTGGCGACCGCGCCGCTCAATCAGATGACCGCGAAGTTCCCGCGCGTCATCACCACCGACGTCTTCACCCGTGCGGTCGACATCGCGCGTGCCGGCCAGCGCATCTTCATCACCGACTCCGCCGCGGCGGCGAAGCGCGACACGATCGCCAACCTCGCCCTCGATCTCCTCGGCAACGGCGGCTACGAGCTTCGCGAATGGGACGCGCTCCGGCGGCAGGAGAAAACCGGCCGCGCGGCGGGCGCCGCGGTGATGCGCGAGCTCGAGGCCACCGGCCTCGCCGACGGCGCGACGATGCGCTCGTTCTTCGACGCGTTCGGCGACGCCACCGCGCATCGGCAAGGCTACGTGGCCGCGCTCGCGCACGGCACGGCCACGGGCGACCGGCCGTACGCCGTCTCCGTCGTTGGCCGCACGAGCACGCGCCGCAGCGACGTGGCGAACGAAGCGGAGTCGGGATGGGTGCGCGAGCTGGCGTTCTCCGACATCTCGCGCTTCAGCGGCGCGGGCGAGAACGGCGAGCTGGCGCTGGTCGGACGCTGGACCGAGGACCTCGACGTGCGCGTGACGCCCTCAACCGACGGCCCGTTCGCGCTGGAGATCCTCTATCCGGCGGCCGAAGACGGCTCGCTCAAGAAAGCGCATTTCGACCTGATCGGGACGAAAGACAAGACGTTGACCATCGCGCTGGCGCGCGGCGCGGTCTCGCTCAGCGCGCTCTCCGCCGACGGCGCGAACGCGGCCTCCGGCAGCATCACCACCGTCCAGCCGCCGCCGATCACCATCCTCGGCGCGCGGCAGGATCTGCATCTCGACGCCGACGGCCACAAGGTGTCGGTGCTCTTCAGCCGTCCGGTAGGCGTCCCGACGGGCGTCGATCTGCGAACGAAGTTCACCGGCGCGATCGACTTCAACCGCGACAACGTCGTCTACAAAGCGCCGCGCCCGATCTCCGCCGCCGCGCTGCAGGAAGACGGCCGCACCGTCAACACCACCTTCGACCACTCGCTGTCGGTCAACGCCACCTACACGATCGACGTCGGCTCGCTGATCGATCCGATCGGCGGCGCGGCGGTGTCGTTCGCCGGAAAAATCGTACCAAAAATTGATAACGATTTACCTGCCGGAATCGTGTACGGCCGCGTGGTGAAGGGCGACAACTCGCCGGTCGCCGGCGCGGACGTGCTCATCCAGCAGTACATCCCGAACAACTCCACGGCCGATCCGCAGGGAACGCCGCAGTACGACACCTCGCAGGCCGACGGCGCGTTCCTCTTCGAGTTCATCCGGCGGCAGGTCGACGCCGGCTGGGGCGGCACCTACCGCCTCACCGCGACGCACAGCGTGCAGAAGACGACCACGATCGAGGGATCGGTGCGCCTGCCGGGCAAGGTGCATTTCGTGACGCTGCAGTACCTCGGCCGCGGCGCGGCCGAAGGGTACGTCAAGTATGACGACGGCAGCGTGGTGGCGAGTGCCGAAGTGGTGATCGGCAGCACGATGTTCTCGCAGTTCCGCACCACCAGGAGCGACGCCCGCGGCTACTACCGCGTCGAGGACCTTCCGGTCGGGCCGCTCACCTTCAGCGCCACCGACAGCGCCGGCAACGTCACCTACGCCGCGAACGAAGTGGCCACGCCGGGTCAGCTCGTATCACAAAACCTATCGATTTATCGTAAACCATTTCCGGGGCTCGGCCGCGTCACCGGCGTGGTGCGCCGCAACGACACCATGCAGGCCATGGCCGGCATCCACGTCGGCGTGTACAGCCAGGGCTACGGCTTGCGCGACGGCTTCACCGACGCGAACGGCCGCTTCGAGTTCGACCGCGTACCGGCCGGCTTCATCACCGTGCTCGCCGAAGAATGGAGCGTGATGCGGCAGTCGGTGGCCGCCGACTTCGACCTGAAGGCGAACGAGATCCGGCAGGCGGACCTGCTGTTCCTCGTCGCGCCCGACATGAAGTACGCCACGTTGACCGGCGAAGTGTGGCGCGAGAACCCGCTGCAGCCGGGCGTGAGAGAGAAGGTAGCCGGCGCGCTCGTGAAGATCGAGGGCTATCGCGTCGTCACCGCCGACGCCGAGGGACGCTTCACGTACGAGAACATCCCGGTGGTCTTCTCGCAGCGGAAGATCACCGCGTACGACCCTCTGACCAAGCGCGTCAACAACTCCACGCTGCCCGACCTCACCGAGGCGGGACCGAACCACGTCGCCATCTTCATCAACGCATTCGACCGCGGCAGCGGCACGATCCGCGTGCGCCTGCTGAACGCCGCCGGGTCGCCGGTGCCGGGATACCGCGTGATCGTGCCGGGCTTCCCGCCCGACGTGCTGCATCCGGTCGCGGGTGAGCCGGGCGTGTACGAGCTGCCGGACGTCGGCGTCGGCGCGACCTACAACATCAAGGCCGTGCCGACCGGCGTGCGGCCGCCGGACGGGCAGGCCGACACGCGGCCTTACGGCGATCAGATGACCGAGGGCTCGGCGGCCGTGCAGTTCAACGGGCACATCGCCGCGCTCACGCTGCGGCTGCCGGGCGAAGGCACCGTACGCGTCAAAGTGCGCTCGCAGTTCGACCTGATCACGCCGGTCACCCTGACCTATCCGGTGTGGTGGGAAGGCGAGCAGTCCACCATCCAGGAGACGCTCACCTCCACGACCGAGAAGAACGGTGAGGCCGACTGGGCGGTCTTCACGAAGATTCCCGCGCTCGAGAACTACGGCGTCTCCAGCGCGCATCCGCAGTACGGCTACGCCGGTGCGACCGCGCAGCTCGCCTTCGACGGCGACATGAACGAGCACCTGCTGCAACTGAACACGCTCGCGATCGTGCGCGGCACCGTCTACGCGATCGACGGCGTCACGCCGGTGGCCGGCGCGTCGGTCACGATCTCCAACGGCCACAGCGATCCCGGCCCGCAGATCACCGGCCCGGACGGGCGGTTCGAGTTCGTCGATCAGCCGAGCGACACGTTCGTCACCGTCGTCGCGCAGGTGACGCAGAGCGGCATCTACCGCACCGGCTACTCCGCCGCGGGCACGCCGCGCAACGGCGGCGTCGTCGAAGGGATGTCGGTGGTGCTGCGCAAGCGCGGCTTCGTCGACGGCAAGGTGGTCTACAAGGACTACAAGCGCTTCGATCCGAACAACGTCGCCAACAACGTTCCCGACGACACGCCGGACGACTACAGCGACAACGCGCCGGTGCCGCTGGCGAAGTTCTACCTGCGCGAGCTCGACTTCCCGCAGCGGAGCTTCGGCCGCGCCGTCGAGCCGCTGCAGGCCGACACGGGCGGCCGCTTCGCCATCAACAACCTCTTCGTCGGGGCGCTGCGCGCCACGGCGTGGGACTCGAACAACGAAGAGCTGCGCGGCGACTGGACCGGCCGCATCGATGAAGAAGGTGCCGAGGCCGCGCCGAAGGCGTACATCGCCATCGGCGGAGGCGGCGTCGGCTCCGCGAAGATCACGGTCGTCGATCCGAACCAGTCATACGCAGGCGTGCCGAACGCGGAAGTGAGTCTCTACGCCGGCAACGGGCGTCTGTACGACTTCTCGAGCACCGACGCCATCGGCACGATCGAGTTCCTGCAACTGCCGATCGGCAACTACACGGTCTCCGCGTACTCGAAGTCTCTCGGCAAGACGAGCAAGGCCGAGCCGATCGCCATCACCCGCGACGGCGTCGCCGGCGCGCGGCTCGAGCTTGACTTCAGCGGCACCGTCGACGGCACGCTCACCGATCCGGAAGCGAGCAACGCGCCGGTGCCGGGGTCGGTGGTGCGGCTGAGCGCGACGAACTACTCGACGCAAGCCTCGAGCGATACGGCCGGCTTCTTCCTCTTCCGCGGCGTGCGCGAAGGCACGTTCTCGCTCGACGCGAAAGACACCGAGACCAACCGCCGCGCGCACGCGGAGCGCACGCTGAGCGTGCTCGATCCGCACCGCACGGTGAACCTTGAGCTCGAGCCGACCGACACGCTGCACTTCGCGGCGTATCTGCCAGACGACTACGGCAACAAGTCCGACGTGCTCGCGCCGCCGATGCGCGCGGAGGCGGTGCAGCGCTGCTGGGCCGGCCTCGATCACGTGCGCCACTGCGACTACGAGCGGCAGCTCAACGGCAACCCGATCGAGTTCCCGCGCATCCTCAAGAACTCCGGCTACGGCGTGAACGTGTGGGAAGGCGGTGAGACCGAGCCCACCATTCACCTCGGCGGCATCCTGCCGCTCGGCAGCGCGGCCAATCCGCTGATCTACGTCTATCCGGCCTTCGGCGAAGTGCGCGTGCTCGTCACGCAAGGCGGCGCGCCGGCCTCCGGCGCGAAGGTGACGATCAACGGTCCGAACAAGAGCGTGATCGTCTACACCGACGCGAACGGCGCGGCCGTCGCGCGCGACGTGCGCCTCGGCGGCATCTCCGTGCAGGCCAGCTCGCTCGACGGCAAATTCACCGGCTCCACCTCCGTCACCCTGCAGCGCCAGTCGGTGCCGGTGTCGGCCACCATCGCGCTCGGCACGTATGCCGGCGTGACCGGTCTGGTCGAAGCGGAAGCAGGCGGACCGTCGGTCGGCACGCGCGTGGTCGCGCACTACGGCTCGAACACCGCCGAGATGCGCACCGACGGCGACGGCCGCTACACGTTCCTCGGCATCCCGACGCCGACCTCCGGATCGACCGGCGTCAACCTCGTCTTCATCGGGCCGGACGACACCACCGTCGGCGGCTCGATCGGCTACTCGGTCTCGTCGGCGGACGGCGTGGCCACCGTGCCGACCGTGAAGCTCGACGCGACGTCGCCGATTCTCGAGAAGATCGATCCGGCCGACGGCTCGATGAACGTCTCGCCCGATACGGCAATCACCGTCACGTTCTCCGAGCCGGTCACGAACATCGCCACGAACACCTTCCAGCTCGTCGATGCCGACGGCGGCGTGGTGAACTGCACGTTCACGACGCGGACCCTCGCGGACGGCAAGTTCGCCGTCACCATGCATCCGCCGAAGCCGGCCACCGGCTTCCCGCTGAAGAGCAACACGCTCTACCGCGTCATCGTCACGAACGCAGTCCACGATCTCTCCGGACATTCGATCGCGGCGACGCGCGGCTTCGCCTTCACGACCTCCGACTACACCGAGCCGCGCGTGCAGAAAGTGCTGCCGGCCAGCCCGATCCCGGCCGCGACGACGTTCGAGTTCCGCTTCAACGAGCCGATCGATCCGTCGTCGTGGCAGAGCGGCGGCAACGGCGTCTTCCACGTCTACAAACTGCTCGCGCCGGGCGGCCCGAACGCGGCCGTGGAGAAGGAGCTGGTCGCGCGCGCGTTCACCGATCCCGCCTCCGGCATGGCGCTCTACATCGCGCCCGACGACGCCAACCCGATCGTCGAGGAGTCGTTCTACCGCGTCTTCTTCTCCGGCGTGCGCGACCCGCAAGGGAACACGCTCGAGCCGCAGACCTATCACTTCTATTCGTTCGATACCGTCGCGCCGTCGGTGGTGTTCGTCAATCCGCCGGCGAGCGAGCAGCTCGTCTCCGGCTCCGAGTACGAGATCAAGGTCGACCTGCGCAACGGCTCCACGTCCGGCTCGCCGGCGACCGATGTGAAGAAAGTCGACTACTACACCATCGACGCGAACGGCATCGAGAAGCCGTTCGCGATCGTGACGCAGCCGCCGTTCTCGACCAAGATCCTCGGGCCGGAAGCGCCGGGCGGCGGCACGACGCTCAAGATCGGCGCGCAAGCGACCGACGCGTCGGGCAACCTCGGTCCGAAGAGCAGCATCACCTGGAACGTCAAGCCGAACGCGCCGCCGCTGAACGTGGTCGTCACGCCGGCGCAGAGCGCGGCCTTCCCGTCGACGCAGATCACCGCCGACGTTACGTTCGAGGATGAAGGCTCGTTCGCGAGCGTGACCATGACCTTCAACGTGCCGCGCCTGAACGGCACGACCGAGACGAAGAGCGTGACGCAGTCGTACTCGCGCCTGGCGTCGGGTGCGTGGCCGCTGGTGCGCTTCGTCTACACGCTGCCGCCGGATGCGAAGGGCGGCGAGAACGTCACGATCTCGACCGTCGTGGCGGACGTGCGCGGCCTCACCTCGACGCCGGTGACGACGCTCATCGCTATCACCACCGACACGATTCCGCCGAGCATTCTCTCGACGACACCGCCTCCGGGCACGTCGTTCTTCAACGGCGACAAGTACACCATCACCGCGATCGTCACCGATCCGGAGAGCACGGTACAGAGCGTGACGTTCCTCGTCGACGGCGAGCCGTACGCGAGCGCCTCGTCGAGCGTCGGACCGAACCCGGGACAGCAGACCTTCAAGTCCGTGGTCATCGAGGCGAAGTCGAAAGCCGACGACGCGAACATTCCGCTCACCGTCACGGCGAAGGACTACGCCGGCAACCCGCGCTCGAAGACGTGGGAAGTCGTCTACAAGGGCGTCAACGATCCGAGCGCGCCGAAGGTGGCGTGGCTCTGCCCGGTCGACCGCGGCGCGATCCCGGCACTCGCGTCGAACTTCCCGCTGAAGCTGCGTCTGACCGCGGTCGACGAAGACATTCGCGCGGTGAAGTTCATCATCGGCACGGGCGGACCGACCGTCGCGGCCGCGCAGGTCGGCACGACCAGCGAGTACACGGCGACGTACACGTTCCCGCAGACGCCGGCGCCGGGCCCGATTGTCATCACCGCGGTCGTCGAAGACACCGTGGCCGCGCATACCGTGCAACTGCCGATCACGCTCGACGCGGTGGCGATCGATCAGACCATCACCGATCCGCAGGCCGTCACCGCGGACAACGTCGCGTCGTTCAACGGCAAGAGCATCGCCGTGATCGGCGCCAACGCGGTCTTCGCGCCGCAGGTGCCGGTGACGCTGGCGAATCTGCTCGTGCTCTCCGGCGGCCGCGTGGAGACGCTGCCGGCAACGGTCTCGCGCGAGTTCAAGCTCGACGTCACCACCACCGGCGTGACGTACGTCGACTGCGACTCGAGCGTGAATGTGAGTGAGAAGGGTTATGTCGGCGGGTGGGCGACCACGACCGACGGACAAAACGCCGATCCGCGCGGACGCACCTACGGCAACGTGAACGCAGGCGGCGCCGACTCGAGCTCGCAAGGTTCGTACGCCGGTCTCGGCGGCATCGCCCGCGTCGGCACCACCAATCTCCCGTACGGTTCCTACATCGCGCCGCGCGAGCTCGGCTCCGGCGGTGGCGGACCGCCTACCGCACCGCCGTCCTACATCGGCGCGTCCGGCGGCGGCGCGATCTCGCTCCGCGGCGGCAGCGGCGACAACGACGCCTCGCGCGTGGTCATCGGCGGCGCGTTGCGCGCTGACGGCGGCCACGGCTTCAGCCGCTGGGCGGGCGGCTCCGGCGGCAGCGTGCTGCTGAGCGCCAAGCAGGTGCTCTTCGGACCGGCCGCGGTCATCACCGCCATCGGTGGCGACGACGACGGCGACGCCATCGGATCGTGGGGCGGCGGCGGCGGACGCATCGCCATCGCGGCGACCATGAAGCTCGACGCCAGCACCGCCTCGCTCGACGCGCGCGGCGGCCGCAACTACAACCAGCCGGAGAATCGCGCCGTCACCGACGGCGGCGCCGGCACGATCTACGTGCGCAGACCGGGACAGGAAGCGGGCGAGCTGACCGTCTCTTCGTACGACTCACGTTTCCCGGCGAGCGTCCACACGACGCGTCCCACTCCCGTCGGCCGCATCAAGAGCGGCACCTCGACCGCCATCGCCGCGAACGCGCTCACCGATGCCTCACGCACGTTCGATCAGTGGATGGTCGGCGAGGAGCTCGTCGTCGGCACCACCACTTCGCGCAGCTTCACGGTCGTCGGCGTCTCGAGCGACGGCAAAACGCTGCTGACCGATCCGGCCGACGGCAGTCTGCTCGCGCTCGCGTCGTCGCAGACCATGCCGTACTCCGGCCTGGTCGTCTTCGACAAGATCGCGGTCGGCAAGCGCGCGCTGGCCGTGTTCGACGATCACGTGGCGGTCAACGGCGCGGTCGACGACAAGTCCGTGCTGGCGATCGACGCGACGGCGGCGGTCGTCCTGCAGAACGAGCAGCTGGCCGTCACGCTCACCACCACGCCGGCCGGCGGCAGCAACGTTCTCCGCGACACGATCGTCAGCACGACGTACAGCGTCAGCGCGACGGCCGGCGTGCGCCGCGTGGAAGTGCTCTGGTCTCTCGACTCCACGCAGCGCGTCGACACGTACGATGACTACCCGACGCCGACCGCGCCGAAGACGCTCGCGCTGCCGGTGCCGGCGTCCGCGCCGCTCGGCGCGGCCACGCTGAAGTTCCGCATCACCGACCGCGCCGGCCGCACGTACGACCTGAACGGCGCGAGCTACACCGTCACGGAAAACCAGGGTCCGCAGCTCACCGGCTTCACCGTCGATCCGGCGTCGCTCACGACGTACGCGGGTCACAACGTCACCGCCACCATCACCGCCACCGACGACATCGCCGTGAAGAGCATCACCGTCACGCCGACGCTCGCGGGCGCGGCGCTGGCCGCGATCGCGCGCACGCCGAACACGCCGGCGGCAAGCGAGCAGTTCGTCGTCGCCGTGCCGAACGACACCGCCGGCGGTGCGACGCTCGTCCTCGACGCGCTCGTCAGCGACGGCACGGCCGGACACGCGCCGGTCACCGCCTCGCGCACGATCACCATCCTGAGCGACGCGAACGCGCCGTCGCTGACCGTCACCTCGCCGACCGCGGGCGCGTCGTATCGCGAGTCCGCCGACAAGATCCCGGTCCGCGTCACCACCGTCGACGCCGAAGTGGCGGTCAAGGAAGTGTTCGCGCAGCTCGACGGCGGTACGCCGGTCGCGCTGACGCGCTTCGGTACGACCAACGAGTGGCGCCTCGATCTCACCGCGCCGCCCGTCGACGGCGACGCGCCGGTCACGCACCAGCTCACCGTCACGACGAAGGACTACGCCGGCAATCCGCGCGTCTCCGATCCGATCGACCTCGTGATCACGCCGGTGATTGACGCGAACGCGCCGATCGTGAGCGCGCTCTGCGGCGCGCCCGGCGCGATGTTCCCGGCCGGCACACCGGTGAAGGTGCGCGTCTCCGCGGTCGGAGCGAATGCACAGAATCCGGTGCAGACCGTCGAGATGCTGCTCAACGACGTCACGCCGGTCACCGTCACCGCGCTCGGCAATAATCAGTACGAAGGCACAGTAGCCATCCCGTCGAACGCCGCGGACGGCGCGACCTACCGCGTCCGCGCCATCGCGCGCAGCGCCAGCGGCGCGTCGTCCGACCTCGTGCTGTCGTTCAGCGCGATCGCCGGCGCGATCAGCACGATCTCCGGCGACACACTCATCGACACCACCACGTCGACGTACGACGGCAAGACGCTGGTCATCGCCGGCGGCACGGTGACGATCCGCGGCGAGCACACGTTCGACCGCCTGGTGGTCCTCGGCGGGCGCGTCCTCGCTCCGAACCGCGAGACGCTGTCCATCAACACCACGCACGCGATGTACGTCGCCTGCGGCGCGATGGTCGACATGAACGGCGCCGGCTATTACCGCGCCTGGCAGGTCACGTATCCGAATCACGCCGCTCCCAACGACTGGACGGGCGGCAGTCACATCGGCCGAGGAGGCGTGTATTACGAGCCGGTCGGCGAAACGTACGGCAGCGTCTATCGCCCGCAGGAGCTCGGGTCGAGCGGCCGCAATGGCGGCTACGGCGGCGGTGCGATCCGCATCAAAGCGGAGAACGTCACCGTCGACGGCTCGATCCGCGCGAACGGGACCGGCGAGAACCAGGTCGGCGGCGCGGGCGGCTCGGTGTGGATCACCAGCACCGGACGCGTCTCCGGCGGCGGCTCGATCGAAGCCCTCGGCGGCAATGCCTGGAGCGACGCCGGCGCGGGCGGCGGCGGCGCGATCGCCGTCGAATATCGCGACGCGGCCAGCCCGCTCCCGGCGCTGCGGGCCACGACGCAGGCCGGCGGCCGCAACGGCGCGCCCGGATCGGTCTACACGTTCGGTCCCTCGTCGACGTACGGCGACCTGACCATCGACTCCGGCGGACTCGCGTTCCCGACCACGCCGCTCCCGTCACTCGGCAGCGGCAGCGTCGTCACGGTGGCGGGCAACGTCGTCACCACCGACCGCTCCTCCGACATCCCGGCGTACTTTGCCGGTCACTGGGTCGAGATTCGCGATGCGGCCGGCAACGTCAAAGGCAGCGCGCGCATCACCGCGGTCGACGCGAGGACGTTCACGCTCGACGGCAGCGTCAGCGTTGCAACCGGCGACAAGTGGCAAGGCATCTACCGCTTCGACAACGTCAACCTGAACGGCGCGACGCTGGTCAGCAACGATCCGATCCGCAGCAACGGCACGCAGACCATCACCGGCTACGTCGAGACCTCGCAGATCTCGACGAAGAACCTCCGGCTCAAGAGCGGCGCGACGCTGACGCACGAGCGCGGCTCGAAGCTGACCATCGACGTCGCGAACGAGCTGCGCATCGACAGCGGCGCGACCATCGACGCGAGCAATCGCGGCTATCACCGCTCGTTCCAGACCACCTATCCGGCCACGGCCGGTTCCAACGACTGGACGGGCGGCAGTCACATCGGCCGCGGCGGCTTGTACTACGAGCCGGTGGGCGAGACGTACGGCAGCGTCTACCGGCCGCAGGAGCTCGGCGCGTCGGGCCGCAACGGCGGCTACGGCGGCGGCGCGATCCGCATCAATGCGAAGTCGCTGATCGTCGACGGCAAGATCCTCGCGAACGGTCTCGGCGAGAACCAGATCGGCGGCGCGGGCGGCTCGGTCTGGATCACCACCGGCCGCATCGAAGGCAGCGGCAGCATCGAGACGAACGGCGGCAACGCCTGGAGCGACGCCGGCGCGGGCGGCGGCGGCGCGATCGCCGTCGAATACAGCGACGCCGCCAGCACGCTGCCGATTCTGAAGTCGACCACGCAGGCCGGCGGGCGCAACGGCGCTCCAGGCTCGATCTACACCTTCGGTCCGTCGTCGACGTACGGCGATCTCACCATCGACTCGGCCGGCCTCACCAGCGCCGTCCCGCCGGCGACGGTGCTGCCGTCGCTCGGCAAAGGCAGCGTCGTCTCCGTCGCCGGCAACGTCGTCACCACCGATCGCGGCACCGACATCCAGCCGTACTTTGCCGGACACTGGGTCGAGATCCGCACCGCGGCCGGCGTGCTGAAAGGCACGTGGCGCATCAGCGCCGTCGCGGCGAAGACCTTCACGCTCTCCGGCGACGTCGTCTCCGTCGCCGCCGGCGACCGGTGGCAAGGCGTCTACCGCTTCGACAACGTCACGCTCAACGCCGTCCCGCTGATCAGCAACGACCCGATCCGCGCCGGCTCCGAAACGCTCTCCGGCTCCATCGAGCTGCCGTACATCTCGGCGGAAAACCTCCGCCTGAAATCGGGCGCGAAGCTCACGCACGCGCGCGGCAGCAGCCTGACCATCGAGGTTGCGAACGAGCTGCGCGTCGACAGCGGCGCGTCGATCGACGTCACCGACCGCGGTTACCACCGCACGTATCAGTCGACGTATCCGGATCACGCCGTGCCCGGCGACTGGAGCGGCGGCAGCCACATCGGCCGCGGCGGCCGCTACTACGATCCGATCGGCGAGACGTACGGGAGCGTCTATCGCCCGCAGGAGCTCGGCGCATCGGGCCGCAACGGCGGCTACGGCGGCGGCGTCATTCGCATCACCGCCAAGTCGCTCGTCGTCGACGGCGACATCCGCGCGAACGGGATCGGCGAGAACCAGATCGGCGGCGCAGGCGGCTCGATCTGGATCACCACGAAGCGCATCTCCGGCGGCGGCAATGTCGAAGCGAACGGCGGCAACGCATGGAGCGACGCCGGCGCGGGCGGCGGCGGCGCGATCGCCGTCGAGTACACCGATGCCACGAGCACGATGCCGGCGCTCAAGGCGTTCACCACCACCGGCGGCCGGAACGGCGGGCCGGGCTCGATCTACGTCTTCGGTCCGTCGTCGACGTACGGCGACGTGCGCTTCGACTACGGCGGCCTCACCGGACAGCCGGTCATCCTGCCGTCGCTCGGCAGCGGCGTCGCGCAGAGCGGAACGTCCGGCAGCACGGTCGGCTCCGATCGCGCGAAAGACATCCCGGCGTACTTCGTCGGCCATTGGGTCGAGATCCGCGACGCGGCGGGCACGCTCAAAGGCACGTGGCGCATCAGCGCCGTCAACGCGAAGTCGTTCACGCTCGCGGGCAGCGGCGTCAACGTCGCCGCCGGCGACCGTTGGCAAGGCGTCTACCGTTTCGACAACGCCGTGCTGAAAGGCGTCACGTTCACCAGCGCCGATCCGCTGCGCGTGACGGCGCAGACGAACGTCGAGGCTGGCGTCGAGACGACCGCGCTCTCTTCACAGAACCTCCGCCTGCTCGGCGGCAGCGTGCTGACGCATCCGGCCGGCGCAAGCCTCACGCTCGACGTCGGCAACGAGCTGCGCATCGACAGCAACGCCGCGATCGACGTCACCGGCCGCGGCTACGACCGCTCGTTCCAGGCCACCTATCCCGCCACCGGCGGCACCGGCGACTGGACCGGCGGCAGCCACCTCGGCCAGGGCGGCCGCTACTACGATCCGATCGGCGAGACCTTCGGCAGCATCTATCGTCCGCTGGAGCTCGGCGCCGGCGGCCGCAACGGCGGCTTCGGCGGCGGCGCCGTGCGCATCAGAGCGCAGTCGGTGATCGTCGACGGCGTGATTCGCGCGAACGGCGTCGGCGAGAACCAGATCGGCGGCGCGGGCGGCTCCGTCTGGGTGACGACGGGCCGCATCACCGGCAGCGGCGCCATCGATGCGAAAGGCGGCAACGCCTGGAGCGACGCAGGTGCGGGCGGCGGCGGCGCGATCTCGATCGTCTACACCGACTCCGCGAGCGTCGTCCCGCCGCTCAGCGCGATCACCGGTCCGGGAGGCCGCAACGGCGGCGCCGGCACGATCTACACGTCCGGTCCCGCGTCGACGTACGGCAGCCTGCTCGTCGACAACGGCGGCAACAGCGTCGCGTCGTCGCAGTCCACGGTCTTCCCGTCGTTCGGGCGCGGCCGCGTGGTCAGCGTCACCGGCGCCACCGTGCTCACCGACCGCGGCACCGACATCCCGGCGTACTTTGCCGGCCACTGGGTGGACGTCTTCTCGTCCGGCGGCTCGCGCAAGGGCACGTGGCGCATCGCCGCGGTTTCCGGCAAGAGCTTCACGCTCGAGCCGAACGGCACGGTCGCGCCGAGCGTCGTGGCCGGCGACAGCTATCGCGGCGTCTACCTCTTCGACACGCTCACCGCCAGGAGCGCGAGCATCGTCCTGCTCGACGACATCCGCTGGGCCTCCCGCGATCTGCAGGGCGGCTCGACGATGACCACCAACGACGCGCCGGTCTTCGATCAGAGCCGCATGGATCAGGTGGTGGTGGCCAGCCGCGCGGACGGCGACTTCGTCACCGCGCCGGCCGGCATGGTCAGCGACCTCCATCCGCCGATCATCCTCACCGTCACGAACGGCCGCACGGCGCAGACGTTCACCGCCAATGCGAGCGGCGACGGCTCGTTCAGCGTCCCCGTGAAGGGTGAGGTCGGCGACACCTTCACCATCCGCGCGACCGACTCGTTCGCGTCGCTGCCGGCCACCACCGCATCGCTGCCGGTGAACGGCGCGATCAGCGACGCGAACGGCATCGCCGAGGTGAGCGCGACGCCGTCGCGCACCACCGGCGGAAGCGTGGTCGCGATCACCGTCCGCTTGCTCAACCCGGTCACGCATGCGTCGGTGAGCACGATCTCGCTCGCCAGTTCGAATCCCGCGCTGCCGCTGCCGGCGACGATCAACGTGCCGCTCGGCTCGAGCTCGGGCGTCGCGCAGGTGACGACCGGCAGCGTGGCCGCCGACACGAACATCACCTTCACCGCCTCGATGAACGGCACGACGAAGTCGGGCGCGCTCACGCTGCTGCCCGGCACGAGCGCGCTCGCACAGCTCACGCTCACACCGGCGTCCGTCGAAGGCGGCACGAGCATCAACGGCAGCGTCATTCTCGGCGCGCCCGCGCCGTCGGGCGGCGCGCTGGTCTCGCTGGCCAGCTCCGACCTCCGCCTGGCAACGGTGCCGGACGTGGTGGTCGTGCCGGAAGGCTCGACGTCCGCGACCTTCACCGTCACCACCCGCGGCGTCTCCGCGCAAGGGAGCGTGATCGTCACCGCCACGTACGGCGCGACGAAGTCGGCGACTGCCACGCTCTCCGCGTGCACCGCGCTCACCACCGTGCCCGCGCCGGCGGCGGCCACCGTCGAGCAACTCTGGATCGACGACGCCGCGCCGGCCGGGACGGTCACGCAAAGCGATGCGAAGTTCGATACGACGCAGGCGGCCGCGGGAACGTCGTCGCTGCACTTCTCCGGAAGCGCCGCCGGCACGCGGCAGTGGAGCGTGGCGCTGACCACGGCCGTGACCGTGAACCCGGGCGACGCGCTGGTCGCGTACGCGCTCATCAATCCGTGCAATCCGCCGCGCCAGGTGATGCTGTCGTGGAAGTCGGGCAGCACCACCTACCGCGCCAGCTTCGGCGAGAACCGCATCGATCCGGTGGCGAATCCGTCGCTGCTCCTTGGCGCGCTGCCGGGCGGCGTCTGGACGCGCATCGAAGTGCCGGCCAAGCGCCTCGGCATCGGCGCGGCCACGACAGTCAACGAGTTGACCATCCAGGTCGTCGACGGCGAAGCGTGGATCGACCTCGCCGGCAAGGCCGCCTGCAACACGCCGCGCGCCGCCGCGCCGCAGTACGGTCCGGCCGAGCAGGTGTGGTTCGATGACACGCTGCCGGCCGGCGCGCAGCAGCAGGCCGCCGGCGGCATCGTCGGCGCGTGGCTCTTCGACGCGGCGCAGGTCGCCAGCGGCGGCGTCGCCCATCGCCACGCCGCATCGTCGTCGACCGCGCAGCACACCTTCAACGGGGCCACCGACGGCATCGGCGTAAATCGCAACGACGTCCTCTTCACCTACGTCTTCGTCGATCCATGCGATCCGCCGAAACAGATCATCCTGAACTGGTTCGACGGCACGTGGGAGCACGCCGCGTACTGGGGCGAGAACGTCGTCAGCAACAGCGACGTGACGGCCAGCCGCACGCGCGTCGGCCCCGTGCCGGAAGGCGGCAAGTGGGTGCGCCTCGATGTGCCGGCGAACGATCTCGGCATCACCGGAATGATCCGCGGCATGTCCTTCACCACGTCGAACGGGCAGGTGTGGTTCGACCGCAGCGGCAAGGTCGCGCGCATCAACGTCGCGTACCACAAGACTGCCACGCAGTCGCCCGACTACACGGCGAACGATCCGGCCAGCCGCGCCGTCGACGGCAACGTCGCCACGGGCCACGGCTCGATGAGCGTGGCCAACTACGGTTATCGCAACTGGTGGATGGTCGACCTCGGCGCGGTCTATCCGATTGACACCGTCGACGTCTACGGACGCACCGACTGCTGCGCGTCGCAGACCGCCGAGATCTATCTGATCGTCTCCGACGTCCCGTTCGTTTCGGACGATCTGAACGCAATCCTCGCGCAGCCGGGCGTGAGCGCGTGTCCGTTCCCCGGCAACGTCGGCACGCGCGCCTCGTTTCCCGTGCATCGCACCGGCCGCTACGTGCGCATCGTGCAGAACCGCACCGACTATCTGTCCATCCCCGAAGTGGAAGTCTTCACGCCCGTGGCACCGTCGCGCCTGAACGCCGGCGTCGGCCTCGCCTCGACGAGCTCGAGCTACTGGGACGGCTGGTATTACGCAACGTACGCGCTGAACGCGGTCCGCAACAGCCCCGGCGGCAGCGGCGGCTCGATCTTCCACATCCGCAACGGCGGCGACAACGACGCCTGGTGGGAAGTCGATCTCGGCGCCGTCACGCCGATCTCCGCGATCGATCTGTGGGACCGCCTCGACCCCGATTGGCCGAACCAGATGGCCGGCTCCTACATCCTCGTCTCCGACGTGCCGTTCACGTCGACGACGTACGCCACCGCGGCCGCACAGCCCGGCGTCTCCATCTACTACTACGGCACCGGTCCGTTCAAAACGCAGGTGCGCTCGGTGCCGATCAATCGCTCCGGCCGTTTCGTGCGCGTGCAGAGGCCGGGTACCAACACCTCCATCTCCGCGGCTGAGATCGAGATCTGGGGACAGCAGTCCGTGCTGATGCCGATGAGCAAACCGCCCGACGCGCAGCAAGAGCGCTGATCCGTCCGCCGATCCGAAACGAGAGAGAGTCACACATGTCCACCAAGCCCAGGAAGTCGACCTTGTTGTTTGCGCTGACGTTGCTCTTCACCGCGCGAGTCTTCGCGCAAGGAGCGCCGTCGGTGCGCGAGCTCG
Organism: Thermoanaerobaculia bacterium; assembly: GCA_036389275.1. Taxonomy (GTDB): domain Bacteria; phylum Acidobacteriota; class Thermoanaerobaculia; order Gp7-AA8; family Gp7-AA8; genus QHVT01. Next base: position 28,301 of record DASVQE010000066.1, read on the forward strand.
TGCCGTCCGCCGCGCCTGCCGGTGCGCGCGTGATGGTCACCGGACGCGGACTGGCCGATCCAACCATCGCCGTCTCGTTCGGAGCGGTGAGCGCCGCGGTGGTCGCGCGCGATGATCGCTTCGTCGAAGTGCTCGTCCCGCCGTCCGCCGCCAGCGGCAACGTCAAGGTCACCCTCGGCACCACGCTCGTTCGCGAGCTGCCGTTCACCGTCACCGCCGATCCGAAGTACGTCGTCACCACGCTCGCCGGAGGACCGCGCGCGCAGAACGAGCCGCTCAAGCATCCGTGGGGTGCGGCGGTCGTGCTGCCCGGCGGCAACATCGCCGTCGCCGACGAACAGCATCACGCCATCCAACTGGTCACGCCCGCCGGCGCGGTGACGACGCTGGCCGGCAACGGCAAGCAAGGCTTCGACAACGGCAGCGGCGCGGCCGCATCGTTCAAGGATCCGCGCGGCATCACCTACGACGCCAAACGCAACGTCCTCTACGTCTCCGACAGCGACAACAACGCCATCCGCCGCGTCACGCTCGACGGCGCCGTCACCACGATCGCCAAAGACGTCTTCAAGGATCCGTACGGCCTCACTGTCGGCGCGGACGGCGCGATCTACGTCGCCGACGCGAAGAACAACCGCATCGCGCGTGTCACCGTCGAGGGCGCGGTGACCACCTTCGCCGGCAGCGGCGCGGCCGGCGATCGCCCGGCCGACGGCGCGCTGCTCAGCGCGACTTTCTTCGAGCCGCGCGGCATCATCGCCGCCGGCAACGACTTCTACGTCGCCGACACGAAGAACAACGCCATCCGCCGCATCGCCAACGGGCAGGTCACGACGGTCGTCTCGTTCCCGCGCTCGCTCCTCGACGACAGCCGCGACGACGGCGTCGACGGCTCGCCGAACGCGCTGCGCCGTCCCACCGGCATCGGCATCGACGAAGCCGGCAACCTGATCGTCTCCGACGCGCACAACGATTTCATCCGCCGCATCGATCTCCGCACCACGCCGGCGACGATGACCACCATCGCCGGTAACGGCAAGCACGGCTGGGCGGACGGCGACGCCGCGGCCGCGCAGTTCAAGGATCCGACCGGACTCACCGTGGCCGGTGCGATCTACGTCGGCGACGAAGACAACGACGCGCTGCGCCGCCTCTGCCCCGAGGTGCGCGTGACGGGTCTGAATGTGCCGGTGGGAAAACTCGCTCCCGGCACGGCCGTGCGCCTCTTCGGCATCGGCTTCATCCCCGGCGCGACCACCGTGCTGTTCGACGGCGTCGCCGCGACCGACATCACCTGGATCAGCTCGACCACGCTCAGCGTGAAACTGCCGCAGGCGATCGCCGGCGGCACCGTGACCGTCAGCGTCAGCTCGTGCGGCGGCAGCGCCGGACCGCAGAGCTTCGTCGTCGACAACACCGCGCCGGCGCTGACCATCACCAACGGCAGCGCGGCGCTGCCCGACAACTCGATGTACAAGGTGGCGGTCGTGCCGGTGCTGACGGCGACCGACGACTTCGATCCGTCGCCCGTCGTCACCGCCACGCTCAACGGCGCGCCGTTCGTCTCCGGCACCACCGTATCCGCCGACGGCTTCTACACGCTCTTCGGCAAGGCGGAGGATTCCGCCGGAAACAGCAAGACCGACACGGTGCACTTCACCATCGACGCGACGCGGCCGGTGGTGGAAGTGTTCGAGAGCGGCAAGCCGTTCCCGGCCGGCTTCTGGTTCAACCGCGCCGTCGTGATCGGCGTGAAGGTCACCGACCTCACCGCCACCACTACGGAAGTACGGATTGATGGACAGCCGTATGACATCAAGCAGCCGTACGCCGTCGAGGGAACGCACCAGCTCACCGTGCGCGCCGTCGACGCCCTCGGCAACGAGACGCCCGTCGGGCCGATCGCCTTCACTGTCGACCTCACGCCGCCGCATCTGACCTTCACCTCGCACAGCGACGGGCAGACCGTCGCGCTGCGCGAGGCCACGATCGCCGGCGGTAGCGACGACGCCGTCACCGTCACCGTGAACGGAACCGCCGCCACCGTCGATCCCGCCGCGAAGACGTTCACCGTTCCGCTGGCGCTGCTCGAAGGCGACAACACGCTCACCGCGGTCGGCACCGACCGCGCCGGCAACGTCGGCGACGCGAAGCTGAAGCTCGTGCTCGACACGCGCGCGCCGGAGCTCACCGTCGCCGCGGTCGCCTCCTGCACGCGCGCCGACTCGCTCGACGTGCACGGCACCGTCTCCGATCCCGCGCTCGACAACGTCGTGGTGCGTCTCGACGCCGCGTCGGCGAATGCGACCGTCTCCGGCGGCAACTGGAGCGCGACCATTCCGGCGGGCGCCGAAGGGCGCAAGTCGATCGTCGTCACCGCCAGCGACAAGAGCGGCCACACCGCGACGGAGTCGGCCGCGCTGACCGTCGACCGCACCAAGCCGGAGATCTCGCTCAGCGAGAGCGGCTCGCCGTTCACCGCGGCGATCGTCGCCCATCCGGTCGCGCTCTTCTTCCGCGCCACCGACGCCGATGCGAACGTCACCGTCAGCGCCACGCTCGACGGCGCGCCGTACACGTCGGGCCGCAGCGTCGCCGCGGAAACGACGCACACGATCCGCGTCACCGCGCGCGACTGCGCCGGCAACGAGTCGTCGCGCGAGCAGACGTTCCTCATCGACCTCACGCCGCCGCGCTTCCTCTCGTTCAGTCCCGCCTCCGGCTCGAAGCTGAAGACCATCCCGGCATCGCTCGCCGGCAGCGTCGACAGCGACGCGGTCGAAGTGCGCTACTCGGCGGCGAGCGTGAGCGTCCCGGCGCAGAACGGCGCGTTCTCGTTCGATCCGCACTTCGCTGAAGGCGTGAACGACCTCGCGCTCGAAGTGGTCGACCGCGCCGGGAACGTCGGCCGCGGCGTCTACACGGTCGGCATCAAGACCGCCGAGCCGCTGGTCGACATCATCGAAGGCGGTGCGTCGCTCGCCGACGGCACCGTCTACACGCGCAATGTCCGTCCGGAGGTGCGGGTCTTCGAGGCGGGCGTCACCTTCACGGCCACGCTCGACGGCGCGGCGTTCACCAGCGGCAGCGAAGTCTCCGCGAACGGCGCGCACACCATCACCGCCACCGCCACCGATCCGGCGTACAGCACTTCGCGCACGGTCACGCGGCGTTTCACCATCGACCGCAGCGGACCGGTGGTGAAGATCGTGTCGCCGGCGAATGGCGCGACCATCGATGCGCCGTCGACCGCTGTGCGCGTGACCGCCGACGACGCGATCGCCGTCGCCATCAACGGTGCCACGGCGACAAAGCAGTCGGACGGTTCCTGGCTCGCCGCCGCCGTGCCGCTCGACCTCGGCGAGAATCTCCTCGTCGCCAACGGCCGCGACGCCGCCGGCAACAACGCCAGCGACAGCATCACCGTGAACCGCGCGAACGCCGGCCCGGCGCTCGTGCTCACCTTCCCGCCCGATCCGTATCTCACCAACCGCCCGCACCTCGACGTCACCGGCCGCGTGCTCCGCCCGAGCTCGAGCGTCGCGGTGACGGTGCCGCCGCAGCAGGCCGCGAACGTGGCCACCGATCCGGCGGGCGTGTTCCGTCTCACCGGCGCAACGCTCGAAGAAGGGGAGACCACCGTCGTCGCCACGGCATCCGAGGGCGGCAAGTCGGTGTCGGTGAGCGCGCGCGTCATCGCCGACTTCACGCCGCCGAAGGTGCGCCTGCTCGAGTCGGGCGAGCCGTTCGCCGACGGCGCGACGTTCGCCACGCAGGCGGTCATCAGCGGCGACGCGACGGACAAAGGTCAACCTGTTGACTATTCGCTGCGCGTCGACGGCAACAGCGTCACCGCGCCGTTCGCCGTCACCGCGGCCGGCGGCCATACCGCCGTCATCACCGCCCGCGACGTGGCCGGCAACGAGTCGCGCCTCGAGCGCACCTTCTACGTCGGCGCTACGGCCGGCGGCGGCTGCACGCTCAACGCCTTCGATCCGCCGGACGGCGCGACGATCACCGCCGCCAAGGTCGAGCTGGTCGGCCGCAGCGGCGGCGCAGCCGGGGTGAAGGTGAACGGCATCGCCGCGAAGATGTCCGCCGGCTCGTTCTGCGCCAGCGTCGAGCTGCCGCAGGAAGGCGCGAACAGCGTCACCATCGTCTGCACCGACGTCGACGGCAAACCGACCGGCGAGCCGCAGACCATCACGCTCATCCGCGTGCTGAACGCGCCGAGCGTCACCATCACGACACCCGCCGAGGCGTTCGTCACGCACGATCCGACCATCGTCGTGACCGGCACGCTCGGCAACGGTGCCGTCAGCGTCGATCTGAACGGCAAGCCCGCCACCATCAACGGCTCCAACTGGACCGCGACCGGCGTCCGCCTGAGCGACGGCATCAACGTCCTCGTGGCGCGGGCGAAGAACGCCGCCGGCCGCATCTCGACGGCGTCGCGCCGCGTCACGTTCATCGAAGACGCGCCGGCCATCTCCATCACCTCGCCGATCGCCGGCTTCGTCACCGGCCAGCCGAAGACGGACGTCAGCGGCTCCTACTCAAACGTCGATCCGGGCTCGCTCGCCATCGCCGGTCTCGCCGGCGCCGTCGAGGCGACGCCGTGGAGCGACACCACCGGCAAGTTCGTCGCTCACGACGTGCCGCTGACCCTCGGCGACACGACCATCGCCGTGACCGGCCGCTCGCGCACCGGCCGCACCGCGCGTGCGGAGATCGCCGCGCGCTATCAGGCCGCGATCCCGGTCATCACCATCACCTCGCCGCGCGACAACGACTACTTCGCCGCCGATGCCGGCGCGAACTTCCGCGTGAGCGGCATCTTCTCCGGCGCCGAAGGCTCCACCGTCGACGTGAACGGCGTGGCCGCGACGGTCGACCAGGCCGCGAAGACGTTCACGGCGGAGGTGCCGTTCTCGACGTTGCCCGGCGGCATGACGCCGGTCGTGGCGCGTCTCGCGCAGCCGAACGGCGAGTCGGGCGGCTTCGACTCGCTGCGCGTCTTCAAGCTTGCCGCCGCGCCGAGAGTCCTCGAGACGTTCCCGGCCGCGAGCGCGATCGAGGTCGATCCCGGCGTGGTCGTGCTCGTGCTCTTCTCCGCGCCGATGAATCGCGAGTCAGTCGGCTCGGCCTTCCGTCTCGAGAATGCCAACGGCACCGCGATCAACGGTACGCTCTACCTCGACAAGGATGTGCTCACGTTCGCGCCGGCGACGACGCTGACGCCCGGCGAGCGCTACACGGTCAAGGTCTCCACCGACGCCAAAGATCTGGCCGGACAGAACCTCGCCGAGTCGGCCGCCGTGAGCTTCATCGCCGCGACCACCGCGCCGTCCGACGCGCCGAAGCTCACCAGCACGTACGCGCACGTCTGCGCGCAATTCGTCGACGTGACCGGCACGAGTATCCCCGGCGCGCGCGTGCGCCTCGACTACGGCTCGATCTACTTCACCACCACCGCCTCCGCCACCGGCGCGTTCAGCTACAAGGTTCCGCTCTCGGGGCAGCAGGGTTACCAGGTCATCCGCGTGCGCACCGTCGGCGCCGACGGCTCGCTCTCGCCGTTCGTCGAGCTGAAACTGAACGTCGACTGCACCGGCCCGCGCGTGGTCAGCGCGGCGTACGACCGGACGGTCAACAAGTTGACCATCGAGTTCTCGCGCGACGTGAAGCCGGAGACGCTCACCACCGGCTCGACCGGCAACCTGCAGCTCTCGCTCGAGGGTCGCGTGATCGGCGGCAGCGTTGCGCCGTCGGGCGCGACGGTGGTCCTCACGCCGGCCGAGGACTTGACGAAGAGCAGCTTCACGCTGCGCGTCCTCACCGGTGTGGAAGACACGCAGAGCCGCAAGCTCGAGTTCCCGCACACGCAGCTCTTCTCGATCGGCGACGATCAGCCGCAGCCGGGCAACGGCGGCGGCTACATCACCGGCGAGGTCTACGACGCCACCACCGGCCGCCCGCTGGCCGGCGCGAACGTGCGCATCGAAGTGCCGGTGTCGGCGTTCTCGCGCGGACCAGTCGTCACCGCCGCGTCCGAGACTCCGCTGCAGGCCGTCACCATGACCACCGACGCGCGCGGCCGCTACGGCGATCTCTTCGCCGAGGGCGCGCACACGATCAAGGCGTCGGCGAACGGGTACACGGACATCTGGCGGCAGATCATCGTGCCCGCCGGCGCCGGCGTGATTCCGATCGACATCCGCCTGACGCGCCGCGGCGAGACGCAGACCGCCGCCGCCGGCGCGCTCACGCTCACCCACGGCGGCACGAGCGCCGTCACGCGCCGCGCCGAGCTGACCGTGCCCGCGGGCGCGGTCGCCGCCGGCACCAGGCTCACGCTCACCGCCACCGGCGCGCAGTCGCTCGCAGGCCTCCTGCCGCTCGGCTGGTCGCCGCTCGCGTCCGCGGAGATCGTATCGACGGCGGGCGTCAGCGGCCGCCTCACGTTCGACGTGCCGCAGTCGCAGCTCACCGCCGCCTCGCAGACGCTGAGCGCGGTGCGCTACGACGAGGCGCGCGACGAATGGCGCGTGCTCGTCCCGGTGGTGAACGTCAGCGGCGACAAGGCTGCATTCGACGTCGACGCGCCGGGCGCATACGCGCTGGTTTACGCCGACAAACGTCCGGGACTCGCGTCGCCGCCGCAGGCGCGCGCCGGCGCGGCACTGCAAGGCGTGGCCGATCCGTGCGCCGCCGGCACCTGCCCGGCCATGGTCGCCAAGAGCTTCCCGCTGACGCCGGAAGTGGTCCTGCCGACCGGCAGCACCGTGGCCACGCTGAACATCGACGGCACCGCCGCCGCGCAGCTCTTCCCCAGTGGTACCGCGGTACAAGCGTACATTGATGAGGAGCTGCGCCTGGCCGACGGCGGGCGCGAGCTCGATCCGCCGTTCGCCACCGATCTGCTGCTCTATCGCGATCTGGCCGGCAACGACGCCGCGGCCGTATTCAATCTGGCGCCGAGCCCGCGCGCGGCCGAGGTCTTTCTGGAGGTCGGCTTCGACCACATTCGCGTCCTGCCGTATCCGGGACGCCTCGATCGCGGCACGCTCGTCGGTCCGGAAGGCGGACGCGTCCCGGGCGACGACAACGTCGCCGTCGAGCTGCCCACCGGCGCGGCGCAGGACGCGCTGCGCGCCACCGCGTCGTCGCTGAGCGATCTCGCATCATTCGGCAGCATTCCCGGATTCCGGATCGTCGGCGGATTGCAGCTCACGCTGCAGCGCGCCACGCAGCCCGCGCCGACGGACGTCGACGGCGACGGCACGATCGATCCGGTCGCGCCGGTCGAGCTCTCCCGTCCTGCGCGCGCGACGTTCAACGTCGACACCACGAAGCTCCCGGCGGGCACGCCGCAACTGATCCTCGCGGAAGTGATCGATCAGACCGCGTTCGGCAATCGCGTCGTGCGACTCGCCGCAGAGATGACGGCGCTGGACGGCGGACGCTGGACCACGACCTCGATCGACCGCGAGCGTCTGCCGATCGACGGCATCATTCACGAGGGACGCTATCTGCTCCTCGCATCGGAAGCGCCGATCGCGTTCGCCAAGGGCGTGGTGCGCCTCGGCACGAACGTCGCCGCCGGCGGCGCGCGCGTCTCGACGCCGACCCTCGGCGTGGCCGATCTGGCGCGGCTCACCGGCATCTTCGCGCTGCCCGTTCCGTCCGCACCGGCCGCGCCGTTTGCACTCGTGCCGCGCACCGTCGCCACCGGCGACGGCACCACGTACACGCACGCGAGCGCGCCCGCGGTGAACGCCGTCGTCGACGTCGGCAACCTCCTCGTCGTCGCGCAGCCGCCGCACGTTGCGTCGACGATTCCGTCCGCGAACCAGACCGACGTCGCGCTCTCGACCAGCGTCGAAGTGACCATCGCCCCAGGCCTCGATCCTGCGTCGATCGGCGTGAGCTCGCTGCTCGTCATCGACGCCACGAACAACCTCGCCGTCGCCGGCACCGTCAGCGCGATCGGCAACGTCGGCATCCGCTGGACGCCGCCGGCAGGCGAGACGCTGCGCCCCGGCCGCCGCTACTCCGTCTCCGTCTCGCCGACGGTACGCGGCAGCAACGGCACGCCGCTCGGACAGGCGTACACCTTCGCCTTCACCACCGTCGCCTTCCTCACCAGTGGCGAGCTGCATCCCGAGCGCATTCACATCACCATTCCCGACGCGAACGGCGTGGCCACGATCACCGGCACCGCCGGCGCGCTGCGCGACAACTGGCTCGCCATTCCGGTGCGCCGCGGCAACGACTTCCTCACGAAGTACTCGGTGAAGGCGGCGCACGACGGCAGCTTCACGCTCGTCATCGGCGGCGACTCGCCGCGCGATCGCGTCACGCTCGACGACCTGATCGATCTGCGCGTGCTCAACGGCAACGGCGCGCTCGCGGCCATCGTCCCGCTCACGCCGTTCACCTCGCCCGACGGCCGCGCCTTCATCGCGCCGTCGAGCGTCTCGGTGTCGTTCGTCAGCGCCGACGGCATCGGCATCAAAGTGCCCGCGGGCGCGTTCGACGTCGCCACGCGCATCGACGTCGCGCCGGCGCCGGCGTCGACGTTCAGCGAAGTGCCGCGCTTCACGTCGGAGCTGATCCTCGGCGCCGCCGTCAACGTGAGCTTCACCGGCCGCGCGAAGAAGCCGCTCGAGCTGAGCGTGCCGATGCCCGCCGGTGCCGATCCGAACCGCGAGTTCTTCCTCGGCCTCCTCGGGCAGTCGCTGCACGGCCCGCGCATCATGGCCGTCGATACGCTGGCCATCGTCGATGGCCGTCTCACCACCGCCACGCCGGCCAACACCTCCGGCCGCAGCGTGCGCACGATGGGCGATCTCACGCGCGGCAACGGCCCGAAAGACTACCTGCAGAAATTCATCGAGGCGGGCGCATACGCCGCGCTGCAGATGCATCCCGACCGCGGGACGCTGGCGTGGTCGTTCATGAACACCGGCGCGACCGTCTACGAGCTCGTGTGGGACACGCTCTGGTCGATGTACGTCGGACATCAGTACGTCGTCGAGTCGGGCGGCCACATCACCTTCCCGGTGCCCGCCGGCACCGCGTTCACCGTGACCGGCTACGATCCCGCGACGTCGCTGAAAGCGTTCGAGCAGACGTACGCCGGCGTTCCGCTCGGCGGCAACGGCACCGTGCTCACGCCGCCGGAGAACGACGTCAACGGCCCGTATCCGGTGTACGCGTCGCCGTTCCGCATCGAGAACGCCGAGGCGCCGCCGGTCGACGTCACGCTCAACGCGGTGCGCGACGTCGAGCTGTCGCTCAGCAGCACCGGCGTGCTCACCATCAAGCCGAGCAGCAGCGGCAACAGCGCACTCGCGGGACTGAACGTCACCGCGCTCGACATCGACAGCGGCGAGCGCCGCGGCCCGCAGCCGCTGCCGATGACCATGCCGGATACGAAAGCCGGCGACCGCATCGTGCTGCTCATCGAGGAGAAGGACATCGATCCGTCCGCGTCGATCTCGCTCGTCTTCAACGAGCCGATCAAGATCGACGCCGCCGCCGTCACCGACGACCAGATCGACGAGTACCTCAAGACGATCATCAAATTCGAGCAGGCGGACAACGCCTCCGCACCCGGCGTCGATCTGCTCAAGGCCGCGCGCATGCGGCTCGACTCCGGCGACCGCCGCGTCACGATTCTCCTCGGCTCGCCGCTCGAGGCAGGCGTGAAGTTCCGCCTCACGCTCGACAAGAGCATCCGCGACACCTCGAGCAACGACCTCGCTCCGGGTCAGGCGGCGAAGAAGGATCCGACCACCGGCGCGCTCTCGCCGATCGGCTCGTCGCCGGCGCCGCTCGAGCTCTGGTTCAAGACGCGCGCACCGAAAGGGAAGTTCGCCGAGTTCGACATCCGCCAGAGCCCGACCGCGCAGTTCGGCACGATCCGCGAGACCTCGCAGTACGGCAACCTCCTCTTCGTCGCGGCCGTCGACGGCGGCGTGCTCGCCTACGACGTCTCCGATCCGGCGGCGCTCGCCGCGGCCGACGCGAAGCCGCTGGCGATGGCACCGGGCCGCGACGAGATCGCCACGAATCCCGTCACCGACTACTGGACGGTGCACGTCGACCATCACGGCCGCGTCTTCTCGACCGGTCTCACGAACATGTTCGGCGCGCTCCGCACGTGGCGCGTCGAAGACTTCATCGACGCACACTCGAATACGAGCGGCTGCCTGCCGAACGTCAAATACACCGTCTGCAAACAGACCGGCGGCGCGATCATCTCGCAGGCTCCCGGCACCGCGTACGGCGTCGGCCTGCCGAGCGCGTTCGTGACCATGGACCGCGTCGAGGCCATTCCGCGCAAGGTGAAGTTCCTCGTCGGCGACGCGCCGGTCGAAGAGTGGCCGGTCGATGCATTCGTCAGCGCGTTCTGCGGCGGCACGAGCAGCGACGCCGGCGCCGGTCTGAAAAAGTGCAACGCGAAGATTCCGCCGTCCGGCTCGATGTATCGCATCCAGCGCATGACGGTCGAGAATCGCAGCCTCGGCCTGCAGTGGTCGGAGGATGCCTTCGATGCGAAGACGGCCGACCTGAACGACGTCCTCTTCGCGCCGGGCGACACGCTCTACCTCACGCGCAACGTCTCCACGTACGCGGTCATCAATCTGTTCGGCTGGGGCCTCGGCGTGTTCGACGTGAACGCGGTCGAGAGCAACGAGGTGCAGGGCACCGCGCCCGCCGGCTACGAGGCGCCGAAAGAGCAGGTCGCGCTCCGCGCGTACGCCGACGATCCGTCGATTCCGGATGACATCCAGAAGGTCGGCGATCTCGCCTTCAGCCCCGACTCCGCCATCCTCGGCGCCGAGACCGGCTCGGTGCGGGTCTACGCGCTCGACACGCGCAAAGGCGCGGTCGAGTTCTACCTCACGCCGCCGAACGGCATGGACCTCGTCGGCAAGACCGTTCTCACACGCGAGACCAACGCTCGCTGGGATGCGCTGGCCGTGGCGATCAAGAACGCCACCGGCGTCACGCCGCTCGCGCGCTTCAGCACGTCCGCGATGTACACGAACGCCACCACCGAGAAGCACTACCTGCTGATGACCGCCATGGACTTCGGCCTGGTCGCGCTCGAAGCGGGCGGTCCGCCGCTCGGTCCGGACAGTTGGGCCGACGTGATCTACATTCCGCACGGCGCGCGCGCGGTGAACGTGATCGAGCGCAGCAACATCGCTGTCGTCGCCGACAACGACGGCTACATCTATCTCGTCGATCTCTCGCGCATCGACGAGCGCGACCCGGCGCTCGGTGCGGCGACGCTCTTCCCGACTATTGCCGCAACGCTCGCCGGCGGCGGGCAGGACCCGCGCATCCTCTGGAAGTCCGCCGATCCGATCGGCATCGGCAACATCGGTCCGCTCGTCGATCCGGAGACCGGCATTGTCATCGGCGCCGATCTCCTCGGCAAGCGCGTGCGCGTCGGCTCGGCCATCGATCCGAAGCTGCGCATCATGGTCAAAGCCGGCGATCGTCTGAAGGAAGTCGGCAGCGTCATTCCGCTCGGCATCGAGACGCCGCGAGGCCTGCTGCCGTGCACGGACGCGGCGACGAACGCCGATTGCACCGCATCGATGGCCGTGTTCCGCGTCGAGACGAATCTGCCCGGATCGATGACCGAGACGCTCAGCGAGCTGCCGGTCGCGCTCGAGAGCGAGACGGTCCTCGGCGCCGAGTCGCTGCAGTCGCCCGATCCTTATCCCGTCTCGCACCTCCGCATCAAAGACCGCAGCGGCAGCGTCAGCGCGCGGTCGACGAACGACTTCAAGCTCAAGCGCGTCCTCGACATCAGCTCGATGCCGCGCCTCCGTTACCAGAAGGGCTGGAACCGCTTCGCCACCGACTGGGTCGTCGCCATCGCCGATCCGCGCGCGGCGAAGGACTACGGCACCGCGCCCACCGATTGCGCCGCGTGCGCGCGCCCGCTCTTCATCAACTCGCTCCCCGGCGACGTGCGCGAGCTCTACACGGCCGGCCGCTTCATTGCCGCACGTCCGGAATTCAATACTGCCGGAACCTACGGATTCCTCGCGGAGAACAACCGCCTCAAGACGCGCATCACCACGACGCCGGCGGACACCGTGCGGCCGGTGGAGGCGCTCGTCGCCGCGCAGAGCGCACCGCTCGCCGAAGGGATGCTGCAGGAAACGACGTACATGCACAGCGGTGAGGTCGAGACCTCGAGCGTCGACTACGACGCCGGCGGCCGCGCCGGCTGGAATGTGTCGTTCGACCGCAGGTATCGCTCGCGCACGATCGGCCTCACGCCGCTCGGCAGCGGCTGGGACAGCTCGCTCTTCCGCCGTCTGCGCGCGCTGCCGAACGGAGACGTGGAGTACCGCGACGGCGCCGAGGTGTGGCGCTTCGCGCTGAAGGGCGGCGCGTACCAGGCGCCGGCCGGTCTCTTCCTGCGCCTCGTCAAACGCGACGGCGGCTGGAACCTGCTGGATCAACAGCTCCGCATCACCCGCTTCGACGACTACGGCCGTCTGGTGGCGGAGTCGGACGAGTTCTATACGCCGCGCGAAGCCGGCTCGGGCAACACCATCGTCTACGTGTACGACGACAAGGGGCGGCTGACGAACGTCATCGATCCGCTCGGCCGTCCCAACGAGCTGACCTACAACCCCGAAGGATTGCTCTCGCAGATCAAGGACTGGCACGAGTCGTCGCCGCGCTATATCAACTATCAATACAGCAGCGGCCTGCTCAACGTCGTCCAGCTTCCCGATGTCGCCAACACCTCCGGCGGCCGCCCGCAGATCCGCTACGCCTACGCCGGCGGCGGCAGCGCGTACAAACAGAAGCTCGAGCTCGCGCCGAACCTCGACACCATCACCGACCCCGGCATGAGCACCGCCCGCGTCGACTTCGACTACGACGCCAACGACCGCGCCAAATCGCAACGCTGGGCAACCGGCGAGTCCGCCACCTTCGACTTCGGCGGCCTCCCGTCCACCTCGAACGTCACCGACGTCCTCGGCCAGAAACGCGACTACACCCTCACCGGCGCCAACAGCACCACCGACCCACTGGCGGACCGCGCGCATGCGTCCCAGATCACCGACCAGGTCGAGATCTGGGCCGACGCACCGTTCGGCCAACTCCCGACGTCCGTCAAACCAGGTGCGCCGTTGCGCACGACGACTACGCGTACGCGGAAGTATGGGTACACGAATGGCGTGCAAACGTCGTCGGAGCTGGTCGGTGTGAGCTCGCGCACGACGTCCTGGAGTTCCGCCAACGGTGCGCCCGGTCAGAAAATTGACGGAAACACGACTACACCCCAAAGCGGCGGAAGTCCGGCTGCATGGATGCCGCCGCAGGCGGCGAGCACGCATTCGCTGCAATACCAGTCTGGAGGCGTATTCCTGCAGTCAATGACGGCCGGCGGCAAGACCATCAATGCTCCGGCGGCGAATCGCGATGAGAAGGACCCGGAGGCGACGAACAGTTCGATCGACTCACATGAGACCTACGATCAACACGGCTTGCTGGCAACCGTTTCGACGAGCGGCGGCACCGATTCCGGCAGCGCCGGCGCGCAGCAGACGATCCACTACTGGGACGAGACGGCATCTCGCTACAAGCGCGGCCTGCCCGATTATGTCGAAGACGGAGGCCTGCGAACGACCTTCGCTTACACCGAGGACAGCACGTCGGCGACCGATCCGCGCGGTGTCATCACGACGACGACGTTCGACACTTGGAATCGAGCAATCGAAATCAGGACCACGAAAGCGGGCGACGCCTTGGTTCACGTCCGGCACTACACGTACAAGGCGAACGGACTGCTCGACACGGTGACGGTGACGCGAGACGGAGGTGACGTCGTCACCACGTACGACTACGACGAAATAGGACGCGAACGCTCCGTCACGACGAATCAGATCGCCACAGTCGGCACGACCACGACCACCACGGGTTACAACCTCGCTGCGCGATCGATCACCACCGCGGTGTCGGGCGGCGCGACGACAACAACCGATCTCGATCGCCTCGGCCGCGTCGTTCACGTCACGACGACGACCGGCAGTACGCCGATCGAGCAGCAGTTCGCGTACGACTTGTCGGGGAAGGATGTTTACTCGAGCGACATGTTCACGGCGTCGGCCTCGGCTCACGACGCGTACGGCCGTGAAATCGCGACGACGGACTCCGACGGCACCATCCGTACATACGAGTACGACGACTGGGGACGCGTTACGCGAATGAAGGACCTGAGCGAAGGCGGCGGTGCCGTCGTGGGTCAGACGTCGTATTCGTACACCGATGCGGGAACGCTCATCTCAGAGACGACGAACGTCGACTCGGGTGCGGTGCGCTCGACTACTTACGCGTGGGACGGCGGCGGGCGCACGACCGGTACTGCTACGGACGGCCGCGCGCAGCGAGCGGTCTATGACACGGCCGGCCGCGTCATCAGCGAAAGCGAAGGCGGCGGGTCGGAGAGGGCCGTCGACGACCCGTACACATCGACGACAATCGGCTCGTACGACGGATTGCTGCCGGTCAACGCGGAGACATCGGAGAAGGCCGGCGGAAAATACGCTCTGTCGTGGGAATACGACAGCAGCGGCAATGTGAAGCAGCAGACCCTCGAGGCCCTCACCTGGACCCAGCAGTTCGACCAGCTCGGGAATCTTCGTAGAGCCGCGGTGCCGGGACGGCCCGAAAAGCAGTGGGATGTCGACGCGCGCGGCGCCGTGACGTCCGAGACGCTGCCCGGCGGCGGACAGAATGTCTTTGCATACGATGCCAGCGGCGCACGGACGGGTTACAGAGATCCTGGTGGTGACACTACGGCGACGCATACCGATCTGATCGGGCGACCGACGCAACGCGACTATGCCGATGGCACTCACGAAACAATCGAGTGGGAAGGTACGCGCGTCAAGTCGGTCACCGACCGGCAAGGGCGCAAGCAGACCTTTACCTACAACGCGAAGGGTCAGTTGGCGTTCGTTTTTGACGGTGCGGGAACGAAACTAGACGAACTGCAGTACGACGCCGCCGGCCGGCTCACATCGTGGAAGACCGCGGATGCGGAGCTCACGTGGAGCGACTTCAATCTTGAAGGTCAGCCGAAGACCACGACGCAGCGTCGCTTCAAAGACGGGAGCGCCTTCGCGAGCTCGCCCATCGTTCTCGACGAATTCATACAGCATCACGGCTGGAATAGTCATGGCGAGCACACCGACTACACGATGCCGGCGCCCATCGGTTTCCATTTCCCGGCCGGGTGGCGCGACAAAATCCATCAGGACCATGACCCGATGGGGAACGTCAGCGCGATCACAGGCCTGATGTCAGCGACCTATGTCAACACCGGCCGTCCGCGCTCGCGCACTGTCATTACGATGTCCGGCAAGCAGATCGTCCGGGATTATGCCTATGACCCCGCGACGTCGCTCCTGAAGCAGATGTCCGTGGATGTGAACGGAACCGTCGTCGCCGGGAGCGACATATCGTTCGACGGGCTTCAGAAATCGTCCGCGCGGCTCCTTGGCGTATCCTCAGGCCAGCGGTTCGTGCAATGGCGATACGACGCGCGTAGCCGGGTCGCCGCGTCAGCGGCAGGTACGATTGCGGGTGCCGATCCGCTGAGCGGGTCGCCCGGGAGCGCAAGAGACGCAATCGATGCGGGTGATTTCCGCTTCGAACAGCAGCGCGTCCCGCAGTTCGATGCTGCGACCGCGGCGGCGCTGAAGGCCCGCGGCATCGATGTCACCCACATCGATCCGCCGACTGCCTCATTCGACAAACAGAGCGGCGGCGGACACAAGATCGCGAAGGTTACGCGCGGTCCGAAGGTCTATCCGTTTGCGTGGAATGGAGCGGAACGCGTCAGCGACGGCCGTTTCGATTATCGATTCGATGCGAAGGGCCGCTTGATCTCGGCCACTGAAACCGGTACCACGGCGCCGAAACGGCGGATTCTCTATGCATACAGTGGAACCGGGCGTCTGGTTGGCCGGCGCGCCGAGTACGCGCTGGTTCCGACGCCGGCGGCGGCGGATTGGAAGCTGGAGGACCGTGCAGGCGTAGTTGCCGCGGACGGCCTCCCGGGCGACACCACGTTCGTATGGGACGCCGTCAGCGACAATCTGCTCGAAATCTTCAAAGCGGGTGCGACACCGTCCGACCCGCAAGGCGGTCTGCTCAAGCAAATTGTCCATGGCGGAGCGTCATACGACGATCCGATCGAGACCACCTCG
Organism: Thermoanaerobaculia bacterium; assembly: GCA_036389275.1. GTDB lineage: Bacteria > Acidobacteriota > Thermoanaerobaculia > Gp7-AA8 > Gp7-AA8 > QHVT01. Next base: position 44,563 of record DASVQE010000066.1, read on the forward strand.
GCCGATCCGCTCACGGGCACGGTCGCGCATCTTTACCCTGTCTATGACGAAGCCGGTGGCGGCTCACTGCAAGCAGTGCTGAACGAGCAGGCGCAGGTCGTTGCGCGCACGCTACCAAACGATCCGTACGGCGCGGACGACGTCGACTTCGCCGGCGCCGCTGTTGACGACGTGTCGATCACTGCCGCGAAGGACGCCAGCGGAGCGCTGCAACGCGTGCGCGTCGTCGTGCACGCGACGGAACAGCTGGCTCGTGCGACGATCGCGGGCGGCGGTCGTTTGAGCGTCGTCGACGCGGACGGTCGAATCGTGCGCAGCGCGACCGTAGCCGCCGCCGCCGTAGCGGGCGATGCATACGCGGTCGAGTGGGTGCTCACCGGGAGTGAGTGGTCTGCGCTCACGAATCCTGCCGCAGCTGTCGTCGGCGGAACGTCCCGAACGCCCGCAGCACTCTCGGTCGGCGTCACGAGCGCGCTGCGCGCCGCGGCCTGGAGCTTCGATGTACCGATCTTGCCGCCGCCCGCGTGGGCGACCGCGAGCGGCAGCAGCATCGTCTCGTCTGCCGAACTGCCGGTCGAGCTGCGAGAGCCGCTCGGATCGGTTGCGTCGTTCGTCGGCTCCGTCGGCGACGGTCGTAATGAAACGCGTGAGCTGTATCACGTCGAAGCGTTGTCGCTCGTCAGTGTCGGCAGTGCAGACGTCGTGGACGATCTCGTCACCGCCCGAATGCATGCACAGCCCTTCGCCGATCCGGCGACTCGCCTCAACTATGTGCGCGCACGCTGGTACGACCCGGCGACCGGCGCTTGGCTCACCCCCGATCCGAAGGGCTACGTCGACAGTTCGAACCTTTATTCGTTCGCCGGCGGCGATCCGGTGAACCGCCGCGATCCGACCGGTCAGGCTTACTGGGAAGACCGAGTCGCTGAGCTGCAGGACATGCTCATCAAGATGTATCGCCGGCAGCGCCAGAACCCCGGCAACATTGGTGACTTCATTCTTCTCGAAGCCGAGATCAAAGCGGAGATCGAACGGCTCGAGCGGGTCAAGCCGCGTAAGCCCGAGGCGCCAACCGGCCCGAGTCTCTTGCAGCGCGGCCTGGATCTGCTCGCGAAAGCAGAACACGAGGCGGTCGCCAAGGCGCACAAAGCCGGCGAGGATTTTTGGAAGTACGAGCCGAAGCCCGACAGCGACCAGGTGCGCGCCGCCAAAGAGGAGATCGGCGCGTCTACCGAGAACAAGGGTCAGAAGCTGGGACAAGTCGCCGGTGAGATCACAGGTTCCGTTTTCGCGGCGAGCGCTCAGGTCGGCATCTTTGTCATCGAAGGTGAGGTGGGCGGCAAGCTTCTCGAAGAAGCCGTCGGGGTTGTTCAGACGGTTGTACGCCGCGGCGGCCGTCTCGGTAACGCTGCGACCCGACAGCAGGTCCACGAGATTGCCGCGGAGCTGCAGTCGAGAGGCTGGACCATTACAGGCGGCGGCGGTGTGGCGCCCGAGGAATACCTCAGACCCATCAGTGGCACGGGGCGTAAAGGAGGCTCGTATATCGACATTACCGCGACGAAAAACGGCCGCACGCTGCGGATCAATACCGTCGACACATACGCCGACGGCGTTACGATGACGAAGCGTGAGGCGAATAACGCGGCGCGGATCCGGACGCAGCAGGCGCCGGGTGAGCACCTAGTCACGATCCCGAAACCGAAAGCACCGAAACCGCCGAAGAAATGACGCAGCAGCTGATGTTTGCAGCCGATACGGCCGATATTCGAGCCGCGATGGAAGCGGTCACAGCTCGACAGCCGTTGCTGTTCACGCGGACCGGCCTGTTCGACACGAATACATTCGAACGGCAGGCGTATGCGGAGCTTCAAAACGTTGGCGTCGCCGCGTCAGGCGACGCCAACTTCGAGCCTTCGTACCTCGTTACGGAACCTGACACGATCATCGTTGTCCGCAGCGTGCCGCAACGCCGCGGCGGAACGAAATACGCGATTGACCAGGCGGCGAATCGCGACAGCGTGCTCATTCAGTTCGGCGGCCGCAACTCGGCGGACGTGATCATCCTCGGCCGCATCGGTACGATTTCCGACACCGCCAGATCGAAGGCTCTGTACAACCTGTTCGCCAAAGAGATCAGGGGACGCTTCACGAAGGTCGGAATGTTTTACGTTGGTCCTGATGCCATGGCAGCAATGCGTGCCGGGCAACGCGTGACCGACAACGTCCGCCGTTCGGCCGAGTACGACCTCCGTCTTACGTAGCGCGGCCAATCTCAGTCGCCTCACGCGTGTGTCGACGACGCCGGTTAACGCGTGTGCCGAACGTGCGCTCGCCCGCGCGGCGGTGAGCTCCTGACAAGCTCACTTCCGCACCGAGCGTCGTTTGCCGCCTGGCTCCGCGCTCTGCGTGTCGAGGAATGCATCGACCTTCGCGGCGGTGTCGGCGGCGTTCCACGTTGATGGCGCCGCGGCCGCGAGGGTTTGGATCGTGGCGCTGACGCCGGCGGCTCGGAGTGCGGCGTAGAGGCGCGTGCTTTGCGCGGCCGGGACGACGCAGTCGTTCGCGCCGTGCACCAGCAGGAACGGCGCGTCGGCGCGGTCGATATGGGTGATCGGGCTGGCGTCGGAGGCGCGGTCGGTGCAGGTGGTGATGGCGCAGCCGATCAGCGTGGACTGTGGTGACGAGGCGGCGTTGAAGTCGGTCGCGCAGCCGGCGCTTGCGGCGTCGCTTTGCAGAGCGAGCAGATCGGATGCGGCGCCGAAGGCGATCACGCCTTGCACGTCGGCGGTGATGACGCCGGCCGACTTGGTCGCGCCGTTCGTCGTGCCGAGGAGTGCGGCGAGGTGCGCGCCGGCGCTCGAGCCCCAGACGACGAGGCGGGTGGTCTCGAGCTTCCACTGCGCGCCGTTGCCGCGCAGCCAGCGGATGGCGGTGCGCAAGTCATCGAGCTGCGCCGGGAAGCGCGCGGCGGCGGGCGTGCGGTAGCGCGCCACGGCCACCGCGTAGCCGCGGCTCGTCTCGCGCAGGGCCGGCGTCGCGCGGTCGGATGGGTCGTAGCTCGTCGTCCCCGGGATCCAGACGATCAGCGGGAATGGTCCGCTGCCTTCCGACGGCACGTAGAGATCGAGCGTGAGCGGCGGCGCGGTCGAGTAGGCGAGATCGAGGATGGCGCGGTAGGCGAGATCGTCGTTGAGGATCGTCACGGTGCCGCTGGCGCGGCGCAGCGCGGCGCCGGCCGGCGCACTCAGGTCGATCGAGAATGTTTCGTCGCCTTCGATGATCGCATCGCCGCGGATGGTCACGGCGATTTGCGCGTTGGTCTGCCCCGGCGCAAACGTGAGCGTGCCGCTGGCCGCGTCGAAGTCGCTGCCGTGCGCGGCGCTGCCGTCGCGCGTCGTGTAGGTGACGGTGACGCTCTCGCTCGCCGGCGCCGACAGCTCGACGCGCACCGCCGCGCTCTTCGTCCCGGAGTCGCCTTCGCTGACGGTGAGATCGCGCACGGAGAGCTCCGGCTGCGTGATGGTCACGGTCACGTTCGTGCTGCTCGGCTCGAAGTTGTTGCTGCCGCCGAATGCGACCACGAGTTGATGTGCGCCGCTCGTCAGCGCCGGCAGCGCGATCGTGTCCGAGCCGACGATGGTGGTGCGCGCGAGCACGGAATCGTTCTCGCTGATCGTGACGACGCCGGCCGGCGGCACCGGCGGCAGGTTCTCGGCCGAGACGCTGATGGCGAGTGTGCCGCCGCTGAGCGCGGCGGTGGTGATCGTGCGCGCCTTCAGCACCGTCAGCGTCGCCGCGGCGCTCACGCTCGGCTCGAAGCGCGTGTCGCCGGCGTACGACGCCACGAGATCGTAGCTGCCGGCATCGAGCGCGCGCAGCCGCAGCGTTGCTTCGCCCGACGACAGCGCGGCGTTGCCGATGCTCACGTTGCTGGCGCGCACCGTGACGGCGCCGCCCGCGGTTCCCGTCGCCGGCGCGATCGCCTGCACCGCGATCGAGATCGAGATCGGATCGCCGTACGCGAGCGTCGCGTTCTGCATCGCCAGGCTCGTGGTCGTGCTGCCGCGCAGCACCTCGTGCACGACGGCGGCGGTGCTCGGGCCGAACGCGGTCGTGCCGCCGTACGCCGCCTCGACGTTGTGCGTGCCGGGCTCGGTCGGCGCGTAGGTGAACGCCGCCGCGCCGCCGGCCAGTTGCACGTTCTTCATCACGGTGCCGTCGACGCTGAACGCGACCGTTCCTTCGGGCGTGCTGCCGTTGGCGCTGACGCTGGCGGTGAAGGTGACGGGCTCGCCGGGACGCGTCGCCGCCGCGCTGCTTGCGAGCGAGGTCGTGGTGTTGCCGAGGACGGTCAGCACGACGTCGTTGCCGTCGCCGCCGTGATAGCTGATACGGAGGCTTGACGGCGGCGCGAGGATGAGCGCGCCTTCGCCGAGGCCGGCGAACGTGCCCTGCACCGCGTCGGTGCCGTCGTTGCGGACGATCGCGAACTGCTGGCCAGGCACCGGCGCCGTGCCGGTGACGAAGACCGCCAGCGTGCCGCCGAGGGTCACGCTGCCGGTGACCTGCACGGCGTCGGAGGTGGCGGAGCGGAGGTCGACCATCATGGTGGTGGCGAGCGACAGCGGACCGGTGGAGAGGAGGCCGATCATCTTCGCGTCGCCGCAGCAGGCGTTCAGCGCGCCGGGCGAGAGCAGGCGCGACGCGCCTGCGATCGTCACGGCGCCGGCGGTGCCGTTGCCGCTCAAGCCGCCCTCGAACTGCGCGTTCGGAAGCGCGCCGTCGAGCTCGACGACGCCGCGGATCGTGCCGGAGAACGTGCCGCTGCTGCTGATCGCGAGCGGCGTCGTCTCGCCGCCGACGACGATCGTGCCGGAGCCGCGCAGCGCGCCCGCGACCGTGGCGTTGTACGGCTCGATGGTGAGCGTGTACGCGCCGGTGTCGATGGCGCCGTTCCACACCGTCTTCGTCGAGGCGGCGGAGAGATGCGCGGCGCCGGCCAGCGCGAGGTCGGCGTTGCAGGTGAATTCGGAGGCGTAATCGAGGAGCGAGAGGTCGCCGGCGAGTGCGATGGCGTTGCCGCTCAGGGTGTAGCTCGCGCGGAAGTCGAGCGCCGCGTACGTGCGTCCCGCCGGCAGGTCGTTCGTCATCGACAGGTGCGCGCCGTTCGCCGGAAAGAGAAGCGATTCGCCCGCTGCCGGAACGACGGCCGGCGACCAGTTCCCCGGCTCGGACCAGAGTCCGTTCACCGTCCCGAGCCAGGTCTTCTTGCCGGGGTTCAGCGCCATCTCGAGAGTGAGGTCGTTGCCGTCGCCGCCGCGATAGCTGAGGTACATCGTCCGGCCATCCACGACGATCGTCGCGGCCTCGGGCAACCCATCGAACGTTCCCGAAATCGGATCGGTGCCGTCGTTGTCGATCACCACGACCTTCGCGCCGGCCGGCACCGGATAGCCGATCAGCGACACGCGGAGCTCGCCGGCGACCGACACGCTGCCCGTCACGCGCAGGTGGTCGGAGCGGAAGTCGAGCGCGTCGATGTCGAAGTCGAGATTCGTGATGGCGAGCGACTTCGTTTGCAGAGTCGCACCGGAATGCTCGCCGCCGACCGTGAGCTGCGCCGCGACGCCGTTGACGGCGACGATCTGCACCGCACCGACCGTGCCGCTTCCCGACAGCGCGCCGGTGAAGCTGGCGTTCGGCATGTCGACGTCCTCGACGACGTACGCACCGCCCGTCACCGGCCCGCTGAACGTGCTTCCGCGGTCGAACGAAACGGTCGAGCCTTGCGCGGCGATCGAGCCGGAGCCGGAGACCAGACCGAGATCGACGGCGGCGGCGCTGGTGGTGAGCGCCTGACCGTTCACGTCGAGGGCTCTGAACGCCACGCTGCCGCTGAGCGCGATCGGCGCACCGAGCTTCGATTCCGAGAGAAACGCAAACGCGCCGGGCGCGACGGTAACGTTCCCTTCGAGCGTGAGCGTGTACGGCCAGTTGTAACTGGATCTTCCTGCGACGCTGTAGGTCGCGCCGAACGTGAGCGCGCCGACGCGGAGCGACCGATCAAACGGGAGCGCGATATTCGTCACCGTTGCATCGGCGGGAAAGATCAGCGGCTCACCGTCGACGGGAACCGCGGCCGGCGCCCAATTCTTTGCGTCCGACCATTCGTCGGAGCGGCTGCCGGTCCACGTGCGCGTCGACGGATACGGCTCCGACGCGGTGAGGACGACGTCGTTGCCGTCGCCGCCGCGATAGGTGATGCGGAACGCTCGCTGGCCGCACATCACCTGCGCGCCTTCCGGATAGCCGGCGAACGTTCCGTTCACCGGATCGCTGCCGTCGTTGTCGATGATCGTGAAGCTCTCGCCGATGGCCGGCGCATTCGCGCCGCCGGCGAGGAAGAGTGCGAGCTCTCCGCCGAGCGAGACGCTGCCGGTCACTTGCACCTGGTCCGATGCAGCGCCGCCGGCGAGATCGACGATGAAGGATCCGTACACCAGCGACAGCGCGTGCGTGTGCAGCGTCCCGACGGCAGTGCTGCTCCAGCAGCACGCGCCGGTGGCGCGGCCGGGCGTGAGTTGCGGCGAGCTGTTATGGGTGATCGTCACGTCGCCGACGGAGCCGTCGCCCGCGAGCGATCCCTGCACCGACGCGCTCGAGAGATCGCCGGTGACCTCGAAGAAGCCATCCGTGATCAGTCCGGAGAACGTGCCGCCGCCGGGAAATCTGGCCGAGCTGTTGCGCGCGGCGATCGTGCCCGTTCCGCTGAGCGTCCCGGCGAATGTCTGCGTCTCGCCGCCGAGCGTGAGCGTCTTGCCGTTCACGTTGACGTCGGCGTTGAAGAGGATCGGCCCCTCGACGCGCACTTCGAGTGCGCCGATCGTGATCGGCACGTCGAACGTAACGCCACTCAAGTCGACAGTGACGAGGTTCGTGAACGTCATCGCGTTCCCGCCGATCGTGTACGCACCCAGAATGAGCATCTGGCCCACCGCCGTGCCGGCCGGCAGGTCGAACGTCACCGTCTTCGGCGACGCCGCCGGGAAGGTGATCGCATCGGCCGGCGCGGGAACGGTGGCCGGACTCCAGTTGCCCGCCTCCGACCACTTGTCGTTGACCGTGCCGCGCCACGAGTGCGCGACGCCTCCGAACGACGGAACGGCGAGGCACACGGCAACGGCACACACGACGAGTGTTCTGAGGCGCACGGATTCTCCTGGAGGCTGCGGACCGCTGCAAATAATACTACGAATCGCAAGAGCGCGCCGGCGCGGCGCCGCCCGGTGCTACTGCCGGACGGATCGCCGCTTGCTGCCGCTGGTGAGCTGCGCGTCGAGGAACGGGTCGACGAGCGCCGCGGTGGCGGCCTCGTTCCACGTCCCGGGCGCGCCGGCGGTGAGCGTGCGCAGTGTCGCGCTCACTCCGGCCGAGCGGAGCGCGTCGTAGAGCCGCCGGCTTTGTCCCGGAGGAATGAGGCAGTCGGCGCCGCCGTGGATCAGCAGGAACGGCGCGTCGTCGCGCGTCACGAAGTGCAGCGGGCTGGCCTGCTGCGCGCGGTCGCCGCACGCGAAGATGAGGCAGCCGATCAGTTGCGCCTGCATCGAGCTGTCGTCCTCGTAGCTCCCGGGACAGTGGTTCTCGAAGGCGTCTTGCTGCAGCGTCATCAGGTCGGTCGCGGCGCCGAAGGCGATCACCGCCTGCACGTCGGCGGTCGCGGTCCCGGCTGCCTTCGCGGCATCGTTCGTCGTGCCGAGGAGCGCGGCGAGATGTCCGCCGGCGGAGGAGCCCCATGCGGCGATGCGGCGCGTGTCGAGCTGCCACTGCGCGCCGTTCGCGCGCAGGAAGCGGATGGCGTTGCGGAGATCATCGAGCTGCGCCGGGAAGTGCGCGGTGGTGGCCGGACGATAGCGTGCGATCGCTACCGCGTAGCCGCGGCTCGTCTCGCGCAGCGCCGGAGTGGTCCGTCCGAGCGCGTCGTAGCCGACGGTGCCGGGGATCCAGACGATCAGCGGGAACGGACCCTTGCCGCCGGACGGTACGTAGACATCGAGCGTGAGCGGCGGTGCCTGCGAATAGGGGACGTCGAGGATGGCCCGATACGAGAGATCGTCGTTGAGGATGGTCACGGTGCCGGCGGCGCGGCGCAGCGTCGCGTTGACCGGCGCGCTCAGCTCGAGCGCGAACGTCTCGTCCTCCTCGAGCGCGGCGTCGCCGTGGATCGTCAGCGCGATCTCGGCGCTGGTCTGTCCCGGCGCGAAGGTGAGCGTGCCGCTGGCGGCGTCGTAGTCGCTGCCGTCGCGGGCGCCGCCGTCGCGCGTCGTGTAGCCGACGCTGACGGAGTCGGCGCTGATCGACGACAGCTCGACGCGTACCTTCGCGGTCGTCGTTCCGCTGTTGCCTTCGCTGACGACGAGGTCGCGCACCGAGATCGCCGGCTGCGCGATCTCGATCGAGACGCTGCTGCTGCTCGGCTCGAGGTTCTCGTTGCCGAGGTAGGTGGCGTCGAGAACGTGAACGCCGGCGGCGAGCGGAACGAGCGGGACGAGCCCATAGCCGGCAATCTCCGCCTGTCCGACCACGACGTCGCGCTCGCGGAGCACCACGATGCCGGTCACCGTCACCGACGGCTGCCGGTCGGCGACGACGTTGACGCGCACGCCGCCTTCGGCCGGCGCCGCGGCGATGACCGTGGCCGCCTTGGTGATCGTCAGCGAGGCCGCGTTGCTCGTGCTCGGCTCGAACGAGACGTCGCCGCCGTACGACACGGCGACGGCGTGCGTGCCGGCGCCGAGCGCGAGCGCCGGCAGCGAGGCGGCGCCGTTCGACAGCGCGACCGTCGCCACCGCGGTGCCGTTGTCGAGCACCGTCACCTTGCCGCGCGGCGTGCCGGCCGCCGGCGCCACCGCCTGCACGCTCGCCGTCAGGACGGTGGTGTTGCCGTAGACGAGCGCCGCGTCGCCGAGGGTGAGGCTGCTCGCCGTCTCGCCGCGCGCGATCGTGTGCGACAGCGCGGCGCTGCTCGGCGCGAGCAACTCCGCTCCTTCGTACGATACGGCGATGTTGTGCGTGCCCGGCGCGCTGCCGGCCCAGGTGAGCGACGCCGAGCCGTTCACGAGCGGCACCGACTGCAGCACGCTGCCGTTGTCGCTGAAGGTGACGCTGCCCGACGGCACCGTCGCCTGCCCGGTGACGGTGGCGGTGAACGTCACCGTCTCGCCGGCGCGCGTCGAAGCCGCGCTCTGCGTCAACTGCGTCGTGGTCGGGTCGATGACCAGCAGCACGACGTCGTTGCCGTCGCCGCCGCGATAGGTGATGCGCAGATAGCCGCTGCCGGCGCTGACGAACGCTCCTTCAGGCGCGCCGGTGAAGGTCCCTTGCACCGCATCGTTGCCATCGTTGTCGACGATCGTGAACTGCTCGCCCGGCAACGGCGCGGTGCCGGCGAGCTGCAGCGCGAGAGCGCCGGCGAGCGTGACGCTGCCGGTGACTTCGACGCGGTCGGCCGCGCCGGAGCGGAGGTCGATGGCGGTGGTCGTGCCGGTCGCGAGCGAGCCGGTGTGCAACGTGCCGATCATCTTCGCGTCGCCGCAGCAGGCGCTCGCCACTCCCGGCGCGAGCGTCGCCGGCGCGGCGGCGGTGCCGCCTTCGATGCTCACGCTGCCCGCCGTTCCCGATCCGCTCAGACTGCCGCGGATGCGCGCGTCCGGCAGCGAGCCGGTGAGCTCCACGCGTCCGCCGATGGTGCCGGAGAACGAACCGTCGGCGGCGATCGCGAGCGGTCTGCCGATTTCGTCGAGCAGGAGGTTGCCGGAGCCGCGCAGCGGACCGGCTAGCGTCGCGCGCGGCATGATGGTGAAGGTGTACGCGCCGCCGTCGATCGCGCCGCCCCACGTGGTCTGCGTCGACGCCGCGCCGAGGCGCAGCGGTGCGGCGAGCGTGATGTCGGCGTTGCAGGTGAACGTCGAGACGCCGGCCGCGAAGGTGACGTCGCCGGAGAGAGAGATGGCGTTGCCTTGCAGTGTGTAGTCGCCGAGGAGCTCCATCGAGGCGATGCGCGTCCCGGCTGCGAGATCGTTCGTCATCGACGTGTGCGCGGCGCCGGCCGGAAAGACCAGCGCGTCGCCCGCGACGGGTGCGATCGGCGGCAACCAGTTGCGCGTCTCCGACCAGAGTCCGTTCGCCGCGCCGGTCCACGCTTTCTTGCCGGGATACGGCGGCACGAACAGCACGATGTCATTGCCGTCGCCGCCGCGATAGCTCAGGTAGGTCGTCTTGCCGCCCAGCATGATCTCCGCACCCTCGGGCAGTCCATCGAACGTGCCGGAGACGGGATCGGTGCCGTCGTTCGCGATCAGCGTGAAGACGGTTCCGTCGACTGGCGCGCTGTACTTGCTGCGGAGGTGCAGCGGGCCGCTGATCGTCACGCTGCCCGTCACCTCGATGCGGTCGGCGTAGGCCGGGTATCCGTCGAGGTCGAGCGAAACGTCCTCGGCCCAGAGTGAGCGTGTGCTCAGCGTCGCCTCGAACGGGCCGTCCGGAGCGATGGTCGCGGCGACGCCCGGGCTGCTGACGATGTGCACCTCGCCGATCGTTCCATGGCCGCGCAGTGCGCCGGTGACGTTCGCGCCCGGCAGGTTGCCGCCGAGAGTGACATCGCCGCCGGAGATCGTCCCGTTGAACGCGCCGGAGCGCAGCGTCATCGACGCTCCGTTCGCGGCGATCGAACCGCTGCCGTCGAGCACCTCCATGCTGATGTTCGACGACGGGTCGAGCGTGAGCGTCTTCCCGTTCATGTCGACGGCGCCGAGCGACATCTCACCGCGGAAGTTGATCGCCGCGCCGAGCTTCAGCCGCACGCCCGACGACCAGATCTCGCCCGGCGCCACCGCGACGTTGCCGTTCAGCGTCAGGCCGACAGGGTCGTAGGCGTAGCCATCCAAAAAGAGGTAAGTGCCGCCGAACGTCAGCGCGCCGACCGTCGTCGGTGTCGACGCATTTGGCACGTAGTCGACGAACTGATTGCTCACGCTGTCGGGAAAGTTCAGCGGCTCGCCATCGTACGGCACCGCCGCGGGCGTCCAGTTCCCTTTGTCGGACCACTCGAATCCGTGCGCGCCCGTCCACGTCTTGATGGCCGGCACCGGTTCCGACGCCGTGAGCACGACGTCGTTTCCGTCGCCGCCGCGATAGCTGATGCGGAATGCGAAGCGGCCGGCCATGACCTGCGCGTCCTCCGGGAAATCGTTGAACGTGCCGCTGACCGGATCGGTGCCGTCGTTGTCGATGATGACGAACGTCTCGCCGATCGACGGGACATGCGCGTCGGCCATCGAAGTCTGGAGAATCCCTGCGAGAGTCACCGTGCCGGTGACCTGCACCACGTCGGATGCGCCGGCGCCGAGATCGACGTCGAAGTACGACGGACCCCCGGACCCCGGAGCCATCTTCAGCGAGCGCGTGTGCAGCGTTCCGATGCTCGGTGCGTAGGGACAGCAGGTTCTGGCGCCCGGCGCGAGCGTTGCGCCGTTCGGGATGGTGACGGTGAGATCGCCGACCGATCCGTTGCCGATGAGCGCGCCCTGCATCGTGGCGTCGGAGAGGTCGCCGTCGACTTCGATGTGGCCGTCGCGGACCGTGCCGGAAAACGTACCGCCGCCGAGGAACGCCACGGGCAACTGCCGCGCGTCGATCACGCCGCTGCCGTTGACCGCGCCGGCGAACGTGTGGCCGCCGCTGCGTAACGTGAGCGTCTTCCCGTTCACGTCGAACGCGCCGTCGAAGCGGACCTGGAGATACATTTCGATCGATTCGCCGAGCGTGATCGGCGTTTCGAACGTGACCGTGTCGGTGTAGGGATAGCCGCCGGACATGTACAGGCCGTGCACGAGCGTCAGCGCGTTTCCGCTGATCGTGTACGACGCGGAGAAATTGAGCGTGCCGACCGCGGTACCGGCCGGCGCATCGAACGTCACGCTCTTCGTCACCGCATTCTTCGGAAAGAACAGCGACTCGGTCGCAGTCGGCACGCCCGCCGGCGACCAGTTACCCGGGTCCGACCAACTGCTGCTGACTGCACCGGTCCATGTGCGCGCCATCGCCGGCAGCGAAATGACCGCAAAAAAAGCGAAGGCGAGGGCTCTCAGGCGCACAGGGATCTCCCGGATGGATGGACGGAATGACGGCGGACCGCAGGTATGGTACTACGCGCGTCCGGCGCGCGGCTGTTCCGCGGCGTGCATGGCCATCATCGCTGCGCCTTCGACCGGCGGATGCTGCGGCGCGATGAGCGTCGCGCCGGGAGCGTCGCGCTGCAGCCGCAGGCGCATCGGCCCCAGCAGCAGCTCCTCGGCGTGAAAGGCGCCGCCGACATGCGCGACCGGGAACTCGCTGTCGGTCAGGTGCAGCTTGCGCGCGACGGCGAGCACGCACTCGGCCAGCTCCGAGCCGCCGCGCGAGAGGATCTCGCGCGCCACCTCGTCGCCCGAGCGCGCCGCCTCGATCACCAGCTTGCCGTAGCGGGCGATGTCGTCGGCGTGCGTCGTCGTCGCGTAGACGAAGCGCGGCAGCTCGTCGGGGCTGCACATGTCGTATTCGTCGCACAGCATGTCCGTCATCCGCGTGGCGAAGCCGCGGCCGTCATGCGCGCGCACGATCGCGGAGAGGCCTTCCCGCGCGATCCAGAAACCGCTCCCTTCGTCGCCGAGGGTGGGACCCCAGCCGCCGGCGCGCGCCTCGTCGCCGTGCGTGTTGCGGCCGAAAGCGACCGAGCCGGTGCCGGCGATCACGACCACGCCGGCGCCGAAGCCGATCGCGCCGGTCAGGGCGATGCGCGCGTCGGTGTCGACGATGAAGTTCCCGCGCGGAAAGAAGATCTTGAGCGAGTCGATCACGCGCTGGCGGTGCGCGGGATGATCGGAGCCGGCGATGCCGCAGTAGGCGTACTCGACGTTGCGGATGGCGATGCCGGCTTCGACCAGCGCTTTGTTGACGGCGTGCTCGATGTTGCGCGTGGCCACTTCGATCCCGACGCGCAGGTGATTCGAGCCGCCGGCCAGGCCGCTGCCGTGGATCGCGCCGCTCTCGTCCGTGACGATCGCCGCCGTTTTCGATGCGCCGCCGTCGACGCCGATGAAGTACCGCACCGCATGGCCGGGCTGAGCAGGAGCCATGCCGGTCCGTGCTTTGCTAATAACTGCAGCTGAAGGAGATCTGTACAACATGAATCAGAAGAGACCGGTACTGTCGATTGCACTGGTGGCCGTGGCGGCGCTGGCGCTGCTCGCCGCGACATCGTGCAAGACGAGCGGTATGGCCGTGACCTCGCGCGGCCAGTTCCTCAAGCTCAACATCAATCATCCGAATGACCTGCCCGAGAAGGGCGTGGACAATCTCGACATCGAGATCAGCAACATGGGCGTCAACAACATTCAGGACGTCATGCTCGAGGTCGAGCTGCCGTCGCAGTTGCTCGTGCTCGACCAGACCGCCGACCGCGGCATCGACGTGATGCACACGCCCGGCTCGAACCTCTACCGCTTCACCTTCGGCAACATCCAGCCGACCGAGCACTCGACGGTGCGCTTCCGCGTGCAGACCGCATTCGGCACCTACCGCGAGACCGGCAGCGTCCGCGCCACGGCATGGCAGAGCGGCCTCCCCGGCGACAAGCTCGTCGAGACCGCCGTCATCCGGCTCCGCGAATAAACGTGAGTGCCGGGTGCGTGTGCGCACCCGGCACGTGAGCGTGCGCCGCACGCGTCGGCGCGCTTTACACCGCCACCTCACGGCAACGCGGGAATTCTTTAGTTGTCCGAACCCATACCCGCCGCACGTCTAACCGAAGCGCTCCGTGAGCTCGGCTGTCACACAACCGATATTACGGATGCGCTTTACGAGGCTGATCCTTTTGGTTGGAACGTTTGGGTACGGGCGCTGCGCCGACGAACGGGCGACGCTAGGTGGCGGAAGCGCCGAGCTGAAGCCGGGCCGCGTCCGCTGCTACGCCGACTCGGACGGCGGCGTAGTCTGCGCGTTGCGTCTACCGGCGGCTGCTTCCAGCAGGCGAAGAACCTCTCGACCTCCCGGATCCGTTCTTTGACGTGCGCGATCGATTGCGTTTTGCTGCATCCAGCCGCGGATGGTTGGATCTGCTCCTGCCTCGAGCAGGAGCGATGCGACTTGCATCGAGCAGTGATGAGCGACCTGGCCGAGTGGAGTGTCTCCGATCTTCTCTATGTGGTGCGCATTCGGATTGCCATCGAGCGCGTTGGCGTCGTAGCCTTCAGCGATTAGTTCCTCGGCTTCGGCGAAGTAACCGTTGAACGCGGCAAAGTGCAAACGTCGGCGCAGATACCAGTGATCGTCGCTCATGGGGTCACACTTGCGTCGGTCCAACGTGTCGCGCGTTTAGCCTCGAGCTTCGCGTGCCGAAGCGTAAGCGGCACGGTCGCGGCCACGACTCATGGTAAGACGGGAGGCTGGGATCTGCGAAATGAGCGAAAAACCGATTCTGGCGTTCGCGATGGAGCCGAGAACGGCGACCGACCAGGAACGGCTCGAATGCGCTCTGAAGCGATTGATGGTCGAAGATCCAGCGCTGCGCGTGCGCACGGATCCGGACACGAAGCAGGTGATCGTCGCCGGGATGAGCGAGCGGCAGATGACAGCCATCATCGCGCGGTTGACCACCGAGTTTCATGTGGAGTCGGAGGTTGGTGCGCTGCGCGTGCTGTACAAAGAGATGTTCACGCGTGCTGCGGACGGTGAAGGCAAATTGGTAAGCCAGACCGCGGGCCGCAGTCACTACGCACACGCAAAGATTCGTCTCTTTCCCGGCGAGTCGGGTAGCGGCTACGTGTTCGCGAACGAAATCGATTCTGCATTGATCCCAGCGAAATTCATCGGCGCGATAGAGCACGGCATCAGCGAAGCCGTCAGTCGCCGGTCGATCGTACGCTCAGTAGTCGATGATGCGATCGACGTGAGAATCGAGCTTTATGACGCCTCCTATCATGACGTCGATTCGTCTGAGGGAGCGTTCAGAACGGCTGGCGCAATGGCGTTCGACGACGCGTCGGCGAAAGCCAAACCGCTGCTTCTAGAGCCAGCCATGCGCGTGGAGGTCGCCGTGTCACCCGACGATATTGGGCCCGTCATGAAGGACCTGTCGAAACGTGGTGCTGTGATTCAGTCGATGGAGGATCGTGGCGAGGCGTATGTCATCGCCGCTCGCTCGCCACTATCGCCGATCATCGGATATGAGCGCGACCTGCGAGCGCTTATGGGACGACGGGCGACGTGCTCGATTCGATTCGACGGCTACGAACCAGCTCCAGGGGAACCCGACTTTGACGAAGATGGGTTGTCATCGGTCCGTATGCCGCGGACGCCGGCTCCCACACTCAACGATTTATCGATCGGACTTCGCGAGCCGGATCAAGATGCTGACTGAATGCTCAATCGCGTCGTCCGCCGATACGCCTCGAGAAAAATCAACCCAAACAGAATATCCACCACCGCCGCGATGACGATCGGCAGTACGACACGGCCTTGTAGATAGAGCGCCACTGTCGGCACACCGAATACGAATTTCTCCGTTGTGGCGAGGAGCATGGCCGGGCGGTAGCGCAGCGGGTCTTTTGCGATGAGCAAGAACAGCAGGTGCCAGATGACCACCACGCCGATGAAGCCGTAGTAGTACTCCGGATGCGTGACGGCAGGAGGAAAGTGCGTGCCGACGAATTTCTCTCCGAAATATTGTGGGACGAGGGCGATGATGCCGTACCAGCCGCCGACCAGGAACGCGATCTTTGCGAATTTCATGAGGTCACTCCTTCACCACGCTGGAATAGTGACGTCTCGCCGGCTTTCGTTTCACCACCTACAATGCGCGCATGCCGCGCAAGGAGCCTGCTCTTCACATTCCGCCGACGCACCGCGAGGCGCTCGAGGACCGCAAGCTGCTCGACCGTCCCACGCGGGCCGAGACGCTGCAGAGCGATTCTTGGCGCGTGCTGCGGATCACTTCCGAGTTCGTCTCCGGGTTCGATCATCTCGCCGACGTTTATCCGGCCGTGTCGATCTTCGGCTCGGCGCGCACCGTTCTCTCCGACAAGTACTACGAGGACGCCGTCCGCACCGCCGCGCTCCTCGGGCAGGCCGGCTTCGCCATCATCACCGGCGGCGGTCCCGGCATCATGGAAGCCGCCAACAAAGGCGCGCGCGAAGCGGAGGCGCTCTCGATCGGCTGCAACATCCAGTTGCCGTTCGAGCAGGACGTGAACGCCTACCTCGACAAGTCGATGACCTTCCGCTACTTCTTCGTGCGGAAGACGATGTTCATCAAGTACTCCGAAGCCTTCATCACCTTCCCGGGCGGCTTCGGCACGCTCGACGAGCTCTTCGGTGCGCTCGTGCTCATCCAGACCAAAAAGATCTCCGACTTCCCGGTGATCCTCTACGGCAGCGAGTATTGGGACGGGATGGTGGACTGGCTGCGGCAGCGCGTGCTGGCGGCGAACAACATCACTCAGGAAGACGTCGACAGCCTGCACATCGTCGACTCACCGGAGCAGGTGCGCGACATCGTCGTCGAATATCACGAGCACGCCAAGCGCGATGGCAAATAGTGGCATCGCGCTCGCAAATAACAGATGCATCAGGAGGTTACGGATGAGAATTCAGGACACCGATCGGATACTGAAAGAGTCGCGCTACGCCCGTCACGCCGCTTCGACCGTACAGGACGAAGGGGTGATGTCGCGTACGTGGCGGATGGTCTCCAGCCTCCCGGCGAAGCTGACCGGAATGTTCAAGAGGTAGACAACCGACCGGGAGTGGCAGGCCTCACGCGCCTGCTACTCCTTCTTCCTCCACCACCTCGGTCTCGGGCATGCGCGTCTGCGCCATCACCCACCGCACCCGGAAGCGCTCCGCTTCCAGCACCACCAGCGACAGCTCGCCCATCTCCACACGATCGCCGGCCACGACTTCGCGCCCGAGCCGCGCCGCGACGTAGCCGCCGACGGTCTCTTCCTCCGGCTCGCCGAGGTCGATCTTGAGGCGGTCGGCGAGATCCTCGATCAGGTAGTCGCCGCGCACGCGATACCGCCCGTTGCCGAGCGGCTCGATCTCCGGACGCTCGCGATCGAACTCGTCCTGAATCTGCCCGAACAGCTCCTCGGTGATGTTCTCGAGCGACACGATGCCCGACGCGCCGCCGTACTCGTCGAGCACCACCGCCATGTGCGTCTTCTGCTCGATGAACTGCGAGAGCAGCGACTCGACGGTGCTGTTCTCCGGCACGAAGAGGATGTCGCGCTTCATCTCCTCGAGCTTGCGCCCCGGCCCGGCGAGCTGCGCGAGCAGCAGGTCCTTCACGTGGATCAGGCCGATGGTGTTGTCGAGCGTGCCCTCGCAGAGCGGATAGCGCGTGTGGCGCGTGGTGCGGATCTTCTCGAGGTTCTCGGAGATCGACTTCGTCGTCGACAGCACGACCACGTCGGTGCGCGGCACCATGATCTGCCGCGCGGTCCTGCGCGAGAACTGGAAGACGCCTTCGATGATCTCCCGGTTTTCCTCCGAGAGAATGCCGGCGCGCTCGGAGCTGGTGAGGATCATCCGCAGCTCGTCGACCGACTGCACGCCTTGCTCCGCGTCGCTCGGACGGATGCGGAAGATCCGCAGCGCCGCGTTGGTGAGACCGCGCAGCACCCAGATGGCCGGGAAGGTGAGGATGTAGAAGCCGTGCAGCACGTACGAGGTCCACATGGCCGTGCCGAGGGGCTTTTGAATAGCGAGGAACTTCGGCACCTGCTCGCCGAAGATGATGTGCAGCGCGGAGATCAGGATGAATGAGATCGTGGCCGCGATCGAATGCGCCATCGGCGAGGCGAATTCGCCGAAGGTCTGCAGCAGCGGCACGAGCAGCCGCGCGAACGCCGGCTCGCCGACCCAGCCCAACGCGAGTGAGGCGAAGGTGATCCCGACCTGCGCCGCGGCGAGGTAAGCGTCGAGCTTCCGCAGGATGCGCCGGGTCATCCGCGCGCGGTTGCCGCCCTCGGGCAACTGCGTCGCGCGCACCTTCACGATCGCGAATTCCGATGCGACGAAGAAACCGTTCGCGAGCACGAACAGCAGGGCGAGGACGAGATACCAGCCGGGCATCGGTGTGGTGAGTTTAGCCGCGAAGCACTTCGTCGAGCGTCCGCCAGAAGCGCGGATACGACTTCGAGACCACCTGCTCCTTTCCGATGGTCACGTTGCCGCGGGCCAGTCCGGCGATGGCGAAGGCCATGGCGATGCGGTGGTCGTTGTGCGTCTCGACGGTCGCCGGCGCGTCGTTCCAGCCCGGCTCGATGCGCAGCGAATCGGGGCGTTCCTCGACGCGCGCGCCGAGGCGCCGCAGCTCCTCGGTGACGGTAGCGATGCGATCGGATTCTTTGACGCGCAGGTTGGCCACGTTCACGATCTCGACCGGCGACGACGCCAGCGGCGCGATGGCGGCGAGCGTCGGCACGACGTCGGGTGTGGCGTTGCAGTCGAAGGTGCCGCCGCGCAGCTCCTCGGCGCCGCGCACGACGATGCCGTCGTCGGTGACGCTCACCGCGCAGTCCATCGCCGCGAGGATGTCGAGAAAGCCGGCGTCGCCCTGTGCGGTGGGCACGGCCAGGCCGCGCACGCGCATCGTGCCGCGCGTGGCCGCGGCGGCGGCGAACCAGTACGACGCCGACGACCAGTCGCCTTCGACGATGTACTCGTCGCGCACGAGACGCCCGGCGCGCACGCGCACCACGTTGCCGTCGCGCGTGACGCGCGCGCCGAAGGTGGTGAGGATGTCGGCGGTGATGTCGATGTAGGGCGCGGAGCCGAGCGATGCGATGCGCAGCGTGATCCCGTCGGGCAGCGTGGCGCCGCCGAGCATCAGCGCGGAGACGAACTGGCTGGAGGTCTCCGCGGAGATGCCGACGTCGAAGCCGCCGCGCATCCGTTTGCCGCGGATCCGGAGCGGTGGAAATCCTTCCTTCTCGACGTACTCCACTTCTGCATCGATGGAGAGCAGGACTTCCACCAGATCGCCGATGGGCCGCTCGTGCATCCGCTCTTCGCCGTGCAGCAGGAAGCGGCCGGGCGTGAAGGCGAGCCAGCCGGTGAAGAAGCGCATGGCCGTGCCGGCGTTGCCGATGAAGATCGGTACCTCGTTCGACGACATGGTGCGGCGCGCGCCGATGGTGACGCCGCTGCCGATGGTGCCGGAAATGTCGAAGCCGATCGCGCGCAGCGCTTCGAGCGCGTAACGCGTGTCGTCGGCGTCGAGGCAATTGCGGACCGTGGTCGCGCCTTCAGCCATCGCCGCCAGCAGCAGCGCGCGCACCGAGTACGACTTTGACGGCGGCGCGGTGACGGCGGCATCGAGCGCGCCGGTTTTCGGGATGACTTTCACGCGAGCTCCAGCTCCAGCCCGTCGTACGCCAGCCGCACTCCGTTCGGCAGCGCGTCGTCGTAGCTCGCGTGCTCGACCTCGTGCGCCAGATGGATGATCCACGTTTCGCGCGCGCCGATCTGCTGCGCGCACTGCACCGCCTCGCCGATGGTGAAGTGGGTCGGGTGGCGCGGCGCCGGACGGAGGCCGTCGATGGCCAGCACCTCGACGCCTTCGAGCAATCGCATCGACGCCTCGGGGATGCCGTTCGTGTCGGTGATGTAGGCGAAATTGCCGATGCGGTAGCCGAGGATCGTCCATTCGCCGTGCAGCACGGGAATGGGCGTGACCTCGATGCCGAGGTGGGTGAACGGCTCGGAGACCTCGCGCAGCTCGAGCTGCGGCTTGCCGCCGCCGACCTGCGTGAGCGGATCCCAGATGTAGCTGAACGCGCGGCGGATGGCGTTGGCGGTGGCGTGGCTGGCGAATGCGACGATCGGCTCGCGCTGCCGGAAGTTGAAGGGACGGATGTCGTCGAGCCCCATCAGGTGATCGGAGTGCGAGTGCGTGTAGAGCACGAAGTCGAGGCGCGGGATCGGATGACGCAGCAACTGCAATCGGAGATCGGGCGTCGTGTCGATGAGGAAGTGGCGGCCGTTCGCCTCGATCGACACCGACTGCCGCAGGCGCGTATCGCGCGGATCACTCGAGGTGCAGACGCGGCAGCGGCAGCCGACGACCGGAACGCCGGTGGAAGTGCCGGTGCCGAGGAAGGTGATCTTCACTACAGCTCCGCGAACTGCGCCGCGCCGGTGCGCGGATCGATCATGAGCGCCTCGCCCGACTCGTACCACGCCGGCAGCACGGTCACCGTGGCCTTGCCGGCGGGCATGACGATCTTCTCGTGGAAGTGGCCGAAGACGACGTCGGTGAAGCCGTCGCGCGCGCGGCGGCGGCCGTACGCTTCGATCAGCTCGACCGGGATGCGCGTCTTGTGCTTGAAGTTCGAGTTGGCCAGCTTCTTCTCGACGCCGTCGACGAGCTGGCGCGCGAAGCGCTGCGGAATCATGCTCACGCCGAGGCGCATGACCGGGTTCTTCGACGCGCGGCGCCAGAAGCGGTATTTCCAGTCGGCGTCGTTGATCATGTCGCCGTGGATGACCAGATAGCGCCGCGTGCCGGCCGGCACCGCGTACTCGAAGGCGATGTCGGTGACGGCGTCCTCCACGAACGAGTCGTGCAGAAAAAAGTCGCGGTTCCCTTCGACGTAGTGGATGGTGACGCCGGCATCGCGCAGCTCGCGGAACTTCGCCATCACCCGCGCCACGGAATTGGTGCGGAACTTCGGATGGGCGATCAGGTAGTGAAAGAGATCGCCGTTGAGATAGAGCGCTTTCGGCTTGTGCGCGGCGAGGCGGTCGAGCCAGCCGTTCACGCGCGTCTCGTTGCCGTCGGACAGGCCGATGTGCGAGTCGCCGATGATGAAAATCTGTCCCGGCGGAATCACGCCTGAAGCTCTCCGAGAATTCGTTCGAACACCTGATACTCCTCTATGCCGAACAGGCAGAAAACGGCTCGCTGCAGGGAACGTGCGCGCGTGCGGTGCTCGACCGCGGCGGCGAGCATGGCGCGCGCGCAGCGCTCGGTGGTGAAGCCGAACGGGCCGGTGGCCACGGCCGGCAGGCCGATGGAAGCGACGGCGAGGTCTTCGCCGCGCTCGAGTGCGGCGCGGGTCGAGTCGCGCAGCTTCGCGTCGGCGTCGGGCGCGGACGCCGGCGGAATGGCGATGTGGATGACGAACCGCGCCAGCAGGTTCCCGCCGGTGGTCACGACGGCGCGGCTGTCCGGCGGCATCGGAACCTGCGGATCGGCCGGCGCGATGATGGCGTCGACCTTCAGCGAGTTCACGTCCGCGCGGAGCAGTTGGATGTGCATGAGAAACAGTGCTGAGTGCTGAGTGCTAAGTGCTGGGGGCGGTCATAGCGTACTGCGCAAGGTGGCTCGGGGGTTCTCCGCGTAGGCGCGCTCGATCGATTCGAGCGCTTCGGCCGGCGCCTCCGGCGGCACCTGGACGGAGATCCGGATGTATTGATCTCCGGCAGTGCCGTCTTTTTTCTTGAGGCCTTTGCCCGAGAGGCGCATGGTGCGTCCGCTCTGCGTGGCCGGCGGGATGCGCATGCGCACGCTGCCGTGAATGGTCGGCACATCGACCTCGGCGCCGCGGATCGCTTCGCCGACGGTGATCGGCAGCTCGATGTGGATGTCGTCGCCGCGCCGCTCGAAGAAGGGATGCGGCCGCACGCGGACGATCAGATGCAGATCGCCGGCGCCGCCCGCGCCCGGATTTCCCTTGCCGCGGATGCGCAGCGTCTGCCCGTCCGACACGCCCTCGGGGATCTTCACTTTCACGCGCTCGCCGCCGACGCGCAGCTCGAGGGTGGTGCCTTGAATGGCGTCGCGCAGGTCGATGGTCGTCTCCGCCTGCACGTCGGCGCCGCGCGCGTTGCGGCCGGCGTCGAAGCCTCCGCCGCCACCGCCGCCGAACAGATCGCCGAAGATGTCGGTGAAGTCGATCGTCGCGCCGCCGCCACCGCCGCCGCGTGTGGAAGTGCGCCGCGTGCGTCCGCCTCCGCCGCCTCCGCCCATGAACTGCGAGAAGTCGAAGCCGGCGAACGGATTCGCGCCGCCCGGACCGAATGCCTCGCGCCCCAGGCGGTCGTACTGCTCGCGCTTTTCCTTGTCGGACAGCACCGCGTACGCCTCGGAGATCTCCTTGAACTTGTTCTCTGCCGCCTTGTCGCCCTTGTGCTTGTCGGGGTGCCATTTCTTGGCGAGGCTGCGGTACGCCTTCTTGATCTCTTCGTCCGTGGCGCTCTTCTTCACGCCCAGGATCTCGTAGTAATCGCGCTCGGCCATGGCGGCGAAAGTATAGGGCGGTTCAACATTTGCTTTTGCTCTCGCGACCGAAAAGAATCAACCGCAGACATGTACGGCACGCTCTCACGGCGCGATGTGCTCACGATGATCCTGGCCGGAGGCATGGGCGAGCGGCTCTATCCGCTCACCCGCGACCGCGCCAAACCGGCCGTGCCGTTCGGCGGCCGCTATCGCATCATCGACTTCGCCATCAACAACTTCATCAACTCAGGCTTCTTCAAGATCAAGGTGCTGACGCAGTTCAAATCGAACTCGCTGATCGAGCACATCACCCGCACCTGGCGCCTCGTGCCGGAGATCGGGCAGTACGTCGACGTCGTGCCGGCGCAGATGCGCAAAGGTCCGTTCTGGTTTCGCGGCACGGCCGACGCGGTCTTCCAGAATCTCGAGCTGATCTTCGACGAGCGGCCCGATTACGTCTGCGTCTTCGGCGGCGATCACATCTACAAGATGGATGTGAATCAGATGCTGCAGGAGCACATCGCCAACGACGCCGACCTGACCATCGCGACCAATCCCGTTCCGGCCGACGAGGCGCATCACTTCGGCGTGGTGGAAGTCGACTCCGACTTTCGCGTGACCGGCTTCGTGGAGAAGCCGAAGAGCGGCGCGAAGACGATCCCCGGCCGGCCGGACATGATCCTGGCCTCGATGGGGAACTACATCTTCAAGGCCAGCGTGATGATCGACGTGCTGCAGCGCAACGCGCTGCGCAACTCCGGCGTCGACTTCGGCAAGGAGATCATCCCGGAGATGTATCCGCGCACGAAGGTGTACGCGTACGACTTCGGGCAGAACTACATTCCGGGCGAGGACGCGCACAACCGCGGCTACTGGCGCGACGTCGGCACGATCGACTCCTACTTTGCGGCGGCGCTCGACCTGGTGGCGGTGACGCCGCTGTTCAATCTCTACAACCCGCTCTGGCCGATCGTGTCGGCGCCGATGCACCAGCCGCCGGCGAAGTTCGTCTTCGCCGACTCGAAGTCGCAGCGCATCGGCATCGCCACCGACTCGCTCGTCTCCGACGGCACGATCATCTCGGGCGGCACGATCAATCGTTGCGTGCTGCATCCGCGCGTGCGCATCAACTCGTACGCCGACGTCGACGAGTCGATCCTGATGGACGGGGTCGAGGTGGGACGCCACTCGAAGATCCGCCGCTGCATCATCGACAAGGGTGTGAAGCTGCCGCCGGGGACGACGATCGGCTACGACCTCGAGCACGACCGGCAGCGCTTCACCGTGACCGACTCGGGGATCGTGGTGGTGCCGAAGGGCGCCACGATCGAGGAGCGCGTGACCGCATGACGCCGTCCGGAAAGCCGCGCGCGGACGGCCGCACGCCCGACCAGCTCCGCCCCGTGACCATCACCACGCACTTCACTCGGCACGCCGAAGGGTCGGTGCTGATCGAGGTCGGCGACACGAAGGTGATCTGCACCGCCTCGCTGCAGGAGAAGGTGCCGCCGTTTCTCTACCGCAGCGGCAAGGGTTGGGTGACGGCCGAGTACGGGATGCTGCCGCGCGCCACGACCGAGCGCGTCGAGCGCGAGGCGGCCAAGGGAAAACAGAGCGGGCGGACGCAGGAGATCCAGCGGCTGATCGGCCGTTCGTTGCGCGCGGCAGTCAACGCGGAGCTGATGGGCGAGCGGACGGTGTGGATCGACTGCGACGTCATCCAGGCCGACGGCGGCACGCGCACCGCGTCGATCACCGGCGCGTACGTGGCGCTGGTGCTGGCGCTCTCGCGCGTCTACCTCGACGGCGTGATGAACAGTTGGCCGATCGTCGACTTTGTCGCCGCCGTGTCGGTCGGCATGATCGGCGGCACGCCGATGCTCGATCTCAACTACGGCGAAGACTCGAAAGCAGGCGTCGACATGAACATCGTCGCCACCGGCAAAGGGCGCTTCGTCGAGCTGCAGGGCACCGCCGAAGGCGCCACGTTCAGCGACGAAGAGATGAACGCGATGCTCGCACTCGCGAAGAGCGGCATCGGCCAACTCGTCGAAAAACAACGCGAGGTGCTCGCGCCGGTCCTCGGCCGCGTGGATACGATGGCGCGGGAGAGGCTGAATAAGAAGTTTCGATGAACACGGAACGCGGAACACGGAACACGGAACGTCAGGCTGCGCGCTCCGTTCCGTGTTCCGTGTTCCGCGTTCCGTGTTCGCGCCGCGCAAACCACACCGCAAGTAACGAAGCGACCGTCAAACCACACACCCCCCACCCAACCTTCCACGTCCATGGGTCATACCAGACGCGTACGTCGAGCTCGCCGGGCGGGACGGCGAAGCCGAGGAAGCCGCCGTTGACGCGGATCGGATCGATGCGCGCCCCGTTGCGCTCCACTTTCCAGCCCGGCCACCAGGGGATGCTGCTGACCATCAGCGTGTAGCGCGGCGCTTTCACGTGCAGGCGGTAGGAGGTCGGGTGTGACTCCAGGATCTCCGAGGTGGCGATCGGCGCGTTCGGCGGGCGCGGTTTGAAAAAGTCGTCGTGCATCTGGCGGTTCTCGAGCTCGAGCTTCTCGATGAACGCCGTGTGCGCCCAACCTTCCGTCTGCCGCAGCTTCTCGTAAAAGGCGTTGTCGTCGAAGATGATGATCACGTTGCGCACCGGGAAAAAGCGCGGCAGCACGTCGGGATTCTCGAAGATCCGCCCGTCGCGCGAGTCGTAGAGCAGCCGGTAGCGGCCCGGCAGCGTGCCGGCCCAGGTGGTCAGCACGTAGCGCACGTTGAGATAGTCGATATACGCGCGCTCGAAGTTCGCCCACGGCGCGAAGTAGTTGTCGGCGTCGTAGTCGGTGATGAGCCGCAGCAGGCCGACGTAGCGGCCGTTCACCATCGGGTCATGCGCGCGCACGTCCTCGAAGCCGTAGAGCGCGGCCACGTTCGGGAAGAAGGCCGGTCCGCTGGCCACGATGCGGAACGGCTCGCGCGACGCGTTCTTCAGCTCCTCGAGCTTCTCCAGGATCGGCACGCGCGGATACATCCATTTGTCCGGCACCGTCGGGTTCCAGTCCCAGGCGGCATTCCACACTTCCGCCGTGACGGCGATCAGGAGTGCCAGCAGGACCCAATGACGCCGTTCCGTCATTGCGGCAACGAGCGCCACCAGCAACACGGCCACCGACGGCAGCATGGCCAGCACCGCCGCGTCGTGGTGATACGGAATGCCGAAACGCGTGTGCACCAGAAGGAAGAGCAGCAGCGCGCTCGCGGCGGCGAGGCCGGTCAGCAGTGAGCGGCGGTCGCGCTCCGCGAGGTCGACCGCGGCGGCGGTCTGCACCGCGAGCAGCAGCGCGAGCATCAGCCGCAGCCGCGCGTTGGCTGCGAGCCGGAAGACGAGATGGAACGCGGTGGCCACGCCCGGCCAGGAGAGGATGATGCCGAGGAGCAGGAGCGTGGCGATGACGAAAAACGCCTCGCGGGAGCGCCACCGTTTGCGCGCGATGACGTGGGCCAGCAGCGCGAACCACGCCGCCACGCCGAGGTAGCCGGCGAAGGCGGTGATCGACTCGGCGTGCGTCGGACCCCACGGAGTCTCCTGCGGCATTGTGCCGAAGAAGCGCGGCTGCACCAGCAGGATGGCCGACGGGAAGTCGGAGTAGGGCACCTCGAACTGCTGCGGGTTGGCCTTCAGTTGCTGGAATCGTTTCGATTTCGGCAGCGCCTCGGCGAACGGCGCGAGCAGCGGCATGGCCAGCAGCGCCGACACCGCCAGCGCGCCTCCGAGCGTCAGCAGCAGCCGCCACGTCGCCGCCCGTTCCACGCAGACGATCCAGAGCACGTACAGCAGCGCCACGAAGAACGTGTGCGACACCGTCTCCGGATGTCCGCCGAAGAGCATGCACGTCCAGACCACCGCCGCGGCCACGAAGCGCGCGTACGTGCGGCGCTCGACGACGAGGTCGATCAGGTAGAACACCGCCGGCACGAACGACGCCGTCGTCGCCAGCGGAAAGTGCAGCCAGACGATGAGAAACGTGCAGAAGCCGAAGGCCACGCCGCCGATCGTCGAGGCGAGCTCCGAGTAGCCGCGCCGGCGGCACCACAAAAACGTGAACGTGGACGCGACCAGCAGCTTCATCGCCGCCTCCGCCGTCATCGCATGCGCGAGCGAGAGCGGCAAGGCAAGGATGCGCAGCGGCGAGAGCGCGGAGCTCTGCGCGTTCGCCAGCAGCGGATAGCCGCACGCGGAGAGGTGGTTCCAGAGCGGCGCCGACAGCGAGCGCCACGCCTCGCGGGCCTGATGCGCCCACGGCACGATCTGCAGCACGATGTCGTTCATCTGCCCGTTGAGCGCGCGATGGTCTTTCGTCCAGTACGCCCACGGCGGCAGCGTCTTCAGGAAATCGACCGGCAGGTTGACGAAGTCCTGCGTCAGCGGCTCGTAGAGGTAGACGAAGACCAGCGCGTAGAAAAAGAGCGCGACCCGTTTCGGCAGCTCGACGCCGGAGCGCCGCGCCAGCCACACCGCCAGCGCGTAGAGCGCGCCTACGTAGAACCAGGTCGGGTTGAACACGCGGCGCGGATCATAACCACGATCGTGAGCAGCGCCACGGCCGCGCCGCCATAAAAACTGAGCGGCAGATAGCGCACGCGCACGACGCCGGAGCCGGGCGGCACCACGAAGCCGAGGAACGCGCCGTTGACCTGCAGCGGCTCGAGCGAGCGGCCGTTGTACGTCACGCGCCAGCCCGGCCAGAAGGCGATGCTGCTGACGACGAGCGTGTGCCGCGGCGCATCGACGCGCATGGCGTTCTTCGCCGTCATGGTCACGCGCGCTTCCGGCGCAGTCGCCGGGCGCGGCGAGAGGAGATCGCGTCCGGCCGCTTCGCTCACCGGCAGGATGCGCACGACGGCGGTGGTGCGGAGGTCGATCTCCGGGAGCTTCGCGTAGTCGGGCGTGAGCAGCACGTTGCGCGCGGCGAAAAAGCGCGGCAGCACGCTCCGGTTTTCGTAGAGCCGTCCGTCGGGACCGTCGTAGAGGAGGCGGTGCCGCGCCAGCACGGCGCCCGGCTCGGTCACGATCCAGCGGACGTTGAGGTAGTCGAGCAGCGGCGACTCGCCGTCCTTCCATTTCGCGTAGTAGTCGTGCGGGTCGTAGCCGGTCAGCAGCGTGAGCAGGCCGATGTAGCGGCCGTTGCTCATCGGGTCGTGCACGCGCACGTCGGCCAGACCGAAGACGGCGTTGGTGTTCGGGAAGAGCGCGCCGCCGAGTCCGACGATGCGCTCGCCGCTGCGCGGCATGGCGTCCACGAGCGGCGTGTGCGGATAGAGCTCGCGCAGCGGACGGACGGGATTCCAGGCGTGCGCCGCCAGCCACAGCTCGGCGAAGAGCGCCGCGGCGACGGCGAGGCGGATGCGCGTGACGGCGGCGAGCAAGACGACCGCGCTCGGGATGAGAGTCATCAGCGCGAAGTGCTTCGCCTGGGCGTCGGGAAAGACGTTGCGCGTGGCGATCACGATCATCGCCGCGAGCGCGCCGGCGATGGCGGCGTAGAGCGGCAGCCGCTCGCGCTTCATCACGTCCAGCAGCGCCGCGGTCATGGCCGCGGCGAAGAAGGCCAGCTCGACCCGCAGCCTGAAATTCAACGCGAGCGCGAAGAGCGCCCGGAACGGCGCGCTGACGATGGCCACGTCGTCGACGATCAGAAAGGCGAAGAGCGCGGCCAGCAGCAGGAAGACTTCGCGCTCGCGGAAGCGTCGCCGCGCGATCGCATGCGCGGCCAGGCCGAACCACGCCCCGATGCCGAGGATCCCGGCGAACCCGCACATCGTCTCGGCGACGGCCGGTCCGTGGATCGGGCCGGGACGCTCGCCGAAGAAGCGCGGCTGCACGAGCGGAGTCAAAGACGGCAGATCGGAGTAGGCGGTGGCGCCTTCGTGCGCGCGCACCTCGAGGTATTGGTAGCGCGAGGTCTTGCGCATCGTCTCGAGGAACGGCGCCAGGATCGGCGCGGAGAGCAGCAGCGCCACACCCGACACCGCGGCCAGCGTGCCGAGCAGGCGCACGCCGCGCCGTTCGGCGAAGGCAATCCAGAGCGCGTAGAGCACGGCGAAGAAGACCAGATGCGCGGCGGTCTCCGGATGTCCGCCGGCCAGCACCGCCGGCCCGAGAAACGCGGCGTAGACGAAGCGGCCGCAGGTGCGCCGCTCGGCCAGCAGGTCGATCTGCAGAAAGACGGATGGAAGGAAGGCCGCAACGGTGGCAAGAGGGAAGTGCAGCCAGACCACGATGGCCGTGCCGAAGCCGAAAGCGATCGCGCCGGCGATGCTCGGAATCACCTCGTAGCGCCGTCTGCACCACAGAAACATGGTCGTCAGCGCCAGCAGCATCTTCATCGCCGCCTCGGCCGTCACGGCGTAGCCGAACGGCAGCGGCAGCGCGAGCAGGCGCAGCGGCGAGAAGGCCTGGCTCTGCATGTTCGCCGCGAGCGGATAGCCGCAGCCGGCCAGCTCGTTCCAGAGCGGCGGCGTCAGCGCGCGCCACGACGCGCGCACCTGCTCGGCCCACGGCATCAGCTGGAAGAGGAGGTCCTGCGTCTCGTAGTTCGAGACGTTGAACTTCGTCACGCCGGCCGCGGTCCACGGCGCGACGAGTTTCAGGATGTCGGTGGCGAGGTTGACGTACGGCCCGGTCAGCGGCCGGAAGAGCCACGCCACGACCAGCGCGTAGAACAGCAGCGCCACGCGCTTCGGCAACTCGAGCCGCGCGCGCCGCACCAGCCAGACCGCCGCGGCGTAGAGCGCCGCGACGTAGAGCCAGGTGAGGTTCACAGCGTCCGCCGGAAGCGCTGCGCTTTTGCGAATAGCTCGCGCGGGTCGCCGTCGATCAGCTCGCGCACGATCGTCGCGAGCGCGTCCGCATGCGGCGCGAGCGTCTCCCGATTCGCCGCGAGCAGCGGCGCCCAGACGGTCGCGTCGCTACTAGCCAGCCGGAGAAAGGTTGCCAGCCCGCTGCCGGCGAATCGTGCCACGTCGCGGTCGTCGAGATAGGCGGCGAGCGCGGTCGAGAGAAGCTGCGGCAGTTGGCTGACCAGGGCCATCGCGTCGTCGTGCTCGCGCGCGTCGACGCGCTCGCTGCGCGCGCCGCAGTCGGCGATCATCTGCTCGACCAGCGCATCGTCATCATCGACGAACCAACGCTTCCCTTCAAACAGATCCGCCCGCGCGGCCGCCAGCCCGCTCTGCTCCGACCCGGCCATCGGATGTCCGGCGACGAATCGCGCGTGCCCAAGCTCGCGCAACGGCTGCATCAACCCGCACGCGGAAGTGACGAGCGTTTGCGTCTCGCGCAAATGCCCGATGGCGACATCCAGCGGCGCCGCCAGCAGCGTCAGATCGGCATCGCCGAAATGCTCGACCCGTTCATCGGCCGCACCCGCCCGCCGCGCCTCCTCGAGCGACACATGCGGATCGACATACCGCACGTACCACCCACGCGCACGCAGCGCCATCCCGGCCGACCCGCCGATGAGTCCCAGTCCGGCGATGAGGATGGTGGGCAATGCGGTTCCGTCAATTACCTCGCCATCAAAATCAACGTCCGATCCACCACCTGCGAACTGGTCACGTCAAAGTACGGCCGTTGAATGGTGACGCGCGGGCGGTTCGGGCGCGGTGCGATCTCGGCGGCTTTGTAGGAGCCGACCGCTTTCGAGGCGTCGGTCTTGAGGTTCATCTTCTCGAGCAGCGGCTGGATGTTGTGCTGGTCGGTGGCGAGGTCACCGGCGCGGTAGTACGCCTGCGGCTTGGCCGCGCTCAGGTTGTTCGTGGCGTCGGGCGCGACTTCCTTGTAGCCGTACTCCTTCGCGTAGAACTCCGCCACCTGCTCGACCGGCGCGTCGGTGTCGTAGACGGCCACCGGCGGCGGCTCCTGTCCTTCACTCATCGTGCGGAAGGCCTGCTTGGTCGTATCGGTCAGCGGACCGAGGTAGCGGGAGCCGGGATAGATGACGAAGCTGAACGCCTCCGGCTCGGCGTACTCCTCTTCTCCTTTGCACGAGGTGAAAAGAGCAGCCAGGACGACGAGGAGCGACAACAGCAGACGGGATCGTGTGGACAACGCAATGCCTCCAGTGGTTTCTCGGGCGCGAATCATAATTCAGAGGCCGAGATAGTCGCCGATCGGGTGTCCGACCACATCTTCGAAGCGCTGCGCGTACGAGCGGATCGCGCCGGCGGCCTCGTCGAGAAAAATCCGCTCGACCCGGAACAGCGGCACGAACATCGTGATCAGGTCGATCTCCGATTCCTCGCCGCGCGCGAGCTGCCGCACCCAGTCGTCGAACGAGTCGAGATTGATGGCGCGCATCGTCACGCCGGCGGCGGAGAGGCTGCGCAGCAGTCCGAAGAATTTCTCCTTCGGATTCACCAGATTGACGATCACCAGCGACGACGGATCGAACCCTTCGATCATTCGATCTTCTCCGACAGCTCGATCAGCACGCCGTTGCCGGCGGCCGGATGGAGAAAGGCGACGCGGCAGCCGTGCGCGCCCGGCACCGGCGTCTCGTTGATCAGCCGGTAGCCTTCGGCCTGCAGCCGCGCCAGATGCGCCGGCAGATCGTCGACGCGCAGGCAGATGTGGTGAATCCCTTCGCCGCGCTTCTCGATGAACTTCGCGATCGGCGAGTCGGCGGACGTCGGCTCGAGCAGTTCGAGATTCGCGTCGCCGACGGAGAGGAAGGCCGTCTTCACGCGCTGCGTGTCGACCACTTCCGTATGCTCGACGGCCAGGCCGAGGGACTCGTAGATGCGCGCGGCGTCGAGCGAGCGGACGGCGATGCCGATGTGATCGAGTGTCGGTTTCTTCATACTCCGCGCGCCTCCGCTCCCCAGATGTGTTTGTGCAGTTGCGTCTGCAAGCGCGCCGGGACGCGGTCGGCCAGCATCCATTCGGCGAGCGACTTGATGTCCAGCAGGTTCCAGACCGGCGAGAAGAGGATGGTCTGCCGCTCGAGGTTCCGCTCGGCGATCACGGTGCGCGCAAAGTCGTAGTCGTCGCGATCGGCGATGACGAACTTCACCTCGTCGTGCGCGCGCAGCCGCTCGAGATTCTCCCAGCGATTCTTCGACGCTTCGCCCGAGCCGGGACATTTGACGTCGAGGATCAGCTTCGCGCGCGGATCGACGGGCGTCGTGTCGATCGAGCCGGAGGTCTCGATCAGCACTTCGTACTCTTCGTCGCAGAGGCGCGCGATCAGCTCGAACGCTTCGCTCTGCGCCAGCGGCTCGCCGCCGGTGATCTCGACCAGCCTGCAGCCGTACGCGCGCACCCGTTCGAGCACTTCGTCGAGCGACATGCGCATGCCGCCGGTGAACGTGTACTCCGAGTCGCACCACGTGCAGCGGAGGTTGCAGCCGGTGAGGCGCACGAAGACGCAGGGACGGCCCGCGTGGGACGACTCGCCCTGGATCGAGAAGAAGATTTCAGTGACGCGCATACACCGTCGGGTCTGCAACGCCCGCTTCCTCGAATCCCTTCCTTCGCAATAGACAACTGTCGCAGTGCCCGCACGCGCTCCCGTCCGCCGCCGGGTCGTAGCAGGAGTGCGTCAGGGCGTAGTCGACGCCGAGCGTTGTGCCGCGGCGGATGATGTCCGCCTTGCTGAGATTGAGCAGCGGAGCGACGAGGCGCGGCGTGCCGTGCTCGACGCCGCTGCGCGTGCCTTTGAGGATCACCTGCTGGAAGGCGGCAATGAAGTCGGGACGGCAGTCGGGATATCCGGAAGAATCGACTTCATTCACTCCGATCCAGATCTCCTCCGCCTGGCGCGATTCGGCGAACCCCAGGGCCAGCGCGAGAAAGATCGTGTTGCGCGCCGGCACGTAAGTCACCGGGATGCCGGGCGCGCCGACGGCGTCTTTCGGTACGTCGATGTCGCTGGTGAGCGCGCTGGCGCCGAAGAGGCGGAGGCCGAGCGGATAGACGACGTGCTCGTCGACGCCGAGCGACTCCGCCACGCGCCGCGCCGCGTCCAGCTCGACGCCGTGGCGCTGGCCGTAGAGGAACGACAGCGCGTGGCAGGAGCGCCCTTCGCCGCGCGCGATGGCCAGCACGGTGGCGGAGTCGAGGCCGCCCGAGAGGAGGATCACCGCTCTCACGCGAGCTATGCTACCGCCCTATGTCTGACTACAGCGTCTACGAGCTTCTCAACAAAAAGCGCCGCGGCGGGCCGCTCGATCCGCGCGAGATCGAGTTTTTCGTGGAAGGCTTCACGCGCGGCACCATTCCCGACTACCAGATGTCGGCGCTGCTGATGGCCATCGCCATCAACGGCATGACCGCCGAGGAGATGGCGACGCTGACGCAGGCCATGCTCCGCTCGGGCGAGCAGTGGCACCTGCGCGACAGCTACGACTTCATCGCCGACAAGCATTCCACCGGCGGCGTCGGCGACAAGGTGTCGCTCGTGCTCTCGCCGTGGGTGGCCGCGTGCGGCGTGAAGATCGGGATGCTCTCCGGCCGCGGCCTCGGGCACACCGGCGGCACGCTCGACAAGCTCGAGGCCATTCCGCGCTTCAACGCGCGGCTCTCGCGCGCGGAGTTCGAGCGCTGCGTGAGCGAGGCCGGCTGCGTGATCTCCACGTCGACCGAAGGCATCGCGCCGGCCGACAAGAAGATCTACGCGCTGCGCGACGTCACCGGCACCGTCGAGTCGCTGCCGCTCATCACCGCCTCGATCATGTCGAAGAAGCTGGCCATGGGCGCGTCGGCGCTCGTGCTCGACGTCAAGACCGGCAGCGGCGCGTTCATGCGCCACTACCAGGACTCGAAGGCGCTCGCGCAGAGCCTCATCGCCGCCGCCGCCGGATCGGGCACGCGCGTCGAGGCGCTGATCACCGACATGGACCGCCCGCTCGGCGTCGCCGCCGGCAACGCCAATGAGATCGTCGAGACGATCGAGGTGCTCAAAGGCCGCGGGCCGCAGGACGTGCTCGAGGTGACGCGCGCGCAGGCGGAGCGGACGCTCGTGCTCTCCGGCCGCTTTGACGAGACCTCGGCGCGCGCAGCGCTCGACGACGCGCTCACGTCGGGCCGCGCCGCCGAACAGGCGCGCATCTGGATCGCCGCGCAAGGCGGCGACCCGGAGATCGTCGACGACTACTCGCGCCTGCCGCAGCCGCGCACGACCCTCGAGGTGAAAGCGCCGCAAAGCGGCACCATCACCCACATCGACACCTATCGCGCGGGCATGTTCACGGTCGATTTAGGCGCCGGCCGCAAGAAAGCCGACGACGTCATCGACTACGCCGCCGGAGTGATGTTCGACCGCAACACCGGCGACGAAGTCCGCGCCGGCGAAGTGATCGCCCGCATCCAGCTCGGCACCGCCGAGCGCGACGCGGAAGAACTGCGCGCGCGGTTCCTGTCGTTCGTGACGATCGGAGATGAGGCAGCGCCGGAGCGGGCGCTGGTGCATGAGCATTTGCGGTGAAGCTGACGTTCGAGTGGGACGAGGCGAAGGCGCGCGCGAACGAGCGGAAGCACGGCGTCTCGTTCGACGAAGCGCGCACGGTGTTCGGCGATGCGTTCGCGCTGCACCAGTACGACGGCCCGCACTCGTGGAAGGAAGACCGCTTTATCATCATCGGGACCTCCGAGCAGGAGCGCGTTCTGCTCGTCGTCTATGTCGAACGGACGGAGCTGACCATGCGTCTCATCAGCGCGCGCCGCGCCACGGCGCGCGAGCGAAAGACCTATGAAGAAAAGAACCAACGCTGACGACGATCCTCTCGACCGCGAGATCGATTTCACCAACGCGCGGCCGAATCCCTACTTTCTCGCGGCGCACGACCCGCGTACGGTGCGCGTGCTCGACGAGGATGTCGCACGCGTCTTTCCCGACAACGCCGCGGTGAATGAGGCACTGCGCACGCTGATGCGCGTGCAGTCGCGCGTCAGCGCGAAGACCGCGAGCGCGCCGAAAGCGGCACGAAAGAAAGTCTGATGGCGAAACGAAGAGTCATAACCTTGATCTGTGATTCGTTGGGCGTCGGCGAGCTGCCCGACGCCGCCGACTTCGGCGATGCCGGCTCCAACACCCTCGGGCACATCATCGACCGCGAGCATCCGGCGCTGCCGACGCTCACGCGCCTCGGGCTGCTGCACACGTTGCCGGAGCCGGCGACGACGGAGCAGCCGGTGAGCGCGTTCGGGCGGATGGCGGAAGTGAGCGCGGGCAAGGACACAACCACCGGCCATTGGGAAATGATGGGGTTGATCGTGGAGGATCCGTTTCGCACGTATCCGAACGGGTTTCCGCGCGAGGTGATCGAGGAGTACGAGCGGCGCATCGGGCGGCGGACATTGGGGAACAAAGCGGCGTCGGGGACGGTGATCCTCGACGAGCTGGGCGAGGAGCACATGCGCACCGGCGCGCCGATCGTCTACACCTCGGCCGACTCGGTGTTTCAGGTCGCGGCGCACGAGGAGATCATTGGGGTCGAGGAGCTGTGGCGCATCTGCGCCGTCGCGCGCGACCTGATGCGCGGCGAGCACAACATCGGCCGCATCATCGCCCGTCCCTTCGTCGGGCCGCGTGCCGGCGCGTTCAAGCGGACCGCGAACCGCAAGGACTTTTCGGTGCGGCCGACCGGCGAGACGGTGGTCGAGCGCGCGCACAAGAACGGGCGGCAGGTGATCGGCCTCGGCAAGATCGCCGACATCTTCGACCGCGTCGGCATCGATCAGGAGATCCGCACCGAGTCGAACTCCGACGGCATGCGCAAGACCCTCGACCTCGTGCGGCAGTCGGAGGCCGACTTCATCTTCACCAACCTTGTCGACTTCGACTCCAAATACGGCCACCGCAACGACGCACCCGGCTACGCGCGCGCGCTCGAGACGTTCGACGGTGAACTGGCCGCGCTGCTCGAAGCATTGCGCGAGGACGACCTGGTCTTCATCTCCGCCGACCACGGCTGCGATCCGACCGACGTCTCCACCGATCACACGCGCGAGTACGTGCCGCTGCTCGTGGCCGGTCCGCGCATCCGCGGCGCGCGGCCGCTCGGCACGCGCTCGACGTTCGCCGATCTCGGCGCCACCATCTGCGACTACCTCGGCCTGCCGCAAACGGGACTGCCCGGCACGAGCGTGCTGCCGGAGCTGGGAGTGTCGCGATGAAGCGTGCGCTCGCAGCGATCGTTCTCGCGATCATTTTTGCGTCTCACGCAAACGCGCAGGTCGACGCCGCGCGCGTCGCCGCCGATGCCATGGTGGTCGACCGCGTCGCGGAGCTGAGCAAGCGCGATCTCCCGACCGACCTGCTCAAGCGTCTCGTGGCCGAGGATGTCGAACTGCTGCGCGGACGCCGTCCGGACGGCACGTACGCATTCGCTTCGTACGAACGCTTCGAGGCCGGGCGCGTCACCGAGTCGTTCTCGATCCAGCCGCGCGCCGACAAGATGGACACGCTGGAGATGCGCGGCGCGTACATCTACCGCGTGATCCTGGACGTGCCGGCGCGGCGGCTGATGGTGCGGAAGAACCGCGCGGTCTGGGTCGAGCGGCTCGACTTCGAATACGTCCCGTACGGCAAGACGCAGAACGAGCGGCAGTCGATCGAGATCAAGGCGTGGCTGCAGCCGACCGAAGTGCGGCCGGTCGATCTGCCGGCCATCGCCCGGCAGGCCACGGTGAAGATCATCGCCACCGCCGATCCGAAGACCGGCTACTCGAACCTCGACGTGGCCTTGGTGCAGGCGCGCATCGTCGATGCGCCGGACAGTCCTTACGCGCGGGCGCTGGCGGCGGAGAAGGCGATGCAGCGCGCGCTCGACAACGCCGACGTCAAATCGCTGCGGACGATGGCCGCGCGCGTGCGCGAGTCGCTCGGCGACGCGCCGCGCGTCGATGTTGCGACATCGTCACCGGCCGCGGAGCCGCGCGCGAGCGATGCCGCCACGCAGTTGGAAATGCAGACCGAGCTGCAGATGATCGAGGATTTGCTGACCGGTTCCGAGAGCGAGCGGCGCGAAGGACTGGACCGTTTGCATCAGCTCGTTCGGCGGCTGAGGCGCTGATTTTCGAGGTTTGACGGCCTTCTGAGCGTGTCGTAGAATGCCCGTCCCTCAAGTTGTAGCCTTAGCGTTTCCGAAAGGAGCCTCACTTGTCGTCAATGAAAATGGGTTTCAAGGTCGGGGATAAGCTCGTTTATCCGAACCACGGTGTCACGGTCGTGGAGCATATCGGCGAGTCGCCGATCATGCCTCAGGGAGACAGCTACTATCATCTCCGCCTGCTCGCGAACAACTCGCGGCTGGTGGTTCCGATCACGAACACCGACCGCGTCGGTCTTCGCCGTCTCTACCAGCAGAAGGAGATCAAAGGTCTCCTGAGCCTGCTCGAGGAGAAGACGGTCAAGAGCCACACCGACTGGAAAGGCCGGTACCGCGAGAACCTCGAGAAGATGAAGACGGGCCGCCTCGAGGACGTCGCCGAAGTGCTGAAGAACCTCAATGAAGTGCAGAAGAAAAAGAGCCTCTCGTTCCGCGAGAAGAAGATGTACGACCGCGCCAAGTACCTGCTCGTCTCCGAGGTCGCGATCGTGAAGAACATCCCCGAAGTGGAAGCGGAGAAGCTGATCCACAAGTGCCTCGAGAAGTCGCTGACCGGCCACTGAGCCCAGGTCCAGCCGAGGCCGGTGCAAATGCCGCCCGCGAGGGCGGCATTTTTGCGTCTGGCGCAAAAAGTGCTCGCGACGGTGAGCATGATCAAACGGAACGCATTCGTCGCGCTGCTCGCCACGCTCCTCTTCGCCACCGCCTGCGCCACCACGAACACGGCCGGCATGAACATGCCCGGCCGGCTGAGCGACGCCGACGTCGCCGGCATCGTCGTCGCCGCGAACGAGGGTGAGATCCAGCAGGGCAACGCCGCCGCCTCGCGCGCGACCAATGCCGACGTGCGCAACTTCGCCCAGATGATGGTCAGCGATCACACCAACGCGCTCAACGCCGCGCGCGATCTCGCCGGCCGCAACAACATGACGCCCGCCGAGAACGACACCACCGCCGCGCTCCGCAGCGGCACGCAGCAGACCATCCAGAGCCTCGGCACCTACAGCGGCACCGCCTTCGACCGCACGTACATGCAGACGCAGGTTGACCTCCATCAATGGCTCCTCAGCGTGATGGACAGCCACCTGATCCCGTCCGCCCGCAACGCCGACCTGCGCGCGCAACTCACCACGCAGCGCGCCTCCGTGGCCGCGCATCTCGAACGGGCGCGCGCGATCCTCGGCGGCGTGAGATAGACGCGTTCGCGTCTACAATCGCCGCGTGACCTCGCCCCGTCTCCCGTCGTGGATCCGTGAGAAGAAGCTGAACCTCGCCTCGCTGCGCGAGGTGAAGACGATGTTGCGCGAGCGCGAGCTGCACTCGGTGTGCGAGTCGCTCGCCTGCCCGAATCGCACGGAGTGTTTCTCGCGCGGCACGGCCACGTTCATGATCCTCGGCGACGTCTGCACGCGCTCGTGCGGCTTCTGCAACGTCACCACCGGCCGCCCGTACGCGCCGCCGTCGCCGGACGAGCCGCGCGCGGTCGCCGACACGGCCAGGCGCCTCGGCCTCCGGCACGTGGTGGTGACGTCGGTGACGCGCGACGATCTGCCGGACGGCGGCGCGCAGCAGTTCGCCGAGACGATTCGCGAGCTGCGCGCGGCGCTGCCGCGGTCGGCGGTGGAAGTGCTCACGCCCGATTTTCGCGGCAACCTCGACGCGGTGCAGACCGTCGCCGACGCGCGTCCCGATTACTTCAATC
This sequence comes from Thermoanaerobaculia bacterium, assembly GCA_036389275.1. GTDB lineage: Bacteria > Acidobacteriota > Thermoanaerobaculia > Gp7-AA8 > Gp7-AA8 > QHVT01. Next base: position 82,706 of record DASVQE010000066.1, read on the forward strand.
ACAACGTCGAGACGGTGCCGCGGCTCTACGACTTCGTCCGTCCCGGCTCGCGCTTCGAGCGCTCGCTGGCCGTTTTGCGTCACGCGAAAACGTTCGGCGCGGTGACCAAGTCGGGTCTCATGCTCGGCCTCGGCGAGCGCCGCGACGAAGTGCTGCACGTGCTCGAGAAGCTGCGCGAGTCGGAAGTCGAGATCGTGACCATCGGCCAGTACCTGCAGCCGAAACGGGAGAAGCTCGACGTGGTCGAGTACATCCATCCCGACGTGTTCGAGGAGTACCGCGAGCTCGGCGAGGCGATCGGTTTCCGGGCGGTGTTCTCCGGTCCGTTCGTGCGCAGCTCCTACATGGCCGACGTCGTCGCTCATCATGCGCAAGCCGCGGGCAATTGATCCGGACAAGCCGGAGCGCTCGGCCTACTTCGTCACCTACCTGCCGATCTTTCTCGACTATCTCTCGGTCGAGAAAGGTCTCGCCAAAAACTCGCTGGCGTCGTACGCGATCGACCTGCGCCACTTCGGCCACTGGCTCGCCGATCAGCCGCTCGAGCTCGAGCGCGTCGAGCGCATCCACCTGGTGCAGTACTTTCAGTCGCTGCGCGCGTCGGGGATCTCGGCGCGCTCGGTGGCGCGCGCGCTCGCGGCCATCCGCGGTCTCTTCCGCTTTCTCATGGCGGAGCGGCATCTGAAGAACGACCCGACGGAGAACATCGAGAATCCGAAGCTCTGGTCGACGCTGCCGAAGTCGCTGCAGCCGGACGAGGTGGAGAAGCTGCTGGCCGCGCCCGACCGCACCACGCCCGACGGGCAGCGCGACGCGGCGATGCTGGAGCTGCTCTACGCGACGGGGCTGCGCGTGAGTGAGCTGATCAAGGTGCGCATCGACGAGGTGGTGCTCGACGCCGGGTTTCTCCGCACGATCGGCAAGGGCTCGAAGGAGCGGATCGTGCCGTTCGGCGATACGGCGAAGGACGTCATTCTGCAGTTCCTCGAGTCAGGACGTCGGGAGCTCGACAAGTACGGAGATCCGCATCTCTTTCTTTCCCGACGCGGTCGCCCGATGTCGCGGCAGGCGTTCTGGATGAAGATCGTCCGCTACGCCCGCGAAGCCGGAATCCGCGCCCACATCTCGCCCCACACCCTGCGCCACTCCTTCGCCACCCACCTCCTCGAAAACGGCGCCGACCTCCGCTCGGTGCAGATGATGCTCGGCCACGCCGACATCTCCACGACGCAGATCTACACGCACGTCTCGCGGGCGCGGCTGCAGAGGATGTATGAGGAGTTTCATCCGCGGGCGTGATTCGCCCGGGAACCTCTGCCGAGGCATAATCGTCCCACCACCGTCGTTATGAAGGCATCCATGAAACGTGTGCTCATCGCTACAGCTCTGCTCGTCGCCGCTCAGACGGCGAGCGCGAGCATTGCGATGTTTGTCGATGGGCGGACGATGAAGATCGACAAGTACGAGGTGGAGGAGGACACGATCCATCTCACCATCTCCGGCGGCGCGGCGAAGCTGTCGCTGCCGATGACGCGCGTCGATCGGATCGTCGATGACGAGGTGACCACCGCCGAGGTGGTCGCGGAAGTGAAGAAGATCGTGGAGGAAGGCGGCGTCTTTCCGCAGCGCTCCTGGCATTACAGCGAGCACAGCCGCCCCCTGTTCCGCTCGAAGTACAACGAGCTGATCATCGAGGCGGCGAAGCATTTCGACGTCGATGCCGCGCTGGTGTCCGCCGTGATCAAGCAGGAGTCGGATTTCGACGCGAAGGAGCTCTCGCATAAAGGTGCGAAGGGTCTGATGCAGTTGATGCCGGCCACCGCGAAACGCTTCGGCGTCACGAACTCGTTCGACCCGAAGGAGAACATCTACGCCGGCACGCGCTACCTCCGCTGGCTCCTCAAGACGTTCGACGGGAACGCCGATCTCGCCGTCGCCGCGTACAACGCCGGCGAAGGAAATGTCTGGAAGTACGACGGCGTCCCGCCGTTCCGCGAGACGGTGAATTACATCCACCGCATCGCCGGCCACATCCGCAAAGCAATCGACGAAGAAGTTATCCCGCGCACGAACGAAGAGCCGGTCGTGGTGTCGCTGCAGCGGTAGGTTGGCTACAGGGGACGACGAGGGGCCTCCGGCGGCTGGGGCCCGTGGCCCCAGCCGCCGGAGGCCCCCGGTCGTTCCCTATCCCCCAACGCGCCGCAGCAGGCACATCGCCGACCAGATGCGCTTTTCGCCGGGGTGGGCATTGGGCGGCTCCGGGAGGCGGGCGAACAGGCGCAGAAGCCAGGGGAGGCGGTTTGCGTGTCGCGCAAACTGCAGCGGCGAGCGCACCTCCTCCACCTTCCACCCGTACGCTTCGAAGAACGACGGACCCTCGGCGGGCGCGAACAGCAGCGGCGCGTTCGCGCCCTGCAGGTGCGCGCCGACCTGCTTCATCAGCATTTTTCGCAGCGCGGGCGAGAGGATGTCGAGCACCCAGTGGCGGATCGGCTCGACCGCGGCGAGATCGCGCGCGAGCTGCGCGTTCGCTTCGCTGCTCAGATACACGATCAATCCCTCGGAGAGCACCAGCGCGTTCTTCGACTCCGCGGCGATCCGGTCGAGCAGCAGCGTGCGGCGGGCGCGCTCGTCGGCGAGATCGACGCGGATGCGCTCGAGCTGGCAGACCGGCTTCTCGCCGGCCAGGATCGACTCCTTGTAGTCGAGGATCCCGGGAAGATCCGCTTCGATCCAGCGCAGCGACGGCGGCAGGTTCATGCGGTACGGACGCGCGTCGAGTCCCGCCGCCAGATTCACGACCGTATCGACGCCTTGCGCGAGCTGCTCGGTGATGAACTGATCGAACAGCACCGTGCGTCCGACCCACGCCCAATCGTTCTGCTGCCGCTTCGACTGCAGCCGCGCGATCTCTTCGCCGCGCTCGCCGGCCAGCCGCCGCGCGTACGGATCGCGGAAGAGCGCATCGGGACGCTCGCTTTCGCGGGCGCGGTAGACCGCGGCCCAGGCGGCGGTGTCGGAGACGTTGCGGATCGGCGGCATTGCTTACGACGTGACCAGCGCAGTATCGCGCGAAACGTCGAGCCCGCGGAAGCCCGCCACCTGCTCGAAGCGCAGCACCATCACCGTGCGGTCGTCGTCGGCGGCGCGGCTGCGCGCGTGCTGCGCCACCGCGTCGAGGATCGTGTCGCGCACCGCCGACGGCGAGCGGTCGGTCTGATGCGCCAGCAGTTCCTCGAGCTGATCGAAGCCGAACGGCTCGCCGTTCGGATCCTGCGCCTCGACCACGCCGTCGGAGAGATAGACGATCGTGTCGCCTTCGCGCAGCTCGACTTCGGCCGTGCGCGTGGTCATCTCGTGCCGCACGCCGAGCGGCAGCGACGGACACTCGATGGCGACCGGCGTCGCCTCGCCCTGGCGCAGCAGGTACGGATAAAGATGTCCGGCGTTCGTGTGGCGGATCGTGCCGCGCGACAGATCGAAGATCGTGAACGCCAGCGTCATGAACGCGCGCCGCTCCGTCGAGCGGTAGACGAGATCGTTCAGGCGGTGGAAGAGCGACTCTTCGTCCGCGCCTTCTTCGACGAGCGTGGTGATGGCCGCCTTCACCATCGCCATCACCAGACCGGTGGAGAGGCCGTGTCCGGAGACGTCGCCGATGGCCACCGCGAGGCGCGACTTGTCGAGGTTGAAGACGTCGTAGTAATCGCCGCCGATCGACGCGGTCGGCTCGAAGTGGGCGGAGAAGGACACGCCGCGGAACTTCGGACCTTCCTTCGGCAGCAGGTTCCGCTGGATGGACGCGGCGATGGCGATCTCGCTCTGCAGCCGCTCTTTCTCCGCGACGCTCGTCAGCAGCGAGCCGATCGAGGCGGTCATGCCATCGAACGACTGCGCCATCTGCCCGAGCTGGTTGTGCGGCTTCATCCGGATGCGATAGGTGAAGTCGCCCGCCTCCACCGCGCGCGTCCCTTTCTCGATGCGGTTCACCGCGCGCGAGATCGAGAAGATCAGGATGGCCGCGAAGCCGGAGGCGAAGACGTACATCAGCAGCAGCAGGCACGCGAGGCCCGCGATGAACCAGAGGATGCCGCGCATGATCTTCGACTGCGTGGCGCCGCCGAAGTAAAAGTGCACGAGATTGTCGACGGGATTGGAGATGAGCGCGAGCACGCGGTGATGGCGGCGCGGCGCGCCGGCGTTCCAGTCGGTCAGGCCGCCTTCGTCCGTGAGATCGAAGAAGAGGATGCGGTCGAAGCCGAAGCCGCGGCGCAGGATCGACTGCAGCCGGCGGTTGCTCTCGTTGTCCTTTCCCTCACCGTTTTTGCGGCCGCCGACGTGCAGATGGACGTCGCCGTCGGAGCCGCGGTCCTGCTGCGCCAGCGCCTGCGAGGTGATCATGCCGGTGCGGTCTTCCAGCGCGTCCGACCAGCGCTCGTCGAGCGGCTGGGCGAGGACGACCGTGCGTCCGCCGGGGTAGGCGCGCGCAGCCACGAGCAGCGGGTCGTCGTCGCGCACGACCATGCCGGAGAAGCTCGCGCCGCGCAGCCACGCCGGGATCTTCGCGCCGCTCGCGTTGCTGGTGTCGTAGATCTCGACCGTCTCGTCGTGTGGCCGCCGTCCCTGCAGCGCGAGCTCGGTGTTCATCGACTCGAGCCGTCCGAGGCTGGCTTGCCGCTCGGCGCGGAAACTCGCCTGGCTGGCGACGCCGGCGATGACGTAGAGGATCGCCGCCAGCAGGATCGCGAAGAGGAAGAACGGCAGCAGGCCGATCATCACGTAGCTGAGCAGCAGCCGCCGTCCCACCGTCCAGAACAGCTTGCGCAGGATCCAGCGCGTGAGAACGGCCAAGCCGTACAGCGTCAGCGCGACGACGAGCAGCCAGGCGAAGAACGACAAAAAGTCGATGGGGATGAAGCGCCAGCCGATCGCGCGGAGTCCGTTGTCGATCAACTCCAGCGCGAGGATCGCGCCGATGCCGCCGAGCCACAGGAGCAGGACCGGCGAGACTCGCCTGTGCTTCGGCTCGGGTACACCTTCCATCGGACTCATGATGACACGCCGCCTGCATCGGACGCGGCCGCGTGAACGGTACTACGTTGCGTGCAGCGCAGGGTTGCGCGCAGAATGGCTGAGCTCCGATGCGATCCCTCGTCACCGTCATGCTCGCCGCCGTCCTCGCCGCCGCCGTCGCGGCTCCGCGGCTCTCCGCCGCGACGTGCGTGAACCGCTTCGTCAGCCGCAGCGAGCGGCAGTTGCAGATCGTCACGCTGCTCACCGGCAAGCTGACCTTTCAGGAAGCGCAGGCGCTCGCCAAAGCCGTCGCCGCGAAGCAGTCGCCGCCGCTCGAATGGGTCGACGAGAAAGGGAAGACGATCGCGCGGCAGTTCGGCGACCTGCAGGTCGTCCGCCCCATGCCGGTCGGCTGCGACGGCAAGACCTCCGGCGTGGTCATGATCGCCTCCTTCGGCACCGGCATCATCCCGTCGAAGAAGATGCACGTGAAGCTCGACGCGCAGACGACGGTGGCGTTCGAGCAGCAGTGACGCGCGTCAGCGATGCGTCCAGCGCGGCGCTCGCTTTTCGATGAACGCGCGCAGTCCTTCCTCGGCGTCGCGCGTGCGCATCAGCTCCTCGAGGTAGACCCGCTCCACCGCGGGCAGTTGCGCCAGACGAAAAGCCTTTTTCGCCAGACGCAACGTGCTCGCGCTCTGCTCGAAGAGCCGCTGCAGCCAGGGCGCGGGATCGTCGACGATGGCGTTGACCAGCCCGAGCTCGAGCGCGGTCTGCGCGTCGAAACGCTCGCCGGTGAGGATCAGCTCGAGCGCTTTGCGCGGCGCGGTCTGCTGCGCGAGCATCGTCGCGGCGACGGGTGGAAAGACGCCGAGGCGGATTTCCGGAAAGCCGAACGTCGCCTGTGGCGCGGCGAGGACGAAGTCGCAGGCGAAGGCGAGCTCGCAGCCGCCGCCGAGGGCGAGGCCGCGCACGACGGCCACGGTCACGAGATCGAGCGCGGCGATCGTGCGGATGCAGTCGTGAAAGCGCTGCAGCATCTCCGGCGCGAGGTCGCCGAGGTGATCGGGCACGCTGACGCCGGCGGAGAAGGCGCGATCGCCGGTAGCGTCGACGACGAGCGCGTGGCGATCGCTGGTGATGCGGCCGAGGACCTCGCGCAGCTCGGCGAGCAGCTCCAGATCGAGGATGTGCAGCGGCGGCGCGTCGAGCGTGACGCGCCAGGCATGCTCGTCGGACGAGAGCGCGACCTTCGGCATCACCACACCGAGCGGCGCTTCTGCGGCGTCTGCGGCCGCGACGACCAGACCTCGAGCGAGTGATCCGTCAGCAGATACGCGCGGCCGTTCTCCACCGCCACCGCCCGCACCGTCGACGGCACCTCGACCGGCGCCGCCGGCGTCCACGACGGCAGCGTGTACTGCTCCGGATTCGGGCCGCGGCCGGTCACGATCGCGCAGCGGCCGTCGATGGCCAGCCGCGCATCGTTCGACGGGATGTTGGAGAGGAACTGCCCGGTCGAGGCGAGCGTCGTTGCGTTGAGCGCGTAGACCTTCTCCGCCACCACGTAGACGCTGTTCTCCGAGACGCCGATGCCCATCGCGCCGGCCTGGCTGACCACCGCGGCCAGCGGCGCCGGATGCAGCGGATCGCGGATGTCGTAGACGCGGGTCTCGTTCGGCAGGTCGAAGAGCGCGTAGGCGCGATCTCCGGAAGTCACGACGTCCGTCACTCCGCCATTCATGCTCGACGTCACCACCAGCGACAGCGGATCGAGCACCAGCGTCTTCTTCTGCGACTGTCCGGTGGAGAAGCCTTTCGACACCGAGACCCAGATCGCGTTGCCGGCGGCGGCGATGGTGCGGACCTGCGCGTCGGAGCCTTCGTCGATTTGCGTCTGACGCAAAAGCGTTCCCGCCGCCGACCAGGCGCTGACGGTGCCGTTGCCGGCCAGGGTGAAGAAGCCGGCCGGCGTCGCGGCGACGTCGACCAGGCCCGGGACGCGCACCGCGCCGGCGAACTGCGGCGCGTCGCCCGCCGCGGTCGAGTAGATGCTGATACGGTCGCGCGCGACGAGGTAGAGGCGGTCGCCGGCGAGCAGCAGGTTGGTCGGATAGTCGTTGGCGAAGCCGCCGCTGCCCTGCGGCAGCGAGCGGTCGCTGCGCAGCGCGATGGTGGCCTGCGACGCGGCCACCGCCACGAGCGGCGAGCTCGCGCTCATGGCCACGGCGTCCGACGGCAGCGGCAGCTCGCGCGCGAGCGTGCGAGCGTTCGTCCATACCTGCAGCTTCCGGTCGCCGAGGACCAGCAGGTCGCTGCCGGAGAAAAGGAGCTGCTTCGGGATGAACGCATTCGACGACGGCAGCGTCGTTTCCGCGCCGGTGGCGAGCTCGTGGACGGTGATGCCGCGGAAGGTGAAGACCGCCACGCGCGTGGCATCGAGGGCGATGTTCGACGCGGAGATGCCGGCGAAGGTGATGCGCTGCGGCGCGTCGGTGAGGCTGTTCGGGTAGTAGAGGATGGTCGTGTTCGCGGAGTCGGAGAGATCGGCGAAGGCGAGCGCGTTGCCGGCGCGAGCCATCGCCGAAACCGGCGCCGGCACCGCGACCTGCTGCGGGCCGGCCACCGCGCTCGCGGTCCAGACGGTTTGATCGACGAGCAGCGCCACGATGGTGTCGCCGCGCAGCACCGCCGACCTGATGTTCGCGCGGAACGTCGCTCCGAACGTCTGCGTCGGCGTGGTCGTGTCGAGACGCCACACAGCCGCCGTCGCGCCGGCCGAGGTCAGCAGCGCGCTGCCATCCGAGTCCTGCAGCCGCGCCCCGGCCGCGTCGCTCCAGGTGCGTACCGGCGTCAAGGCGATGCCGGCAGCGTCGGCGAGAAACTCCGTCACCGAGCCGGCGGCGTCGGTGAAGTAAGCCTTGTTGCCGGCCATCAGCACGCTGGTGCGGGCGGTGGCGGCGTAGCTCACCAGCGGGTACGGCCGCGCCGTGAGCGAAGTGATGTCGAAGGTGACGAGGCCGATGTCGCCCGCGGCCACGTAGAGTTTGTTGCCCGCTCTCACGATCTGATGGATGACGTTGTCGGTGCCCTCGGTCGGCGCGAGCTGCGCTTCGTACAGCACGCCGACGCGCCCGAGCGTGGTGAGGTCGTACGCGCGCAGCGTGCGATTCGGTCCGGCGAGAAAGTAGGCCGAGCCGCCGGCCGACGCGGCGGAGTTGCCGCCGACCGGCGCGCGGCCGAGGCGCGTCTCGTTCTGGAAGACGTCGGTGTTCTGCCCGAACGGATCGGAGACGAAGATGATCCCGTTCGCCATCGCGCTCACCGACGACGACTGCGGCAGCGACTCGAGCGTGCCGGTGTGCTGCGGCAGTCCGGGATTGACGAGCGAGAAGATCTCGACCGTCGAGTCGCCGTCGGCGGCGTAGAGCTTGTTGCCGAGGACCGCCAGCGAGGTGACGTTGTTCGCCGTGACCGGCAGCGTGATGGTGGTGCGGAACGGCTTGGTCGGATCGAAGAGGTCGTAGTGCAGGATGCCGTTCGAGGTGGCGACGAAGAGGTACGGCGTCACGATGGCGATGTCGTTGACCGTGGCGCCGGTGTCGATGATGCGCACCACCTCGAGCTTGCGGTCGGCGGTGCGGCGGAGGACGTAGAGGCGCGTGCCGCTGCCGGCGTAGGCGATGCCGTTCGCGCTCGGGCGCACCACGCGCGTCGAGCCGGGGATGGCGATCGAGCTGACGAGCGTCGGCGTCGACGCGTCTTCGAAGAGCTGCACGCCGTAACCGGTGGCCACCCAGAGCATGCCGTCGGCGTCGACGGCGACGTCGTACGCGGTGGCGCGGAACTGGCCGCTGTAGCGCGGCGTCCAGTTGCATTGCGGAAGAACGGGAGAGGCGAGAAGGAGAAGGAGGAAGAGGACCGCTGTCACACGCCCGCGCATCACGGCATTTTAGCGACTCGGCCGTCGTGCATGACGAAAGCGACGCGCTCGAGGGTGGTGACGTCGGCCAGCGGACTGCCGCTCACGGCGATGATGTCGGCGCGTTTGCCGCGGGCCAGCTCGCCGAGATCGGAGCGGCCGAGGAGCGCCGCCGCGTTGATGGTCGCGGCGCGGATCGCCTCGGCCGGAGTCATCCCGAGCCGCACCAGCACCGCGAACTCGCGCGCGTTCATGCCGTGCGGAATGACCGTGGCGTCGGTGCCGAAGGCGATCGGCGTGCGCGCGGCCACGGCGTTGCGGAAGCTCGCCTCGAGCAGCTCGCGCGCTTTCTTGAGCGCCTCGTTCTGCGGCGCGTTGTCGATGGAGAAGGTGACCCGGTAGAGCGTCGGCACGAGGTACGTTCCCCGTTTCGCCATCATTTGCGCCAGACGCAAATCGAGATAGCCGCCGTGCTCGATCGAGGCGACGCCGCCCGCCACCGCTGCCTCGATGGCCTGCGGTCCCTGCGCGTGCGCGGCCACGCTGCGGTGGCTCTTCTTCGCCGCGGCTACGATGGCGCGCACTTCGTCCGCGGTCATGTCCGCTTTCGGATTCGGGTTGGTGGCGATGACGCCGCCGCCGGTGCAGATCTTCACGACGTCGGCGCCGGCGGCGATCACTTCGCCCACGCGCTGCGTCGCCTGCGCCGCGTCGGCAGCGACCGCCTCGCCGCCGAAGACGCGGTCGCACGCGCCGCCCGGCGCGCCGATGCCCGGTCCGGCCGCGAGCATGCGCGGTCCGACCAGCGCGCCGCGCGCGATGGCGTCGCGCAGCAGCAGGTCCGCCTTGCCGGTCGAGCCGAGATCGCGCACGGTGGTGAAGCCGGCCAGCAGCGTCGCCTTCGCGTCGTCCGCGGCCTGCTTGCTGATGCCCGGCAGCGCCAGCTCGTCGGTCGGCGACGGCTTCCAGGCGAGATGGACGTGCGTGTCGATGAGACCCGGCAGCACGACCGCGTCGCCGAGGTCGATCACCTTCGCGTTGCGCGGCGCCTTGCCGTCGAAGCGGATGGCGGTGATGCGGTCGCCGCGGATCACGATGGTCGGATGCGCGCGCAACACGCCGCTGCGCACGTCGAGCATGGCCGCGGCGCGGATGACGGTGGTGGAGTCGGCAGCCGCGAGCAGGCGCGGCGCGAGCAGCAGCACGAAAAGCAGTCGTTTCATCGTTGCACCAGACGCAAAGCCTTCCTCACGTACGACGGATGCGGCACGCCGCCGAGCTGCTCCGGATCGATCCAGACGTAGTCGCCGCGCACGCGTTGCTGCAGTGTGGCCTCGTAGAGCGTGAATTCGATGCGGCGCGTGGTGACGGTATGGCGAAACTTTCCGAGGCGTGCGCCGCGCGCGGCGGCCAGCGGCTTCGCCTGCAGCAGCGCCGCGTTGCCGTGCGGCAGGTGGTACATCGCGTCCATCAGCGGCCCCGACTCGCGGCGCATCAGCACGCGCCCGTCGCCGTCGGTGATGAGGTAGAGCGGAATCTCCATCGCCCGCGTCTCCGCCTTCGCCTTCGGCCGCGGCAGCTCGGCGGCGCGTCCGCTCGCGAACGCCGCGCAGTCGGCCGCGACCGGGCAGCGCTCGCAGGCCGGTTTGCGCGGCGTGCAAATGAGCGCGCCCACTTCCATCAGACCCTGGTTGAAGTCGCGCGGCGTGGTGCAGGCGGCGACGAGCTCCGTCGCGCGCAGCCACGCCTCGCGCATCAGCGCCGGCGATCCGAGCGGCGCCTCGATCGCGAAGAGCCGCGCCACGATGCGCGCCACGTTGCCGTCGACGATCGGCGCCTTCACGTTCCACGCGACCGAGGCGATCGCGCCGGCGGTGTAGCGCCCGACGCCCGGCAATGTCAGCAGCGCGTCGACGGTCGACGGCACGACGCCGCCGAAGCGATTCATCACCTCGATCGCGCCGGCGCGGAGCATCTTCGCCCGGCGGTAGTAGCCGAGTCCCGACCACGCCGCCAGCACCTCTTCTTCGCTCGCACCGGCCAGCGCGCGCAGCGTCGGAAAGCGCTCGACGAAGCGGTCAAAGTACGGCAGGACCACTTCCATCCGGGTCTGCTGCAGCATCACCTCGGAGACCCAGACGCGATACGGATCGTAGTCCGCGCGCCACGGCAGCGGGCGCTGATGACGGACGAACCACGACTCGAGGCGGCGGGCCGTCCGCCGAGGGTCTGGAGCTTGCAACGTGGGCTTATTGTATTCTTCGAGCAATGACGGACCAGTTGCAAACGGCCGATACCGAACAAGGCAAGTACGTCTACTGCATCATCAAGACGGAGGCGCAGCGCGACTTCGGCGCCGTCGGCATCGGCGGGCGCGGCGATCACGTGCACACCGTGCACTATCGCGAGTTCGCCGCCGTGGTCTCGAACTGTCCGCTGATCGTCTTCGATCCGACCCGCGAGAACGCGCTCGCCCACGAGCATGTGAACGAGCTGGTGATGAAGGACTTCACCGTCCTTCCGATGAGCTTCGGCACCGTCTTCCGCACCGAGAACGACATCAAGGAGTTCCTCAAGGGCACCTACGAGGCGCTCAGCGACGTGCTCCAGAAGATGGAAGGCAAGATCGAGTTCGGCCTGAAGGTGAACTGGGACAAGGACCAGGTCATCAAGGAGATCGAGAACGAGAACGAGGAGATCCGCCGGCTGAAGGAAGAGATCCAGTCGAGCACCTCGACGTCGACGTACTTTTCGCGCATGCAGCTCGGTCGCGTGGTGGAGTCGGCGCTGCAGGCGAAGGCCGATCTGTACGTGACCGAGATCTACGAGGCGCTGCGCGACGCGGCCATCGCCTCGCGCTCGAACAAGCCGATCGGCGACAAGATGATCATGAACGCGGCCTTCCTGGTCGAGCGCGACAAGACCCGCGCCTTCGACGATCAGATCAGCGATATCGCGAAGAAATATGAGAACAAATTATCGTTCCTATATACGGGGCCGTGGCCGCCGTACAACTTCGTGAATATCCGCCTCAAGCTCGAGCGCGCGGAGCGCTGATGGCGTTCCTCCTCGACGACATCCTCATGCTTCCGCTCAAGGGGCCGATCGCCGGCTTCCGCTGGGTGATGAACACGATCCAGAAGATGGCGGACGAGGAACTGATGAACGACCAGCCGTGGAAGGAACGGCTGATCGAGCTGCAGATGCGCCTCGAGCTCGGCGAGATCTCGGAAGAGGAGTACGCGGTCGAGGAGGCGGTGGTCTTCCAGGCGCTGCGCGACATCCGCGCGCGCCGCGAGGCGATCGCCCGGCAGATGGCCGCGGAGCGCGACGAGGACGAGGGCGGCATCGGGATTTACACGGGGTATGGCGAACGATGAACGCGCCCGCGCGTTCGACGAGCTGGCCTCGCGACGCCTGCTCCTGTTCGGCGGCAAGGGCGGCGTAGGCAAGACCACCATTTCGCTCGCCGCGGCTTTGCATTACGCGCAAACGCGGCCGACCATCCTCTTCACCACCGATCCCGCCTCGAACCTCGGCGATCTGATCGACGCGCCGGTCGCGAATCTGGAGACGCAGTCGCTCGACGCGGCGGCGCTCTACGCGCGATTCCTCGGCGCGAATCTCGACGCGTTTCTGGAGATCGGCGACCGCGGGACGTATCTCGATCGCGAGGAGCTGCGGCGGCTGTTCGAGCTGTCGCTGCCCGGCATCGATGAGCTGATGGCCTGGATGCACATCGGCGAGCTGGCCGAGGAGCGGAGCGAGGCGCTGATCGTCGTCGACACGGCGCCGACGGGACACACGCTGCGCATGCTCTCCTCGGCCGGTCATTTCCGGCAGGTGGCGCTGGCGCTCGACGCGATGCAGGAGAAGCATCGCGCATTGGTGCGGCAGTTCACGCGCCGCGACGCGCGCGATGCGATGGATGCGTTCATCGACGATTTCTACGACCGCGCCGAGGCGCGCGCGGCGCTGCTGCGCGACCCGTCGCGCGCGGCGTTCGTTCCGGTGACGCTGTCGGAGCCACTGGTGGTCGAGCAGACCCTGCGCCTGATCGACGAAGCCGGAATGGACGTGCCGTTCGTGGTGCTCAACCGCGCCGTCGCGGAGCCCGACTGCGAACGCGATCGCGACCGCGCCGCGCGCGACGCCGAAGCGCGAGCGCGCTTCGCCCGCACGATCGACGTGCCGCGGTCATGCGTGCCGCTCGACAGCGTGGACGCGCTTCGCGGGTTCCTCGGTTCCTCGGGTTCCTCGGTTCCTCGGGCCGCCGCCCATCCAGAGCTACCGAGGAACCGAGGAACCGAGGCACCGAGGAACCTCGCGCGGATTCTCTTTCTCGCCGGCAAAGGCGGTGTCGGCAAGACCTCGTGCGCTTCGTCGCTGGCGTTGCAGCTCGCGCGGGCGCATCCGGAGTCGCGGTACGTCGTCCTCTCGGTCGATCCGGCGCATTCGCTGCGCGATGTGTTTGCGGCGGAGGCGCCGCCCGCGAATCTCTCGGTCGAGACGATCGACACGCGCGCGAAGTGGCAACGCTTCCGCGACTCGCTCGGCGCGGAGATCGAGCGCGCCGTCGATGCACTCGCACCCGCGGGCATGTCCCTCGGCCACGACTCCGACGCCATGCGCCAGCTCGTGCAGCTCGCGCCGCCGGGCGCCGATGAGCTGTTCGCCATCACGCGCCTGGCCGACCTCACCGCCGACGAATCGATCGCCGGCATCGTCGTCGACACCGCGCCGACCGGCCACTTCCTCCGCCTGCTCGACCTGCCGCATCAGGCCGGCGAATGGCTGCGCGAGTTCATGCGCCTCCTGCTCCGCTACAGAGATCTCATCCCGCCCGGTTCGCTCGGCGAAGAGCTGGTGCGAGCCTCGCGCGCACTCAAAGACCTCGACGCCACATTGCGCTCCGAGCGCGCGGCCGTGTTCGTGGTGACCCGTCCCGAGCGCATCGTCATCGCCGAAACGCAGCGCCTGATCGACGAGCTCGCGCGCCGGCAGATCGCCGTGGCCGGCGTCATCGCCAACTACGTCACACCCGACAACGATTGTCCGTGCGATCGGTCGATGCGCGCGTACGAGCTGGCGGCGCTGGCCGCGTTCCCCGATGCGAAGCTGATCGAGCGCCGCGACGCGCCGCCGTCGACGCTGGAAGAGTTGGCCGCGCTCGTTCCGCTATAGTTGCTCGCGGTGGCCACCGTTCTCTACGTCTACGCGATCGCGCGCGAGCCGGTCACGCCGGACGCGGACGGCATCGACGACACGCGGCGCTTCGGCACTGCATCGATCGACGGCGTGGCGGCGGTCTTCACGGCCATGCCGGCGGACGAGCTGTCGCAGGAAGTGATCGACCGGCGCGCGAACGATCTCGAGTGGCTCGGCGCGATCGGCTATCGCCATCAGGCCGTGGTCAGCGATCTGATGAAGAAGACGGCGATTGTGCCGCTGCGCGCCTTCACGCTCTTCTCCGGCGAAGAAGCGCTGCGCGCGTACCTCGGCGAGCATCGCGACGCGCTCCGCGCCGCGCTCGACCGCCTCGACGGCAAACAGGAGTGGACGCTGCGCGTCGAGTTCGACGCCGCCCGCTGGAGCGAAGCGCTGACCGCGCGCATCGCCTCGCTGCGCGAGCTGCAGGAGCAGATCGCGTCCGCGCCGCCGGGCAAAGCGTTCCTCCTCCGCAAAAAACTCGACGACGAGAAAAAACGCGCGTCGCACGACGCCGAACAATCCGTCCTCGCCGAGATCGAATCCGCCGTGCGCGACCGCCTCCGCTGCCAGACGCTCTCCGAGACCCGCGAGCGCCGCGACGGCGCCTTCCCGCAGATCAACGTCCTCCTCAACCGCGACGAGGAAGACCGTTTGCAGGAGGCGGCGCAGGACCTCGCCGGCAGGTACGAGCCTGAAGGAATCACGCTTGCGGTGACCGGACCGTGGCCGCCGTACACGTTCGCAACGATGAACGATGAAGGATGAACGATGAACAGCAGCCGCCTTCGTTCATCGTTCATCCTTCATCGTTCATCGTTCGAGAAAACCAATGCCTGACACCGACCTCGCACTCCTCGAGACCCTCGACCATCTCCTCGACCGCGGCGTGATCATCGCCGGCGAGGCGGTGATTTCCATCGGCGACGTCGATCTGCTCTACCTCGGCCTCAACGTCGTGCTGGCCAACGTCGACGCGATCATCCGGACCTCAAACGCACCGAGAAACGGGCGATGAGACACGTCGTCATCGGCGCGCATCTGCGCCGCGACGACGTCGAGCCGCTCGCCGCGGCCCTCCCTTGCGGCGAGCTCTTTCTCTCCGCCGTGGTCATCGAAGACGACCAGCCGACCACCGATCGCGACCTGCTGCTGCGCGTCGCGCGCGTGCGCGGCGCGCTGCTCGACCGCGCCACCTTCGTCGCTATCCGCTACGGCCTCTTCGTCGCCGACGCCGCGGAAGCGGCGGCCAAATGCGCGGCGCATCTGCCGCGCTGGCAGCGCCTCCTCGAGAGCCATCGACACGACGTCGAGCTGACGCTCAAGGCGGCCGCCGCCTCGCCGCGTCCTCGTCCCGATCGCGCCGATTTTTCGAGCGGCGCCGCCTATCTCCGCGCGCTGCACGAGGCCGCGCAGGCGTCGTCCGCCGATCCCATTTTTCGCGATGCTGCCGAACGCCTGCTCGTGCCGCTCGCGCTTCGCCATCGCTGGCTGCATCGCGACGAGAAATCCGTCGAGCTGGTGATGCTCGCGGCGCGCGAACGCGTCGACGAGCTGCTGCGCGGCGGCGAGGTGCTGCGCGCCGAATGTCCGCACGTCCCGTTTCTGCTCTCCGGACCGTGGCCGCTGGAGGTCTTCGCCGATGCTGACGAATGAAGAAGAGAAGCTGCGGCGCGCGCTTTCATTTACGGACGCAGTGATGCCTCAGCGGATTTCCGCAGATCCGGAAGTCGTGGAGAACGGCCTGGCGAAGCTCGTGCTGTCGATCGTGGAGCTCGTGCGGAAGCTGCTCGAGAAGCAGGCGCTGCGCCGCATGGACGCCGGCAATCTCACCGACGAGGAGATCGAGCGGCTCGGCAACGCGCTCATGAAGCTCGAGGAGAAGATGGCCGAGCTGAAGCGCGCATTCGGGCTCAGCGATGAGGAGCTGAATCTGAAGCTCGGACCTTTGAAGATGTGGGAATGATGTGTTAAACAGCGCTCGTGCCGATTGAAGATCGAGGATCGCTGCAGCGTCAGCCGCAAGGGCTGGTCGACATCCTCGACAAGATCCTCGACAAGGGTCTGGTGGTCGCGGGCGACATCAAGGTTTCGCTGGCGAACGTCGAGCTGCTGACCATCCAGTTGCGCCTCGTGATCTGCTCGATCGACAAGGCCGAGGCCATCGGCATCAACTGGTGGCGCAGCGACCGGTTCTATTCGAGCGACGCGAAGGCGCTGCCGGCTCCGGCCGAATACGACGAGCTGCGCGAGCGCATCTCCGAGCTCGAACGACAACTCAATGCACGCGAGCTTCCCGCCGGGAAGCCGGGAGAGAGGAAAGGCAGGTAAATCATGGCTGTTGAACGCGCCCCGGGCGGAACCAGTCTGATCGACGTACTCGACCGGATTCTCGACAAAGGTATCGTCGTCGACGCGTGGGTCCGCATCTCGCTGGTCGGCATCGATCTGATCACGGTTGAAGCACGCGTCGTCATCGCGTCGATCGACACGTACCTCAAATACGCGGAAGCGGTCGGCATTACCTCGACCGTCGCCCGTCCGGCCCTCGGGCCCGGCGAAGGCGGCGGCGGCATGGGCACGACCACCACGGTGCCGGCGACCGGAACGACGCGCACGTAGCGGCGATGCGCAGGTGGTTCTGCGGCGCCGCCGCACTGCTGCTCGCCGCCTGCGCACATCGCGCCGCCGTCACCCCGGCGGCGGCGCCATCCGATGCTGCGACGCCGGCGGCTGCGACGCCGGCCGTGCGGCCGGTCCCGATCGTCCGCCTGCCGTCGGAAGGCGAGCCGCTCATCAATCCGAGCGGCACGATCCTGGTGAAGGTCGATCCGACCACCGGCAGCTCGCTGTTCGCGATGGGCACGCAGGAGATCAAGCCGAACAGCGGCATCCCGATGCACGTGCATGAGACCGAGGACGAGATCCTCTTCGTGCACGAAGGCACCGCGGTCGGCACGGTCGGCGACGAGCACGTCACCGCGCCGGCCGGCACAACCATCTTCATTCCGCGCGGCACGTGGCACGGCGTCGAGACCCCGAACGGCGCGGTGACGCTGGTCTGGTTCGTCACGCCGCCCGGCCTGGAGTGGTTCTTCCGCGCCACGCGCAGCAAACCGGGCGAGCCGCCGAAATCGCTCACGCGCGAAGAGCTCGACGACATCGCCCGGAAACATCACATGAAGTTCGCGCCGCGCAAGCAGTAGCGGCGCAGTTACTTCACCCACTGATCGAACCAGTCGCCCACGGTCTGGTACCAGAGCTTCGAGTTCTGCGGCTTGAGCACCCAGTGCCCTTCGTCGGGGAAGATCACCATCTTCGACTGGATGCCGCGGCGCTGCAGCGCGGTGAAGAGCTGCATGCCTTCGCCGACCGGCACGCGGTAATCGAGCTCGCCGTGCGTGACGAGCGTCGGCGTGGCGAAGTTCTTCACGAAGCGGTGCGGCGACCAGCGCGCGTACGTCTCCGGCTGTTCCCAGAACGGCCCGCCGAATTCGAACTCGGGGAACCAGAGCTCTTCGGTGACGCCGTACATCGACTCAAGGTTGTAGACGCCGGCGTGCGAGACGAGCGCCTTGAAGCGCGTCGAGTGGCCGAGGATCCAGTCGACCATGTAGCCGCCGTAGGAACCGCCCGCGGCGCCGAGGCGTGAGCCGTCGACGTACGGCAGCGCGGCCAGCTTGTCGACGCCGTTCATGATGTCGGTGTAGACGCGGCCGCCCCAGTCGCCGGAGATCTGCTCGACGAACTGCTGGCCGAAACCGGTCGAGCCGCGCGGGTTCGGCATCAGCACGACGTAGCCGCGCGCCGCGAAGAGCTGCGGGTTCCAGCGATACGACCACGCATCCGCCCACGCGCCTTGCGGCCCGCCGTGAATGAGCACGATGCCGGGATACTTCTTCGACGGATCGAAGTTCGGCGGCGTGATCAGATGCCCCTGCACCTGCGCGTCGTCGGCGCCGGTCCACCAGAGATCGCGCGTCTCGCCCATGGCGATCTTCGCCAGCAGCGCGTCGTTGTCGCGAGTGATGCGCCGCGGCTCGCCGCCGCGCGTCTGCACGTAGATGTCCGTCGGCCGGCGCAGCGATGACTGCTCGTACGCGATGGTGCGGCCGTCGCGCGAGACGTCGATCGCATGCGTCGCGCCGGTGGCGTTCACCAGCGTGGCCTTGCCGTCGAGGGCGATCTCGTAGACGGCCTGCTTCCCTTTGTACGGCACGCTGGCGAACAGCGAGCGGCTGTCGGGCGACCAGACCGCCGACTCGATCCAGTTCGGAAAGTCTGCGGCGATGCGTTTCGACGTGCCGCTGGTGCGGTCGTAAAGCCAGAGCTCCCACAGATCCGACTCGTAGCCGTTGCGCGACTGCGAGCGGTAGGCGATCCAGCGGCCGTCGGGCGAGTAGAGCGGTGAGGTGTCGGCGCCGGTGCGCGTGGTGATGCGCTTCGCTTCGCCGCCCGAAATCGGCACGAGGTAGAGATCGGCGTTCGTCGAGCGCTCGGGATGCTCCTCGACGTTGCGCGCGTAGACGAGCTCGCGCCCGTCGGGCGAGACGTCGAACTCGCCGCCGCCGCCGACCGAGAACGGCGGCGCATCGAAGGCGCCGGGCGTGAGGTCGCGCGGCGCGCTCCCGTCGAGCGGCACGTAGACGATGTGTGTGCGCGTCGGCTCCTGCCAGGCGTTCCAGTGGCGATAGAGCAGCGAGGTGATCACGCGCGCCTTCGACGGGCGGTTGCCGGCGGCGGTGTCCTTCTGACTGGTGCACTGCGGATCGACGCCGCATTCCGGATAGACGTCCGACACCGCCACGAGCGCCTTCGCATCGGGCAGCCACTTCACGCTGCCGGCGCCGCCGGAGAGCGACGTCACGCGCCGCGTCTTCTGCGTGGCGAGGTCGTAGAGGTAGACCTGCCGCGCGCCGCCTTCGCGGTTCGAGACGTAAGCGATGGTCTTGCCGTCGGGCGACCAGGCCGGCTCTTCATCCTGCTTCGTGCCGTCGCTGATCTGCCGCGACGGCGCGCTGCCGTCGGACGGCACCAGGTAGATCGCGCTGCGGCGGACGTTCGCGGCGAGGTCGATGGTGCTGGCGTCGTAGACCACCCACTTGCCGTCGGGCGAGAGGTGCGGCGCGCCGATGCGACGGACGGCGGCGAGGTCTTCGAAGGCGATCGGATGCTGGGCGAAAAGAGTCGTGGTAAAGAGGACAATAAATAGCAATCGTTTCATCATCTGATATATCCAAGCGATCTGAGGTTGTCGTAGTACTCCTCATTCACGCTTCGCGCCGCCGCGCCGGACGTGGCCCGCGGACCGTAGCTGGCGATGCGCGGATCGACGGCCGAGGACGTCAGGGTGCGGCCGGGCATCTCGGATGACAGAGGGAAGCCGAGGAGATCGAGCAGCGTCGGCGCGACATCCCAGGCCGAGGCCGGGCGCGCCAGCGGAATGGTCGAGGCGAAGGCGGCCGCGCCGCTCTGGCGATCGCCCGGCAGGCCGGCCAGCACCACCTCGTAGCCGCGCGCGCGCAGCGCCGCCACCAGCGCGGCGACGCCGTCGAGCGCGCGCAGCGACTGGGCGAGCTGCGCGGTGCGGTCGAGCTCGAGGCGGTTGAGGATCACGTCGAGGGCCGGCAGGTAGACGGTGGCGAACTGCGGATGGCCGCGGTCGACGGCGCGGAGAAAACGCGCCGATGCCAATCCGTCGACGCGCAGCGCGTCGCCGCGCGCCTGGGCGAAGATCGACTCCTGGCCGATGCTGGTGAGCGCGCCATGCTGCTCGTCGGCGGTCGTCCACCAGTTGACCGAGAGGCTCGGCGTGCCGCGGCCGGCGGTGATCTCCCAGACGTAGTCGCGGCGGCGCACGGTCGGCGGCAGCGGCTCGCGCCGCGCCAGGCCGATCGCTGGCGCCGCGCGCAGCAGCACCGGATCGGCGCGGGAGATGCGCTGCAGCACGTGCGCGCCTCCTCGGAATCTCACGCCTTCGATGGCCCGCACTCCATGCGCCTCGGTGCGCACTCCGCTGCCGAGCGACGCCCACCGTTCCGTCGTCGAGTCGCCGCCGATCGGCTGCGCCGGCGCGACCACGGCAAACGCGCGCACGAGGTCAGCGCGCGACTGCAGGATCTCGAAGGTGAGCCCGTCGACGGCGACGAGGGCGATGCGGCGCGAGGTCGGCGCGGTGACGATCATCGGCGCGATCGTCCCGCGCTCGCGGTCGGCGTACGCCGGCACGAACAGCAGCGCGATCAGCACCGCCGCCGCGAGCGCGATCGGCCGGCCGCGCGGCTTCTGGTGAATGGCCGGAATGCGCCGCACCTCGTAGATCGAGAACGACAGCAGCGCCGCGGAGACGACGATGGTGGCCACGAGAAAGAGGAGCGCGGCGAAGGCGACGCCGGCGATCAGCTCCGGCAGCGCCGGTGCCGCGTCGAACCGGTACCACCAGACGGCCAGCGGCGCGACCAGCAGCGCGCCGGCGGCGAAGGAGATGGCCAGCAGCGCGCGCGGCGTATCGATCGGCAGCGCCGGCCGGATCTTGAGGACCAACGCCACGGCGATGACGAACACGAACACCAGCAGCAGCCAGGCGGCAAAGTAGGAGACGAAGAGCGCCAGCGTCTCGACCGCGCCGAGCGGATGGTCGCGCACGATCATGATCGCGGTCATCGCCAGCGCGCCGAACGCGCCGACGAGCGTGGCCGCCTTGAGCGCCACCAGCACGAGCTCCGCCCAAAACGCGCGCGAGCTCCAGGGATCGAGCGCAAACCACCGCTCGATGCCATGGGTGAGATAGCCGCGTTCGCGTAGTTGCGCGCGCAGCGCGTCGACGTCGGGCACGGGGCGATCATAACGACTCCGGAACGATGAACGATGAAGGATGAACGATGAACGCGGCGGCTTTTGTTCATCGTTCATCCTTCATCGTTCATCGTTCGGAATAGCCGCAACGACGCCGCGTTGTATCGCCCGGGTCCCATGACCTCCACACCGCGGCCGCGCCGCACGCTTCCTCAGGTCCTCTCCGGTCTCGTGTTGCTCCTCGGCGTCGGCGCTTTGAAAGCGAAGGCGCTGATCATCGTGCTGCTCGAGCGTGGCCGCGCTCTGTTCGTCAATCCGTTCGAAGGCTTCGGCGTCGTGCAGTACGCCGTCGCCGGCGGCTCCTTCGTCGTCACCATCGCCGCCTACGCCACGCAGGCGCCGCTGGCGGTGGTGGTCGGCTTCGTCGTCATCACCCTCATTCACGAGATCGGTCACGCCGTGGCCATCCGCGCCAAAGGCTTGCGCGCCGGCTTCATGGTGTTCATCCCGTTCATCGGCGGCGCGGTCACGCTCAAAGACCAGCCGCGCACCGCGTACGACGACGCGCTGATCGGTCTCGCCGGCCCGGTGGCCGGCACACTCGCGTCGCTCGTGTGTCTACAGCTCTACAAATGGCTGCACGATCCGCTCTACCTGCTCATCGCCATGCTCGGCTTCGCCCTCAATCTCTTCAACCTGCTGCCGATCGGCATGCTCGACGGCGGGCGCATCTCCGCGGCGGTGACGAAGTGGATGTGGGTGATCGGCGGCGCCGCGGTGGTCTACAAAGTGGTCGACCAGCCGAATCCGCTGATCGTCATCATCGCCGTGCTCGCCGCGTTTCAGGTCTACGCCTCGATCGTGCGCGAGAAAACCGACAAGCGTTTCTACGAAGTGACGCCGGCGCAGCGCGCGGCAATTGCCACGCTCTATTTCGCGTTGGTGATTTTTCTCGGCCATCAGACCTGGATGGCTTACGACCGCCTGGAATTGTTGCGGCGGTGATTTTTGATACGCTGACCCGAACTGCATGAGCCTTTTCTCACTCATCGCGCTGGCGTTCGGAATGATGGCGGCCTCGGCCGACCGCGTTCCGATGCCGGCCTACGCGCTGATCGCCGTCGCCCGCGCCTCGCGCCGCGCGTCTCGTCCAATCGAGCGCCGCGAGCGCGTGCGCGCCGCGCACGACCAGCGCCGCGCCGCCCGTCCGCGCGTGAGCGTCCGTCCGCTGCTGCAAGTGGTCGCGCTGCTGGCCGGCACCGCCGCGCCGCGCGCGCCCGGCGCCCGCGCCTGAGCGCACCTCCTCCCGTACCGGCGCGGCCATTGCTGCGCACCAATCCGTTGGAAACGAGATCACCATGATTGACAAGCTTCTCACCACGATCTTCGGCTCGAAGCACGAGCGAGACGTCAAAGCGATGCGCCCGATCGTCGCGCGCATCAACGCCCTCGAGCCCGAGATCAGCGTCCTCACCGACGATCAATTGCGCGGCAAGACCGAGGAGTTCCGGGCGCGGCTCCGTCCCTTCGTGCAGGCCGTCGACGAGGCGAAGAAGGAAGTGCCGCGCGACGAGAACAGCATCAAGGCCGCGCAGGCCGACCTGCAGGCCGCGCTCGACGAGCTGCTTCCCGAGGCGTTCGCGGTCTGCCGCGAAGGCGGCAAGCGCGAGCTCAACATGCGCCACTTCGACGTGCAGCTCATGGGCGGCATCGTCCTGCATCGCGGCAAGATCGCCGAGATGAAGACGGGCGAAGGAAAGACGCTCGTGGCCACGCTGCCGGTCTATCTCAACGCGCTCACCGGCCGCGGCGTGCACGTCGTCACCGTCAACGACTATCTCGCTCGCCGCGACTCCGAGTGGATGGGCCGCCTCTACAAGTTCCTCGGCCTCACCGTCGGCGTCATCCAGAACCCGCACGGCGATCGCGAGCGCCAGCTCGCCTACCGCTGCGACGTCACCTACGGCACCAACAACGAGTTCGGCTTCGACTATCTCCGCGACAACATGAAGTTCGATCTCGAGGCGATGGTGCAGCGCGATCCCGTCTACGCCATCGTCGACGAGGTCGACTCGATTCTCATCGACGAGGCGCGTACGCCGCTCATCATCAGCGGCCCGTCGGAAGAGTCGGTCGACAAGTACTACGAGGTCGACCGCATCATCCCGAAGCTGATCAAGGACGTCGACTATCAGGTCGACGAGAAGCAGCACACGGCCGTGCTCACCGAAGAAGGGGTCGTGCACGCGGAGAAGCTGCTGCACGTCGACAACCTCTACGACCCGGCCAACATGGACACGCTGCACGCCGTCAATCAGGGCGTGCGCGCGCATGCGCTCTATCGCAACGACGTCGAGTACGTGGTCAAGGACGGCGAGGTGATCATCGTCGACGAGTTTACCGGACGGCTCATGCCCGGTCGGCGCTGGTCGGACGGGTTGCATCAGGCCGTCGAGGCGAAAGAAGGAGTGAAGATCGAGGCGGAGAATCAGACGCTCGCCACGATCACGTTCCAGAACCTCTTCCGCATGTACGAGAAGCTGGCCGGCATGACCGGTACGGCCGACACCGAGGCGGCGGAGTTCGACAAGATCTACAGCCTCGACGTCGTGGTCATCCCGCCGAACCGGCCGATGGTGCGCAAGGACATGCCCGACCTGGTCTACCGCACCGAGCGCGAGAAGTTCGACGCGATCGTGAAGGAGATCAAGGAGAAGCAGGTGGCCGGGCAGCCGGCGCTGGTCGGCACGATCTCGATCGAAAAATCGGAGGCGCTGTCGTCCGCGCTCAAGAAGAGCGGCGTGCCGCACGTCGTGCTCAACGCGAAGTATCACGAGCGCGAGGCGGAGATCGTGGCGCAGGCCGGACGCAAGGGCGCGGTGACGATCGCCACGAACATGGCCGGCCGCGGTACGGACATCCTGCTGGGCGGCAATCCGGAATTCCTCACCGCGCAGAAGACGAAGGACGTCGAGGACGCGGCCGAGCGCAAGCGCATCGAGGAAGAGATCCGCGAGCAGTGGAAGCGCGATCACGACGAGGTGGTGGCGCTCGGCGGACTGCACATCGTCGGCACCGAGCGGCACGAGTCGCGCCGCATCGACAACCAGCTCCGCGGCCGCTCCGGACGCCAGGGCGATCCCGGCTCGTCGCGTTTCTATCTGTCGCTCGAAGACGATCTGATGCGCATCTTCGGCGGCGATCGGATCATGGGTCTCATGGAGCGCCTCGGCATGGAAGAAGGCGTTCCCATCGAGGCCGGCATGGTCACGCGGGCCATCGAGCGCGCGCAGAAACAGGTCGAGGGCCGCAACTTCGAGGCGCGCAAGCACCTGCTCGAGTACGACGACGTGATGAACAAGCAGCGTGAGTCGATCTACACGCTGCGCCGCTCGATCCTCGAAGGCCGCGAGGGCAAGGAGTACATCCTCAACGCCGCCGACGAGATCGTCGACTATCTCGTCGACACGCACTTCCCCGAGGGCGAGCACGTCGACGAGCCGGAGCTCAACGCGGAGCTCTACGACTACTTCGGCCTCGACCTGCGCGGCGCCGGCGTCGACCTCGAGTCGGATCGCCGCGACGACGTGAAGTACAAGATCGTGGAGGCGGTCAACAAGCGCTTCGCCGAGAAGGAAGCAATGATCGGCGCGGAGAACATGCGCCTCAACGAGAAGTACATCCTGCTGCAGGTCATCGACCAGCAGTGGAAGGATCACCTGCTCAACGTCGATCACCTCAAGGAAGGCATCGGCCTGCGCGGCTACGGCCAGCGCGATCCGCTGATCGAGTACAAGAAGGAATCGTTCGAGATCTTCCAGGAAATGATGGAGCGCATCCAGGATCGCGTGGTGAAGATCCTCTGGAAGATGGAGTTCGTCTCGCAGGAGACGGAGGCGGAGACCGTGCGCGTGCAGCGCTCGATGCCGCAGCCGCCGAAGCAGCAGCTCACCTTCAGCGGCGCGCCGAAGGAAGCCGCCGCGCCGGTCAAGCGCCAGCAGGCGAAGGTGGGCCGCAACGACCCCTGTCCCTGCGGCTCGGGCAAAAAGTACAAAAAGTGCCACGGCACCGCCGCCTAACTACAATGAAGGCGATGCCCGACATCGCCATCGACGTCGATAAAGCCAGACTCCGCGACTTCTGCCGCCGGTGGAAGATCACGGAGTTTGCGCTTTTCGGGAGTGTCACGCGGCCGGAGGAGTTTCGCGAGGACAGCGATGTGGACGTGCTGGTGAGCTTCGAGGCGGATGCGCCCTGGTCGCTGCTGGACATGGTGGATATGCGCGAGGAGCTGATCGACGTCTTCGAGCGCGAGGTCGATCTCGTTGAACGACGCGGTGTCGAGCGAAGCCTGAATCGCTATCGTCGCGAGTCCATTCTTTCAACGGCGGTGCTGCTTGACGTCGCGTGAGCCGCGGCAATTCCTCGAAGACATCGTCGTCAGCGCGAGGCTCGTGCGCGAGTACCTTCGCGACACCGATTTCGCCGGACTCGAGGCGAACCGGCAACTGCAGGACTCGGTCGTTCACCGGTTGGAGATCATCGGCGAAGCGGCAAAGAATCTGCCGGAGAGCATCGTCAACGCCATTCCCGAGGTGCCGTGGGCGCGCATTCGCGGCATGCGCAATCTCCTCGTTCATCAGTACTGGGAGATCAACATCGAGCGCGTCTGGGCCGTAATCCACAATGAGCTTCCGCCGCTGGTCGCGGCGGTGGAGCGGTACACCGACAACAGCCCATTACAATGACGGCGATGCTCGCCATCGACATCGATAAAGCGCGACTGCGTGACTTCTGCCGCCGGTGGAAGATCACGGAGTTTGCGCTTTTCGGGAGCGTCACCCGGCCGGAGGAGTTCCGCGAGGACAGCGATGTGGACGTGCTGGTGAGCTTCGCGGCGGATGCACCATGGTCGCTGTTCGAGTGGGTGCGCATGGAAGACGACCTGCGGGCGATCTTCGGCCGCGGCGTGGATCTCGTCGAGCGCGATGCGGTCGAGCAGAGCGACAACCGCTTTCGCCGGCGCTCGATCCTCGATTCGGCGGTGCTGCTCGATGTCGCCTGACGCCGGACTGTTGCAGGACATGCTCAACTCCGCGCGAGTGGCGGTGGAGCATGTCGGCGGCGCGACCGCGGACGAATTCGCGGACAACGTGAAGATGCAGGACGCCGCGCTGTGGCGGCTCGCGGTCATCGGCGAGGCTGCGAACAAAGTCTCAGCGGCGACCCGGCAGGCGTTGCCGCTGCCGTGGTCGGAGATCATTGGGATGCGGCACGTGGCCATTCACCACTACCGCAAGCTCGACATGCGGCGCGTCTGGGCGACCATCCACGACCGGCTGCCGCCGCTCATCGACCAACTCGCCGCCCACCTCGCGAGGCACCCCTAGCCATGCTCGAACCTCTCGAACGCGAGCTTGATGACGCCACTTCGCGGGCTTGGAAGCTGGTCAAGTCAACGGATGGGCGGTTGTTTACCGTCCGGCCCGATCCGCATAGTTGGTCGGCGGCGGAGTGTCTGGCGCATTTGAGCATCTCTACCGAGATGTTCCTGCCGGTGGTGAAAGAGGCCATCGAGCATGGTCGGGAGAAGGGGCTCACCACTGCGCGCGAGCCGAAGATGGATGTGCTCGGGCGGGCGTTGCGGTGGTTTCTCGAGCCGCCGATCCGGCGGAAGGTGAAGACGGCGGCGCCGTTCGTGCCGAAGGCGGTACGCGCGAAGGCGGAGGCGTTCGGCGAGTTCGGCGCGCTGCAGACGCGGCTGAGCGAATTGATGCAGGAGGCCGAGGGGCTCGACCTGCGCAAGATCAAAATCGTCTCGCCCTTCGACAAGCGGGTGAAGTACAACCTCTACTCCGCGTTCGCCATCGTCATCGCGCACCAGCGCCGCCACCTCTGGCAGGCCGAGCAAGCCGTCGAGAGGCTCAGGCGCGCCTCGAGTGCGCGCGTCGCTGCATCCACGTCATGAGCCAGTAGAGCGCGCCGACCGCCAGAGCGAAGGCGATCAGGTAATGCGACTTTTCCTTCAGCACCGCCGTCAGCGCCGTCGGGTCCTTCATCAGGTCGGGACGATCGCCGATCACGCGCACGCCAAACCACGCCAATGCGCTGCAGAACAGGCCCGCGCCGGCGATGGTCATCAGCGAGAACCATTTGAAGTTCATCCGGAACATGCCGGCCGGCAGCGAGATCACGTGGCGGATTCCCGGCAGCAGGCGCGCCACGAAGATGCCGCCGGCACCGTACGCCGCGAACCACTGATCGGCCTTCTCGATCTTCGGCGGCGACATCAGCACGTAGCGGCCGTAGCGCTCGACCAGCGGACGCCCGAGCTTCCACGCAATCCAGTAACTCGCCGCCGAGCCAACCCACGAGCCGGCCGTCGCCGCGAGGACGACGCCGTAGATGTTCAGCTTTCCCTGGGCCGCCCAATACGCCGCCGGCGGGATGACGATCTCCGCCGGGATCGGCAGGGCCGTGCTCTCGAACGCCATCATGATGAAGACGCCGAGGTAACCCCAGTCGAGGATGAACTGCATCCAGTTCGCGAGCAGGTGGTGAATGGTCTCCTGCATGAGGACGCGCATCCTACCATCGGCCCGGAAGCGCCTCCGCGGAGCGCGTGTTACCGTTGCCCGCGTGACCCACTACGACGTCGTCATCCTCGGCGGCGCCTTCAGCGGCGCCTCCGCGGCCATCCTGCTCCGCCGCGAGCGCCCCGACCTGCGCGTGCTGATCGTGGAGAAGGCGGAAGCGTTCGACGAGAAAGTGGGCGAGGCCACCACCGAGATGTCGGCGATGTTCCTCACGCGGCGCCTGGCGATGTGGCAGCACCTCGAGTCGGAGCACCTGCCGAAAGAGGGACTGCGCTACTGGTTCTCAAACGAGAAGGTCACCGGCCACGCCAACGCCAGCGAGAGCGGCGGCTTTCTGCGCAGCGCCGTGCCGGCGTTTCAGTTGCGCCGCGACGTGCTCGACGAACATCTCCTGGCGACGGCGGTACGCGAAGGCGCGGAGCTGTGGCGTCCGGCCCGGGCACTCGACATTAACGTCAGTGATTTCAATAACACATTAAAAGTAGAACATAAGGGTGAGACAAAAGAGCTCACCACGCGCTGGCTCCTCGACGCCACCGGCCGCGCGAACTTCCTCGGCCGCAAGCTCGGCCTGATCGCGCGCAACGACGAACATCCCACCGCCGCCATGTGGTGCCGCTGGAAAAACGTCCGCCACATCGACGACCTCGCCGCGCGCCACGGCACCCTCGGCGCGCGCAACATCGGCTCGCGCCGCCTGGCCACCAACCACTACACCGGCTACGGCTACTGGATCTGGGTGATTCCGCTCGGCAACGGCGAGACCAGCATCGGCGTCGTCTTCGACAAGCGGCTCGTCGACCTGCACCACGGCAAGGATCGCCCGGCTGACTTCATCGCCTTCCTCAAGTCGATTCCGTCGCTGGCCGAGCTGCTCGACGGCGCCGAGCCGCGCCTCGACGATCTCCGCTTCTACTCGCAGCTCGCCTACGTCGCGAAGCAGTACATCGGCCGCGGCTGGTCGCTCCTCGGCGATGCCGCCGCGTTCCTCGATCCCTACTACTCGCCGGGACTCGACCACGCCGCCTTCACCGTCGAAGGCACGGTCAACATCATCAAAGACGAGAGCGACGTCGACAACAAAATCGCGGAGCACAACGAGACCTTCGTCCGCTCGTACGACCGCTTCTTCCGCGCCGCGTACAAGGACAAGTACTACTACATGGGCGAGTCGGATCTGCTCACCGCCTCGTTCCTGATCGACACCGCGCAGTACTACATCTTCGTGGTGATCCCGGCGTACCGGCTGCTCAAGCGCTTCGACTGGATGCCGGTGCTCGGGCCGAAGCCGGCCTTCATCAGCTATCACCTGATGCAGCTCTACAACCGCCGCTTCAAGGCGATCGCGGAGAAGCGTCGCGCGGCCGGCCGCGCCGGGATGTACAACGACGGACGCCGCATCGCCGCGTACTACAACCTCGGATTCGCGCCGTTGCGGATGGCGTTGCGCGGCGTGAAGCTCTGGCTGCGCGCGGAGCTCGGCGCGCTGCGCCTCAGAGCTCGGCCAGAAGCGCGCGCTTCAGCTTCCCACGTTCGTCCCGCGGCATCCGATCGATGAGCTTCACGATGCGCGGCACCTTGTGCAGCGACAGCCGC
This sequence comes from Thermoanaerobaculia bacterium, assembly GCA_036389275.1. Classification (GTDB taxonomy): domain Bacteria; phylum Acidobacteriota; class Thermoanaerobaculia; order Gp7-AA8; family Gp7-AA8; genus QHVT01. The sequence continues at coordinate 111,836 of DASVQE010000066.1, forward strand.
GCGCGGCAGAACTCACGCACCTGTTCGCGCGTGACGTTCGGCGTGGCCACGATCGCCGCCGCCACCACTTCGCCGCGCGCGCCGGCCGGCTCGCCGTAGACCTTCGCCTCGCGCACGCCTTCGAGCTGCAGGATCACCGCCTCGACCTCGCGCGGGTTCACCTTCTTGCCGGCGGTGTTGATCAGCTCTCCGGCGCGGCCGGTGAGCGCGAGCTCGCCGTCGCGCAGCTCGACCAGATCGTCGCTGCGGAACGCGCCGCCGGTGAACGGCTCGAAGGTCGTCGCATCGAAGAGATATCCGAGGGCGACGGAATCGCTGTGAATGGTGAGGCGCGCGCGCTCGATCGACAGCGTCACGCCATCCATCGCGGCGCCGACCGTGCCGCGCTCGACCGCGCCGCCGCGGCGGTCGTAGGTGATGCCGCCGCATTCGCTGCAGCCGTAGAACGAGTGGATGTCGCGGCCGAAGCGCTCCCGGAACTTGCGCGACGTCGATGCCGCCAGCGGCGCGCCGGCGGAGAGAAAGGTGCGGACGGTGCTGAATGGCGAAGAGCCACCGGTTGATGCCAAATGCTCGAAGACCATCGGGATCAGCGGCGCCACCGTGCAGCGGTAGCGGTTGGCGAGCTCGATCAGCGCCTGCGGCAGGTAGTCGTTCGAGAAGACCACCGGCGTGCCCTGCACGAGGAGCGGCATGACCAGATTCGAGAAGCCGTAGGAGTGGGAGAACGGGATCGCGCCGAGGTTGAGGTCGGATGGATGGATCTCCATCGTTCCGCAGATCTGCATGGCATCGGCGACGAGGTTGGCCTCGCTGGTGACGATCCCTTTCGGTTTGCCCGTCGAGCCGGACGTGAGCTTGATCAGCCGCGCCTCGGCCGGCACGTGCGGACGCTCGTGCGTCGCGCGCGTCGACAGCGAGGTGACGCCGCGGCCGGCGTGATAGACGAGGCCGCGCACGGCGAAGTGGCCGAGGATCGTGGCCACTTCCGATTCGGGCGCGTCGCGATCGATCGGCACGACCACCAGATCGAGCTTTGCGGCGGCGAGCAACGCCGCGACGAAGTCGACCGAGTTCGGGAGCTGGATCGCCACCGCATCACGCGCACGCAGTCCCGACGCGGCCAGCTCCACGGCCAATGCATCGGCGCGCGCCAGCAGCATCGCGCGCGTGGTGACGGCTCCGCTCTCGCCGTCGATCAGCGCAGCCGCATGCGGATCGGCATCCGCGAGGGAACGAAATTGTGCGTGCATCGGTCTGAACCGCGGGCAGAATAACATGCGGCGCCTGAGGCGTTTCCAGCCCGCGATGCGCGACGTCATCGTCATCGGAGGAGGTCCGGCCGGCAGCACTGCCGCGACGCTTCTCGCCCAGCAGGGACTCTCCGTAACACTCCTCGAGCGCGAACGTTTCCCACGTTTCCAGATCGGCGAGTCGCTGCTGCCGTACAACAACGATCTCTTCGCGCGCCTCGGCGTCACCGACCAGCTCGCGTCCGGCGACTTCTTCCCGAAATACGGCGCCTACTTCGTCACCGGCGACGGCCGCGTCGGCTACAGCTTCCGCTTCGACAAGCGGCTGCGCGACCCTTACCGCCGCTCGTTTCAGGTGCGCCGCAGCGAGTTCGATCATCTCCTGCTGAAGAACGCCGCGAAGCACGGCGTAGACGTGCGCGAGCAGACGCCGGTGACGTCCGTCGATCTCTCCGACCCGCACAAAGCCGTCGTCAACGGCGAGCTCGAGGCGCGCTTCGTCGTCGACGCCAGCGGTCACGGCGCCGTCGTCGGCAGCCGCCTCGGCGCACGCGAAGACGTCCGCTCGCTCAAGAAAATCGCCTTCTTCGCCCACTACCGCAACGTGCCGCGCGCGCCCGGCCGCGACGCCGGCAACACCGTCATCGTCGTCCTGCGCGACGCCTGGTTCTGGCTCATCCCGGTGAGCGCGGAGCTGATGAGCGTCGGCCTGGTCGTCGACCGCGAGCACTACGTCGCATGCGGACTCGAGCCGCAGGCGCTGCTCGAGCAGACCATCGCCGCCGCGCCGTGGGTGGCCGAGCGGATGAAGGACGCCGAGCGCGTCACGCAGATTTACGCGCGCAAGGATTTCTCCTTCCGCATGAACCGCATGGTCGGCCCGAACTACGCGCTGATCGGCGACGCCGCCGGCTTTCTCGATCCGATCTTCTCGACGGGCGTCTTCATGGCCATGAAGTCGGCCGACCTCGCCGCGACGGCGGTGGCCTCGCGCCTGCGCGGCGGGTCGATGAAACTGCTCCGGCGTTACGAGCGCGACATGTCCCGCGGGCTCGACCAATATTTAAAATTTATCGAGCACTTTTATCGTAGAGAATTCATGGAAGTATTTCTGCAGCCGTCCGAACGGTGGGGTCTCCTCAACGCCATCGTCGGCGTCCTGGCCGGCGACGTCTTCACCCGCCGCGACAACCGCATCAAGCTGGCCGTCTTCTTCGCGCTGGTGAAGCTGCAGAAGTGGCGCGGCAACATCGCGCCGCGGATCGCATGGGACGCGCTGCCTGCCGCTGCTACACTGGAATCCGCATGACCACGGACCTCAAACGAAGACTGAAGGAGCTGCTCATCGAGCGGCTCAAGTTCGAAGACATGACCCCGGACGACATCGCCGACGACGAGCCGCTCTTCGCCGGCGGCCTCGGCCTCGACTCGATCGACGCCCTCGAGATCGTGGTGATGCTCGAGAGCGAGTTCGGCATCAAGGTGAAAAACGAATCGTCGGCGCGCGACTCGTTCCGCTCCGTCTCGACGCTGGCCGAGCTGGTCGAGTCGAAGCTCGCCCAGCCGCAGGCGTGAGCTGGCTCGCGCGGCTTCCGCATCAGATCCCGTTCCGCGCGGCCAGCGCCGTGCGCCGCATCGACGACAAAACGGTCGAAGGTCTCTACGTCTGCACTGCCGACGACACCGCCACGGCCGAGGTGATGCTGGTCGAGGCGATGGCCCAGTTCGCGGGCGGTCTCGTGCTCGAGGCGCGCGGCTATCTCTTCGGCATCGATCGCTGCGAGGTGCTGCGGCCGATCGAGCCGGGCGACGCGGTGCTCATCACCATGACCCTCGAGGCGCAGCTCGGCACGACCTTTCGCTTCAGCGGAAGCGGACGGCTCGATGGAGTAGAAGTGATCCGGGGGAGGTTCTATCTCGCCGATGCGGAAGGCTGACCTCGACACGCGCGTCGCCGTGACCGGCGCGGGCATCATCTGCGCCATCGGCCGCAACAAGGAAGAGGTCTGGAGCTCGATCGTCGCCTCGCGCGACGGCATCGCGCCGCTGACGCGTTTCGCCGGCGAAACGTTTGCCACCGACATCGCCGCCGAGGTGAAGAGCGAGCTGCCGCGCGCGAAGCGGCTCTCGCGCACCGACTTGCTGGCGGTGGTCGCCGCGCGCGAAGCGATCGAGCAGGCGAACGGAATTGACCGTTCCTTGGTTCCTCGGTTCCTCGGTTCCTCGGAGGAGCGAGCAGTCGACGCCCGAGGAACCGAGGAACCCGACGAACCCGAGGAACCGCGGCACCGCCCATCGCCGCTGCCGCTCGGGCGCGCGATCGTTTCCACCGGCACGTCGACCGGCGGACTGCTCGAAGGTGAGGACTACTTCTTCCGCCGCATCGTGCGCGGACGCCGCCGCGCGCCCGCCTCGAAGGTGTTGCAGCAGCCGACTTCCGGTCCCTCGGATGCCGTCGCGCGCGTGTTCGGACTCGGCGGCGGCGTGCTGTCGAATGCCACCGCCTGCGCGTCGGCCGGCGCCGCCATCGGCATGGCCGCCGACTACCTGCGCTCGCATCACGCGGACGTCGCCATCGCCGGCGGCAGCGACGCGCTCTGCCGCCTCACCTACAGCGGCTTCAACGTGCTGCAGGCCGTCGATCCGCAACCGTGCTCGCCGTTCGGCGCGGAGCGCAAAGGCATCACCCTCGGTGAAGGCGCCGCGTATCTCGTGCTCGAGCGTTGGGATGACGCGGTGGCGCGCGGCGCGGTGATCCTGGCGGAGCTGTGCGGCTACGGCGCCTCGTGCGACGCGCACCATCAGACCGCGCCGATCGAAGACGGACGCGGCGCCGAGGCGGCCATGCGCGGCGCGATGGCCGAGGCGCGGCTGGAGGCGGGCGCGGTCGACTACGTCAATGCGCACGGCACCGGCACGCTGCTCAACGACTCCGCGGAGACGAAAGCCATCATTGCGGCACTCGGCAGTTCCGTACCTGTGTCGAGCAGTAAGTCCTACTTCGGGCACACCCTCGGCGCGTCGGGCGCCGTCGAGGCGGTGATCACCGTGCTCGCGCTGCGGCATCAGCTCGCGCCGCCGACACTGCGGCTCGTGCGCGCCGCCGACGACTGTCCGCTCGACTACATCCCCGATACGGCGCGCGCGCTGCCGATGTCGAACGCGCTGTCGAACACCTTCGGCTTCGGCGGCAGCAACGTCTCGCTGCTGTTTCGGCGCGTGGTATAACCCGGCGCCTCCATGGCGCGCATACCGGTCACCGGCATCGGCGTCGTCGCACCCGGCGCGATCGGCATCGAAGCGTTCCGCCGCCTGCTCCGCGAAGAGCGCACCGCCATCGTCGAGGTCGACCGCTTCGATACCGCCGGCCTCTCCGCGCACAAGGCGGCGCTGATCCGCGACTTCAAGCCGAAGGAGTTCATCGCGCCGATGAAGATGCGGCGGATGAACGCGCTCTCGCGCCTCGGCGTGGCCGCGGCGAAGCTGGCGGTCGACGACTGCGGCGCCGCGCCCGCGAATGCGGCCGGCGTGGCTATCGGCACCTCGTTCGGCCCCGTGCAAACCTCCGTCGAGTACATGCAGGAGTACGTGGAGAAAGGTGCCGCGCTCGCGCCGCCGCAGCTCTTCGCCGAGTCGGTGGCGAACGCGCCCGGCAGCCACATCGCCATCGAGTACGGGCTGCGCGGCTTCAACGTGACGATGACGCTGCGCGAGTCGTCGGTGCTCTCCGCGGCGATGTACGCCTGCATGCAGGTGGTGAAGGAGTCGGTGCCGGCGGCGCTGATCGGCGGCGTCGAGGAAGCGAACGAGATGTTGTTCTCGGTGCTCGACCGCGTCGGCGCGCTCGCGCATGCTGATGGCGATCTCGACGAAGCAGCGCGTCCGTTCGACCGCCGCCGCAACGGCCTGCTCCTCGGCGAAGGCGGCGCGGTCTTCATCGCCGGCGGCGGCGCGCGCAAGCCGTACGCCTGGCTGTCGGGATTCGGCATCGCCCGCGACACGACGGCGTCCATCTCCGACTGGGGCGACGATCCGAACAGCGTGGCCACCGCCATGCGCGCGGCTATCGAAGATGCGGAGCTCTCGATCGGCGACATCGACGCGATCTACGCCTCGGCCAACGGCTCGCGCCGCGGCGACCGCCTCGAGCATCGCGCCATCGCCGCGCTCTTTGGCGAGCACGCGCCGCCGGTGGTGGCGACGAAAGGGATCTTCGGCGAGTACGCAGCCGGCGGCGCACTGCAGCTCGCCGCGGCCATCGTGGCGGTCGACGAGCAGACGCTGCACGCGTCGTGCGGCTTCGAGCAAGGCGACGACGAGCTACGCGTCGAGGTGACGCGCGCGCGGCGCGAGGCTTCGCTGCGCAACGTGCTGGTGAGCTCCGTCTCGGCCGGCGGCGGCATCGTCTGCGCCGTCGTCTCGCGGGAGGATCGATGAGCGAGCGCGTGGCGGCGCTGATCCCGGCGCTCAACGCCGCGCGCACGATCGCGCCGGTGATCGCGCAGGCGCGGGCGCAGCTCGAGCCGGTGGTCGTGATCGACGACGGCTCGCGCGACGGCACGGGCGACGTGGCCCGCGACTGCGGCGCGATCGTGCTGACGCACGCGGTCAATCGCGGCAAGGGCGCCGCGCTCAAGACCGGCTTCGCCTGGGCGCTCGAGCAGGCCTTCGACGGCGTAATCACGCTCGACGCCGACGGGCAGCATCTCGCCCGCGAGATCCCGAAGTTCCTGCGCGAGCGCGAAACGCGCGGCGCCGATCTGATCATCGGCGGCCGCTCGCACCTGTTCGACGGCATGCTGCCGCGGCGGCGCATGGCCAACCGCTTCTCGGCGTGGTGCATCGCCAAAGCCTCCGGCGCGCGCATCAGCGACTCGCAGAGCGGCTTCCGCTTCTACTCGGCGGATTTGCTGCGCAACATCCATCTGCACACCGACGGCTTCGACATGGAGTCGGAGGTGATCGTGCTGGCCGGCCGCCGCCGCTTCACCATCGTCACCATCCCCATCGACCTCGGCTTCGTCGACGGCCTCTCCACGAGCCACTACAAGCCGCTGCACGACACGCTGCGCATCGCCTGGACGGTCACGCGCGCGCGGCTGCTCTGGCGCTGACGCGGCGGCCGGGTAGGGAAGTGCCTCCGTCACGACACACCTCCGGATGGAAGGAATGACGGAATGCACGAAGAACTCTTCAGCGGCGAACCGGTCTCGGTGAAGTGCTTCACGTTCTACAACCCGGAGTCGATCAACGGCCCCTTCGGCAACTTTCAACTCTGGATCGGCGCCACCGATGTGAGCGGCCGGATGACGAGCCAGATCCTCTTCGGCCTCGGCGCGACGATGACGCTCAACCTCTCCGGCCAGCGATCGGGCACCAACCCGATCGTCTGCACGCTCGACGGCGAAGGCATCGTCTCCGGCATCGGCCAGCCGACCGTGTCGGTGGAGCAGCCGGTGAGCATCACCTTCGCCTCCGACTGGTCAACCGGCCAACTCGATTTCTCCGCGAGCCCGTCGGGCAGCGGATTGCCGGTGACGCTGGTGGCGTGCTGATCGCGGTTTAACGCGCGAGTCATCGACAGTACGACGGCGCGCATGTGTGTGACGAAGCTGTTCGCGAGCAGCAGGAACCGATTCGCCGGCGACGGCGCCGGTGGTCGGCTCCTGCGATGCGGCGTGCTGACCGCGCTTCAACACGCGAGCGGCATCGACAGCACCACCGGCTCCGCCACGGTCGCCGGATCCGCGCGTATGCGCACGACGAAGGTGTTCGCGAGCACGAGGAATCGATCGCCGGCGACGGCGACGGTGGTCGGTTCCTGCGCTGTGACGTGTCGATCGCGCGTCAACGCGCGAGCGGACAGCACCACCGGCTCAGCCCGCCGTCGCCGCATCCTGCATTGTGCCGTGTGCCCGCCTGCGGCGACGAAGCTGTTCGCTGGGGCGTGCTGATCGCGCTTCAACGCGCGAGCGCCATCGATAGCGCCACCGGCTCCGCCACGGTCGCCGCATCCTCGATCGTACCGTCGGGCGCATGCGTGCGACGAAGCTGTTCGCGCGTGGCGTGCTGATCGCGCCTCAACGCGCCAACGGCATCGAAAGCACCACCGGCTCCGCGACGCGCGCGGTATCGTCGAGCGTGCCGTCCGCGCGCATGCGGGCGACGAAGCCGTTCGCGAGCAGCAGGAACCGACGGCGGCGGTGGTCGGCTCCGGTGCGGTGAAGTGCTGACCGCGCTTCACCGCGCGATCGGCATCGACAGCACCACCGGCTCCGCCACGGTCGCCGCATCCTCGATCGTGCCGTCCGGGCGCATGCGGGCCACGAAGCTGTTCGCGAGCAGCAGGAACCGATCGCCGGCGATGGCGCCGGTGGTTGGCTCCTGCAGCGCGGGATGGTGGTGCGAGAGCAGCGTGCGGGCGGCGGTGACGGCGGTGCCGTTCGCGTCGAGGGTCGCGGCGATGACGCGGCCGGGCGTGGTGATGTTCTGCACGCCGATCAGCGTGTCGCCGCGGCGATAGAGGCCGTCGATGCCGCTGAGCGTCTCGCGGGTGCGGTTCTCGATGCGCGGCGTGATGGCGCGTGTGGCCAGCTCGATGCGGCCGATGCCGGTGGCGTGCGCGACGTAGAGCGCGGCGTCGTTCGCGGCGAGGGCGAGGCCATTCGCGCCGGGCAGCGCGCGCTCGTCGGTGAGCCGCTCGAGGGCGCGTGCGCCGGGCGCGGCGTGCCACACGCTGCCGGCGCCCGAATCGGTCACGTAGAGATGTCCGTCGGCGGCGACGGCGACGTCGTTGAGCTGCCGCGCGCCGGCGGCGTCGAGGCGGCGCAGCAGCTCGCCGGACGCCGCGTCGAATTCGAGCACCGCATTGCGCGGCTCGCGGCCGCCCGCGCTGAGCGCGTTCGTGGCCACCGCGTAGAAACGGGAGCCGTGCACAGCCAGGCCGAGGACGTGCGGCAGATCGTACGGCGCCACGGCGAACGCGCGCGCCGCGCCGCTGCGCGGCACCGACACGATCACGCCGCGCGCGGAGCTGCCCATCAGCACGCGCTGATGCGCCTCGTCCCAGGCGATGCCTTCGGGGATGAGATCGTTGCGGCGCACGCGGAACGCCGTCGTCGCGCGCACCACCTTCGGCAGCGCGCGCGCCATCGCCGCGTACTGCGCGCGGAACGCCGGCGCGTCCCAGACCCGCGCGAACTGATCGCGCGGCGGCAGGAACCCGGCGCCGAAGCGCAGCGTCTGCGCCAGCGCCGCCGCGCTCCGCTCCGCGTCGCCGCACGCGGCGAACGTGATCGCCTGAAAGTAGTGCAGCGACGCATCGGCCGGCCGCCGCTCGAGCGCCGCGGCAATCGACGCCAACTGCTCGCGCTGCTCCGGACACACCTCGCCACCGCGCAACGACATCGCCGCGAGGACCAGCACTGCAAAGCGTTTCATTCCAGCTCGCCCCAATCGATCGTCGTCGGCACGTTCGACTTGGCGAACAGCGATGACAGCATCTCCGCCGGCGTGTAGACCCGCACGTCGCCCAACTCGCTGGCGCGCCGGTTCTTCATCGTGAAGAGCGTCCGCTGCGTGACGTAATCAAAATTCGCATAGAAATCGTCGTCCTTCTTCTGCTCGAACATCGCCCGCAGCACGTCGAGCTGCCGCGCCAGCGGATCGTCGGCGCGCGCGGCCGCCGCACCTGCTACAGGTGTAGCAGCCGCCTTCTTCTTCGCCGGCGCCGGATCGAGCCCGACCAGCGCGCGCAGATCGAGCTCCTGCTTCGGCGCCTTCTTCTTCGACGCCTCGCGCGGCAGCAGCAGGGCCGGGAGGCGGTTGCAATTTGCGTAGTGAATGGCGTCGCTGCGCGTCACCCAGCCGAGGTTCGTCACGCCGCAGCGGGCGGAAACGTTCTTGGTCAGATTGTCGAGGAACGGCTTGACCGCGGTGTTGAACGAATCCTCGACGCCGTTGAAGAGATTCAGCACGTAATGCACGCGGAACTCGTCGATCGTGTTCTGCACCGTGCGCGTGATCGGATGATCGCCGAGGGACTGGGCGAGATCGAGCGCGAACGCGTCGAGATTCGACACCGACGAGTCGTACACGTCCTCGACCTTGTCGATCAGATCGTTGATCAGCTTCCACGACATCGACGCGTCGGTGATCGTCTCGAAGAACGGCGACTCCTTGCTGAAGATCAGCCGCAGCTTGCGGAAGAGAATCGCCTTGACGATGTCGGACGCGGCCAGCGTCGCGCTCGGAAGATGCGGCGTGAAGATCAGGATTCCCGAATTCGAGAACGGCAGAAAATCGATCACGTTCGCATCGAGGCCGGCGCGCATGTCGAGCACCACGTAATCGGCCGGCAGCTCGTTGATCGCGGCGATCAGCTTGGCCTTGTGCGCCGCGCCGAAATTCGTGATCTCGTCGATCAGGTGCAGCGGCCCGGCCACGAAGCCGAAGTCGCGCCATTCCCGCTTCGGATCGAGCTTGTCGTCGAGCTGCGAGACGCAGTCGGCCAGCGGGTCGCCCTTGCGGAAAAAATGATAGAGATCCTTCCCGATGGGGACATCGATGGCGTTCCGGATCGCCGACGTGCCGGTGTCGAGATCGACCAGCACCGTGCGGCCGTGGCGCGAGAGCGCGAGCGCGAAATTGATGGCGAACGTCGTCTTTCCAACGCCGCCTTTGCCGGACGAAACGGGGATGATCCGCTTGATCGCCACCGCGGGCAGTCTATCCTGAGGCAGACTTCACGCTAAAATCCGCGCACCCGCACATGCAGCCTTCCTTTTTCCGGAAGTTCCCGCTCTTCGCCGATCTCGACGATCGCGAGCTCGCATCGATCGCCAACGTGGCGAAAGCGCGCCGCTATGCGAAGGACGACGTGATCTTCCACGCGGACGAAAGCGGCGACATCTTCTGCCTGATCCGCGAAGGGCAGGTGAAGGTGACGATGATCTCTCCCGAGGGAAAGGAGATCATCCTCTCGCTCCTCGGGCCGGGAGACTTTTTCGGCGAGATGGCGCTGCTCGACGACGAGCCGCGCTCGGCCACTGTGGTCGCCACCGAGACGCTCGAGCTGGTGACGATCTGGCGCAGCGACTTCCTGCAGATCCTGGCGGAGAACTTCTCGATCACGAAGAAAGTGCTGGCGGAAATCTCGCGGCGGCTGCGCAGCGCGTCGAACCGCATCGAGTCGCTGGCCACGATGGACGTCTACGGCCGGCTGGCGCGCTTCTTCCTCGATCTGGCCAAGGACACCGGCAAGGTGCTCGACAACGGATACGTCGCGGTGACGCGGCCGACGCACCAGTCGATCGCGAACATGATCGGCACCTCGCGCGAGACCGTGTCGCGGCTCATCCACGACCTGATGCGCCAGAACCTGCTGCTGTCGGAAGGCAAGACCATCTACCTCAAGAAAGCAGCGCTCGACCAATTCCGCGACGAACTGTAGTGCTGACCCTTCCGAACATCCTCACCCTCGGGCGGCTGCTGCTCGTCCCCTGTTTTCTGGTGGCGTCGCTGCGCGCGCAGTACAACCTCGCCTTCGCCATCTTCGTCACCGCCGCGGTGACGGACGTGCTCGACGGCTGGCTGGCGCGCCGCCTCGATCTCCGCTCGCGCCTCGGCGCGCTGCTCGATCCCGCCGCCGACAAGACCCTGATGATCTGCGGCTTTCTCTACTACACGCTGGCCGCGCATCTGCCGGTGGTGCGCATCCCCGGCTGGCTCACCTTCACCGTCTTCGTGCGCGACTTCCTCATTCTCTTCTTCGCCTACCTGCTCTACACGCGCATCCGCATCCAGCGCTTTCCGCCGTCGATCCCCGGCAAGATCTCGACGGTCACGCAGGCCGTGACCGTGGCCGCGGCCATCGCCGTGAATGCCTTCATGCCGCGCCAGATCTGGGTGGCCGAGACGATGTTCCGACTCTCGCTCGCGGCCACGCTTTTCTCCGGCTGGCACTACCTGCGGCGCGCCGAGCAGATGCTGCTTGACATCGCCGCGGAACCGAAATAGTTTCCGCTCCCGTTTGTTTGGAACGGGTCCCGAGCCTCCATAGCTCAATTGGTAGAGCAGCGGACTCTTAATCCGTTGGTTCTAGGTTCGAGTCCTAGTGGGGGCACCAAATCGACATACGATTACAGGACTGAGGACTCCTCGGTCCTTTTTGCCATTTGGGCGAAAGTGGCGGAATTGGCAGACGCGCTGGACTTAGGATCCAGTGGCCCAAAGCCGTGTGGGTTCGAGTCCCACCTTTCGCACCATTAATCACACACATATGACAGTACTGAATTTCGAAGACCTTTCTCCGGTACAGAAAACGATCGAGGTGGAGATCCCGGCGGAGCTGCTCTCGCGCGAGGCCGACCGCGTCACGAGCGAGTTCGGGCGCCAGGCGAAGGTGCCCGGCTTCCGTCCCGGCAAGGTGCCGACCAGCGTCGTGCGCAACCGCTTCGCCAAGGAGATTCAGGAAGAGGTCGTGAGCCGCGTCCTCGGCCAGAGCTTCCGCGACGCGGTGAAGGAGAAAGACCTCGAGCCGGTCGGCGAGCCGCAGCTCGAGCATCTCGATCCGTTCATCGACGGCGCGCCGATGAAGTTCAAGGCGCGCTTCGAGGTCAAGCCGCGCATCGAGCTCGGCGAGTACCGCGGACTGGCCGTCGAGGATCCGAAGATCGAAGTGACCGAGACCGACATCGAGGCGATGGTCGAGCGGCTGCGCGACTCGCTCAGCCACGTCCGTCCGATCGAAGACCGCGGCGCGCAGGACGGCGACGTGGCCGTGATCGAAGCCGTGGCCACGCCCGAGGGCGGCGAGGCGAAGACGCAGCACGGCGAGATCACCATCGGCGACGACACGCCGATGCCGCAGCTCCACGAGAAGCTGCAGGGCGTCAAGCCGGGCGATCCGCCGATCGAGTTCGAGCAGACCTTCGACGAGAACGCCGCGAACGAAGAGTGGCGCGGGAAGAAGGTCTCGTTCAGCGTGACCCTGCGCTCGCTCGCGCAGCGCGAGAAGCCGGACGTCACCGACGACTTCGCGAAGAGCGTCGGCGCCGGTTGGGAGACGGCCGACCAGATGCGCGAGGCGATCGCCGCCGACATCCGCCGCCACCGCGAGGCGGAGGCGCTGCGCTTCAAGCGGAATCAGGTCAGCGAGAAACTCCTCGCCGCGCATCCGTTCGACGTGCCGGAGTCGCTGGTCGAGGACGAGCTCGGGAAGTCGCTCAACAACTACGCGCGCTACCTCGTCTCGCAGGGCGTCGACCTGCAGAACGCGCAGGTCGACTGGCGCAAGATGGGTGAGGAGTTCCGCCCCGAGGCCATCAAGCGCGTGAAGCGCTCGCTCATCCTCGAGGCCATCGCGCGCAAGGAAAAGATCGAGGTGAGCGACGTCGAAGTCGACGCCGAGATCCGCCGCGCCGCGCGCGAACAGCAGCGCGAGTTCGCCGACGTCAAGCACCACCTCAAGCACGACGGCGGCTATGAATCGCTGCGCGCGTCGATGGCGCAGGACCGCGCCCTGGAGCTGGTGCTGAGCGAAGCGAAGTCGTAGCCGGGGCGGCCAGGCAGCGAGGAATTCGGTAGCGGCCTTTGCGATTGAGCTAGGCTGCTCGAAGGAGGATTCGCTGCAATGGTTCTCATCCCGATGGTCGTAGAGCAAACCTCTCGCGGAGAGCGCGCCTACGACATCTACTCACGCCTGCTCAAAGACAACGTCATCTTCCTCGGTCAGCCGATCGACGACAACGTCTCGAACCTGATCATCGCCCAGCTGCTGTTCCTCGAAGCCGAGAACCCCGAGAAGGACATCTCCATCTACATCAACTCGCCGGGCGGCTCCATCACCTCCGGCCTGGCCATCTACGACACCATGCAGTACGTCAAGCCCGACATCGCCACCATCTGCATCGGCCAGGCGGCGTCGATGGCCGCGGTGCTGCTCGCCGCCGGCACGAAAGGGAAGCGCTACTGCCTCCCGAACTCGCGCGTGCTCATCCACCAGCCGCTCATGCACGGCCTCGGCGGGCAGGCCACCGAGATCGACATCCATGCGCGCGACATCATGCAGATGAAAGCGCGCCTCAACTCGATCCTCGCCAACCACACCGGCCAGCCGATCGAGAAGATCGACAAGGACACCGACCGCGACTACATCCTCCAGGCGCCGCAGGCTCAGGAGTACGGCCTGGTGGACCTGGTGATCGCCAAGCGGGATTAGTTCCGTCCACCGGCGAGTTGACTTGAAGCAACGCTCAGGAGTTCAATCTGAGCGACCACAGGAAAAAGGATCCAATCGGACATGTCGAAGAAGGGGAACAGCGGCGACGTCCTGCGATGCAGCTTCTGCAACAAGTCGCAGCGCGACGTGAAGAAGTTGATCGCCGGGCCGACGGTCTACATCTGCGATGAATGCGTCGACATCTGTCTCGACATCATCGCCGAGGACCGCAAAGACGAGCCGGGCGCGCTCGAAGGCTCCGGACACCTGCCGAAGCCGAAAGAGATCAAAGAGTTCCTCGACCTCTACGTGATCGGCCAGGAACGCGCCAAGAAGAAGCTCGCCGTCGCCGTCTACAACCACTACAAGCGCATCGACTACCAGTCGCGCAACGCGCGGCAGGATGTGGAGCTGCAGAAGTCGAACATCCTCTTGATCGGGCCGACCGGCACGGGCAAGACGCTGCTCGCGCAGACGCTGGCCCGCATGCTCTCGGTGCCCTTCACCATCGTCGACGCCACCACGCTCACCGAGGCCGGCTACGTCGGCGAAGACGTCGAGAACATCATCCTCAAGCTCTACCAGGCGGCGGGCAACGACAAGGACAAGACCCAGCGCGGCATCGTCTACATCGACGAAGTCGACAAGATCTGCCGCAAGGGCGACAACCCGTCCATCACCCGCGACGTGAGCGGCGAGGGCGTGCAGCAGGCGCTGCTCAAGATCCTCGAGGGCACGGTCGCCAACGTGCCGCCGCAGGGCGGCCGGAAGCATCCGCATCAGGAATTCATCCAGATCGACACGACGAACATCCTCTTCATCTGCGGCGGCGCGTTCGTCGGGCTCGACACGGTCATCGAGCGGCGTCTGTCGCAGACCTCGATGGGCTTCGGCGCGAAGATCGCCTCGAAGAAAGAGAAGAAAACCGGCGAGCTGCTCGCGCAGGTCCATCCGGAAGACCTCATCAAGTTCGGGCTGATCCCGGAGTTCGTGGGACGTCTGCCGGTGGTGGCCACGCTCAGCGAGCTCGATCGCGGCGCGCTCATCGAGATCCTTCGCGAGCCGAAGAATTCGCTGGTGCGCCAGTACCAGACCATCATGGGCTTCGAGAACGTCGAGCTCCGCTTCAGCGACGACGCCCTCGAAGCGATCGCCGAGGAAGCGCTCAAGCGCAACGTCGGCGCGCGCGGCCTCAAGATCATCATCGAAGAGCTGATGCTCGACATCATGTACACGATCCCGTCGCAGAGCGCGATCAGCGAATGCGTGATCACGCGCGAGGTGGTCGAGAACCGCAGCCAGCCCATCACGCTCTACAAGAAAGCCGGCTGATCCTCGCATCACGAGGTGCACGAAAAGCGGGTCGCGCGAGCGGCCCGTTTTTCATTTGCATTCCATCCGTTCACCGACGTGTCGCACCGGCGTCCATTTCTCTACGATACGCTTCGTACATCGTCGAGAGATGAGGTGCAGTGATGTCGTATCGAGTGGTCGTTGTCCTGTTTGCGTCGTTGCTGGTGTGTGAGGTTCGTGCCGCGGTCCGTTCGGCTGACGTGACTATCGCGAACGGCGCGGTGAAGCTGTCCGGAACGCTCTATCTCCCGGAGCGGAGCACGCCGGCGCCTGCTGTCGTCTTTCTGCATGGCTCCGGACCGCAGACGCGCGCCGGCGCGGCGCCGATCGCGCAACGGTTCGCCGAGGCCGGCATCGCGGCGCTCGTCTTCGACAAACGCGGGTGCGGCGCGTCATCTGGTTCGTGGCAGGCGGCGTCGCTCGCGGACCTCGCCTCCGACGCGGTGGCGGCCGTGCGCCTGCTCGCCGCGCGCGCCGACCTTGACCGCACGAAGATCGGTCTCTGGTCGATCAGCCAGTCGGGATGGTACGCGCCGATCGCGGCCAATCAGGAGCCGGCCGTTTCGTTCGTGATCGTCGCCACCGGCGGCGGTGCGTCTCCACGAGAGGTGGAATGGGCGGGCTACGAACGCGCGCTGTCGCATCGCGGCATCGCCGGGCGCGATCTCGACGCCGCACGCGCGCTCGTTCGCGAGTATCTCGAGTATCTCCGCACCGGCGAGGGACGTGATGAGCTGATCCGGCACATCGACAACGTGAAAGAGAGCGCGTGGTATCCCGCGCTGTCGCTCGGCCGCGTGCTGCCGTCCGCGGAGACGCGGCCACAATGGGAATGGGTCGCGGCGTATGAGCCGGCGCGCGACATCGAAACGCTGGCCGTGCCGGTCCTCCTGCTGTTCGGAGGCAAGGACCCGTTCACGCCGGCGTCATCGCTCGAGCGGTGGACGACCGCGCTCGCGCGCTCCTCGGCGGCCACGAGCACGATCCGGACGTTCCCCGAGGCGGGACACGGCCTCATTGTGGGCGAGCACAGGAGTGACGTCTCCGCGCCACCGGTCTATGCCGTGGGGTACATCGAAACGATGATCGCCTGGGTGAATCACGTCGCGGCAGCGCCGCATGCAGCACCAGCGGCGGGATAGCAGTTGCGCTCTACGAGCCGTAGAGCAGAGGCGGCCGGGAAGTTTTTCTCCCTCGATCGGCGTATAACAGTCTCGAACATGTCCACTTCTGAATCGAAGACCATCCAACTCCCGCTGGTTCCCCTTCGTGACATGGTCGTCTTCCCGTCGATGATGGCTCCCTTCGTCGTCGGGCGGCGCGCGTCGATCCTGGCGCTCGAGGCGACGCTCGCTACGTCCGAGAAGAAAATCTTCCTGGCCACGCAGAAGGACCCGAAGATCGACGATCCGTCGATGACCGAGATCTACCACGTCGGCGTCATCGCCACGGTGGTGCAGAACCTCAAGCTTCCGAACCAGAACGTCAAGGTGATGGTCGAAGGCCTCACCCGCGGCGAGATCCTCTCGGCGCAGGAAGGCAACGGCTACATCACCGTGGCCGTGCGCGAGATCGACACGAAGTATCCGCTCACGCCCGAGGTCTCGCAGTACATGCAGAAGCTGATGGAGATCTTCGAGCAGTACGCGAAGATGAGCCATCACCTCGCCTTCGAAGGCGTGATGTCGACGCTCAAGCTCGACGATCCCGACAAGTTCGCCGACACGCTCGCCTCCCACCTGCTCATCACCACCTCCGAGAAGCAGCAGCTCCTCGAGACTCCTTCGCCGTACGAGCGCCTGCAGAAGCTGCAGGACTTCATCGAGATCGAGATCGAAAAGATCAACATCGACAAGCGCATCAACTCCAAAGTCAAAAAGCAGATGGAGCGCGCGCAGAAGGAGTACTACCTCAACGAGAAGATCAAGGCGATCCACCACGAGCTGGGACGCAAGGACGATCGCTCGGACGAGATCGAAGAGCTCCGGCAGAAGATCGAAGACGCCGGCATGCCGAAGGACACCAAGGAGAAGGCGCTGCAGGAGCTCAAGCGCCTCGAGGCCATGCCGGGCGTGAGCGCCGAGGCGACGGTCTCGCGCAACTACATCGAGTGGCTCGTGTCGGTGCCCTGGAAGAAGTCTTCGAAGGAGATCAAGGACATCGAGCTGGCCGAGCAGATCCTCAACGAGGACCACTTCGGCCTCGAGAAGATCAAGGAGCGCATCCTCGAGTTCCTGGCGGTGCGTCAGCTCGTCAAGCAGCCGAAGGGCACGATCCTCTGCTTCGTCGGACCTCCGGGCGTCGGCAAGACGTCGCTGGCGAAGTCGATCGCACGCGCCACGGGCCGCAAGTTCGTGCGCCTCTCGCTCGGCGGCGTGCGCGATGAAGCGGAGATCCGCGGCCATCGCCGCACCTACATCGGCGCGTTCCCCGGCCAGATCATCCAGCGGATGAAGAAGGCCGGTACCGTCAATCCGGTCTTCCTCCTCGACGAGGTCGACAAGATGTCGATGGACTTCCGCGGCGATCCGTCGGCGGCGCTGCTCGAAGTGCTCGACCCGGAGCAGAACAACGCCTTCACCGATCACTACATGGACGTCGAGTACGACCTCTCCAAGGTGATGTTCATCGCCACGGCCAACGTCACCCACACGATCCCGGCGCCGCTCAAGGACCGCATGGAGATCATCCAGCTCTCCGGCTACACGCATCTGGAGAAGCTGGCCATCGCCCGTCAGTTCCTGGTGCCGAAGCAGAAGCAGGAGCAGGGTCTCGACGACGCGAAGATCCGCTTCGAGGACAACGCCCTCGAGGAGCTGATCGACTCGTTCACGCGCGAGTCGGGCGTGCGCAACCTCGAGCGCGAAGTCGGCGCGGTGCTGCGCAAGATCGCCCGCACGGTGGTGAAGGAAGGTCCCGACTACGAGACCGTCATCGACCGCACCCGCGTGCGCGAGCTCCTCGGCAAGCCGAAGTTCCGCTCGCAGCAGATCCACGACAAGGCCGAGATCGGCCTCGCCACGGGCCTGGCCTGGACGGAAGTCGGCGGCGAGATCCTCTCGACAGAAGTGGCGCTCTCGCGCGGCAAGGGCAACCTCACCCTGACCGGCAAGCTCGGCGACGTGATGCAGGAGTCGGCGCGCGCGGCGCTGTCGTACGTCCGCTCGCGCGCGGAGATGTTCGGCCTCGATCCCGATTTCCACGCGGCGCTCGACATTCACATCCACGTGCCGGAAGGCGCCATCCCGAAGGACGGTCCGTCGGCCGGCATCACCATGGCCACGGCGCTGCTCTCGGCGGTGACGAAGATTCCGGTGCATCGCGACATCGCCATGACCGGCGAGATCACGCTGCGCGGCAAAGTGCTGCCGGTCGGCGGCGTGAAGGACAAAGTGCTCGCCGCGGCGCGCGCGGGCCTCACCCGCGTGATCATGCCGGCCGAGAACGAGCGCGATCTCGACGAGATCCCGACGGACGTGCGCGAGCGGATGGAATTCAACCTCGTCGAGTCGATGGACGAAGTCGTTACGCTCGCGCTCGATGGCACGATTGTTCCATTGGCCGCGAAGGAGAAACTCCCGGAGCCCGAGAAAGTCATTTCGCCGGACGCTCCGGTAACGCATTGACAGCAGCGAGGTACGAGGGATGAGGTATGAGCCAACTACTCATACCTCATGCCGCATACCTTGAGTCTCCGGCTCATTGACACGCGGCGCGAACCGCACCACAATCTCCCCACATCTCACTTCAGCGTAGTTCTCCATATCCGGCCTTCCGGATATCCGTAGTTCCAGCACCACCTTTTTCAAAAATCTCTTGGACATTCGGTCAGTAACGTTTCATCGGGCGGCGTACCAGCCGGGCGATTTCCCGCAGGATCGCAGACCGCAGTTCGCAATGGTCGGGCGGTCGAATGTGGGCAAGTCGTCGCTGATCAACGCCGTGCTGAATCGCAAAGGCGTCGCGCGCGTCAGTCAGACGCCGGGCAAGACGCAGGCGGTGCAGTTCTATCTCGTGAACGAAAAGTTCTATCTCGTCGACCTCCCCGGCTACGGCTACGCCAAAGTGCCGAAGAGCGTCGTGGCCACGTGGGGCACGCTCGTGCGCGGCTACCTCGAGTCGGCCCAGGACCTGCGCGTGATGTTCCTGCTGCTCGACGTCCGCCGCACGCCCGGCGAGCACGACCTGCAGATGCACCAGTGGGCGCGCGCGCTCAGCGACGTCGACGAGCGCATCGTCCTGACGAAATCCGACAAGCTCTCCAACAACCAGCTCGCCGCCGGACGGCGCGCCATCGCACAGGAACTCGAGATCGACGAGTCGGCACTCATCCCGGCCTCGTCGGTCACCAAGAAAGGCATCGATCAGATCCGCCGCGAAATCTTCTCGCGCCTCTGATCGTCCGAGGAAAACCATGGCTCACACCGACATCGACAACGACACGGGCGTCATCGACGAAGAAGCACCGGTAGTCGCCGACGCCAAGCCCGAGAAGCCGAAGCGCGCGCCGCGCAAGAAGGCGGCGCCGAAGGAAGCGGCCGAGGAAGCTCCTGCCGCCGCCGAAGCTGCGGCGCCGGAAGCGCCCGCCGCCGCGGCCGCGACGGAGGCTCCCGCCGCGCCGGAGCCGCAGGCGGCTGCGCCCGAAGCTGCGCCCGCGACGGCCGAGCCGCGCGAGAACGGCAACGGCAAACAGAAAGCCGCGCCGCAGCAACAACAGCAGGCCGCCGAGACCGTTGACATCCGCATGCTCAAGGAGATGAAGCTGCCCGATCTCTCCAAGATGGCCAAGGAGATCGGCGTCGAGAATGCCTCCGGCATGCGCAAGCAGGACCTGATCTTCGGCATCCTGCAGGCGCAGACCGAGAAGTCGGGACTGATCTTCTCCGAGGGCGTGCTCGAGTGCCTGCCGGACGGCTTCGGCTTCCTGCGCGCGCCCGAGTACAACTACCTGCCGGGCCCCGACGACATCTACGTCTCGCCCTCGCAGATCCGCCGCTTCGATCTCCGCACCGGCGACACCGTCTCCGGCCAGGTGCGTCCGCCGAAGGAAGGCGAGCGTTACTTCGCGCTGATCAAAGTCGAGGCGGTGAACTTCGAGCATCCCGACGTCGCGCGCGAGAAGATCCTCTTCGACAACCTCACGCCGCTCTATCCGCAGCACCGCATCCGTCTCGAGGTGCCGAACTACATGTCGTCGCGCGTGCTCGACCTGATCGCGCCGGTCGGCAAAGGGCAGCGCGGCCTGATCGTCGCGCCGCCGCGCACCGGCAAGACCATGCTGCTGCAGGCCATCGCCAACTCGATCACCACGAACCATCCCGAGGTCTCGCTGATCGTGCTGCTCATCGACGAGCGGCCGGAAGAAGTCACCGACATGCAGCGCAGCGTCAAGGGCGAGGTCATCTCCTCGACCTTCGACGAGCCGGCCTCGCGCCACGTGCAGGTCGCGGAGATGGTCATCGAGAAAGCGAAGCGGCTCGTCGAGCACAAGCGCGACGTGGTGATCCTGCTCGACTCGATCACCCGTCTCGCGCGCGCCTACAACACCGTGGTGCCGCCGTCGGGCAAGGTGCTCTCGGGCGGCGTCGACTCGAACGCGCTGCAGCGTCCGAAGCGCTTCTTCGGCTCCGCGCGCAACGTGGAGGAAGGCGGCTCGCTGACCATCATCGCCACCGCGCTGATCGACACCGGCTCGCGCATGGACGACGTCATCTTCGAAGAGTTCAAGGGCACCGGCAACATGGAAGTGCACCTCGACCGCAAGCTCTCCGACAAGCGCGTCTTCCCGGCCATCGACATCAACCGCTCCGGCACGCGCAAGGAAGAGCTGCTGCTCGAGCGCAACGAGCTCAATCGCATCTGGGTCCTGCGCAAGGTGTTCTCGCCGCTGTCGACGGTGGAGTCGATGGAGCTGCTCGTGGAGAAGCTCGACAAGACCCGCACCAACAGCGAGTTCCTCAACGCCATGTCGTCGATGTAGCCGATGCGCATCACGAACCTCGTCGCCGTGCTCGCGCTCGCGGGCACGGCGTTCGCGCAATCGCCGTCTGACGTGGTTGCCCGTGTCGGCGAGCACGTCATCACGCGCGCCGATCTCGTCGCCGAATTGCCCGAGCAGTACCACGCGCAGTACGAGCGCGTCACCGCCGAGCTGCGCGACACGCAGCATCAAGCCGTGCGCGAGCTCCTCGGCACGCGCACGATCGAGGCAACCGCGAAGCAGCGCCACGTCGACGTCGAGCAGATCTACCGTGAGACGCTGAACCGCGAGCTCGAGAATTTTCCCGTCGCCACGCAGGCCAAGCTGCATCAGATCGAGGCCAGCATCGACCAGGCCGACCGCCTCACGCTCGAGGAGAGCATCGATCGCCGGCTCTACGACGAGGCGGTGCAGCGCGGCCTGACCGTCGATCAGAACGTCGCCTTCGACGACGTCGCCTATCTCCGCGCGTACGAGACCGCGCGCCGCAACCGCGCGCAGTCATCCGATCCGGTCGACCAGCAGATCGCCGCATCCGCGGCGGAGGCGCGCGCGGCGGTGCTGCGCGCGCGCATGATCGAGGCGGCGCGCCGCGTGGTGAAGGTGGAGCGCTTACTTCAGCCGCCGCGCGTGCGCGTCTCGACTGCCGGCTTCCCGCGCCTCGGCAATCCCGACGCGCCGGTGCAGCTCGTCGTCTTCACCGACTACGAGTGTCCCTACTGCGCCGAGAACGACCCGGTCGTGCACGAGCTGTTCAAGCGCTACGGCAACGACGTCTCCGTGGTGATGCGCGACTACCCGATGGCCCAGCGCAAGTCGGCCATGCCCGCGGCCATCGCCGCGCGCTGCGCATCGGAACAGGGAAAGTTCTGGGAGTATCACGACCTCCTCTTCGCGAATCGCACCGCGCTCACCTCCGAGAATTTCCGCGCGTTCGCCGAGCGCCTCGGCATGAACGTGGCGACGTTCGATCGCTGCGTGGCCGATCCGATCACGCGCGCGACCATCGAGCGCGAGGTCGAGCAGGCCCGCTCCTACGGCGTCGATGCGACCCCGACGTACATCCTCAACGGCCGCCTCATCGCCGGCGTGCAAACGCTGGAAGGCTTCGCTCACCTGATCGCCGAAGAAACCGCGAAGCCCGCCGCGCGCTGACGCGCGGTGAGAGCCGTCACGCCGGCGGCGGCGGTGGTCACGGATACCATTTCCGGCCATGGCCACGACCATGACCGCCACCTCCGTGAACCGGCTGAACTGGAACAACATCGCCTTGATGATCCTCTCCGCGGCTGCTGCCGCGGTGGCGCCGTTTCATCTGTTCCTCTTCGCGTACGCGGTGCTCGGGCCTCTGCACTATCTGACCGAGGTGTCGTGGCTGCACGACCGGAAATTCTTCACGTCGACGCGCTTTCACCGCGGACTGTGGCTGTCGCTGGTGGCGGTGGCGACGGCGGTGATGATGTTCGGCTACATCGCGAACGATCTGATGCGGCGGCCGATCTCACCGGCCTTCGAGATCGGCATGTTCCTGCTCGTCTTCGTCGCGGCGAGCGTCGCCTCGTTCGTGCGGCATCCGGTGAACGCCGTGGCCCTCGTGTCGCTCGCCGTCGTCGGCGTGTTCGTCTTTTCGACGAACGCCGCATACGGAATCCTCGCGTATCTGCTGATTACGATCGTGCACGTCTTCGTGTTCACGGCCGTGTTCATTCTGTCGGGCGCAATGAAGACGAAGAGCCGCAGCGGATATGTATCGTTCGCGGTATTTCTGGCCTGCGCCGCCGCGACGCTCATTGTGCACGTGCCGTTCGTGACGCCTGGAGCGCGCGTGCGCGAGACCTACGCGGCGTTCGAGCCGCTCAATCAATTACTGCTGCGCTTCAGTGCCGCGCCGACGCACGACGTCTACAATCCGGCCGCGGCGGGCGTCATGCGCTTTGTCGCATTCGCGTACATCTACCATTACCTGAACTGGTTCTCGAAGACCTCGATCATCCGGTGGCATGAGGTCTCGCGTGCGCGCGGCGCGGCCATCGTGGGCGGCTGGCTCGGCGGCATCGCGCTGTACGCGTACAACTATCGCGCGGGATTTGCGGTCTTTTACGTGCTCAGCGTCATTCACGTGATGCTGGAGTTCCCGCTGAACCATCAGACGGTGGTGAGCGTATTGCGCTCGCTGGCTCCGCTGGAAATGAAAGAGGCGGCCCGAGGCCGCCTCTGACTGGTTGCTGCTGTGCGCGAACGCTCCTACGGGAAGACGCAGGCGCCCGGCTTCGACTGGCCCGGCGCGGTGTCGGAGTTCGAGAACTCCGGCTGCACGAGGTAGCCGCTGATGCGGTAGAGGTTGTGCCACGCGCACTTGTCGTCGGCTTCATAGCCGGACGCGGTTTCCCACCAGGCGTTGACCGGATCGGTCAGCGCTTCGCGGATCTCGTGCGAGGTGACGACGGTGATCATGTCGTTGACGCTCGCGCCGCTCAGCGAGCAGCCCGAGCAGTCGAGGTACGGATAGACCGCGTACTTGATGGTCTTGCCGCTGTAGGTGAAGCTGCCGTGATAACCGCAGTAGTTGCGGCAGGAGGCAGACGAGCCGTTGGTCGACTTGGTGCCCTGCGGCAGGTAGACGCCGTAGATCGTCGAGGTGTCGACGGCCACTTTGCCGGCGGTGAAGAGCGAGCCGATGTACGACTGGATCTGCGAGTCGGAGATGCTGCGCGGCGCGGTGTTGGTCGGGTCGGTGTAGGTACCGCTGTTCGAGATCGTGCTGGCCACGCCGTACTGGCCGAGGGTGGTCATGCCCGGGCTCGTGCCGCTGAAGGCGCCGATGAAGCCGGTGATCGTCGACTGCAGTTTGTTCGCCGTATCGGCGGTGTAGAAGATGCTGAAGACTTTGTTGTTGCTCGCCATGACGCCGCCGCCATGGTTGTCCAGATGTCCGGGCACGGTGCCGTAGCTGGCCAGCGACGTCTGCAGGAAGCTGCCGCCGTCATTGACCGGCGCGAACGTCGGGTTGCTCGTGTCAGCCTTGGCCATCGCCGGCGGCGGGAGCACCTTCACGAGCTCGCCGTTGTCGCCGCGGATGCGCCAGTTGTCGCTGTTGCCGTTCTGGGCCATGGCAGCCGTCGCCACCAGCAGGATCACCACGTACATCAGGATCGTCGTACGCTTCATTCTTTAGCTCCTTCTAACGTTTCCCTCGATAGGGCTGTGCCGGTAGAAGAGCAACGTGACTGCCACGGGCCAGAAATCGTCATTACATTGAGTTCAATGCGTTTAGCGGTTTGACGGTTTGTCGCGTTCCGGGTCAGCGTCTGAACATTGACCCATGCAAAGGGTCAGATCGGTGACAAGGCCGGCTTTCTCACCGGCGCCTCGGCCCGCACTTCGCTCAGCTTCGCCAGCGAGAACGCGCCGAGCGCCATCACCACGTCGCGCACGGCGATGTCGAAGTACTTGCCGTTCGTCACCAGCTCGAGCGCGATCAGCATCAGCCAGCCCGTCACCACGTACGCGCCGAGGCGCGTGGCGATGCCGCTCAGGATCGCCAGCCCGACCATCATCTCGATGGCGCCGACGATCTGAATCAGCACGTCCGGCGCGATCGGCAGCACGCTTTTCGCCAGCGGGCTGAGGTACTGCTGCCAATCCACCAGCAGGCCGAAGAACTTGTCGAGTCCGGCGAGAAACGCACACAGGCCGAACGTGACGCGCAAAATCCACCAGACGTTGTCGATTCGTTGATCCATGGTTGAGGTCCTCCGCACGTTTAGAGCGGCGGCGAGCGAATGCGTGACGAGCTGATGCTGTTCTGCACCGCGATGAAGATTCGCGGCCTGCTGCTTCTCGCCTGCCTCGCTCTCCCGTTCTCTCTCTTCGCCGACGACGGTTTGTGGATGCCGCAACAGATCCCGGCCCTGGGCGGCGAGCTCAAGAAGCTCGGATTGCAGCTCGATCCGAACCAGTTCGCCGACCTCACCGGCTTCCCGATGGGCGCCATCGTCAGCATCCCCGGCTGCAGCGCCTCGTTCGTTTCGCCGGACGGGCTGATCGTCAGCAACCATCACTGCGTCTACGGCGCGCTGCAGTACAACTCGACCAAAGAGCACGACTACGTGCGCGACGGCTTCCTGGCGAAGACGCGCGCCGAGGAGATCCAGGCCACGCCCGATGCGCGCGTCTACGTGACCACCGCCATCGACGACGTCACCGCGCAGATCCTCGGCACGCTGCCGAAGAACACCACCGACGCCGAGCGCGCGCGCGCGATCACCCGCAACCGCCGCCGCATCGTCGAAGAGTGCGAGAAGCAGGGCAACGTCCGCTGCCTCGTGTCGTCGTTTTTCGAAGGCGCGCAATACCTCCGCTTCACGCAGCTCGAGTTGCGCGATGTGCGCCTCGTCTACGCTCCTGCACTCGGCGTCGGCAACTTCGGCGACGAGGTCGACAACTGGATGTGGCCGCGCCACACCGGCGACTTCGGTTTCTACCGCGCCTACGTCGGCAAGGACGGCAAGCCGGCCGACTACTCGAAGGACAACGTGCCGTACCGGCCGAAGCACTTTCTGAAAGTGTCGACGCGCGACCTCGACGAGAACGATCTGGTGATGATCGCCGGCACGCCGGGATCGACCAGCCGTCACGCCACCGCCTCGCAGGTGCAGGCGGCGGAGGAGTACGAGCTGCCGGCGGCGGTGCGCTACCGCACCATGCTGCTCGACCTGCTGCGCGCGCGCGGCGCCGGCGATCGCGACGTGGCGCTGCGCAACGCCAGCCGCATCGCCTCGCTCGAGAACTACCTGAAGAAGTACACCGGCACGCTCGAGGCGTATCGCCGCGGCCATTTCGTCGAAGCGAAGAAGAAAGAAGAGGCGGCGCTGCGCGCGTCACTGACCGGCGAGCTGGCGAAGTCGTACGACACGGCGAGCGCGGAGCTCGAGTCGATCCTGGCCAGGCAGCGCACCACGCGCGAGCGCGACACGCTCTTCGCCTGGCTCTACACCGCCTCGCCGATGCTGACGCAGGCGAACAACCTCTATCGCAACACGATCGAGCGGACCAGGCCCGACCTCGACCGCGCCGACGAGTACCGCGACCGCAACCGCACGCGCTTCCAGGGCTCGCTGACGCGCAACCGCCGCAACTTCGACCTCGGCAGCGACCGCGCCGGGCTGCGGCTCTTCCTCGCGGAGGCGGCGAAGCTGCCGGCCGATCAGCGCATCACGCCGGTCGATCGCGCGCTGCACAAGACCACGGTCGACGAACAGATCGACGCGCTGCTGGATCGTCTGTACGGCTCGACGAAGATCGGCGATGCCGAGGCGGAAGCGGCGATGGTGAATGAAACGACGGCGCAGCTCACCGCGCGCAACGACTCGCTGATCGCCTTCGCCGCGGAGCTGCGCGCGTTCGGCGCGCAGCGTGACGAGGAGACCGCAGCCCGCGAAGGCGCGATGGCGCGCCTCCGCCCGGTCATGCTCGAGGCGCTGCGCGCCGCGCGCGGCGGCCGGCTCTATCCCGACGCCAACGGCACGCTGCGCGTCGGCTTCGGCCAGGTGAAGGGCTACTCGCCGCGCAACGGTGTCTGGTACTTCCCGCAGACCGACGTCCGCGGCGTCGTGGAGAAAGAAAAAGGAGAAGAGCCGTTCAACAGTCCGGCGACGCTTCTACGGAAGGCAGGAGAGCAGCAGTTCGGGAGCTACGTCGATCCCGATCTCCATACCGTGCCGGTTGCGTTCCTCAGCACGACCAACGTCACCAACGGCAGCTCCGGCTCGGCCACGCTCAACGCCTGGCGCGAGTTGTGCGGCCTCGCCTTCGACATGAACTGGGAAGGTGTGGGCGCCGACTACATGGTCGAAGAGGACCTGGTGCGCACCATCCATGTCGACTCGCGCTACATGCTCTGGGTGATGGATGCGGTCGACGGCGCGCACGAGTTGTTGCGCGAGATGGGCGTGCAGCCGCAGTTCGAGGGCGGTTCGCGTTAACCTGAGGCCCGATGGCGCGCTCCCGTTTCAAAGACTTCCTCTGGCGGCACTCGGCCGGCCTGGCGCTGCTGGCCATGGTGGTCTTCGTGGCGTTCCTCGGCTTCCTCGGCTACACGTACGTCGTCATCACCAAGAAATTCGACTCGAGCCGGCGCTGGGATCTGCCGAGCCGCGTCTACTCCGACGCGACGCCGCTCGTGCCGGGCATGCGTTATCCGCGCGCGCTGCTCGAGCCGAAGCTCAACCACGTCGGCTATCACGAGGTCTCGAAGCGCGTCGAGAATCCGGGCGAGTACCGCTACAGCGGCGACGACCTGGAGATCTTCCTCAACAACTTCGAGTATCCGGACATGGAGTTTCACGCCATGCCGGTGCTGGTGCGCACCGACGGCGGCACCATCCGCTCGATCCAGCGGCTGACCGACGGCATCACGCTGCGCGGCGCGCGCATCGAGCCGGAGCTCATCACCTCCATCTACAACAACGAGATGGAAGACCGCGTGCCGGTGTCGATCGACGCGGTGCCGAAGGTGCTGGTCGACGCGATCATCGCCACCGAGGACCGCGGCTTCTACAGCCATGAAGGCATCTCCATACGAGGGACGCTGCGCGCGCTCGTGACCGACCTGCGCAACAAGTCGCTGAGCGCCGGCGGCTCGACCCTGACCCAGCAGCTCGTCAAGAATTTGTACTTGAATCCGGAGCGCACTTTCCGCCGGAAAGCGCTCGAAGCGGTCATGGCCGTGTTGCTCGAGGCGCGCTACTCGAAGAACGCCATCCTCGAGACCTACCTCAACGAGATCTACCTCGGGCAGAACGGCTCGGTGCAGATCATCGGCGTGGAGCAGGCCTCGCAGGTCTACTTCGGCAAGCACGTCACCTACCTGTCGCTGGCCGAAGCGGCCACGATGGCCGGCATGATCCGCTCGCCGAACGTTCTCTCGCCGCTCAAGTATCCGGAGCGCGCGCGGCCGCGGCGCGACACCGTGCTGCAACTGATGCGCGAGCAAGGGAAGATCACCGAGCGCGAGTACGAGGAAGCGTCGGCGTCGAAGCTGGCCGTCTCGCGCTTTCCGAAGACCTCGCGCAGCGCGCCCTTCTTCGTCGACCTCGTGCTCAAGCAGTTGCGCGAGACCTATCCGGAGACGCAGCTCAAGACCGAAGGGCTGCGCATCTTCACCACCCTCGACACGATCGTGCAGCGCTCGGCCGAGGAGGCGCTCGACAACGGCATCGCCAACCTCACCAAAAAGTACAAACACGTGCGCACCTCGCAGACGCCGCTGGAAGGCGTGATGGTGACGATCCAGCCGGGCACCGGCTACGTGAAGGCGCTGGTCGGCGGGCGGAGCTACTCGAAGACGCAGTTCAACCGCGCCATCCAGGCGCGGCGCCAGCCGGGCTCGCTCTTCAAGCCGTTCGTCTACGTGACGGCGATGGATCCGGCGCGCAAACAGAACGCGCTCACCGCCTCGACGGTGCTCGACGACTCGCCGATTTCCGTGCGCGCCGGAGCCGCCGTCTGGCGGCCGCAGAACTACGACAACCGCTTTCACGGCCGCGTCACCGTGCGCGAGGCGCTGGCGCACTCGTACAACATTCCGGCCGTGCGCGCCGCCATCGACGCCGGCGTGCCGAACGTGATCCGCACGGCCACGGCCATCGGCGTCGAGTCGAAGCTGCAGCCGTATCCGTCGATCTCGCTCGGCGCCTTCGAAGTGACGCCGCTGGAGATCGCCTACGCCTACTCGGTCTTCGCCAACCTCGGCGTGAAGGCGGAGCCGGTGTCGATCCTGGCGGTGGTCACGCGCGACGGCAAGCTGCTGGAGACGCGCAGCGCGAAGATGAAGCGCGTCGCGCCGGCCGGCGTCTGCTACGTCATGAACGACGTACTGAAGGACGTCTTCAACTACGGAACTGCGGCAAGAGCGCGCTCGATGGGCTTCGAGCATCCGTACGCCGGCAAGAGCGGCACGACCAGCAATTATCGCGACGCGTGGTTCATCGGCTACTCGCCGAGGATTTTGTCGCTGGTGTGGATCGGTTTCGATGATGGGCACAGCGTGCGGCTGGCCGGCAGCGATGCCTGCCTGCCGATCTGGGTGCGGCACATGAACCGCATCGATGGGCTCGTTCCCGACGTAGACTGGCGCCGTCCCGACGACGTCAGCGAGCGCGAGATCGATCCGGACTCGGGCATGCTGGCCACTCCGTACTGTCCGCGAACGCGTACCGAGGTCTATGTCGCGGGCACGGAGCCGGAGTCGGTCTGCCCGTTGCACGCGGGAAGCGGCGAGCCCAGCCCGTACTGGAACGAACCGCCGGAGATCGCCGCGCGCGAGCCGGAGGAGCGGCCCGCGCCGGTCGACATGCAGCAGCAGCAGCGCGCCGAGGAGCAGAAGCGGCGGGCGAAGGAACGGGAGAATTCGATCAAACGGCTGCTGCGCCGGATTTTTGGAGACAATTGAGCCTTCCCCGATGACCACTGAAGCGATCGAGCGACCCGACGAGCCGTCGATGTTCGCGCGCATGAAAGAGCGCGCCGACGGGGCGTTTTTCTACGTCGGCGGAATCACCGACCTGGCCGTGCAGACCATCCAGCAGCTCTGGCGCGGTCCGATCGAGCGCCCGCTGCTGATGGCGCAGTTCGACCAGATCGGCGTCCGCTCGATCTCCATCGTGGTCATCACCTCGGCCTTCATCGGGATGGTGCTGGCGCTGCAGACCGCGTACGCGCTGGCCGACTTCGGCGGAAAGCTCTTCATCGGCACGGTGGTGTCGCTCTCGCTCGTGCGCGAGCTCGCACCGGTGCTGATGTCGCTCATGGTCGGCGGCCGCGTCGGCGCCGGCATGACCGCCGAGATCGGGACGATGAAAGTCACCGAGCAGATCGACGCGCTGCGCGCGCTGGCCACCAATCCCGTGCGCAAGCTGGTCGTGCCGCGCGTGGTCGCCACGACGCTGATGTTTCCGCTGCTGACCGTGATCTCCATCGCCCTCGGCATCCTCGGCGGCATGGTCATCGCGGTGGCCAACCTCCATCTCAACGCGAACTTCTACATGCGCAGCGTGATCACGACGGTCAAGTACAACGACCTCGCCTCCGGCGTCGGCAAGACGATTTTCTTCGGCTTCGCCACCGCCCTGATCGGCTGCTTCAACGGCCTGCGCACCAGCGGCGGCGCCGACGGCGTCGGACGCGCGACCACCACCACGGTGGTCACCGGCGCCATCACCGTTTTGATCATGGACTTCTTTCTCACTAAGCTCTTCCTGTTCCTCTTCTGATGACCGACATCGCCACCAGCAACGACCGCCGCGCCAGCGACCGCGGAACGACCGACCGGCGCCGCCACGCGCGCGATCCGTTCGTGGAGTTTCAGGACCTGCACAAGGCCTACGGCGTCAAGCAGGTGCTGCGCGGCGCGAGCCTGAAGGTCTACCGCGGCGAGGTGCTGGTGATCCTCGGCGGCTCCGGCACCGGCAAGTCGGTCACGCTGCGCCACATGCTCGGCCTCGAGGCGCCCGACTCCGGACGCGTCTTCGTCGAGGAAGAGGACATCACCGATCTTCCGGAGGAGGAGCTGTACCGCATCCGCAAGAAGTTCGGGATGCTCTTCCAGAGCGGCGCGCTCTTCGACTCGATGACGGTCTTCGAGAACGTCGCCTTTCCGCTGCGCGAGCACACCGACATGAGCGAAGAAGAGATCGCGCGCGCGGTGCAGGAGAAGCTCGAGCTGGTGAACCTGCCGAACACCGCGCATCTGATGCCGGTCAGCCTCTCCGGCGGCATGCGCAAACGCGTCGGCCTTGCGCGCTCGATCGTGCTCGATCCGAAAGTGATCCTCTACGACGAGCCGACCACCGGACTCGATCCGCTGACTTCGCAGACCATCAACGAATTGATCGTCGATCTGCAGACGAAACTGAGCGTGACTTCCGTGGTCGTCACGCACGACATCCACTCCGCCTTTTCCGTCGGCGACCGCGTGGCGTTCCTCAACCAGGGCGTGTTCGAATGGGTCGGCACGATGGACGAGGCGCGCGACGCCGACTATCCGCCGCTGCGCGACTTCCTGCGCGCCAGCGCGGTGGTGGCCGCACAACCAAATACGCAGTACACAGCACGCAGCAGTACGACCTGATATGGCGAAAACCACACAAGACAAGACGATCCGCGTCGGCCTGCTCGTCACGGCCGCGCTGGTGATCCTGATGCTGTTCCTCTTCTTCATCGGATCGGAACAGAAGATCTTCGCGCGCAAGAACGAGTACGAGGTGCGGCTGGCCAACGTCTCCGGCCTGGCCGAGGGAAATCCGGTGAAGATGTCGGGCGTCACCATCGGAGTGATCCGCGACATCCAACTGCCGTCCGACCCGAAGCAGAAGAGCGTCGAGATCGAGCTGATGGTCGACCGCAAGTACGCCGAGCGCGTGCGCGGCGACTCGCGCGCGCGCATGAAGAAGCTCGGCCTCCTCACCGGCGACAGCTACATCGACATCACGCCGGGCACGCCGCGCTTTCCGCCGCTCGAACCGGGCGCGATCATCCCGTCGCAGCGGCAGACGGACGTCGAGCAGCTCATCACCTCGGGCGAGGATCTGGTCGACAACTTCGTGCAGATTTCGTATTCGCTCAAGAGCATCCTGGCGCGCATCGATCGCGGCGAAGGGTTGATCGGCGAGATGACCACCGCGCCGGAGACCAAGCAGCGCATCACCGACACGTTCCTCACCACGCTCAACAAGACCAACGCCGCGCTCGCGCACATGGAGAGCGGCCAGGGCGTGGTCGGCAAGTTGATGTACGACGACGCGTTCGCGCGGCAGCTCACCACCAACATCGGCGAGGCCGCGCGCTCGCTGCAGGCCATCACCGCGAACGTGCAGGGCGGCTTCGAGCATGGACAGGGTCTCGTGCCTGCGCTGCTCAACGATCCGGAAGGAAAGCGCCGCGCGATGGAGATGGTCGAGAACCTGCGCGTCGCGTCCGGCAACCTGGCCGCGTTCACCACGGCCATGCAGACGGGACAGGGTCTCGTGCCGCGCCTGATCAACGACAAGGCGTACGGCGATCAGGCCCTCGGCGAGTTCACGCAGCTCGTGCATCAGCTCAATGACGTTGTGGCGAAGGTGAACAACGGCAACGGCACGGCCGGGAAGCTGATCACCGATCCGACCATCTACGAGTCGATCAACGACATCCTGATCGGCATCAACGAGTCGAAGCTGCTGCGCTGGCTGATCCGCAACCGGCAGCAGGCCGGCATCACCCGTCGCGTCGGCGAGGCGCAGAAGGCGCCGGCCATCGAGCCGCTGCCGGCGTCGGACATTCCGCCCGTGCCGCCGGTGGCGCCGGGCGACGTGCCGACCGTCGCGCCGCCGGCGACCACCACCGCGCCGGCCGTCGCGCCGCCGCCCGCTACCACCACCGCGCCGCCGCCGCCGGCGGCCGCGACCGATACGACGAGCACGCAATGAACTGATCTTCGTCTGTTACGATGCGCGCCCGGCGCAACGGGTCGCGCCACACTTTTCGCGGAGGCTTCCCAAGTGGACATTGCTGTCATCGGCACGGGGTACGTCGGCCTCGTCACCGGAGCCGGTCTCTCGGACTTCGGTAACGACGTGATCTGCGTCGACGTCGACGTCCGGAAGATCGAGGCGCTCAACAGCGGCGCCATTCCGATTTACGAGCCGGGCCTCGACAAGCTGGTCAGCAAGAACGTCAGCGAAGGGCGGCTGCGCTTCACCACCGACTTCGCCGAGGCGGTGCAGACCGCGCGGGCGATCTTCATCGCCGTCGGCACGCCGCCGAAGCCCGACGGGTCGGCCGATCTCCGCTACGTCGAAGAGGTCGCGCACTCGATCGCCAAGTCGATGAACGGGCCGAAGCTGGTCATCACCAAGTCGACCGTTCCGATCGGCACCGGCCGGATGATCGAGAAGATCATCGACTCGTACAACACCGGGCACAAGGCGTCGATCGTCTCGAACCCGGAGTTCCTCCGCGAAGGCTCGGCCATCGAAGACTTCATGAAGCCCGACCGCGTGGTGATCGGCGCGAGCGACTCCGAGGCGGCGGAGATCATGAAAGAGATCTACGCGCCGCTGCATTCGCTGGAGATCCCGTTCGTGGTGACGAACGTCGAGTCGTCCGAGCTGATCAAGTACGCCGCGAACGGTTTCCTGGCGACGAAGATCACCTTCATCAACGAGATCGCCTCGGTGTGCGAGCGCGTCGGCGCGAACGTACAGGACGTCGCCCTCGGCATGGGGCTCGACTCGCGCATCGGACCGAAGTTCCTGCAGGCCGGCCCCGGCTTCGGCGGCTCCTGCTTCCCGAAAGACACCTCGGCCATGGCCGAGATCTCGCGCCGCAACGGCTACGAGTTCCAGATCATGGAGGCGGTGCTGCGGGTCAACGACGCGGTCAAGCTGCGCATGATCGACAAGATCGTTCACGCCGTCGGCGAGCCGAGTGGCAAGACCATTGCGATGCTCGGCCTCGCCTTCAAGCCCGAGACCGACGACATGCGCGATTCACCGACCATCCCCATCATCAAAGGACTGCAGGAGCGCGGCGCGTCCGTGCGCGCGTACGATCCGCAGGCGATGGAGAACGCCAAGTCGATCTTCAGCGGCGTCACCTACTGCGCCGACGCCTACACCACCGCCGAGGGCGCCGACGCGCTGGTGCTGGCCACGGAGTGGAACGAGTTCCGCGCGCTGAATTTCGAGCGCATCAAGAAGGCGATGCGCAAGCCGGTGCTGGTCGACCTGCGCAACGTCTACGACGCCTACCGCATGGCCGCACTCGGCTTCGCCTATTCGTCTGTCGGGCGCGTCGACGAGCGCCGTTCGAGGCCACGCTGATGGGTCGCGCACTCATTACGGGCGGCGCCGGCTTCCTCGGCTCCCATCTCTGCGAGCTCTTCCTCGAGCGCGGTCATGAAGTGATCTGCATGGACAACTTCCTGACCGGCTCGCCCGACAACATCAAGCATTTGTTCGGGCATGACGGATTTTCGTTCATCAAGCAGGACGTCACGACGTACATCCATATTGATGGACCTCTCGACTACGTCCTCCATTTTGCGTCTCCCGCAAGTCCGATCGATTACCTCGAGAAGCCGATCCAGACGCTGAAGGTCGGCTCGCTCGGCACGCACAAGACCCTCGGCGTGGCGAAGGACAAGGGCGCGCGTTATCTGATCGCCTCCACCTCCGAGGTCTACGGCGATCCGCTCATTCACCCGCAGAAGGAAGACTACTGGGGCAACGTGAACCCGGTCGGTCCGCGCGGCGTGTACGACGAAGCGAAGCGCTTCGCCGAGGCCATGACCATGGCCTATCACCGCTTCCATGGAGTGCAGACGCGCATCGTGCGCATCTTCAACACCTACGGCCCGCGCATGCGCGTGCAGGACGGCCGCGTGGTGCCGGCGTTCATCTCCCAGTCGCTGAAAAACGAGCCGCTGACGGTCTTCGGCGACGGCTCGCAGACGCGCTCGTTCTGCTTCGTGACCGATCTCGTCGAAGGCATCTACCGCCTGCTGATGTCGGACGAAGCGAACCCGACCAACATCGGCAACCCGAGCGAGATGACGGTGCTGCAGTTCGCGCAGGAGATCCAGCGGCTGACCGGCACGAGCGCGCCGATCGAGTTCCGCCCGCTGCCGGAAGACGACCCGAAAATCCGCCGCCCGGACATCACCAAGGCGCGCCAGCTCCTCGACTGGGAGCCGCGCGTCCCGCTCGAAGAAGGGCTGCAGCGGACGATCGAGTACTTCCGGACGGTCGTGAAGTAGGGCGGCCTCACGGCTGCCGCACAATTCTTCCTCGCAGAATCACGACCGCTACGCGACGCGTGTTCGATACCGCCTCCAACGGATTCCCGTCGAGAAGGACAAGACTGGCGACCATACCTTCTCGGACTTCGCCGAAATCTTCCGTACGTCCCAGAAAACGCGCCGGGTTGAGCGTCGCTGCACGGAGAACATCCAGCGGCGCGACCCCGGCTGCCGCCAGGCGCTCGAGCTCATCCGGAAGTTTGCCGCTGACCAGCGACGCGTCGGTTCCGGCCAGCAGTCTTCCGGTCTCACTCGCGATGCGTCGAACGATCGTATCTACCTTCTTGATCGCAGCGTCCGCCGCCTCACGATCTGACGGAGACATCGCAGGATCAGCACGCGCCTGAAGTAGCGGCATCGAAACCATCGTCGGGCAGTTCCATGTGTGGTGCTTGATGAACTGCGCCAGCAGCGCGTCCGCTTTCACCGTATCGAACGTGTCGGCTATATGCCGCGTCAAGTCGGCCGAAAACAGCACGCGATCGTCCGGCTCCTTTCCTGCCCGCATTTCAGCCTCCAGATTTGCGAGCAGATGACGCATCTGGCCGGCAAGTGCGTGTTCGTCGCGCGAGCAGGCGATCAGCACCGAGTAGAACCGGCCGCCGAGGTGCTCGATGCTCCGCTGTTTTTGTGCCGCGGCATGCGCTGCCGTTACCGATACAGGTACGTGCCCGGCGAACGGCATGCCGCGGCGCCGGCACGCTGCCGCGATTGCGTCATAGACCCGACTCTCGAGCACGTCGTGCACTTTGATGAAGTCGACGTCCGCGTCGAGCAACTGGTCTACGGTTGCCCTCGCGCCTTCAGGCGTTGTGACGTTGACGATGAGCGGCGTCCGAAACGGCAGATCTCCGTTCAACAACGGTCCGCAGATGTAAACCTCCGGCCCATGGTCGGCGCGAATCGCGGCGCGGATCGTGAGCGCCTGATCGAGAGGCGTGCCCATGTCGCGCACGCCGACGATACCCGCCGCCACACCGTGCGCGAGTTGCGCTTCGGCGCTCGTGACGCTGCCGAGATGAACGTGCATATCCCACAATCCGGGGATCAAGTACTTGTTGCGGCCGTCAACGACTCGTGCATTGGGCGCAACGCGAGCCGCACGCGAGACGCCGATGATGCGCTCACCACGGATGACGACGGTGACGTCTCGCTCTACGGAGCCGTCACTCGGGTGAACGACAGCAACGTGCTCGATGACGATGTCCGCAGCCAAGACTGGCCACGTGATGAGCACGATCGTCGACAACAAAAGAATGCGGCCGCATCGGTTGCGCACAACGGATCCTCCGGCCACCTCAACGCATCAGAAGCAGCGGTGGTTAACAGTTCTATCCTCGCGTCCGGCCTAACCTTTTCTTCGAACGCGTGGTCCAATCGCGGCATGAAACGCCTGTCGCTCGCCGCGTCGCTGCTCGTCGCCGCTTCGTTGCTCGCCGCCACGGAACCATGGGCTGCATGGAAAAGTCCCGCCTGGAAAACCGGCTATCGCGAGACGCTCACCGATGACGAGAAAGTAGCCGGGCTGGCGCGGGTCTGGTCGGAGATGAAGTTCAACTTCGCGAACTTCGATCTCGTCCCGAACCTCGATTGGGACGCCGAGTTCATGGCCACCATCCCGAAAGTGCGCGCCGCGAAGACGACCGCCGAGTACTACCACGTCCTCGGCGGGCTCGTGGCGAAGCTGCACGACGGCCACACGTTCGTCACGCCGCCGCGCGAGCTCTTCCCCGAGACGTACGCGCGCCCGCCGCTACGCACGCGCCTCGTCGAGGACAAGGTGCTCGTCGTGCGCGTCGACGATCCGTCGCTCGGCATCGAGATCGGCGACGAGCTGCTGTCCATCGACGGCGTGGCGGTGAAGACGTTCGCCGAGACCGAGGTGCGCCCCTACATCTTCGCCTCGACGCCGCAGGACAGCGACTCGCGCACGTACGAGCGTTACCTGCTGGCCGGCTCGCAGTCGGTGCCGCTGCATCTCAAGTTTCGCGATGCGCGCGGCGCGATGAAAGAGAAAACGGTCAAGCGCATCTACAACCCCAATCCGCCGCAGCCGCCGCTGACGTCGTTCAAGCTACTCGACGGCAACATCGGCTATCTCGCGCTGAACGGCTTTTACGACGAGAAGCTCCTGGCCGAGTACGAGGCGCTCTGGCCGCAGATCGCCAAGACCTCGGCGCTGATCCTCGACGTGCGCGAGAACGGCGGCGGCGACAGCACGAACGGCTGGTACGTGCTGTCGACGCTCACCGACAAGCCGCTGCGCACCTCGCGCTGGAAAACGCGCAAGTACCTGCCGAGCCATCGCGCCTGGGGACGTCCGGAGTCGTGGGACGAGCATGAAGGCGAGCCGTTTCCGCCGAACGGAAAGATGCATTACACGAAGCCGGTGGCGGTGCTGATCAGCGAGCGGACGTTCTCCGCGGCGGAGGATTTCGCGGTGGCGTACGACGCGATGGATCGCGGCCTGCTGATCGGCGGACCGACCGGCGGCAGCACCGGGCAGCCGATGAACTTCGATCTGCCGGGCGGCGGCAACGGCGGCGTCTGCACGAAGCGCGACTCGTATCCCGACGGCCGCGAGTTCGTCGGCATCGGCGTGACGCCCGACATCGTGGTGACGCCGACGGTGGCGGACGTGCGCGCGCGCCGCGACGCGGTGCTCGAGCGGGCGGTGGCGGCGCTCCGGAGCGGGCGTTGACCGTTCCTTTGCAACTTTTGGCGGAGTTCTACGTAAGGCTTCGTAAAGGGAGGATGGAAGAATGAAGGTTCGGGGCCTGACCGCTCTGCTATTGCTGTCGATACTCGCCGCAGCGAGCCCGCTGCTCGCCGACACGCCGCCCGATCCGCCGGCGATGAACGTGCCGCGCACCACCGCTGCGATCACACTCGACGGCAACCTGGACGACTCCGGCTGGCAGAACGCGGCGGTGATCGACAAGTTCTACGAGACTTCGCCGAGCGACAACATCCCGGCGAAGATCCGCACGGTCGCGTACCTCACGTACGACAGCCGCTACTTCTACATCGGCATCCGCGCGGACGACCCGCAGCCGCACAAGATCCGCGCGCCGTACGTCGATCGCGACGCCGTGATCGGCACCGACGACAACATCGCCATCTTCCTCGACACGCGCAACGACAAGCGCACCGCGTACGAGCTGCGCGTGAATCCGCGCGGCATCCAGGGCGACGGCATCTTCAACGACGCCAACGGCAGCGAGGATTTTTCTCCCGACTTTTTCTACGACACCGCGGCGAAGATCGACGCCACCGGCTGGAGCGCGGAGTTCCGCATCCCGTTCTCGTCGCTCCGCTACAGCAGCGCCGATCCGCAGACCTGGAACGTGCTGGTCTGGCGCAACTATCCGCGCGAGTTCCGCTACGCGTTTCACAGCGCGCCGATCGCGCGCGGCTCGAACTGCCTGGTGTGCCACACCCATCCGATCACCGGCCTCACGCAACTGCCGGAGGCGAGCCATCTGATCACCGCGCCGTACGTGACCGCGCAGACGCTGGCCACGCCCGAGCGCGGCCTCGGCTCGCCGCTGCAGCGCGGCGATCTCGACACCGACGCCGGCGTCGACGTGAAGTGGACGCCGACGCAGACGATGGCCGTCGACCTCACCGTCAATCCCGACTTTTCGCAGATCGAGGCGGACGTTCCGCAGATCACGGTCAATGAGCGCTTCGCCGTCTTCTTTCCTGAGAAGCGGCCGTTCTTCCTGGAAGGCTTCGACCTCTTCGATACGCCGCTGCAGGTGACGTACACGCGCAACATCGTCGCGCCGCGCTTCGGCACGCGCGTGACTGGCAAGATCGGCGACACCGCCTACACGATCCTCGCCTCGCAGGACCGCGGCGGCGGCTTCACCATCATCCCCGGCACGTATGGCTCCGACTTCGCGCCGCTCGACTTCACCTCGTACGCGACCATCGGCCGCCTGCGCCACGACATCGGCTCGTCGTTCGTCGGCGCGGTGCTCACGGATCGCGAGATCTCCGGCGGCGGACACAATCGCGTGTTCGGTCCGGACGGGCAGTGGCGCCCGAGCCAGAGCGACTCGATCAGCGCGCAGCTCCTCTTCAGCGACACGAAGAATCCCGACCGTCCCGACATCTCGCCGTACTGGGACGGCGAGGGCAAGACCTCGCACGCGTTCTATGCGTCGTGGTTCCACCAGAAGCGGACGCACGACTGGGGCGTCGAGCTGCGCGAGTTCGGCGATGATTTCCGCGCGGACCTCGGCTTCGTCCCGCAGGTCGGCTATCGCGAGGCGGTGGCCAGCTTCGGCCTCCGCTTCTTCCCGGAGCACAGCAAGCTGCGCTTCGTCCGCCCGAGCGTGGTGGCCATCCGCGACACCGACAACGACAACAACACCATCTACCAGGTGCTGTCGCTCGGCGTGAACGGCATCGGCTTCAAGAACCTCAACTTCTCGTTCCTGGTGCGGCCGGAGGAAAAGGTGCGCGCGTTCGCGGGCGGTCCGCTGCTGTCGCAGACGTACAGCCTCTTCAGCGTGCAGTTCGATCCGTCGCGTCGCATTCCGCGCGTCGGCCTCAACGGCCGCATCGGCGAGCAGATCTCGTTCGGTACGGGGGAGGTCGGCCGCGGCACCTCGCTCAATCTCACCGGCACCTTCCGCCCCATCGACCGCCTCGACCTGCAGCTCCTCGCCGCGCGGCAGTGGCTGAACCTCGACACCACCGGCCGCCTCTTCACCGCCGACGTGCAGCGCATCCGCGCGCAGTACAGCTTCTCCAACCGCTCGCTCGTGCGCGTGATCGGCCAGTACCAGAAGACCGCCCCGGTCGCCGACTTCGGCGGCAACTTCCTCGGCTCGATCCTCTACAGCTACAAACTGAACTGGCAGACCGTCCTCTTCGTCGGCTACGGCGACAACCGCGTCCTCGTCGCCGACCCGTTCGAGAATGACCAGAACCATCTCTTCCCGACGGATCGCTCGCTGTTCTTCAAAGTGTCGTACGCGTTCCTGAAGTAATGCCCGGAGGCGCACGATGCGACGCTCGCATCGTGCGCCTACGCGCGCACGTCAGAATGAAGCGCGATCGGCAGCACTTCGGCAAAGTGCGCAAAGTCGCCATCAGCCGTGAAGATCGAGTAGCCGTTCCGAACGGCGACCGCGCAAATCAAAAAGTCGGTGTTCGATCCTTGAATCCCTCTCTCCCGACACTGATTGAAGAAGGCAGCCGCTTCCTCATAGTCGTCCGTCGTCACGGGAGTGTCCGGAAAGGCGCGTAAGTGATCGCGCAGCCGGTCGAATTGGGCCCGGTCCTTGAGGCCGGAGAGCAACTCCTGGCGAATCGGTCCGATGATCGCCACGCGTCCGTCGTCGACCAGCGACGCGAGAACCGCGGCGACCGTCTGATGACTCGCGCTGCCGCGACGACGAAGCGCCAGCGACCAGACAGACGTGTCGACGAGTACTTTCACGATCTGTGGCGCTGTCTCTTGTGGTTGTACTTCGGGTCGAAATCGACTTTGCCGAACAACTCCAGGATTCGCGCCTGCTTTCGTCGTTGGATGTACTCTTCCAACGCCTCGTTCACGGTCGCTTTCTTGGTGCGGTGGCCACCAATCCGCTGCGCTTCCTCGAGAAGCCCGTCGTCGATGGCAAGGTTCGTGGGCATCCACAGATTCTACACACTGTGATGTGTAACGCGAAGTGCAGGAGCGGATTCACTTTCATGCGCAATCAGCAGCCATTCCTCCGCCGGATGCGAGCGCTCGCGCTCCTCCTCTTCTTCGCCGCACCGCACGCGCGCGCCTGCTCGTGCGTGCTCGGCGATCTCAAGCCTGCGTTCAATGCCGCGGCGGCGGTGTTCGTCGGCGAGGTGATCGACTACGAGGGCGGCGTGGCGCGGCTGCGGGCGGTAGAGGTCTTCAAAGGTCCGCGCGCGGAGACGATCGAGGTCGCCACGAGCGAGAGCTCCGCCGCGTGCGGCTACGGCGGCTCGCTCGTGCCGGGGTCGCGGCATTTGATTTTCGCCGACGCGGAGAATGGCTCGACGCGGTTGCGGGTGTCGCTTTGCAGCCGCACGAACCGCGAGGAGAACGCGGCGTGCGAGCTGGCGTTTCTGCGCTCGCATCGCTCGTGGCTGCGGCGCGTGCTAGCGCGCTGGCCGCATTGCTGAGAGCAGCTTCGCGAAGCGCGGATCGTCGCGCAGCGGGTCGAGCGCCGGATCGACGCGCGTCCAGACCAATGCGCCGGTGCGCTCGCGCAGCGCGCGATCGAGCTCGGCGAAGGCGCGGTCGCGGTCGCCGAGGTGCGCGTAGAGCGCGGCCATGTAGTAGGGCGGCAGATACTCGCGGCGTGCGTTCAGCATCCGCGTCATCTCCTCGGCGCGGGCGCGGTTGCCCGACGCGAGCTCGGCGCGCGCGAGCCAGGTGAAGACCACCGTGATGTCGAGGAGCTTGCGCGCCGTCTCCAGCGACGCGCGCGCCTCGGCGGCGTGGCCGCTCTCGATGTAGGCGAGGCCGAGGTATGCGTGCGCCGGCATGAATGCCGGGAAGAGCTGCGTGGTGCGGAGACCTTGCGCGATCGCGGCGTCGTAGCGGCGCGCCATCGTCTCGTTCCAGCAGACCACGGCATTGATGATCGGCGACATCGGATCGAGCGCGAGCGCCTTCCGTCCTTCGCGCTCCGCCTCGTCGAAGCGCCCGTTCGCCGCCAGAAACTCCGCGTACCACTGATGCGCCGTCGCGTAGTTCGGATTGAGGGCGATGGCCCGGCGGTACTCGCGCTCGGCCGCCTCCCAATCCCATTCGTACGTATGGATGGCATACGCCAATGACGTATGCGCCTCGGCCAGTCGATCGTCGATGGCCAGCGCTTTCTGCGCCGCCGCCTTCGCGTTCGGAAACGTCTCCTTCGTCGGCAGTCCGGCCCAGATGTCGAGCAGGTTGTAGCAGTCGGCCAGGCCGGCGTAGGCGAGCGCGTACTGCGGATCGATCTCGATGGCCTGATTGAACAGGTCGATGGCTTTGTACAGACCGTCCGCGCTCCGCTTGTTCCACTGAAAGCGGCCCTTCAGATACAGCTCGTACGCGCGCGGATCGGTGGTCTGCCGTTTCGCCAGCAGTTGCTCCTCGCGGCCGGTGAGGCGGAGGCGGAGCATGCGCGCGATCTCGGTGGCGATCGACTGCTGCACGGCGAACAGATCGCCGCGCGCGACCTGATAGCGGTTGCCCCAGAGCAGCGCGTTGTCGCTCGTATCGATCAGCTCCGCGTTGATGGCGAGCTGCTCGCCCTGCGACTCGATCCGCCCGACCACCACCGCGCCGACGTGCAGCTCGCGCGCGACGCGCTGCAGGTCGGGATGCGCGTCCTTGTAGTGGAACACCGTCGTGCGCGACATCACGCGCACGCCCGGCACCTGCGCGATCGTGTTGATCAGCGTCTCGGTGATGCCGTCGGAGAGATACTCCGCCTCCTCGTCGCCGGTGGCGTTGACGAACGGCAGGATGGCCAGCGTGCGGATGGCGTGCGGCTGCGATGTCCGCGGCGCGATCGGCGGTGCGAAGCGAAGGTCGCGCGTGAGCATGAAGATCGCGAATGCGATCATGACCGCGGCGAGCGTGCCCCACAACAGCAGCCGTTTGCGGCGGCGCTCCGCCGGCGCCTCGAACGACAGCGCGTTCGACGTGCCGATGGCGCGCAGCGCGAAGGCGAGATCGCGCGCCGACTGGAAGCGTTCGGCGCGGCTCTTCTCCAGACAGCGCTGGATCACGCGCGCGAGCTCGTACGGAATCATCCGCTCCGACGTGGCGAAGACGTCGGGACTCTCGTTGAGGATCGCCGAGAGCGAGTCGATCACGGTCTTGCGGATGAACGGCGCGCGGCCGGTGACCATCTCGAACAGCACGCAGCCGAGGGAGAAGAGATCGGCGGTGGCGTCGACCGGCTCGCCGCGAAGCTGCTCCGGCGCGATGTAGCCGGCCGTGCCGAACACCGCCGGATCGGTATTCATCGGCGCCGTCGGCGTCGTGGCCGGATCGTTGTCCTCGGCCGGCGGGCGCACCAGCTCGGCGATCCCGAAGTCGAGAATCTTCACGCGGCCGTCGTCGGTGAGGAAGATGTTCTCCGGCTTCAGATCGCGATGGATGATTCCTTTCGCATGCGCGGCGGCGAGACCGTCGGCGATCGCCGCTCCGATCTCGATCGACTTGCGCCAGTTGATCGGACCTTCGACGAGCCGCTGCCGCAGCGTCTGACCTTCGAGCAGCTCCGTGACGCTGTACGCCGCGTCGTCGGTGGCGCCGTAGTCGTGAATGGCCAGGATGTTCGGATGCGTGAGCGCGGCCACCGCTTTCGCCTCCCGATCGAAACGCGCGCGCGCATCGGCGTCGCGCACGTAGCGCTCGGGCAGCACTTTCACGGCGACGTCGCGCTCGAGGCGCACGTCGCGCGCGCGATAGACATCGCCCATGCCGCCCGATCCGATCGGCGCAACGATCTCGTACGGGCCGAGCCTGGTCCCGGTGGGAAGGGCCATCCGCGTTTGCCTGCGCGGCGATTGTATGATCTCGCGCCGTGAAACGATTCGTTGCCGTCCTCGCGCTCGCAGTCCTCGCCGCCTGCCGCAACGAAGCGCCCGCACCGGCGGCGACGGCCACGCGTCCGCCGCAGCGCCGCACCACGCCGACGCCGGTCTTCGTGCACGATCCGCACTCGTACGCGCGGCCCGACGA
The DNA here is from genome assembly GCA_036389275.1 of Thermoanaerobaculia bacterium. Taxonomy (GTDB): domain Bacteria; phylum Acidobacteriota; class Thermoanaerobaculia; order Gp7-AA8; family Gp7-AA8; genus QHVT01. The sequence goes on from DASVQE010000066.1 coordinate 155,192, forward strand.
GATCCGCGTCGAGCATCTCGCCCTCGACCTCACCGTCGACTTTGCGAAGAAGCAGCTCGCCGGCACCGCCACGCTGCGCCTGCGCCGCATGCAGCCGCAGGCCAACGTGCTGCACCTCGACACGAACGGTTTAACGATCTCGCGCGTGACGCTGCAGCCGGGCAACGCGCCCGCGCCGTTTCAACTCGCCGCGCCCGATCCGATCCTCGGCGCGCGGCTCGACATCACCCTGCAGCCCGGCACCAACGGCGTCGTCATCCAGTACGCGTCGAGCCCCGGCGCGCGCGCGCTGCAGTGGCTCGAGCCGCCGATGACTGCCGGCAAGCAGCGGCCGTTCCTGCTCTCGCAGTCGGAGGCGATCCTGGCGCGCAGTTGGGTGCCGCTGCAGGACTCGCCGCAGGTGCGCTTCACCTACGAGGCGAAGCTGCGCGTGCCGCCGGAGCTGATGGCGGTGATGAGCGCGCAGAACGCGCCGCAGAAGACCGCCGACGGCGTCTACTTTTTCAGCATGCCGCAGCCGATCCCGTCGTATCTGATGGCGGTCGCCGTCGGCGATCTCGTCTACCGCGGCATCGACGCGCGCAGCGGCGTCTACGCGGAGCCGCCGGTGATCGACGCGGCCGCGCACGAATTCGCCGAGACGCCGAAGATGATCGGCGCGGCGGAGGCGCTGTACGGCCCGTATCGCTGGGGCAAATACGACATGCTCGTGCTGCCGCCGAGCTTCCCGTACGGCGGCATGGAGAATCCGCGGCTGACGTTCCTCACGCCGACCGTCATCGCCGGCGACCGGTCGCTGGTCTCGCTGATCTCGCACGAGCTCGCGCATTCATGGTCGGGTAACCTCGTCACGAACGCGACCTGGAACGACTTCTGGCTGAACGAAGGCTTCACCACCTACTTCGAGCATCGCATCACCGAGAACCTCTACGGCCGCGAGTACTCGGAGATGCTCTGGCAGCTCGGCCTCACCGACGTGAAGAAGGAGCTGGCCGGACTGCCGCCGGGCGATCAACATCTCTACATCGATCTCACCGGCCGCGATCCCGACGAGGCGCCCGGCATCGTCTACGAAAAGGGCGCGCTCTTCCTGCGGCTGCTCGAGGAGACGGCCGGCCGCGCGCGATGGGACGCCTTCCTCCGGAAATACTTCGATACGTACGCCTTTCAATCGATGACGACGTCCCGATTCGTGGAGTACCTGAAGTCCGCACTTCCGGATGTCGTGCAGCGCGTCAAGGTGGATGAATGGATCTACGGTCCGGGCCTGCCGGCCAACGCGCCGGTGCCGCACTCGGAAAAGTTCGCGCGCGTCGAGGCGGAGGCGAAGCGCTTCGCCGAGGGTGCGACGCCGCAGTCGCTGCAGACGGCCGGCTGGTCGTCTCACGAATGGGTGCACTTCATCCAGTCGCTGCCGAACCTCTATCCGGAGCGGCTCGAGGCGCTCGACGCGCAGTTCCACTTCAAGGACAGCGGCAACAGCGAGGTGCTCTTCGCCTGGCTCGACAAGTCGCTCGACAGCGGCTATCGCGGCACCGACGCCGCGCTCGAGCGCTTCCTCACCTCGATGGGACGGCGCAAGTTCCTCAAACCGCTCTACACGAAGCTCGCCGCGAAAGACATGGCCACCGCGAAACGCATCTACGCCAAGGCGCGGCCTACGTATCACTCCGTGTCGCAGGCGTCGATCGACGCCATCGTGAAATGAGCGCGGCCAGTGCGAGGAGCGCGAGCGTCGCGAAGGTGACGGCGCGCCCTCGCACGAAGGCCTCCGGCAGGTAGATCACCCGCACCTTGTGCCGTCCCTCGGGGACGTAGACCGAGAAGAAGGCGCGGTCGGTGCGCGCCAGCGCGACGCGCTTGCCGTCGACGTACGCGCGCCAGCCGGGCCAGTTCGACTCGACCACCACCACGCGCGTGGCGCCGCGCGCGACGACGTCGATGTCGTAGCGCGCGCCGCCGCTGCGCCGCACGTGCAGCCGCGCCTCGCCGTTGCGTTCCTCGTGCGGCGCGACGTTCGCGTCCTCGATCCAGGCGGTGGCCGCAAAGTCCGTCGCGTGCACCATCTCCGCGAGGGCGTGCTCCTCGTCGCGCACGAAGCGGAAGGCGCGCGGCACGAAGACGCGCGGAATGGCGCGCGAGTTTTCGAGCAGCCGCGTGCCGCGTTCTTCCGCGGCGACGCGCCAGCCGGGCGGCGGCGGCGTGCCGCGCGGCACGAGCACGTGGCGCACGCCGAGGAGCGAGAGGAACGGGTGGGTGAGCTCGGTGAGATCGTGATACGAGCGCGACTCGTTCGGGGTCCAGAGGATCATCGCGTCGGCGTAGGCGAAGTTCGTCAGCGCGTCGTAGCCGCGCACGTCTTCGAGCCCGTACATCGCGGCGATGTTCGGCACGAAGAGATTGCCGGTCGCGGCCATGCGGTACATCGGGTCGCGCGGGATCTTCGCCAGCAGCGGGACGTCGGGATAGAAGAGCGACCGCGGCACGCGCGGATAAAGGTTGCCGTCTTCCATCACACGCTGCGTGCAGATCGCGGCGAGGATGAGCGCGACGGCGATCCGCGGCCTGCGCAGCGCGAGCAGCAGCAGCGCGATGCCCAACGCTTCGGCAAATGCGCCGGCGACGAGCAGCTTCCGATCGACGCCGAGGGTCCATTGATAGTGCCAGAGGGCGATGGTGGTGATGGCGAGCATCGCCGCGACCGCGAGGACGATCCGTGTGTCGCGCGCGCGCAGCTCGTCGCAGGCGAAAGCGGCCAGCAGCGCCAGCGCGAGCACGGCGGCGATGCCGAGGCGTTCGTTGAGAGCGATGTCGAACAGCGGCAGCGCGTGCAGCGCCGTCGATACCGGCGGCACTTTCCAGCAGGCGAGCAGCGTCACGATCGCCAGGCCGAGGAAGAAGCGCACCTCGCGGCGCCGCCAGAGCCGCAGCGCGGCGATCGCCGCGAGCGCCAGCGCGACGCTGCCGATGCGCGCGGTGCCGATGTTCCACTCCCGGCTGCGCGTGTGCCACGGCGCGCCGCCGTAGTAGGGGAGGAACGTGGCCCGGATGGCGCGGCGGATCTCCGGCCACGGCGCCTGTCCCGATTGCGGACGGAGGTGCACTTCCAGCGACGAGTCGAGCAGCGCCAGGAACGGCAGGAGAAAGATCGCCGTCACGAGCAGCGCCACGACTCCGGCGGCGAGTGCGAGCGCGGCCGCGCGCAGCGCGTTACGCCGTTCGAGTGCGAAGAGACCGTACACCGCGCCCACGGCGGCGACGTGCAGCAGCGTCTCCGGATGTCCGACCAGGATCAGCAGCACGAACGCGCTCGCGAGCAGCGCGGCCGCGGCGAGATCGGCGCGCGTGGCCACGCGATGCACGCCGAGGAGCACCAGCGGCAGCATGGCCCAGGCGCGGCCGAGCGGCCAGCCCGCGTTGAAGGCCATGCCGCCGGCGAGCATGAAGGTCGCCGCCGCGATCACCGCCGCAGCCTCGGAGCAATCGAGCTCGCGCGCGAATCCGAAGGCGAAGAGCGCCGCCAGAAAGAGCGTGATCGTCGCGCCGAAGGTCGTGGCCAGGTCGAGCGGCAACAGCATGCCGAGCGCGTTGAACGGATCGTACGGCGCCGACTGCATGTTGCCGGCGAGCACCTGTCCGCCGAGCATCGACGGATTCCAGAGCGGCCACTCGCCGCGCCCGTACGCCGCGCGCACCTCGCGCTGCCACGGCGCGAGCTGCAGCACGTGATCGACCAGCTCGAGGTTGTGCGGACGCTCGACCCCGAGCTCCGCCGCGTAGTCGCTGAACGGCGCGGTGAGAAAGAGGATGTCGAAGCCGCCGTACGCCGCATTCGTCAGCAGCGCGCGCCCGGTCAGCAGCAGCGGCAGCGCCAGCACGACCGCCGCCGCCGCGCGCGAGAGCGGCGTCACGAGCCGGTGCCACGCGTAGAGCGCGGCGGCGGCGGCGATCAGGTAAAGCAGCGCGGCCAAACGGCGGCAGTGTAATGAAAAGAGAGGCGGGTCCTCGGGTCCTCGGCTCCTCGGCTCCTCGGGTGACGCGTGGCAACGGCGACCCGAGGAGCCGAGGAGCCGAGGACCCGAGGAGCCGTTTTTTCGCAGGAATCGAGAAGTGCGCGCAGCGCGGCGCGCGTATCGTCGCGCTCATGATGATGCTCGCACTGCTCCTCGCCGCCGCCATCCACACCGCCGAGCCGCCGGAGACCGTCCTGGCGCGCTTCACCGTCAAGCCGGGAGCCGACGAGGCGAAGCTCGCCGAAGTGGTCGGCCGCAACTGGAAGACGCTGAAACGCCTCGACCTGATCAGCGACACGCAGCCGCTGGTCTGGCGCGGCCAGGGCTACGTCGTCGAGGTCATCACCTGGCGCAGCGCGTCGATTCCCGACAACGCGCCGCCGGAAGTGCTCGCGGAGTGGAAGGAGATGAACGCGCTGGCGAAGATCGACTTTGAGGAAGTGTGGCCGCTTAGCGGAGAATCGTCTCCTCGCGACGCGGTCCCGTCGAAATGATCGACGCGCGCGTCTCCGTCTCTTCCTCAATGAAGCGCACGTAATCCTTCGCGGCGGCCGGCAGCTCGTCGTACGACGTGACGCCGGCCGTCGACTGCTTCCATCCTTTGAACGTGCGGTACTCCGGCTGGTAATCGTCGTGCGCGACGGCGAAGGCCGGGAAGGTGCTCCACGATTTGCCGCGCACCTTGTAGCCGGTGCAGACCGGGATCTCATCGAACTCGTCGAGCACGTCGAGCTTGGTGATGGCCAGTTCGTCGAGTCCGTTCAGCGTGGCCGCGGTGCGCAGCACGGCCAGGTCGAGCCAGCCGGTGCGGCGCGGACGTCCCGTCACCGTGCCGAACTCGTTGCCGCGGCGGCGCAGATGCTCGCCGTGCGCGTCTTCGAGCTCGGTCGGGAACGCGCCGCCGCCGACGCGCGTGGTGTACGCCTTCGCCACGCCGATCACTTTGTGGATGTGCTTCGGCGCGACGCCGAGCCCGGTGCAGACGCCGCCCACCATCGTGCTCGACGAGGTCACGAACGGGTAAGTGCCGTGGTCGATGTCGAGCATCGTCCCTTGCGCGCCTTCGAACATCACGCTGCGGCCGGCGCGGATCTGCTCGTTGATCCAGACCGTGCCGTTGGTGATGCGCGGGCCGAGGATCTCGCCGAAGTGGAGATAGTCGTCGTAGAGCTTCTTCGGATCGAAGGTGTCCTTGCCGTAGACGGAGGAGAGCACGGCATTCCGCTCGGCGCACGTGAACTCGATCTTCTGGCGCAGCACTTCCGGATCGATCAGGTCGGCGATGCGGATGCCGTAGCGTCCGACCTTCGACTCGTAGGCCGGTCCGATGCCGCGGCCGGTCGTACCGATCTTGGCGAGGCCGGCCGCGTCTTCGCGGGCGAGGTCAAGGGCTTTGTGATACGGCAGGATGCAGTGCGCGGAGTCGCTGATGAGGAGGTTCTCCTCGATGGTCACGCCGCCGCCGCGCAGTTGCTCGATCTCGGAGAGCAACGCTTCCGGATCGATGACCATGCCGTTGCCGAGGAGGCAGAGCTTGTTGGGATGGATCACGCCGGACGGGATCAGCCGCAGCGCGAAATGCTTGTCGGCGAACTTCACCGTATGGCCGGCGTTGTGACCGCCCTGATAGCGCGCCACCACGTCGAACTTCTCACAGAGCAGATCGACGATCTTCCCTTTTCCCTCGTCACCCCACTGGGCGCCGATCACTGCAACGTTGCGCACGGGCGCGGAGACTAACACAGGGCGAGTTCCGCGGAACCGCCCGAAAAGGTCCGCAACTTGCTGCGCTATAGTCCGCACTGGAGGTGCCGCCTTGGAGAGCCAGAACCTGATTGCCGTGCCGCAGCAGATTTACTCGCCGACGCCGGTCCCGGCCGACCAGTTCGTCGACGGCATCCGCCGTCTCTCCGAAGGGCTCATCACCAAGCAGAAAATCTACGACTACCTCGTCGCGTACGAGATCCGCGAGGACGAGCTCGGGCGCTACATGCAGTGGCTGCCGGAGCGCCACACCCGCAACAAGATCTTTCGCAACGACATGATCGAGGTGATGCTGATCTGCTGGCCGATCGGCGCCGTCACGCCGCTGCATACGCACAACGGGCAGCTCGGCTGGATGACCATGATCCAGGGGAAGCTGCTGGTCGAGAACTACCGCAAGATCGACTGCAACCGCCCGGAGAACCAGCAGGTGGTCGGCATGGATTGCCTGGCCGGCGCCACGAAGATTGACATGCAGCACCTCGGCAACGAGCTGGCCGTCCCCGGCGGTCCGCTCAACACCGTCGACAAGACGCAGACCATCCACCGCATCCGCAACCTCGCCGAATGGAATGAGGGCGCGGTGAGCATGCACGTCTACTCGCGCCCGATCGATTCCTGCGTGGTCTTCGACATGGACGCGCAGCGCTGCTACCGGCGCGAGCTCAAATATGACAACGAATAGCACCGCCAGCGACGTCACTCTGCTTTCCACGCTCGGACAGGAGCTCGACGCCATGCGCGCCGCCGGCACGCTCAAGCGCGAGCTGCCGCTCAAAGGTCCTCAGGGCGCGGTCGTCGAGGTCGAAGGGATCGGCGAGGTGATCATGCTCACCTCGAACAACTACCTCGGCCTGGCCGACCATCCGGCCATCGTCGCCGCCGCGGAGAAGGCCGAGCGCGACTACGGCTACGGCCTCGCCTCGGTGCGCTTCATCTGCGGCACGCAGACCATCCACCGCCAGCTCGAAGAGCGCATCGCCCAATTCTTCGGCACCGAGGACACGATCCTCTACGGCTCCTGCTGGAATGCGAACGAAGGACTGTTCCAGACCGTGGCCCTCGAGCAGGACGCCATCATCTCCGACGAACTCAATCACGCCTCGATCATCGACGGCATCCGGCTGTCGAAGGCGCGCAAGGAGCGCTTCAAGAATCGCGACATCAGCGACCTCCGCCGCGCGCTCGAGGCGACGCGCGACGCGCGCAACAAGGTGGTGATGACCGACGGCGTCTTCTCGATGGAAGGCTCGCTGGCGCCGCTGCCGGAAATGGTCTCGCTGGCGCGCGAGTACGGCGCGTTCCTGGTCGTCGACGAGTCGCACGGCACCGGCGTCCTCGGCCGCACCGGCCGCGGCACGGCGGAAGAGCTGGGCGTGTTCGGGCAGATCGACGCCTATACCTCGACGTTGGGCAAGGCGCTGGGCGGCTCGCACGGCGGCTTCACCACCGGCCCGAAAATACTCGTGGAATATCTTCGTCAAAAATCGAGACCTTATTTGTTCTCGAATAGTCTGCCGCCGGCGGTGGTCATGGGCTCGATGGCCGCGCTCGACCTGCTCGAGAAGGACGCGAGCTTCATCACCCGGCTGCACGAGAACACGCGCCACTTCCGCGAGCAGCTCACCGCGCGCGGCGTGCGCGTGCGCGAAGGCATTCATCCGATCGTGCCGATCATCATCGGCGATACGGCCAAGGCCATCTCGATGTCGCAGGAGCTGCTGCGGCGCGGCGTCTACGTCTCCGGCTTCGGCTTCCCGGTGGTGCCGCAGGGACAGGCGCGCCTCCGCTGCCAGATCAGCGCGGCGCACACGCGCGAGCAGCTCGACCGCGCCATCGAAGCCATCGCCGACGTGGCCCTGAACGCGTAGAATGCTGCGCGTTCCCGGATGCCTCTTCCCGATCGCTATCGCTCCGCGTTTTCTCCGTCCACTCTGAAAACGATCGCGGCCCACGGCGCGAGCTTTCGCGTCGAGGCGCCGCTCTTTTTCCGCGGCGCGTACACGGCGAACGTGACCGAGCACGAGCGCCGCACCATGCAGCCGGTGATCGTGCTCGACGCGGCGCGGGTCGTGTCGTGGCGCTGCGGCTGCAACCCGGCCATGCGCGCGAACGATCTCTGCCGCCACATCGCCGTGCTGCTCGACGTGGTCGGCGACGCGGACGGGCGCATGCCGGCCGAGCGCTTCGACGCCAGCGTCTGGCGCGCCGTCGGCTTCGCCTCGTTCAGCGAAGGGCACACCATCGAGGCGAACGGCGTCGATCCGCGCGAGGCGCTGCTGCGCAAGTACGCGCTGACCGAGCAGGAGCACGAGCTGCTGCGCCGCGGCTCCGGCTCGATGCGGCTGCAGTTCGAGACCTCGCCGTGGTACCGCTGGAGCAAGTCGATGTTCCTCGACGCCGCCGACGCGCGGCTCGAGCTGAGCGACGGCGCGTTCCGGCTGCACGCGCGCGGCGAAGTGGTGCCGCTGCCGGCGAGCGCGATCGAGCACGTGCTGGCGACGGCGCCGGAGGTGGTGACGGCCAGCGGCTTCGAGCTCGCGCCGCTCGCGCTCGAGCCGTCGCTGCGCATCGAGATCACGCGCGCGCGGACGCTACGCTTCTCGCCGGTGCTCCTCGGCAGCGGCGGCGCGCTGTACGAACGCCGCGCGCTGCCGCAGTTCGGCCGCTGGTTCCTCACCGGCAACCGCTTCGCCTCCGCCGCGCCCGCCGCGCCGATGTTCGTCGAGCGCGCCGACGCGCCGCAGGCGTCGCTCTTCGAGGTGCGCGCCAGCGGCGGCGTGCCGCACGATCGGGAGACGGTGATCGCCGAGGATGACGTCTTCGCGTTCGTCGAACGCCATCGCGACGAGCTCGCGCGCATGCCGGAGGCGCTCGCGCCGGAGAGCATCCGCGGCGCGCATCCGGTGCGGCTCGATGACGAGGTGGTCTTCGACTTCGCCACGCCGGAGTCGTCGCTGCTCGAGGTGACGATCTCGTTCCGCGCCGGCGGCGAATGGATCGCCGCGCCGGAGATCGCCCGCGCCCGTCGCGACGGCGTGCGCGCGCTGATCCGCGGCAATGTCTGGATCGACGTGACCGACCCGCAGTTCGCCTGGCTCGACGAAGCGACGCTCGGGCCGGCCGGGCAGGTGCTGGTGACGAAGCTCGAGCTGCTGCGCATCCGCGGCTCGCTCCGCGGCCGCGCCGTCTTCCGCGGCGATCTCGCCTGCGAGCGCATCTTCCGCATGTTCGACGAGCCGCAGACCAGCAGCGGCGCCCCGGAGACCGCGCTCGATCTCTACTCGTACCAGCAGACCGGCTACCAGTGGCTCTGGCACCTCCAGCAAAACGGCTTCGGCGCGCTGCTGTGCGATGACATGGGGCTGGGAAAGACGCATCAGGCGATTGCGTTGATTGCCGCGCTGACGAGCGGCGGTGGCGGCTCCTCGGCTCCTCGGGTCCTCGGCTCCTCGGGCGACAACACGGCGCGAGCTCCCGAGGAGCCGAGGAGCCGAGGACCCGAGGAGCCGCCGTCAATTCTCGTCGTCTCTCCCACCTCCGTCCTCGACCACTGGCGCGACAAGCTCGCGCGGTATGCGCCGGGTGCGGATGTCACGCTCACTTCGTATGGGATCGTGCGCAGCCGCATCGAGCAGTTTCGCGGGCGGCGCTTCGATCTGGTCGTGCTCGATGAGATGCAGACCATCAAGAACGCCGACACCGCCACGCATCACGCCTTGCGCGCCATCGACAAGCGCATCGCCGTCGGGCTCACCGGCACGCCGATCGAGAATCACGAAGGCGAGCTGAAGGCGCTGCTCGACTTCGTCGTGCCCGGCTATCTGCCGAAGCACGTCGACGACCGCGCCACCTTGCAGCGGCTCGTGCGGCCGTTCGTGCTGCGGCGCACCAAGCAGCAGGTCCTCACCGAGCTGCCGCCGAAGATCGTCGACAAGCGCTGGTGCGAGCTGACCGGCGAGCAGCGCGCGCTCTACCGCCGCGTGCTCGAGGCGCGCGCGAAACCGCTGCGCGCGCAGCTCCGCAGCGGCGCGCATGTCTCGTACGTGCACATCTTCGCCGCGCTCAACTACCTCAAGCAGATCTGCAACCATCCCGCTTCCGCCGGCGGCGGCTTCGGCGGCGAGGCCGGCTCGGGCAAGTGGGACACCTTCGTCGAGCTGCTCGACGAGTGCATGTCCAGCGGCCTGAAAGTGGTCGTCTTCAGCCAGTACCTGCCGATGCTCTCGCTCATCGAGGAGCATCTCTTCCGCAACGACATCGGCTACGCCTCGATCAAAGGCGCCACGCGCGCGCGCGGCGAAGAGGTGGCGCGCTTCCGCGACGATCCCGACTGCCGCGTCTTCACCGCCAGCCTGCGCGCCGGCGGTCTCGGCATCGACCTGACCAGCGCCTCGGTGGTCATCCACTACGACCGCTGGTGGAATCAGGCCCGCGAGGATCAGGCCACCGACCGCGTGCACCGCCTCGGCCAGAGCAAAGGCGTGCAGGTCATCAAGCTCGTCACGCGCGGCACGATCGAGGAGAAGATCGACGCGCTGATCGAGCGCAAAGCGCTGCTCGCTGCCGATCTCATCCGCCCCGACGATCCGGCGCTGGTCAAGCAGTTCACCGCCGACGAGCTCGACGAACTGCTCGCGGGATGAATTCTTTTATTACGGCGTGACCTCCATCACGCTGTATGGAAGACGCCTTTCCGATACTACGCACCTCGAGTTCAAGGGAATCGTCGTCCAGACGGTCAGTTCCAGATCAGCGCACCGGGTAGTGGGCCCGGGTGTGCGCACCAATTCGTTGGAGGCTCCATGCGTAGACTTGCATTCGCAGCGATGCTGCTGCTTGCGGCGACCGCGGCCACGGCCGGCACGATCTCGTCGATCGATCCGTCGTCGCTCGTGACCCGCAGCGGTGAATACTTCGTGACCGCGTTCGGCTCCGGCTTCAGCGACACGGACCAGATCTACTACGTCAATTCCGCCGGCACCTCGCGCTACGTCGTCGACGTCTCGTCGATCGATTCACTCGGCAACGTGACCGGGTGGATTCCGCAGGAAGTGGTGAACTCGCCGGGCGGCTGGTCGGTGTACGTGGTCGGCGCGAACGGCGAGTCGAATGCCGTCTCGCTCTCGGTCCTCAAGTCGGGCGGCCGCCTGCCGCTGCAACTGCAGCTGCCGGAGATTCTGCTCTCCGAGGCGAAGTCGCGGCTCGGCGCGACGCTGCGCTACACCGTGTCGACCACCGGCGGCGATCAGACCACCGTGCAGATCGCCTGCGATCCCGCCTCCGGCTCGACGTTTCCGTTCGGCCGCTCGTATGTGAAGTGCTCGGCGAGCGACGGCCTCGGCAACCGCGACAGCGGCGCGTTCGACGTCACCGTCTACGATGCCGCACCGCCGAAGCTGAGCGTGCCGCTCTCGTTCAAGATCGCCGCCGACGAGACCGACCGCGGCGCGTACGTGAAGTTCGACGCCGGCGCGGATGACAACATCGACGGCTCGCTCATCCCGACCTGCGCGCCCGCTTCCGGCGACTATTTCCCGGACGGCAAAACGGTGGTGCAGTGCGAGGCCACCGACAGCTCGCTCAACACCGGCTACGCCTCGTTCGAAGTGCTGGTCGTGCCGCGCGACACCGGCGTGCTGCAGCTCAAGCTGCCCGATGATTTCCGCGTCGCCGCGCAGAGCACCGACGGCGCCGCCGTCACGTTCGACGCCATCGCCTACGGCAGCGCCGATCCCGATCCCGTCGTGCAGTGCACGCCCGCCTCGGGCGACTGGTTCCGCATGGGCTACAACAAGGTCTACTGCGACGCCACCGACGACTTCGATCAGCGCGCCTCCGGCGGCTTCGTGGTCGAGGTGTACGACGACGGCACGCTGAAGATCGCCAGCGTCACCGCCGAGGCGACGAAGCCTGACGGAGCGGAGGTCACGTTCGATACGAAGCGCGACAAGCGCGTCACCGAGGTCACCTGCTCGCAGGCTTCCGGCTCGCTCTTCCCGATCGGCGTCACCACGGTCACCTGCACCGGCGTGCAGCCGAACGGCAAGGAGCGCAAGGGCTCGTTCACCGTCACGGTCGAAGACACGATCGCGCCGCACATCAACCGCGTCGATGCCGTCGCCGGTGCGCTGGCCGGCAACGCCGTGCCGGTGCGCGTGAGCGTCGAAGCAGTCGACGCCGCCGACAGTTCGCCGCGCTGCTCGATCACCAGCCTGGGCGAGATCCAGAATGGCGTGCAGAGCCAGGGCGAAGTGCAGAACGGCGCCCAAGGCGACATGCCGAACGGCGGCGAGATGCCAAACGGCGGCATCATGCCGAACGGCGGCGAGATCCCGAACGGCAGCCAGTCTCTCGGCTGGCGCTCGAAGTCGGATCTCGAAGTGGAGATCGACTCCGCCGCGGCCGCGCGCACGATGCGCGTGCAGGTCACCTGCACCGATCACGCAGGCAACCGCTCGACCGGCTCGACCGACGTAGTCGTGCCGGCAGCAAGCCGCCCGCGCGCGGATCACTGACGTCGCTCACGAACGGGGAACGCCGGGGGCCTCCGGCGGCCGGGGCCACGGGCCCCGGACCCCGTCTGTTGGCCTGGCCTCCGCGACACTGCCTTCCAAGCTGGCGA
>DASVQE010000067.1:0-32481 GCA_036389275.1 Thermoanaerobaculia bacterium
GGTCTGGGGCCCTCGGCCCCAGCCGCCGGAGGCCTCTCGTCGGTCCCCCGACCCGCGAGCGAAGTCAGAAGCGTCCCGCTTACCTGCGCACGGCGCGGGTCTTTGGCTGGGCGCGGACTTCGAGGCGGCTGCTTTCGGAGCGTTGCGATGGGCAGTTGGCGAATGATGCTTCGACCCACCAGTACGTGCGGCCGGCCATCGGCACCGTTATCGACGTCGACGTCGTCGTACCGGCGCGGCGTGGATGCAGCCCCGGCGTCGCGGTCCAGATCGTGTACGAGGTCGCGTCGGGAAGCGGCGACCAGGTGAGCTGCACGCGCGGCCCGGCCGGCGTCGCGTCCCATGCGGGTGAGGTGAGGAGCGGCCCGCTGTTGCCGCAGCGCTGCCGTCCGACGATTAGCTCGTGATCGGCGAACGCCGTCTCGCCGCGCCACGAGGCCATGTTGAACAGCCGCGACTCCAGATAGCCGAACTGCACCACGCCATTCTTCTCGACCCGCACCACCGCCACCACATTCGAGCCGCGCCAGTAATTAACGATTGTTGCGCCGAACGGCGAGCGGCCGACCAGCACCTGCCCGTTCGCATCCGTGCGCAGGTGCACATCGGGCGTCGCATCCCAATGCGCGGCGTACCAGTCATCCGCCTCGAACGGTGCGGCCTGATAGATGTCGACGTTCGCGTCCGTCATCAGATTGCCGGCGGCATCGCGGATGGTGAGGCGATTCTCGAGCGGCAGATCGTTCAGGAACGAGCCGACGTTCTGCGGATCGTTGTAGTTCCCGGCGATGGCGCGGTGATGCGCGATGCGGTTGAGGGCGATCGCGCTGTAGCGGTCGATGAACGAGTAATTGCGATTCATCAGACCCTGCTCCGGCGTCAGGTAAATATATGCGCGTTTACTAACCCCCGGCACCTCCATCACCTTGCCCGGCGGCGCGTGCTGCACGTCGAAGGCGTAGACGTCGGTGAGATAGCGCGCGTGTCCGAGCTCGTGCAGGATCACTGCAGGGATGTAGAAGGGATTGTCGAGGGCGACGGTGCGGAAGTCGCCGTACGCCGATGCCTTCGAAGCCGGGAAGCCCCACTGCAGATCGACGCTGCGGTCGGCGACGTTCGGCTGTGCCGATTCGACGTTCGGCTCCTGCCCAACCTGCGAGTCGGCCGGCGGCGTGAGCGGCAGCGCGCCGTCCGGCACCACCACGATCTTCTGCAGGCGCCAGCGGTCGAGCACCCCGTCCGGCGTTTCGGGATAGACCGCCAGCGCCGCCTCGTCGTTGAAGAGCGCGATCAGCCGCTGCGCGAAATTTTCGAACGACGTCGAGCCGATCCCGAGCTCCGCCTGGTGCGCGCGGAAATGGTCGTAGAACGAGCGCTCCACGTAAAAGCCGACCGACAGCGCGTCGCTGAACACCTCCAGCGAGTTGTTCGTCTCCGACTGCTCGGCCACTTCATTCGCCGTGTCGATGGCGATCGAGATCCGGCTGCGGGTGAAGCTCCAGGTGCGCGGCAGGTCGATGGCGGTGGTGGCATTCGGCGCGATCGCGGCGCGGCCGCGCGCGACGGCGATCCCGTCGATGCGCCAGACGTACTCGACCTCGACCGGGCGATCGAGCCACGAGCGAACGTTCGCGCGCCACGTCACCTGCGAGCCGGCCGCCGGCCATCCTTCCACCGCGGGGTTGCTGCTCTCCCACACGTAGTCGATCTCCGGCAGGCGGCTGATGTAGCCGACGGTGAGATCGGTGGCGAGGGCCGGGAGCGAGGCCAGCAGGAGCAGAAGGAGAAAGAGAGTCCGGGGCACGACTAGCCGAACACCCCCGGCAGGCGCTTCCTTCCTCCACGAACGACAAAGGCGGGCCGTAGCGGCCCGCCTTTGTACTCGTACAGCGTTGAATTCGTATTAGTACATACCGCCCATGCCGCCGCCCATGCCGGCTGCAGGGTTGGCGCCGCCGCCCTTCTCTTCTTCCTTGATCTCGGAGACGAGGGCTTCGGTGGTGAGCATCAGGCCGGCGATCGAGGAGGCATTGAGCAGCGCCTGCTTCGTCACCTTGGCCGGGTCGATGATGCCGTTGTCGATCATGTCGACCATCTTCTCGTTGCGGGCGTCGAAGCCCCAGGTGCCGCCCTTCTGGCGCACTTCGTTCAGCAGCACCGAGCCTTCCAGACCGGCGTTGAAGACGATCTGGCGGAACGGCTCCTCGAGCGCGCGCTTGATGACGTTCACGCCGACGCGCACGTCGCCCTCGGCCTGCACCTTCTCGACCGCCTCGACCGCGCGCAGCAGCGCCACGCCGCCGCCCGGGACGATGCCTTCTTCGACGGCAGCCTTGGTGGCGTGCATCGCATCCTCGACGCGCGCCTTCTTTTCCTTCATCTCCGTCTCAGTCGCGGCGCCGACCTTGATCACCGCCACGCCGCCGACGAGCTTCGCCAGCCGCTCCTGCAGCTTCTCGCGGTCGTAGTCGGAGGTCGTATCCTCGATCGCGGCGCGGATCTGCTTGACGCGGCCGGCGATCGCTTCCTTGCGCGACTTGTCGTCGGTGTCGGTCACGAGCGTGGTGTTGTCCTTGTCGATCGACACGCGCTTCGCGTCGCCGAGGTCTTCCCACTTCACGTTCTCGAGCTTCACGCCGATGTCCTCGGAGATCAGGCGGCCGCCCGAGAGGATGGCGATGTCTTCGAGCATGGCCTTGCGGCGATCGCCGAAGCCCGGCGCCTTGACGGCGGCGACGTTCAGCGTGCCGCGCAGCTTGTTGACCACCAGCGTGGCCAGCGCCTCACCCTCGACGTCCTCGGCGATGATGAGCAGCGGCTTGCCCTGACGGGCCACCTGCTCGAGGATCGGCAGCAGGTCCTTCATCGACGAGATCTTCTTCTCGTAGATCAGGATCTTGGCGTTCTCGAGGACCGCTTCCATGCGCTCCGGATCGGTCACGAAGTACGGCGAGAGATAGCCGCGGTCGAACTGCATGCCCTCGACCACTTCGAGGACCGTGTCGAGGCCGCGCGCCTCTTCGACGGTGATGACGCCGTCCTTGCCGACCTTCTCCATCGCGCCGGCGATGATCGAGCCGATCTCTTCATCGTTGTTGGCGGAGATGGTGCCGATGTGCTGGATGTCCTTGCCCTCGACCGGACGGGCCATCTTCTCGATCGACTCGATCGCGGCGCGGACGCCGAGCTCGATGCCGCGCTTGATCTCCATCGGGTTCGCGCCGGCGGTGACGTTCTTCACGCCTTCGCGGAAGATCGCCTGGGCCAGCACGGTGGCCGTCGTGGTGCCGTCGCCGGCGATGTCGGAGGTCTTCGAGGCGACCTCGCGGACCATCTGCGCGCCGGCGTTCTCGAGCTCGTCCTTCAGCTCGATCTCCTTGGCGACGGTGACGCCGTCCTTGGTGATGGTGGGCGAGCCGAACTTCTTCTCGATGACGACGTTGCGGCCTTTGGGGCCGAGGGTGACTTTGACGGCGTCGGCGAGCTTGTTCACGCCGCGCAGGATGGCCTGACGCGCATCCTCACTGTAGGTGATTCGTTTTGCCATGGTGCTTCTCCTTTACTCCACGATCGCGAGCACTTCGTCCTCGCGCAGGATGGTGTACTCGATGTCGTCGATCTTGATCTCGGTGCCGGAGTACTTGCCGATCAGGACGGTGTCGCCCTTCTTGACGTCCAGCTTCATCCGCTTGCCGTCCTCGCTGAACTTCCCTTCGCCGACGGCGATGACTTCCGCTTCCTGCGGCTTTTCCTTGGCGCTGTCCGGGATGATGATGCCGCCGCGGACCTGCTCCTTCGCCTCTTTCCGCTTGACCACGATGCGGTCATAGAGCGGGCGGAGCTTGAGTTCACTCGCTACTGCTGCCATATGTATCTCCTTTCAGTTGAGTGCGTTGCGACGAATGTCGCATCTTGGGTTGCTCCTGGATCGCGGGCGGTGCGCTTAGCACTCGGCCCACGCGAGTGCTAACAATAGGATGGCCGAGCGGCTCCTGTCAAGACGTCGCGCCGCCGCCTCGCCGCATTGACCGCGAGCGGCTGTTTTCGTAAGATGACCAAAATACTGATCCGGTCATTGGTTCTGAAATGACGACTGCCACCGCTACCCGACAGGACCTCCGCGAGTCGATTCTCGACGCCACCGATCGTCTGCTCGCGCGCTACGGCTACACGAAGCTGACGATGGACGATCTCGCCCGGGAGGTCGGCATCGGCAAGGGGACGATCTACCTTCACTTCCGCAGCAAAGAGGAGCTGGTCCTCTCGCACATCGACCGGATCGTCGAGCGCGTGAAAGCGGAGATGACCACGATCGCGGCGAGCGGCGGCGATCCCGGCGCGCGCCTGCGGCGCATGTTGCTCGCGCGCGTGCTGATCCGCTTCGACAGCGTGCAGCACTACACCGAGAGTCTCAGCGACGTGCTCGCGGCGATCCGCCCGACGCTGCTGGCGCGGCGCAAGCGGTACTTCGAAGAGGAGGCGGCGATTCTCGCGCAGGTGCTGGAGGAAGGCGCGCGCGGCGGTGCGTTCGCGCTGGATGACGCGGAAGGCGCGGCCGAGGCGCTGCTGACGGCGACGAACGCGCTGCTGCCGTACAGCCTGAGCCGGCGCGAGCTCGGCGAGCGGAAGGATCTGGCCGAGCGCACCGGCCGCATCGCCTCGCTGCTGCTCGACGGTTTGCGCGCGCGGCCCACCAAGCCGCAGACGACCTGATCTCACTCAAGGAGAGCCTGATGAAACGAACTCTCGCCTCGCTGTTGCTCCTCTGCCTCTTCGCCGCGTCCACCGCCTCGGCGCAAACGGATCGCGACATCCCCATCGACGCCGCCACGCGCGAGAAGGTGCTGAATTACGTGCTCGAGCAGCTCGAAGCGGAGTACGTCTATCCCGACATGGCCAAGAGCGTGGTGACGACGATGCGCGAGCGTCTCCGCCGCGGCGACTACGATCAGATGAACAGCGCCGTGAAGTTCGGGATGCGTCTCACTGAGGAGCTGCGCGCGCTCACCAATGACCAACACATCGGCGTCCGCTACTTTCCGGCGCCGGTCGAGCAGGCGGCGACGACGAAGCCGGAGCCGAAGCCGCAGTCGGAGGAGCAGCGCCGCGCCGAACAGCTACGCGCGGTGAACTGGGGCAACCACTCGCTGCCGCGCGTCGAGCGCCTGCCCGGAAACATCGGCTACCTGCAGGTCGACGGCTTCGCAGATCCGGAGACGGCCGGCGAGACGCTCGCCGCGGCGATGCGCTTCATCGCCGACACCGAGGCGCTGATCGTCGACCTGCGCCACAACCAGGGCGGGCGGCCGGAGATGGTGGCGCTGATGACGTCCTATTTTCTCGACGCGAAGAAAGTGCATCTGACCGACGTCTACTGCCGCGTGCCGATCTCCGGTTTGTGCAGCCGCAACGACGAGACGCGCGCGTTCTGGTCGCTCGCCGATCTTCCGGGACGCCGCTACGCCGGACCGCTCTACATCCTCACCAGCCGGATGACCTTCTCGGCCGGTGAGGAGTTCGCGTACAACCTGCAGGCGCTGAGGCGCGCCACGCTCATCGGCGAGCGCACCGGCGGCGGCGCGAATCCGGGGACGCTCACCACGTTCTTCAAGGATTGGCAGGTGTTCGTTCCGCAGGCGCACGCGGTCAGCGCGATCACCAAAGGCACGTGGGATCAGGTCGGCGTCACACCTGACGTCTCGGCGCCCGCCGACCGCGCGCTGACACTCGCTCACCTCGACGCGCTCCGCAAGACGCTGCCGCGGCTCACCGACGCCTGGCAGCGCGAAGAAGTGCAGGAGGCCATCGCCCGGCTGGAGAAGGAGACCAAGTGAAACGCTTCCTGCTCGCCGCGGCGGCACTCGCAACAACCCTCGGCGCGCGCGCGGCGCTGCCGCCGCTGATTCCGCGCGAGGTGCTCTTCGGGCGCGCGGCCCGCACGCAGCCGCTGCTCTCGCCCGACGGCACGCGCCTGGCCTGGCTCGCCGCCGACGCCGAGGGCGCGGCCAACGTCTGGGTGCAGAGCATCGGCGGCGATGACGCGCGCGTCGTCACGCGCGAGCGCCACCGGCCGGTCTCGGCGTTTCAGTGGGCGCACGACGGCGTGCATCTGCTGTACGTGCAGGACGGCGACGGCGACGAGAACGATCACGTCTTCCTGGCCGATCTCGAAGGAAAGAACGTGCGCGACCTCACGCCGTTCCGCGGCGTGAAGGCGACGAACCTGCTCGTCAGCGCGGCGCGCCCGCACGAGATCCTGGTCGGGCTCAATCTCCGCGACCGCGCCTCGTTCGACATGTATCGCGTCAGCCTCGAGACCGGCGCGGTCACGCTCGAAGCGGAGAACCCCGGCGACGTCCTGAGCTGGTCGACCGATCCGCAGTTCGTGATTCGCGGCGCGACCGCGTTCGATCGCACGAGCGGCCGCACGTCGATCCGCGTGCGCGACAGCGCCGCCGCGCCGTGGCGCGAACTGCTCTCCTGGCCATTCGAGCAGTCGCACGTCTACTACGGACAGGCTTACGACGGGACGATGATCCTCTCGTTCGCGCGCGACGGCGCGACGGTCGACGTGCTGTCGGGCACCGGCTCGAATACGCTGCGCGCGGTGCGCGTCGACGCGAAGAGCGGACGGGAGCTGGCCGTGCTCGCCTCCGATCCGCGCTCCGATCCGGGCGACGACGGCTCGATCACGCGGCCGCTCGCGCTGATCGATCCGGCGACCGGCGCGCTGCAGGCCATCGCGTACGAGTACCTGCTGGCGGAGTGGAAGTTCGTCGACCAGAGCCTGCGCGAGCACCTGACGCGCATCGCCGCGGAGACGCACGGCTTCCCGATTCCGATCAGCCGCGATGCTGCCGGCCGCAGGTGGCTGGTCGAGATCGATCGCAGCGACGCGCCGCCCTCGTACGTCTTCTATGACCGCGCCACGAAGCAGTTGACGAAGCTCTTCGACTCCAGTCCGGAGCTCGCGCGCTACACGCTGGCGCCGGTGCAGCCGGTGGTGATCCGCGCGCGCGACGGCGCCGAGCTCGTGTCGTATCTGACGCTGCCGCCCGGCGTCGCGCCGCGCAACCTGCCGCTGATCATCCATCCGCACGGCGGGCCGTTCGTACGCGACCGCGCCATCTTCGACCCGCACGTGCAGCTCATGGCGAACCGCGGCTACGCGGTGCTGCAGGTGAACTATCGCGGGTCGGAAGGCTTCGGCCGCCGCTTCACGAATCTCTTCACGCGGCAGTGGGGCCGCGGCACCCACGACGATCTGCTCGACGCGATCCAGTGGGCGGTGCGCCGCGGGATCGCCGATCCGAAGCGGATCGTCGCACTCGGCGCGTCGGGCGGCGGCTACGCGGCGATGCGCGCGTTGACGCAATCGCCGGAGCTCTTCGCCGCCGGCGTCGCCATCTCGGCGCCGACGAACGTCCGCGTGATGATCGAGTCGTTTCCGCCGTACTGGGGACCGTCGCGCGAGCGCTTCATCCGTCGCATCGGCGACGTCATTCACGACGAGGCCTTCAATCGCGAGATCTCGCCGTTCTTTCACGTCGCACGCATCCGCGCGCCGCTGCTGATCCAGCAAGGCGCGAACGATCCGCGCGTGCCGATCGCGCAGGCGGACGCGCTCGTGGCCGCGCTGCGCGAGGCCGGCCGCGAGGTGACGTACGTCGTCTATCCCGACGAAGGGCACGGCCTGCGCCGCGTGGAGAACGAGGTCGACTTCTGGGGGCGCGCCGAGATGTTCCTGGCAAAGTACGCCGGTGGGCGCGCCGAGCCGTGGACGAAGGTCGACGGCGCCACGGCGGAGGTGCGATGACGCGCGCGCGGCGCGCCCGCGAAAAAGAGCAGCAGTGACGGCAACAGCGGCGCGTGAGTGCGGTTAAGATGACGCCGCAACCCGGATTCCGCTGCAGTCACAACTGATCACAGGAGAGAACGATGCGACCTGCTTTTCGTGCCTCGCTGATCGTCACGCTGCTCATAGTCTTCATCCTGCCGGCCGGGCTGTTAGCGCAGACGCAAGCGGGTGCGATTCGCGGCACGGTCGTCGCCGCGGGCGATCGGAGCGCGCTGCCCGGCGTCACCGTCACGGTGAGCGGCGTCGGCGGACCGCAGACCTTCGTCACCAACGAGAGCGGCGAGTTCCGCTTCCTCAATCTGCATCCCGGCACCTACACCGTCTCGGCGGAGCTGTCGGGCTTCTCGACCACGCGCCGCAACGTCGACGTGGTCCTCAACCGCAATACCGAAGTGACGCTCTCGCTCTCACCGACCGTGGCCGAGGCGATCACCGTTCTCGCCGCGACGCCCGTCATCGATACGCGTGAGACCGGCACCGGCGCGAACATCGAGAACGTCGAGCTGGTGAACGTCCCGACCGCGCGCGATCCGTGGGTCGTGCTGCAGTCGGTGCCGGGCGTGCTCGTCGACCGCGTCAACGTCGGCGGCAACGAGAGCGGCCAGCAGTCGTACTTTGTCGGCAAAGGCGTCGAGCGCCATCAGACGGAGTGGAACGTCGACGGCGTGGCCGTGACCGACATGGCCGCCACCGGCACGTCCACCTTCTATTACGACTTCGATTCGTTCGACGAGATTCAGGTCTCGACCGGCGGCGCCGATCCGAGCGTGAGAACGCCCGGCGTCCGTTTGAACATGGTCACCAAGCGCGGCTCGAACGACATCAAAGGCTCGGCGCGCTTCTTCACCACCGACAAGGTCTGGCAGGCCGAGGCTACCATTCCGGCCGAGGCGGTTGACTATCTCGAGCCGGTGGCGAACTCGATCGATCACATCAACGATTACGGCATCGAGCTCGGCGGCCCGATCGTGCGCGACCGCCTCTGGCTCTGGGGCGCCTGGTCGAACAACGGCATCAACAATTTCTCGACCGGCCAGGGCGCCGAATTACAGAAGACCCACCTGAAGAATTACAACGCCAAGTTGAACTGGCAGCCGCTCGTCAACAACAGCGCTGAAGTGTTCTACATGTGGAATGACAAGACCGTGCGCGGCCGCGGGCTCGGGCCGCGCCGGCAGACGCTCGACGTGGCCGACGACCAGACCGGCCCCGGATATCTGCTGAAATTCGAGGACACGCACATTTTCTCGCAGTCGCATTACCTGACCGGTAATTTCGCGATGGTCGAGAGCGGCTACAAGCTGCAGCCGGGCGGCGGGCGCGACGTCGACGCCTATTGGACCGAGGAAGACGGGTGGCAACGGACGTACCGCTATTTCGAGCAGAACGCGCCGCAGCGCAACGCCCGCCTCGACGGCTCGTCGTACGTCGGCCGCGGCCGCGCCCGTCACGAGCTCAAATACGGTTTCGGATATCGCGACACGCCGGTGCAGTCGGCCACGGTCTGGCCGGGCAACGGCAATTTCGCCAATTTCTATGACGGCTATGCGCTGGCGGCGCTGACCCGTCCGGCCGTGCCGAATTTCGGCTCGCGCTACATCGATTTTTACGCCGGCGACACGGTGGTATTCGACCGCCTCACGCTCACCGGCGGCTTCCGCTACGACATCCAGCGCGCCAAGAATTTCGGCAGCGAGGTGCCGGCCAATCCGGTCGTGCCCGATCTGCTGCCTGCCGTCAGTTACGCCGGCGACGAGCGCGCTCTCGAGTGGAAAGGGTTCTCGCCGCGCCTCGGCGCCACCTTCGCCCTCGGTGCCGAACGAAAATCGCTCGTGCGGGCCAGTTACGCCCGCTACATGGACCAGCTCGGGTCGAGCGACGTCGGCTCGAGTAATCCCTTCTACCGCGTCCAGATGCTCTATTACTACTGGGAGGATCTGAACAACGACAAGACCATCCAGCGCGGCGAGATCGATTTCGATTCGGGCCTCTATTCGTTCGACAACATCGATCCCGACAATCCCGGCGCCGGTTATGCGCCGGGACGCCTCGACTACAACATGGACCCGACCACGACCGACGAGTTCATCGTCGGCTTCGATCGGGAGCTCGCGCCGAATTTCGGCGTCGGCATCGCCTACTCGTACCGCTACCGCACGAATTTCCTCTGGGATCAGTACGAGAAGACCCGCGGCGCCGGCGATTTCTACACGAGCGCCGATTACATCCCGGCCGGCACGCTGAGCGGTACGCTGCCGGACGGCTCGGCCTACGCCGTGCCGCATTACAAGCTGCGCCCCGGCACCGCCGCGCCGGTGTTCTTCGTCACCACGAACCGTCCCGATTATTACCAGACCTACAACGGCATCGAGCTCACCGCCAACAAGCGCATGTCCAACCGCTGGATGATGCGCGGCAACGTGACGCTGTCGGACTGGAAGCAGCACGTCGGGCCGAACGGCTTCGTCGATCCGACGCCGATCGTCTTCGAGGACAGTTGCACCTCGTGTAATGGCGACACCGTGGCCTCGAGCGGCGGCGTGGGCGGCTACATCAACTCGCGCTGGTCGTATTCGGTTAATACGGCGTACGAGCTGCCGCTCGGGTTCATGATCGGCGCGGCGGTGGTCGGTCGGGAAGGTTACGTCATTCCGTACTTCCGGAGAGTCAACAACCGCGACGGCCTGGGCAACAAGGAAGTGATGGTCACGAAAGAATTCGGCGCCGAGCGGCTGCCGGATCTGTTCGACCTCGACCTTCGTTTGGCGAAGGATTTCGGCCTGACCAACGGCGTGGCCCTCAATCTCTCGCTCGACCTCTTCAATGCCACGAACGAGCGCACGGTGCTCTGGCGCGACAACCGGATGTACTCGGCCACCGGCACCGACGTCACCTTGAACAATTTCATCGAACAACTGCAAAGTCCGCGAGTCTGGCGCGTCGGCGCGAGGTTGCGGTTCTGAGCGCAACGGGTTGCAGGAAGAGCGGGCCTTCGGGTCCGCTCTTCTTTTTCGCGCTCTTTTTCTTTTTCGCTTTGTCCGCGCCGCTGCATGCGGCATTGACGCGCTTCGACGCCGGCAATCCGGCCGACGTCGCGCCGCCGCTGCACGGGCCGATCCTCCATCTGGCGGGCGGCGGCAAGGACGTCGACGCTGCATACCAGGAGACCATCGACCGCGTCCGCGGCTGCAGCGATTGTGCGGCGAAGATCGACATCGTGGTGCTGCGCGCCTCCGGCGGCAACGGCTACAACGATTATCTGCAGGCCATGCGCGGCGTCGACTCGGTGACGACCTTCGTCATCACCGACCGCGGCTCGGTCTATCGCCCCGATCTGCTGGAGGCGGTGCGCAACGCCGAATACGTTTTCTTCGCCGGCGGCGATCAGTGCAATTACGTGGCGCTGTTCAATGACAGCCCGCTCGAGGAGATGGTCGAGCGCGTCTATGCCCGCGGCGGCGCGGTCGGCGGCACCAGCGCCGGCATGGCCATCCAGGGAAAAGCGAGCTACGACGCCTGCAATGACGCCAGCGCACAATCGGCGCTGGCATTGGCCGATCCGTACAATGACGAGATCAGCCTGACTACCGATTTCTTCGACTGGGCGTTCATGGAGCACGTCATCACCGACACCCATTTCGCGCAGCGCAATCGGATGGGGCGGCTGCTGGCCTTCATCGCCCGCATTCTGCGCAATGAACATGTCGATCATTTTCTCGGCATCGCCGCGAACGAGCGGACCGCCGTATTAGTCGACCAGCGCGGCCTGGCCACGGTGATCGGCGAAGGTCCGGCGTATTTCGTATTGGGCGATCATTTTCCGGAGAAGGCCGAGCCGGGACGGCCGCTGACGTATTGCGGCTTCAAGATCTGGCGCGCGCCGAGCGGACTGGCCTTCGACCTCGCGCACTATCCGCCGACCGGCTACAAAACCATCGACGTGAACGACGGGGTCATCCTCTCGGATCCGTACTGATGCGCCGGTTCGCGCTGCTGCTGCTGTTGCCGCTGCTGCTGACCTGCCGCCGCGAGGCGCGCGGACCGGTGCCGGTGATCCTGATCTCCATCGACACGCTGCGCTCCGACCATCTGCCCGCTTACGGTTATCGCGGCACGAGCACGCCGGCGCTCGAGGCCTTCCGCCGCGACGCGCTGCTGTTCGAGCGCGCCTACAGCCACTCGCCGCTGACGCTGCCGTCGCACGCCACCATCCTCACCGGCACGCTGCCGTCGGTGCACGGCGTGCGCGACAACGTCGGCTTCGTGCTCCGCTCGCCAACGCTCGCTTCGCGCTTCAAGCAGCGCGGATACGCCACCGGCGCCGCGGTCTCCGCGTACGTCCTGCGCGGCGCCACCGGCGTGGGCGCCGGCTTCGACGCGTACGACGACGAGATCGACCGCGGCTCGTCGGAGCAGTCGCTCGGCGCCGTGCAGCGCCGCGGCGCGCTCACCATCGCCTCGGCCCGCAACTGGATCACCGCGCATGACCGCGCGCCCTTCTTCTACTTTCTGCACCTGTACGAGCCGCACTCGCCGTACGACGCGCCGGAGCCGTTCCGCTCGCGCGCGTCGAGCG
Organism: Thermoanaerobaculia bacterium; assembly: GCA_036389275.1. Taxonomy (GTDB): domain Bacteria; phylum Acidobacteriota; class Thermoanaerobaculia; order Gp7-AA8; family Gp7-AA8; genus QHVT01. The sequence continues at coordinate 12,435 of DASVQE010000067.1, forward strand.
CGTACGACGCCGAGGTGGCGTACGCCGACTCGCTCGTCGGCGGCTTTCTCGGATTCCTGAAAGAGCGCGGGCTCTACGACGACGCGCTGATCGTCATCCTCTCCGATCACGGCGAAGGACTCGGCCAGCACGGCGAGGACGAGCATGGGATCTTCCTCTACCGCGAAGCGATCCAGGTGCCGCTGCTGGTCAAACTGCCGCGGAGCGCGCGCGGCGGGACGTCGGTGACGACGCCGGTCGGTCTCGCCGACGTCGCCTCGATGATCGAGAAAGCGTGCGGCGGCGCCACGGCCATCGAGCCGCCGCCGCACGCCGTCTACAGCGAGACGTTCTATCCGCGCTTTCACTTCGGCTGGAGCGAGCTGCACTCGCTGATCGACGGAGGCGATCACTACATCGATGCGCCGCGCGCGGAGTTGTACGACCTCGCGCGCGACGCCGCCGAAACGCGCAATCGCGTGGCCGACGACCGCCGCCGCGCCGCTGCGTTGCGCGCCGCGATCGAGCCGCTCGAGCACGATGCGCAGGCTCCGGCCGCCGTCGATGCGGAGGAAGCGCAGAAGCTGGCCGCGCTCGGCTACATCGGCTCGGCGGTGACGAAGAGCGGCGAGCGGTTGCCCGATCCGAAAGACCGCATCGCCACGTTCCGCGAGCTGCGCGAGGCGTTCGCGCTCTATCGCGGCGGACGCGATGCCGAGGCGCTGGCGAAGTTCGACCGGATCCTCGCGGAAAACCCGAACATGATCGACGTGTGGGACGTGCGCGCGAAGACGCTCTTCCGGATGGGGCGCATCGGCGAGTCGATCGAGTCGGGGAAGGAAGCGCTGCGGCGCTCGCCCACGTCGACGCATCTCGCCGTCGACGTCGCCAACGCCATGCTGCTCGCCGGAGATCTCGACGGCGCCGAGCGCCACGCGCAGCTCGCGGTACGCGGCGATCCGTCGCGCGCGCACGAGCTGCTCGCGCGCGTCATGCTGCTGCGCGGCGACGTCGCCGGCGCGGAGCGTGAGGCGCGGCTCGCCGCCGACGCGCCGGGCGAGACGAACGCCGCGCTCTACACGCTCGCGCGGGTCGCGCAGAAACAGGGACGCACGGACGAGGTGGAGCGCATCACCGGCTCGCTGGTCGAGCGGCTGCAACGCACCGGCGGCCGGCCGCTGCACGGCCTCTACACGCTGCGCGGCGACGCGCTGGCACGATTGGGCATGCCGCGCGAAGCCGAAGCGGCGTTTCGCGAGGAGCTGCGCCTCTTCCCGAATGACGCCGAGGCGTGGCGGGCGCTGGTCGTGCTCCTCGCGTCGCAGGGACGCAATGAGGAAGTCACCAGCGCGATCGAGTCGCTGGCCGCCTCGTCGCCGCGGCCGCAGACCTACGCGCTCATCGCCGGCACGCTCGAAGTCCTCGGCGACCGCGAAGGCGCGCGCTACTGGCGCGCGCGCTCACTCCGATAGCGCCAGCGCCAGCACGATGCTGCGCTTGATGCCGGTGAAGAGCGGCTCGATCTCGCAGTTCTCCGACGCGCTGTGGCTGCCTTCGCACGGCCCCATGCCCATGCCCACCGCCGGGATGCCGGCGCGCAGCGCGGCGCTGCTGTGATTCGAGGCGGTGTTGGTGATGGCCGGGTCGAAGTCGAACGCGCGAAAGACCGCCTCGGTCGTGCGCACCGTCTCCGAATTGCGATGCCCCGGCAGGCTGGCCACCTCTTCGATCGAGACGACATCGCGCTTCATGGTCATGCCGGCGCGCTGCGCTTCTTCGTTCACGATGCGCTGGATCTCGGCGTCGAGCGCGTGCAACTGCTCGCCGACGGTCGAGCGGAGATCGACGCTGAACCAGGCATCGGCTGCTTTGGCGTTGAAGACGTCGGCGCCGCCCAGCATGCCGATGTTCATCCACGACTCCGCCGGAATGTGCATGCCGTAGATCCGTTCGATCGCGCGCGCGACCGGCAGCGCCGCCGACGTCGGCACGCGATCGGACTTTGTGTGACCGCCGGGTCCGATGATGTGGTAGCGATGCCAGTAGATCCCGGTGCCGCCGTAGGTGAAGCCGGTGAAGCCGCCGTCGAAGGCGACGTAGCGGTCGATCTCGCTCTTGTGCTGCGAGAGGAAATGATCGACGCCGCGGAACGACGTCTCCTCTTCGACGGTGAAGAGAAACAGCAGATCGCCTCTGGTCTGCACGTTCGCCGCGTTGAGCGCGCGGATGATGGCCAGCAGGCCAATCACGTTGCGCGTGTCGTCGCCGACGCCGGGCGCGTAGAGCTTGCCGTTCTCGAGGCGCGTGGTGACGTTCGTCTCCATGGCGAAGACGGTGTCGAGGTGCGCGTCGAGCACGACCCGCTTGCCGCCGCCGGTGCCCTTGCGCGTGCCCATCACGTTCCCGACTTCGTCACGATGGATATCCGTCAATCCATACTGACGGAGCTGCTCCTCGACGTACGCGGCGCGCTGCGCCTCGTGTCCCGACGGTGCCGGCATCTCGGTCAAGGTGCGCCACTGCGCGATGATCGTCTCGCGATCGCGGTCGATGGCGGCGAAGGCGCGGGCCACGTCTTCGCGCGCGGCGAGTGCGCGCATCGCTTCGACCGGAACGGGCGCGGTCATGGTCGTGGCCGCGGGCGGTGCGGCGGTGCGGCAGGCAGCGGCGGCGAGGAGCAGGAGCACGGCCAGTGTGCGGTTGCGCATGCGGGCGCGATGGTACCCTCATCCCGTGACGCGGCGGACGAGGAAGTGGCGCGGAATCGCGGCGGCGATCGTGCTCGCGGCCCTCGGCCCGCTGTCGTGCGGCAAACGCGCCGCCGCTCCTTCGGCACCGGTCACCGACGTCATCCTCATCACCATCGACACGCTGCGCGCCGACGCCCTCGGCTTCCGCGGCAACGCGCGCGCGCACACGCCGTTCCTCGACTCGCTGGCCGCGCGCGGCACGGTCTTCACGCACGCGCACGCGCACAACGTCGTCACGCTGCCGTCGCACACCAACATCCTCACCGGGCTCTATCCGTGGCAGCACGGCGTGCGCGACAACGCCGGCTTCGTGCTCGACGCGAAACATCCGACGCTCGCTGCGCAGCTCCGCGCGGCCGGCTTCACCACCGGCGCGTTCGTCAGCGCCTTTCCGCTCGACTCGCGCTTCGGCCTCGACCGCGGCTTCGACGTCTACGACGACGCCTATCCGGCCAGCGCCGGCGCACTCGACTTCGCGGTGCAGGAGCGGCCCGGCTCGGAGACGCTCGCGCGCGCGGCGGCGTGGTGGCGCGCGCAGCAGGGAAAGAAGCGCTTCCTCTTCGTGCACCTCTACGAGCCGCACGCGCCGTACCTGCCGCTCGCGCCGTTTCGCGAGCAGTTCCGCAACGATCCGTACATGGGCGAGGTGGCCACCGCCGACGCGATGCTCGGCGAAGCGCTGCAGCCGCTGCTCGCGGAGTCGCCAAACGCGCTGGTGGTCGTCACCGGCGATCACGGCGAAGCGCTCGGCGACCACGGCGAGCAGACCCACGGCCTCTTCGCATACGAGTCGACGCTGGCGGTGCCGCTGATCGTGATCGATCCGTTGCGCAAGGCCGGAACGGACGAGCGGTGGGTGCGGCACATCGACATCGCTCCGACCATCGCCGAGCGCACCGGCGCGGCGCGCGCGGCGGAGTGGAAAGGCGTGTCGCTGTTCGGCGAGGCCGCGCCCGGCTACACGTACTTTGAGGCGTTATCGGCGTCGCTCAATCGCGGTTGGGCGCCGCTGGTCGGCGCGATCTCCGGCGGCACGAAGCTGATCGAGCTGCCGATCCCGGAGCTCTACGCGCTGCCGTCCGATCCGCGCGAGGCGCACAACCGTTTTCAGGACGAGCGCCGCAGCGTCGTGGCCATTCGCAAGCTGCTCGAAGCCGACGCACCGTCGCGCACGAGCGAGCGGCAGGCGGTCGGCGACGACGACCGCGCGAAGCTGCTCAGCCTCGGCTACATCGCCGGCACGTCGGCGAAGACGAGCTACACCGCGGCCGACGATCCGAAGAACCTCGTCGCGCTCGACAACGAGCTGCACGAAGCGATCGCCGCGTATCAGGCCGGCAATCTCGCCGCGGCGCTGGCGACGACGCGCAAGCTCGTCGCGCAGCGGCCGGACATGCAGCTCGCGCAGGAGATGCTGGCGTTTTTTCTGGCCGAGGATGCGAAGCCGGATGAAGGCATCCGCGTGCTCGAGCGGCGCGTCGAATCGGGACGGGCGAGTGACGCGGTGCGCATCCGCCTCGGCCTGCTGCTGAGCGAGACCGGCCGCGCGCGCGAAGCGATCGCGCTGCTCGCGCCGTTCGCCGGCGGCAACGATCCCGACGTGCTCAACGCGTACGGCATCGCCTTGGCGGACAACGGCGACGTGGCGTCGGCGGTGCGGCAGTTCGAGCGCATTCTCGCCACCGATCCGCAGAACGCGCGCGCCTACCAGAACCTCGGCATCACCGCCATTCGCGCGGGCCAGATGGGCCGCGCGCGCGCCTACCTCGAGAACGCGCTGAAGCTCGATCCGCGGCTGCCGCTCGCGCTGAATGCACTCGGCGTGGTCGAGGCGCGCAGCGGCAACGTCGGCGCGGCGATGGACCGTTGGTCGGCCGCGGTCGCCGCCGATCCGTCGCAGTTCGACGCGCTCTTCAACCTCGGTATCACCGCCGCCGACAACGGCCGCGCCGACCTCGCGCGGCGCGCCTTGCGCGACTACCTGGCGCGCGCGCCGCAGAAGCGCTATCCGAACGAGCGCGCCGAGGCTGCGGAGACGCTGCGATCGCTTGGTGGGTGAGCGTCAGAGGCGCGAGCGCTTCCGCCGCGGATGCGGAAAGGCGATCCAACCTTTCCACCAGAAGTACGACACCATCATCAGCGCCACGCCGATCATCAGCGCCAGCGCGAACGCGTAGCCGTGCAGCCAGTGCAGCTCCGGCATGTGCTCGAAGTTCATGCCGTAGATGCTGGCGATCAGACCCATCGGCAGGATGATCGCGGAGTAGATGGTCAGCACCTTCATGATCTCGTTGGTGCGGTTGGCGACGACGGAGAGATACGCCTCCATCGTGCCGGTCATCTGGTCGCGGTCGACGTCGATGGTCTCGCTGATGCGGAACATGTGGTCGTAGACGTCGCGGAAGTAGATGAGGTGCTGCTGCTGGATGAACGACGCGTCGCCGCGCGAGATCTGGTTGAGCAGCTCGCGCTGCGGCAGGATGTGGCGGCGCAGCAGGTTGATGTCGCGCTTGAGGTGCAGCAGCTCGTCGAGGTGCGCATCCTCGGCGTTGGCGAAGATGCGGTCCTGCAGGTCGTCGACCGCTTCCTCGATCTGTTCGAGCAGCGGAAAGTGCGCGTCGACCATCTGATCGACGACGGTGTAGAGGAGAAAGTCGGGGCCGCGCGCGAGCAGACGGCGGTCGCTCCCGAGGCGGTTGCAGACGTCGTCGATCGTGCGCAGCGGCTGGCGGTGGACGGTGAAGAGGAAGTTGCGCCCGAGAAACGCGGCAATCTTGAACGTCTCCGCCTGATGCGCGGAGACGTTCATGTCGACGGTGCGGAAGATGAAAAAGTCGTAGCGCTCGAACGAGTCGTACTTTGGCAGCGTGTTCGCCGAGAGCGTGTCCTCGGCCGCGAGCTCGTGAAACCCGAAGCGCTCCTCGAGCAGCGGCTCGATCACTTCCTGGGCGGGGTTCTGGATGTCCACCCACAGCTTGTCGTCGGAGTCGCCGCGCCACGCATCGATCAACTCGACGCCGCCCTGACGGATGGCGTCGGTGGTGAGCAGGGTGACGCGGATGGTGGTCATGTCGTGAGCTCATTCTGCGCCGCTTGCGGCGCAGAATCTCCGGCTACACCGGCAGGTGGTTGCCCACGCAGCGCTTCGTGGGCCTCCGCCGTCGCGGTGTAACCGGAGATCCTGCGCTGCGCGCAGGATTCATCAAAGCAGGCTCGCCAGCGCCGTGTAGTTCCGACCCTGGCTCGTGGCCACCGCCTCGTACGTGATCTCTCCCTTGTACACGTTCACGCCCTCGGCCAGGCCGGGGTTGATGCGCACCGCTTTCTCGAAACCGTGATGGGCGAGCATGCGCGTGTAAGGCAGAGTGGCGTTGGTGAGGGCGATGGTCGAGGTGCGCGGCACCGCGCCCGGCATGTTGGCGACGCAGTAGTGCACGACGCCGTCGACTTCGTACACCGGGTTCGAGTGCGTGGTCGCGTGCGCGGTCTCGACGCAGCCGCCCTGGTCGATGGCCACGTCGACGATGACCGCGCCTTTCTTCATCTCGCGGACCATGTCGCGCGTGACCAGCTTCGGTGCCGCGGCGCCGGGGATGAGCACGCCGCCGATGAGCAGGTCGGCGCGGCGCACCGCTTCCTCGATGTGCGCGCGGCTGGAGGCGAGCGTCTGGATCGTGCCGCGGAAGATGTCGTCGAGCTGGCGCAGGCGGTCGAGGCTGACGTCGAGGATCGTCACGCGCGCGCCGAGGCCGACGGCCATCTTGGCGGCGTTCGTCCCGACCACGCCGCCGCCGATGATGGCCACGTCCGCCGGCAGCACGCCCGGCACGCCGCCGAGGAGCACGCCGCGGCCGTTGTTCGGCTTGTGCAGGTAGTACGCGCCGACGTGCACCGACATGCGGCCGGCCACTTCGGACATCGGCGTGAGCAGCGGCAGCGTGCGCTTCCGCTCGTCGGTGATGGTCTCGTACGCGACGCCGGTGATCTTCTTCTTCATCAGCGCCGCGGTGAGATCGGGCACCGGCGCCAGGTGAAGGTAGGTGAAGAGCAGTTGCCCATCTTTGAGCCGCTTCAGATCGGGATCGATCGGCTCTTTGACCTTCACGATCATCTCCGCGGCGTCGTACACCGCGTCGGCGTCGGGAAGGATCTTCGCGCCCGCGGCGACGTACTCTTCGTCGCCGAAGCCGCTGCCGTTGCCGGCGCCTTTCTGCACGAGCACTTCATGCCCGTCGGAGGTGAGGTCGCGGGCTCCGCCCGGTGTCATGCCTACGCGATATTCGTTGTCTTTGATCTCGGTCGGTACGCCGATCCGCATCGTGGTGAGGCTCCTTCGCAGAGGTGCTGCGCGCGACGCGCGCAGCGGCGCATTGTATGCGAAGGGACGAGCGCCGGCGCGTCAGTGCCGCACGGTGCGGCGCTTCGACGGCGGCGGAGTCTGCGGCGGCAGGCCGAAGGCTTCCGGCGCGACGTACTTTGCGGCGGCCAGCGCGTCGACGCGGCCGAACGAGGTCTCCGCGTCCCAGCCCGGCGCGCCGACGTCGACGGCGGTCTGCTCGAGCGCGGTGCGCACCTGGGCGATGGTGAGCTGCGGCGCGAGCGCGAGCAGCAGCGCCACCGTTCCGGCCACGTGCGGCGAGGCCATCGACGTGCCGCTGAGACGTCCGTAGCGCTCGGAGCGGAAGCCGGCCACGACCCATTTCGACAGGCGGTCGCGCAGGTAGGTGCCGGCCTGGCTGGAGACGCCGACCGTCAGCGGGAACTCGTAATTCGCCCAGGCGGGATCGACGGCGCAGACGTTGTTCGCGCAGGTGTTGAAGACGAGCGTCCAGGTGCTGACGTCGTCGTCGCGGCCGTCGGCGTTGTAGATCACGACGGCCGAGGCGCCCGCTTCTTTGGCGTTGCGCGCCTTCTCACGAAAATCGATCTGGCCGCGCTGGATCAGCGCGATCCGGCCGCGCACGAGCGCCGGATCGATCTCGCCCGGCGTGCCGAGGCCGCAGTCGACCATCGGCGCCCAGACCGTCTTGAACGGCGAGCCGCGCAGGCCGATCGCTTCGACGATGCGGCTGTCGATCTCCACGTCGGCCGATGCGTTCGAGCCTTCGAGCAGCGTCGACGGCACGCTCACGCCCGGCGCCACGACGGTCAGTCCCGGCCCATAGTTCGAGAAGCCGGGACGCTTGAGATCTTCGCCGATCGCGCCGGCGGAGATCACCGACGGATAGCCCGCGGGAAAGTCGAGTTGCGACGCGGAGCGATTGCCGGACGCGGCGACGAGGACGATGTTCTCGGCGACCGCGGCGGCGACGGCGCGCTCCTGCAGCGCGGAGCCTTTCAGTCCGCCGATCGACATGTTGATCACCCAGCGTCCGCCGAATTTCTTCTGCCGCGTGATCACCCAGTCGATGGCCGCCGCAACGTCTTCGTCATCGCCGTGGCCGGTCGAGTCGAGCGCTTTCACCGCCCACAGCTTCACGGCCGGCGCGATGCCGACCACGCCGAAAGCGTTGTCCGCCGCGGCGATCGTGCCGGCGACGTGCGTGCCGTGCATGTGATCGTCGAGCGGCGGCTTCGACGAGTCGAGGATGTTCGTGCCGCCCGCGTACGCCGCCTTCAGGTCGGGATGGTTGTAGTCGATGCCGGTGTCGATCACGGCCACGTTCACGTTCGCGCCGCGCGTGGCCTGCCACACCTGCTGCGCGTGGATGAGCGGCAGACCCCACGGCGTGACCTGCTCGAGGTAACGCGTGTCCTTCGTGCGCACCGGCACGGTCGCGCCGATCGCGTCGTCGTTGATCTCGACCGGCACCGGGCGCTCGACGCTGATCACGTCCGCCGAAGCCGCGAGCTCCGCCGCCTCGCTCTCGGTGAGGTTCACGCTGAACGCATCGAAGTTCGCGAAGCGGCGCACGCGGCGCTCGTCGGCGCGATCGCCGTTGATGACCGCGCGCGGCAAGCCGCCGCGCGGCTCGTGCCGCAGCACGACGTTGTAGCGCGCGGTCTCGGCGGCCGCGGCGTGCACCGCGGCCGACACTGCAATGAGCAGGAGGACGAGCCGTCGCATGGGATCAGTGACGAACGTAGCGGCGGCCGGTGGACGGTCTCTGCTGCGGCGGGAACGCTTCCGGCGCGAGTCGCAGCGCGGCCTGATAGAGGCTGATCAAGCCGTCGCCGTAGACGTTGTCGTTGCCCGGGCCGCCGAGGTCGATGGCCGTCGCGCGGAGCGCCGCCACGAGCTGCGCCGGCGTCGCTTTCGGCGCGAGCGTCCAGAGCAGCGCCACCGAGCCGGTCACGTGCGGCGTCGCCATCGACGTGCCGTCCTTCACACCGTAGTCATCGCGCTCGTTGACGATCGTCATCGTGCCGTGGCCCTGCGCCGCGAGCGCCTCGCCGTCGGCCTTGCTGATGCCGACCGTGACGGGCCAGTCGTACGTGGCCGCTTCCGGATCGTCTTCCGGCATCAGCGTCCAGTTGATGGCGGTGACGTCGAGGTTGAAGATCACCACCGCCGACGCGCCGGCCGCTTTCGCGTTGCGCGTCTTCTCGGTGAAGCGGATCTCGCCGCGCTGGATCAGCGCGATCTTGCCGGCCACGCTCGCCGGAATGTCTTCCTTCTTGCCGAGGCCGCAGTAGACGTACTCGCCGGTGACCGTGCCGATCTTCGAGCCGACCAGTCCGTTCGCGTGGAGGTGCTTGTCGCCGCTGGTGAGGTAGGTGATGAAGCCGCTGCCGACCGGCAGCGTCGAGAGGACTTCGACGCCGGGCGCGACGAAGTCGAGCTCCGGACCCTGGTTCGAGAACTCCGCGTGCACCATCTCGGAGTCGATGGCGCCGACGGCGAGCACCGAGTTGTACGAGGCCGGGTAGAGGACCGCCGCGGCGTGCGTGGCGTTCGACTCGTTGCCGGAGGCGGCGCAGATGATGATGCCGTTGTCGGCCGCGCGCTGGAACGCTTCCTCTTCGCCGTCGCTCTTGATCTTCGAGCCGAGCGAGAGGTTCAGCACCCAGTTGCCGCCGAGGGTGCGCTTCTTCTGGATGACCCAGTCGAGCGCGGAGATGATGTTGTCGGTCGAGCCGATGCCGTTCGCGTCGAGCACTTTCACCGACCAGAGGCGCACGCCCGCGGGCACCACGCCGACCACGCCGAGGGTGTTGTCGGCGGCGGCGATCGTGCCGGCCACGTGCGTGCCGTGACCGTTGTCGTCGAGCGGATCGTCGTTGTGGTTGACGATGTTCGTGCCGCCGGCCCAGATGGCCTTCAGCTCGTCGTGGCGGTAGTCGACGCCGGTGTCGATGACCACGACGTTGACGGTGCCGGCGCGGCGGCCTTGCCACGCGTCTTTCGCATGCAGCAGCGTGACGCCGTAGGGCACGGTCTGCGCTTTCGGGTCGCGCTCGACGGCCAGCGCGTGGCGCTCGACGACCGGTTCGACGTAGCGGACTTCGCTCGACGCGCGCAGCGCCGCCGCTTCGGTCGGGGTGAGGTCGGCGGCAAAGCCGTTGAAGGATTCGAAGCCGCGGGCGTCGCGCAGCGTGATGCCTCGCGCCTCGCGCGCCACCGCCGCGGCGGCGCCGGCGGCGTACGGCCGCTTGGTCGCGACCAGATAGCGTTGCGTGGCTTCACCCGCGAAAAGCGAGGTCGACAGCAACAGCGCAAACAAAGTCAGGGCCGTGCGCTTCATGAACCATCCTCCAGGTTATTGCGATTACTCGACAGCACGGAAAAGATACAGGAATCGACAAATTCCAGCATCCAACGTCTGGTAACGTTCTCCCCGAAAGGAAGTGGCATGTCCGACTGGAAATCGAACCTGATCACCGACAGCGCCGGGATCGCGGAGCTGCTCCGCGGCACGCGCTCGATCGCGGTGCTCGGCATCAAACCGGAGTCGCACGCATCGCAGGCGGCGTTCTACGTCGCCGCGCACATGGCCTCGGCCGGCTTCGACGTCATCCCCGTTCCCGTTTACTTTCCCGAGGTCACCGAGATCCTCGGCAAGCCGGTCTATCGCTCGCTTGCCGCGATCGGACGGCCGGTGGATATGGTCAATGTGTTCCGCCGCCCCGGCGACATTCCGCCGCACGTCGACGACATCATCGCCGCGAAGCCGAAGTCGGTCTGGTTCCAGCTCGGCATCCGCAATGACGAGGCGGCGCAGCGGCTCGCGGAAGCGGGCATCAAGGTGGTGCAGGACCGCTGTCTGATGGTGGAGCACGGCCGATTGATGCGCTGACGCGCCGCGTCGATCTGCCGCCCTGGTCCTTGTGGGAGACGCGCGCCGGCGACGGCTCGCCGGTGGCGCTGCTGCACGGGCTGAGCGGCTCGTCCCGCTGGTGGACGCGCAACTTCGACGCGCTGGCGGCAAGGCATCTGGTGGCGGCGGCCGATCTGGTCGGCTTCGGTCGCAATGTCCGTTTTTCCGGACTTCCGGCAGTCCTTCCTTCCTTCAGTGAGGTGACGGCGCTGCTGGCGCGCTGGCTGGAGACGTTCGGCCGCCCGGTACACGTGATGGGGCATTCGATGGGCGGAGAGATCGCCATCGCCCTCGCCGCGGAACGGCCGGACCTGGTGCGGTCGCTGATTCTCGTCGGCGCGGCCGGCATGCCGTTCCGCTTCGATCCGCGTCCGCACGTGGCGGCACGTCCTGCGCTGCGTCACGCGAACATCGCCCGCGTGCTCGTGCCCGATTTTCTGCGCGCCGGTCCGGCGTCGGTGGCCGTGGCCGGCGCGCGCGTGCTGCTCGCCGACATGCGCGAGCGGATGCACGCGCTGCGGCTGCCGGTGCTGCTGGTGTGGGGCGAGCACGATCCGCTCGTGCCGCTGGTGTACGGCGAGGCGATGCAGGGCGAGATCGCCGGCTCGCGGCTGGTGGTGCTGGAGGACGCCGCGCACGTGCCGATGTGGGATGCACCGGAGGCGTTCAATCGCATCGCCCTCGAGTTCCTCGAGTCGGTGGAACGGATGCCGTTCGCGCTGCCGGCGGAGCGGTGGTTCGGCTGGGGCATCGCCGGCTTCCACGATGGCATGGCCCACCGCCAGTGCGGCACGCGCCGCGACATCGTGCTGGTACACGGATTGGGGATGTCGAGCGGCTACTTCGTGCATCTCGCGCGCGAGCTCTACGCGCGCGGCTGGAATCCGGTCGCGCCCGATCTGCGCGGCTTCGGCGAGAGCGCGAACGCGCCGGGGATGTCGGCCGCGGAGCACGCCGCGTCGCTCGTTACATGGGCGGACGCGCTCGGCATCCGCGACGCAGTCTGGCTCGGCCACTCCATCGGCTGCAACGCGGTGACGGAAGTGGCGCGGCTGCGCCCCGATCTGGTGCGCCGCCTCGTCTGCACCGGCCCGCTCTGGACGCGCAGCGCGCATCCGCACCTGCGCACCGCCGCGCGCCTCGCGCTCGACGCCCTGCGCGAGCCGCTCGCCCTCTACCGCTACGTCGCCCGCGCCTACTGGCGCACCGGCATCGCCCGCTGGGCCGCCACCTGGCGCCGCCACGCGCACGACATCGCCTGCACGGCCGCGCCGTTGAACGCGCTGTTCATCGCCGGAAGCCGCGACCCAATCCCGGACCGCTCGTGCGTGGAGGTTGTCGATGTGCCGGGCGCGCATGCGTGTGTCTTCTCGCATCCGGCGGAGGTGGCGGATGCGATCGGCGGGCGGTGAGAATTACAAGCGCGGCGGCCGTCGCGAGGCGTGCCAGATGGAGAGCACTTCGATGCGGTCGTCGAAGACGCGGTAGTAGACGTAGTAGCGCACGCGCTCTGCGAGGACGCGCCGGATACCACGGCTGCGCGAGCGGACGATCTGCCCGGCGCCAGGACGTGTACCGATGAGGCGCCAGATGCTGTTGAGATCTTCGTCGAAGGCCTCGGGCGCTTTATCGCGGTGCTCGAGCCACCAGCGCGATGCGGCGACGTATTGTCGTCTCGCGCGGCGCAACAGGACGACTTCACGCCTCAACGCCGCTTTCGCTCAGCCTCGGCAATCATCGCGCGCACCTCCGCCTGCACTTCCGCCAGCGGGACGAAGTCGCCGCGTTCCGCTTCCTCGATGGCCGCCTCCAGCTCCGCCTCTTCCTCGGGAGTGGGGATGTACTCGTCTTCCTCTTCGTAGCCGGCGTGCGTGGTCATGGTCTGATGGTACCTCGGTCCACGCTCACGACATCGCCTCCACCGCCACACCGCCGCGACGAGGAGCAGCAAGACCGACGCTGCCATTCGCCCGAAAGAAACCGCTCAGCCCGCGATCGTCCCTTGCTCCATCGCCATGACCCGCGTCAGCCAGAGGTTGGAGAGTTTCTCCAGCACCGTGTTCTGGCGCAGGCGTGCGCGCAGGTTCGTGAAATCGACCGCATCGAGGAGCTGGTCCTGGTTGAAGCAGGAGAAGACGAACGACTCCTTGCCCGTCGCCGGGTCGACGTGGCGCTGCAGGCATTGCGCGCAGACCTGCTTCATCATGCACTGCATCGGCGAGTTGATCGAGCCGATGCCGACGTGCCGCGGGTCGAGGTAGGGTGCGAGCGCGGCGTGCCGCGCGTCCTTGACCGCGCGCATCATCCCGTCCGAGCCGATGGCGATCAGCCGTTGCGCCTGACGCAAATCGAACATGCGCGGCTGCGAGGCGTACCAGAGCATCGACTGCACGATGTTGCCGGTGAAGGCGAGGTCCTGCTCGCGCCGCGGCTCGATCGGTTCTCCGGCATCGACCGACCAGATCACCTGATCCGTGCCGGCCTCGATCTCGTCGCGCTTGAAGACATCCGCCGCCTTCTTGTAGCCGGCGAAGTAGACGACGCGGCAGCCGTTGTCGCGCAGCGCGCGCGCGATCGAGAAGAGCACCGCATTGCCGAGGCCTCCGCCGGCGAGCAGCACGGTCTCGTGCGACGGCAGCTCCGTCGGCGCGCCGGTCGGTCCCATCAGCACCACCGGCTCGTTTTTCTTGAGCGACATGCAGAGCCGCGACGAGCCGCCCATCTCCAGCACGATCACCGAAAGCAGTCCGCGGGCGACGTCGGTCGACGCGCCGGTGAGCGCGATGCCTTCCATCGACAGCGTCGTGCCGTTTGCGCGCGGCGCAAAGACGTCGTAGTTCTGCAGCCGGAAAAACTGCCCCGGCAGGAAATGCTCGGCCGCGAACGGCGCGCGCACCACCACTTCCACGATTGTCGGCGTGAGGCGATTCACCTCGTGCACGCGCGCGATGAGTCCATCATCGAGCCGCGCCACCAACTCGCGCCACCGCGCGTCATCCGCTGCGGCCGGCTCGCCGAAGATCGACACCACCTGCCGATATCCATCTTTCGCCGACGCCATCGCCTTCACCACGTTGCCGGCATACGTCGGATGGTTGTCGCCGTAGAAGGTGATCAGCTTCTCGCGCCGCGACGGATGTTGATACGAGGTGAAGAAGCCGCGCGTGCGCGCCGCCTCGTCGTCCTCGATCAATTCGCGATTCGGCCCGAGGGAGTACGACTGGAAGAACTGCTTCCACTTGTCGAGCTTGAACGTGCCGGGATGCTCTTTCTCGTAGATGACGTTCGGACTCGTGCCGGCGGCGATCATCACGCTGCGCGCCGGCAGCTCGACGATCTCGCCCGAGTCCTTCCACCGTCCGTCCTCCACGATCTGCTTTTCGAAGACGAGCGCGCGCACGTGGCCGTAGTCGTCGGAGAGCGCCTCGACCGGCGAGAGCATCTCCGCGTACGCGATCCCTTCTTCGAACGCTTTCTCGATCTCCTCGAAGTTGAGGCGGTACGCGGGCGAGTCGAGCATCGACTTGCGATAGGCGATGGTCACGCCGCCCCACGACCGCACCAGCGGGATGAAGTCCGGCTGCTCGCCGGCCGCCGCGGCGCGCGCGCGCTCGTCGCGCACCGCCCGTCCATGCCCGAGGAACTCGTCGAGAATGCGCAGCTCCTCGGCGTCGTAGCCGCCGCGCACGCGCTCTTCACCGAGCTCGACGCACATCGTCTCGTAGCGCGCCAGCACCTTCTCGACCTGCACGGGGTAGTAGGCGAAGAGCTCCGTGGCGGTGTCGATGGCGGTGAGGCCGCCGCCGATGACGATGGCCGGCAGCCGCACCTGCAGATTCGCCAGCGAGTCTTTCTTGAACGCGCCGGTGAGCTGCAGCGCCATCAGAAAATCGGACGCCTGGCGCATGCCGCGCACGAGGTTGTTCTTCATTCGCACGATGGTCGGCGTGCCGGCGCCGGCGGCGATGGCGATGTGATCGAAGCCGAGGCGGTCGAAGGCGTCTTCGATGGTGATCGTGCCGCCGAATCGCACGCCGCCGTAGACGCGCAGGTTCTGCTTCCGCTCGAGCGCGATGCGGATGACCTTCAGGAAATTCTTGTCCCAGCGGACGGTGATGCCGTACTCGGAGACGCCGCCGAAGCCGGCCAGCACGCGGTCGTCGAGGTCGTCCCACAACGTCGCGCGCGCATCGCGGATCGGCTCGTCGAGCAGCTTGCGGTCGAGCGGCTCGATCTTCAGTCCGTCGATGGCCACGACGCCGAAGCCTTCGTTCGCAAGGTAGTGCGCCAGCGTGTAGCCGGCCGGCCCGAGGCCGACCACCAGCACGTTTTTGCCGTTGTACGGCAGCGCCATCGGGCGGCGCGCGTTGAGCGGATTCCAGCGCGTGAGCAGCGAGTAGATCTCGAAGCCCCACGGCAGAAAGAGCACGTCGGTGAGCACGCCCGTCTCGATCTGCGGGATGTTCACCGGGTCCTGCTTCTGGAAGATGCAGGAGCGCATGCAGTCGTTGCAGATGCGGTGGCCGGTGCCGGGGCACATCGGGTTGTCGATCATCACTACCGCCAGCGCGGCGATGGCGTCGCCGTCCTTGCGGAGGAAGTTCATCTCGCCGATCTTCTCGTCGAGCGGACAGCCGGCCAGCGGCATGCCGAGCGGATTCGGTTTGTACGTGCCGCCCGGCTGCTCGAAGCCGCGCGAGCAGGAGTCCTTCTTCCGCTCGTGACAGTAGATGCAGTAGTGCGACTCGTCGGCGATCTGCCGCGGCGTCATGCGCGGGTCGGTCAGGTGAAAGCCGTCGCGCCGGCGAAAATGATGATGCTTGCCGCCGAAGCGGTTCTCATCGACGCCCTCGATCGGCACGAGCTTGTCGAACACCAGCGGACGCGGCAGACGGAAGGACGTCCATCCGTCAAAACGTCCTTCCTTCCATCCGGCAGCAGTCCATGAGACCAGCAGATCGACCAGCGCGTGCAGCGCGGCAGCGTCGCGCGCGAGCGACTCCGCGGAGGCGACGCGATCGCGGCGAGTGAGCGTCGTCTCGAATGCATTCGTCGCCGCCAGATGGTCGCGCAACTGATCGAACGCCGCCCGCGCGTCGGCGGACGGCGCCAGCTCTTTCGCGCCGCGCGGATAGTCGCGCTCGAGGTCGAGCAGGCGATTGGCGGTGAGCGCGAGCGCCAGCTCGGCGTCGCCCTCGTTGCCGGCGATCGCGTGCACGAGCGCCGCCGCCGCGGCGTCGTTTCCCGCCTCGACCTGCTGCACCTTCGCCACGCGCTTGGCCACGAAGTCGCGCTTGAACCGCGCCACTTCCGTGTCGCGCCGCGCCCGCGCGTGCAGCGCCGCGACGTTGCCTTCGATGTGAAACAGTTGCGCCACGAACTGTCCGAGCTCCCGCCCGGTTTCGATCAGCAGCGCCGACTCCTCGGGTGACGTCAAGCCGCCATGCTCGGCGCCCGCCTGCGCAGCGCGGCGATACGCCTCGAAGCGCGCGAAGAGTGCGGCGTCGCGCTCGCGCACGAAGCCGTCGAACGCGCGCGACAGCTCCTCGAGCCGCGCGTAGTCGTGCAGATCGTTCCAGGTGAATGGCGGGATGCCGAGGTTCATGCGCGCAGTCTACGACGCGGCTCCACCACCAGCGCTGTGACGATCGCGAGAGCAATCGCCGTCAATCCGATGCCGTTCGCGAGGAGATCGGCGCGATGGTTCTGCAGCAGCGTCGACGCGCCGTCGCCGATGACGGCGAGGAACGTCACCAGCGGCCAGGCCAGCGGATTCGCGCCGAGGACGTGGCGCGCCAGCAGCCACGCGAGCAGCGCCATCACCGCCGCGCGCGCCATCATCAGCGGCGCCTGCGCCTGCGTCGACAGCGGATCGAGCATCGCGCAGAAGAGCGCGACGATGGTGATCGCCGCGGCGTAGCGGCGCAGCGCGCTGGCGTAGAGCGCCACCGCGCCGGAGACGAGGATCGACCAGAAGATCGCGCGGGCGAAGATGACCAGCGCCGGAAACGGCAGCGCGACTTCCGTCGGCACCGCGAAGTCGACCGCGGCCGCCGACGGCAGCGCGTGGGCGATGGCGCGCGCGGCGACGTCGGCCACGACCAGCGCCGCCAGCGTCGTCAGCGCGGCCACGACCGCGCTGCGACCGAAGCGCCGCCGCGCCTCGTTCGTCAGCAGCGCGCGCGCGTACGGCAGCGCCGCGAGAATGCCGCCGATGGCCAGGAACAGGAGGCCGAGCTGCAGACCGAAATCGCGCACGATGTCAGTGGCGTTGCGGATGCGGAACGTCTCCCAAGTCATCGTGGTCGCGTACTGAAACAGCATCTCCTCGCGCGAGGCGACGGCGGCGATGAGCGGCAGCACCGCCAGCGGCAGCGTCCAGCGCAGCGCGCGCCGCCACGGCAGCCCGTGCGTGCGCGACACGTGCACGAGGCCCGCGATCACGAGCGCGAGCAGCGAGATCGCGCCGATCACTTTCAGCACGAAGAGGACGATGTTCAGCAGCGTCTGCGTGGTCGCCTCGCGGTAGACGCTCTCCGGAATTTTCACGTGCTTGTTGAATTGCGTGATCTCGTCGCCAGCCACGCGCACCGAGACGCGCCGGTACGCCTGCGCGGCGAGCGGCGTGCGCTCTTCGAAGTGAAAGAGCCAGTCGCGCCGCGCCGGCTGCTGGAACGTGAGCGCTTCCTTCAACTCGAAGCCGCGCGGGTCGAGGCCGTACGCGATGAACGAGCGCGTCGCCAGCGCCAGCGCCACTTCCTGCGGCAGGTGCGGGCCGGCGTTCGCCTCGTCCTGATACTTGTGATGTCCGATGGCGCGGCGCGTGCGCGGATCGACTTCGACGAACCATTCTTCTTTCTCGAGCGGACGGAAGAACCGGACGATCCAGGTGGCCGCCTCGACGCGCGTGCGGAAGACGCCGACCAGTCGGTCGACGCTCATGCCGTGCTGCACGAGATACGTCGCGGCGATGGCGTCGAAGTCGCCGAGGCCGCCGCCGTCTTCGCGCTCCGACTGCGGATTCCAGGAGCGGAATCCTTCGACCGGCGTAGCGATCGTGCGCGCGGCGCGCACGCGCGGCGGCACGAGACCGCGGGCGATGTCCTTCGCCTCTTCCTTCGTGATCGAGTAGTCGATCGCATCCGACGGCGAGGCCGGCCGCAGCGCGAGCGCGACGATGGCCGCGACGACCAGCGCCGCGCAAAGCAGCAGCCGGTTGCGCGTGAGCAGCGGCACGTCCGGCAGTTCGATGGCCGCTTCGACCACTTCCGCTTTCGGCGGCGGCGGATGCAGCGGCAGCGTGGCGTTGGTGAGATCGTCGTCCGGGATAAAGCCTTTGTTGCGCACGTAGAGCGCGATCGAGGCGAGCAGCGGAATCATGAAGAGCAGGCTCGCCACTGCCGCCGAGGCGACGTAGTACGCCTTGCCCGATCCGAACAGCAGCGTGGCCGTGTAGACCGCGTCGATGGTGTAGTGCCACACCAGCAGCGGCAGCAGGCCGAAGCGGTCGAACAGCAGTCCGGCGGCGATTCCGGCGAAGCCGACTTCGACGCCGCGGATGTAGAACGGCTGGTTCGGATAGGTCGAGTGGCCGAAGCCCCAGATGAATCCGGCCAGCACGATCGCGAAGAGCCGCGAGCGCACGAGCCGTTGCAGGAACGGAATCGAGAAGGCGCGGGAGAGAAACTCTTCCGACAGCGCCGGAAAAAATCCGGCGAACAGCACCGCCGCCCACGGCAGCGCGCTGCTCAGCATCTCGTCGTAGTTCACTTCGGCCGGCGCCCACGCGCCGAACTTCTGCGCCACGATGTAGAAGACGACCTGGTAGGCGATGAAGAGCGGCACCAGCGCGTAGCCGAGGGCCAGGGAGAGGAAGACCCGCTTCGAGGCGAGCGCGCGCGGCGTCCAGAGCCGCGGAATCGCGAGCTGCCGCGCGTGACGCTCGCGATAGAGCACTTCGCCCGCGCCGCAGATCACGATCAGCAGCATGGCGTTGCCGACGCTCTGCATCGCCGCATTGAATGCGAACGATCCGAGAAAGGCCGGGTACGAGGTGGTGGTGTCGTAGAACGCGAGCTGCGCCGGCAGCGTGTTCAGCGCGTTGAGGCCGACCAGCACGATGCACGCGATGCCGATGGCGAAGAGAAAGCGGAGCTGCAGATCGCCGCGCCGCAATCGCGCGATGAAGACGATCACCGCCGCCACCATCGTCGCGATCATGAAGATGATGTCGACGTAGCCGGCGGCGACGTTCTTCTCGCGCAGCTCGCGGTACGAGCGCTGCCACGCGTCCGGCACTTTCAGCCGCTGCGCGTAGCCGGTGACGCGGCCGCCGTCGACGGTGACGGTGTGGCGATATGGAGCTCCGGCAGGATGGATGGATTTCGATTCGAAGGTGAAGATGTGCTGCATGCGCCGCGGCAGTTGCCGCTGGCTGTGCTCGACGAGTTTGAGATCGCCGAGCGGCGCGCCGATCTGCGCCAGAAACACCGCCGGCGAGGCCGCTCCCGGAATGGCGCGCTCTTCGGGAATGGTGTGCGTGAGCGCCACCACTTCGCCGGTCGGCGCGACGTCGACGCTGACTTCTTCTTCCTGCAGCGGCTTGAACCAGCGGTGATGCCAGTACCAGGCGCGCACGCCGCCGCGCAGCGCGCGCGAGGCTTCGTCGAGTCCGAGGGAACGTTCGAGGAAGATGCGTGCGGAGTCGTCGGAGTCGAAGCGGACGGCGTGCTTCATGCCGCGGACGTCGATACCGCGCGCCGCGAGCAGCCGCTCGGCGACGATGCGCGATTCTTCGCGGTCGTACTTGAAGTCGATCGACGCTTCGGGAAAGGCGGAGTGGTAGTAGCGGACGACGATGGCGATGGCGATCGCGGCGAGTGCAATCCAAAGAATGAGGTTGCGGACCTCGCCGCGTTCAAGTCGTTCGCGCATGCGCGGCGTCATCCTACGCAGATTGTTCTGATGTCGGTCAACCGAATGGGGACGACGAGGGGCCTCCGGCGGCTGGGGCCGAGGGCCCCAGACCCCATTGGTTGGCCTAGCCTCCGCGACACTGTG
>DASVQE010000068.1:0-111475 GCA_036389275.1 Thermoanaerobaculia bacterium
TGAGCGGCTGGGGCGGTAACTATTTTTTTCCTTACTCCTACGCCGCGACGATGGGGATGCTGCTGCTCCTCGCCGCGCTGGCGGCGCTGCTGCGCGAGCGGCAGGCGCTCGCCTGCGCGCTGCTGGTGGCGGCGACGTGGACGAAGCTGGAGTACGCGTTCTGCGCGATCGTGCTGGTGGCGCTCTTCACGCGCGTGCGGACGATGCTCGCCTACGCGCTGTCGCTGCTGGTGGTGATCGGCGCGTCGGCGGCGGCATTCGGTATCACTCCGCTGCACGACGGCGTCCTACCGCGCTCGCTCCTCGGCGGCGCGTCGGCGAAGTTTTTCTACGGCGCGGTGTCGGGCCTGCGCGAGTGGCCGCAGCATCTCGCGCAGGCCGCGCGCGGCGCGCTGCTGGTGGCGCTCTTCGCCATGTTGCTCGCGGCGTGGGAGCGGAAGCCGCGGCTGCGCGTCGTCATCGCCGTCGCCTTGCTGGTGACGTCGCTGGCGCTGGCGAACGACACCTTCTTCCGCGGCTGGTTGCTGCTGCAGCTCGCGCTCATTCCGTTCGCCTGGCGCGCGCGCCGCGAGCCGTTCGCGCTGCTACTCGCGGTCGCGCTCTGCACCACCTCACGCATTCCGCTCAACCTCACGCCGGCGTGGTACGGCTTCGTCTTCGCGCTGCCGGTCGAGCTGCTGATCGTCTACGTGCTCTTCGCCTGGCTGCCGTCGCGCGGCCTCTATTCGCAACGCACGGCGCTCCTCTGGCTGCCGCTGTTTGCGCTGCTCGCCGCGAGTGCGCTCGTCTCCGCGCACGCGCTCTATGCCGAGGCGACGGAGGTGGTGACGCCGCGCGGCACGATCCGCGACCGCTCGCCGCAACGCGCGCGCGAGCTCGCTGCGCTGCTCGCTCATTTGCGTCACGCGCAAACGCTGGCGGTGCTGCCGGAAGGCATCGCCATCAACTATCTGGCGAACGTTCCGACGCCGCTGCGCTACACCACCTTCACTCCAGCCGAGATTGCCGGCGACGAAGCGGCGGTCGTGCGCGATCTCGCCGAGCATCCGCCGCAGTACGTGGTGCTGGCGCCGCGCGACGTGCGCGAGTTCGGCTCGCGCGGCTTCGGCGCCGATTACGCGCAATCGATCGTCCGCTACCTCGCCGCGCGCTACGCGGTCGACGCGCGCTTCGGCTCGTTCGTCGTGCTGCGACTCAAGACGCCGCCCGGAACTCGACGCCCGGATTCTCTTTCTCCGCGTACTCCAGCTCCCACGACGAAGTGAAGAGGACCACCGGCCGCTCGTTGCGGTCGACGGCGATGCGGCTCTTCGAAGGCAGCGTCATCTTCACCACGTCGTCGATGTCGCGGTCGATCCAGCGGGCCAGCTTGTACGGCAGCATGGTCTGCGTCGTCTCGACGTTGTACTCGGTCTCGAGGCGCGAGCGCAGCACGTCGAACTGCAGCTCGCCGACGACCGCCAGGATCGGCTCGGAGCGGAGGCCGTCGTGCAGCACGAAGACCTGCATCGCGCCCTCTTCCTCGAGCTGCTCGAGCCCTTTCTGGAACTGCTTCTGCCGCGTGACCTGCTTGGCGCGCAGCGTGGCGAAGTGCTCCGGCGCGAAGCGCGGGATGCGGTCGAACTCGACCGGCGCGCCCGACGAGACGGCGTCGCCGATCTGGAAGAGTCCCGGGTTCACGAAGCCGATCACGTCGCCCGGATAGGCGCGCTCGATGGTCTCGCGCTCGCGCGCGAAGAGGCGGTGCGGCCGCGTCATCCGCACCTCGCGCCCGAGGCGCGCGTGCTGCACGGCCATGTCCTTCTCGAAGACGCCCGAGGTGATGCGCATGAAGGCCAGGCGGTCGCGATGGCGCTTGTCCATGTTCGCCTGGATCTTGAAGACGAAGCCGGTGAAGAGCGGCGAGGCCGGCTCGAGGTCGATCGCTTCGCCGTTCTGCCGCGCATGCCGCGACGACGGCGGCGGCGCGAGCTCGATCACCGAGCGGAGGAACGGCTCGACGCCGAAGTTGTTCACCGCGCTGCCGAAGAAGACCGGGATCACCCGGCCGTACTCGAACTGCCGCCGGTCGAACGCCGCGCCGGCGCCTTCGAGCAGCTCGGCCGCCTCGCGCAGCTCCTGCCACGCCACGCCGCCCACCGCATCTTCGAGGCTCGGGTCGTCGAGGCCGCTCACCGTCACGGGCGCGACGGACGCGCCGTGGTGCGTGCGCTCGAAGCGGAGCACCTGCTGCTTGCGCAGATCGAACACGCCCTGGAACGTCGGCCCGTTGCCGATCGGCCAGTTCATCGGCACCGCGGAGACGTGCAGCTCGCGCTCGAGCTCGCCGATCAGCTCGAACGGATCGCGCGCCGGCTGGTCGAGCTTGTTGATGAAGCAGAGGATCGGGATGTGCCGCATGCGGCAGACCTCGAAGAGCTTGCGCGTCTGCGGCTCGATGCCTTTCGCACCGTCGAGCACCATCACCGCGCTGTCGGTGGCGGCGAGGGTGCGGTAGGTGTCTTCGGAAAAGTCCTGGTGGCCGGGGGTGTCGAGCAGGTTCAGCACGGCGCCTTCCCACTCGAACTGCAGCACGGTCGAGGTGATGGAGATGCCGCGGCTCTGCTCGATGGCCATCCAGTCGGAGGTGGTGTGGCGCTGCTGCTTGCGCGCGCGGACCGAGCCGGCCTCTTCGATGGCGCCGCCGTAGAGGAGGAGCTTCTCAGTGAGGGTGGTCTTGCCGGCGTCGGGGTGGGAAATGATGGCGAACGTCCGCCGCCGGGCCACCTCGCGATGGAGCTCGGCGGTGACATCGAGGGCTGCGCTGCTCATGCGCGCGTCGGAACAGCCGAGGCGGAAAAAGATTCCGGCAGCAGAATGTGAGCTGCTGATGCGCAGGAATAGTTGACGATCTGCGTCGGGTTCATTAGGATGTGAGCGTAACGAACTAACATAAGGAGGTCAAAAGTGATGTTCCTGACTCGCACCAACCCGATCGACAGACTCTTCGAGCCCTTCTTCCGCTTCCCGTACATGCCGGAAGAGATGCGCACCGCCGCCTGGAATCCTCCGGTCGACGTCCACGAGGAGCAGGACAAGCTCGTCGTGAAGGTCGAAGTGCCGGGCATCGACGAGAAGGATCTCCGCGTCACGTTCGAGGACGGCCTGCTGACGGTCAGCGGCGAGCGGCAGTTCGAGCGGAAGGATGAGCGCAACTACCACCGCATCGAGCGCGCGTACGGCTCGTTCACCCGCACCTTCACCCTGCCGCGCAGCGTCGATGCGTCGCAGATCGCCGCCAACTACCGCAACGGCGTCCTCGAGATCGAGGTGCCGAAGCGCGAGGAAGCGCGGCCGAAGCAGATCACGATCAACGTGAACGCGAATCAGAAGCAGATCAACGCCTGAGGCGCGGCTCGCGCGGTCCGAACCGGCGGCGTCGAAACGCCGCCGGTTTTTTTTCGGCGTCGGATCGCCGATATGATCTCGCCCGCATGCGACTGAATGTCACGAGTGAGATCGGCAGGCTCAAGAGCGTGCTGGTCCACCTGCCCGGCCGGGAGATCGATCAGATGATCCCGCCGATGATGGCCCAGCTCCTGTTCGACGACATCCTTTACGGCCAGGTGGCTCGCGAGGAGCACCGCCGCTTCCAGCAACTGATCCGCTTCATCGCCGACGACGTCATCGATCTGCAGGATCTGCTCGAGGAGACGTTCGAGGATCCCGAGGTCAAGAATCGCGTCGTGCGCGACCTCGGCAAGCGCAACGGCCTCGGACGCAAGCTCGTTTCCTCACTTCTGGAGCTCCGTCCTGCCGCACTTGCGGAAGTGCTGATCGCCGGAATTGCGCGCGAGACCGGCTCCGGCGAGCTGCCGCAGTTCGAGCTCTTCCCGATCCCGAATCTCTTTTTCATGCGTGACCCGCAGGTGGTCCTCGGCGATCGCGTGGTGATCTCGTCGATGGCCACGCAGGCGCGCCGCCGCGAGTCGCTCCTGTCCAAGTACGTCTTCGAGCATCATCCCCGTTTCCGCGGACGCGATCCGTTCTGGGTCGACTTCATGGCCACCGAGCCGGAGCGGCCGATGCCGCGCTCGACGCCGACGCTCGAGGGCGGCGACGTGCTCGTGCCGCGCCGCGATCTGCTGCTGGTCGGCGTCACCGAGCGGACGAACAAGGCCGGCGTCGAGGCGCTGATCCGCTCGCTCAAGGCGGCGAATGCCGGCGTCACCAGCGTGATCATCGTGGAGATCCCGCGGCAGCGCTCCTTCATGCATCTCGACACGATCTTCACCTTCATCAATCGCCACGAGTGCCTGATCTATCCGCCGGTGATCCTGCCGCGCGGCAGCCAGGCGGCGAAGGTGACCACGGTCGACCTGACGAAGAAGCGCGCCGAGGCGTACAGCGAGCAGAAGTCGCTCCTCGGCGCGCTGAAGAAGAAGGGATTCGATCTCGAGCCGATCTACTGCGGCGGCGATCGCGCCGTCGATCAGCAGCGCGAGCAGTGGACCGACGGCGCGAATGCGTTCGCGCTCGCGCCGGGGATCATCCTGCTGTACGAGCGCAACGTGCGCACGGCCGAGGAGCTGGCGCGTCACGGCTATCACATCGTGTACGAGGACGATCTGCTCCTCGGCCGCACGGAGCTCGAGACCTGGACCGACAAAAAGTACGCGCTGCAGATCGCCGGCAACGAGCTCTCGCGCGCGCGCGGCGGTCCGCGCTGCATGACCATGCCGCTCGAGCGCGAGGACCTCTGACGTGGCCGCGCGCGACTACAAGCTGGCCGTGGTCGCCTTCGGCGGCAACGCGCTGCTCCGCCCCGAGGACCGCGGCACGCAGGAGGAGCAGATCGCGCGCGCGAAGCAGGCCGCGCGCTGGCTCGCCGAGATCGTGCGGCGCGGCTACAAGCTGATCGTCGTGCACGGCAACGGGCCGCAGGTCGGCAACATCCTGATCCAGGCGGAAGAAGCGTCGACCAAGATTCCGCCGCAAACGCTCGACGTCTGCGTCGCGCAGACCGAGGGCTCGATTGGCTTCATGCTGCAGCAGGCCATCCGCAACCGGCTCGAGGCGATCGGATCCGCGGGCGAAGTGGCGACGATCCTCACCGAGGTCGAAGTCGATCCGGCCGATCCGGCGTTCAAGCGTCCGACGAAGCCGATCGGCCCGTTCTTCACGCGCTATCGCGCCGAGGCGCTCGAGCGCGACCTCGGCTGGACGATGCGTGAAGACGCGGGACGCGGCTGGCGCCACGTGGTCCCGTCGCCGCGGCCGCTGCGCATCCTCAACCTCAACACCGTGGCGCGCATGCTCGACACCGCGGCCGTCGTGATCGCCGCCGGCGGCGGCGGCGTGCCGGTGGTGAAAGGACGCGACGGCCAGTGGCGCGGCATCGAGGCAGTGATCGACAAAGACTTCGCCTCGTCGCTGCTCGCCTCGAAGCTGCAGGCCGATCTCTTCATCATCCTCACCGGCGTACCGAAAGTCGCCCTCGATTTCGGCAAACCGACGCAGCGCTACGTCGATCGGATGACTGTGGAAGAAGCGGAGCAGCACCTCCGCGAAGGGCAGTTCCCGCCCGGCTCGATGGGTCCGAAGATCGAGTCCGCCGTGCAGTTCGTCCGCGGCGCCAAACAGCAGGTGATGATCACCGACGTGGAAGTGCTGCGCGAAGCGCTGGACGGAAAGGATGGGACGGTGATCGTGCCGTGAACGGCTACGAGCAATCGGCGCAGAACGCGCGCAACCGCTCGAACGTCCAGATCCCATACGTATGTCCGTCCGCCCAATTCGGCTGCAGGGCGTAGTTGCCGATCGGTTCGACGGACTGGAGGATGAAGGACTCGGGGCGGTAGCGTTGCGGAAGGCCGCCGGCCATGCGGCCGAAGAGATCGGGCTCGCCGGAGCAGACCGCGCATGGGCACGCGCGCCGCAGTTGCTCGAGCGGATAGTACGATTCGTGCCCGTCGTCCCAGACGACGACGAAGAGATCGCCGAGGATTTGATAGGAAGCTGGGCGCATGCCGACTTACAAACTCACCATCGAGTACGAAGGCACTCGCTACTCCGGCTGGCAGGCGCAAGGTAACACACAGAAAACGATCCAGGGGCATCTGCTGCGCGCGGCGCGCGACGTCCTCGGCGAGGTCGATCTCGGCGGCGCGGGCCGCACCGACGCGGGCGTCCATGCGTCGGGGCAGGTCGCGCATCTGCGCACGCACGCGGCCGTCGATCCGCTGCAGCTCACGCGCAAGCTGAACGACCTGTTGCCGCACGACATCAGCATCCTCGACGCCGTGCGCGCGCGCGACAACTTTCACGCGCGCCACGACGCTGTCTCGCGCGTCTACCTCTACCAGATCGCCACGCGCCGCACCGCGTTCGCCAAGCCGTTCGTCTGGTGGATCAAGGATCGTCTCGACGTCGAGGCGATGCAGCGCGCGGCGAGCGAGATCGCCGGCCGCCACGATTTCAGCGCCTTCACCGACAAGCGTCTCAAGCAGGAGGAGTCGCGCATCGTGGTGGTCGAGCGCTGCGAGCTCGCGCGCGCCGGAGACCTGGTGCTGGTGCGCATCGCCGCGTCGCACTTTCTCTGGAAGATGGTCCGCAAGCTGATCTCGTTTCTGGTGGAGGTCGGGCGCGGGAACGAGACGTCGCTCGCGCCGCGGCTGCGCGCGAACGGCGAGGTGTGGTCGCCGACCGCGCCGCCGTCGGGCCTGTTCCTCGATGCCATTCTCTACGAAGGCGACTCGTTCGAGCGGCCGCTCGCGGCGATCGTCGCCGTCGAATCGCGGAGCGAGCCGAGGTCGCGCCGGTGAACGAAGCGCAGCTCGTCGCGCGTGTGCGCGAGCTCTTCTCCGCGCGCATCGGCGACGACGCCGCGGTGATCGGCGAACAGGTCTTCACCACCGACATGCTGGTCGAGGACGTCGACTTTACGCGCGAGACGCCGCTCCGTTTTGTGGCGCGCAAAAGCCTGGCGGTGAATCTCTCCGACATCGCCGCGATGGGCGCTGTGCCGGCGTACGCGCTGCTTGCGCTGGCGCTGCCGCCGTGGGCGCACGACCGCGTCGACGAACTGCTCGTCGCGTTCGCCGAAGCGGCGAAGGAGCACCACATCGAAATCGTCGGCGGCGACGTCTCGCGCGGCGAGAAGCTCACCATCGCCATCACCGCCGTCGGCCGCATCGAGACGCGCGCGCTGCTGCGGAGCGGCGCGAAGCGCGGCGACCGCATCTACCTTTCGCGGCCGATCGGCGCGTCGGCGGCCGGGCTCGCGCTGCTGCAGAGCAACGTCGCTGCGAGTTACGCGGAGCGCGAGTTCGCCGAGTCGTGCATCCGCCGCCATCTCGATCCCGAGCCGGAGCTCGCCCTCGGCGCGGCGCTCGCGCGCATCCCGCAAGTCACCGCCTGCATCGACGTCTCCGACGGACTCTCCACCGACCTGCATCACCTCTGCGACGCATCGAACGTCGGCGCGGAGATCGAGCGCGAGCGCATCCCCATCTTTCCGGATCTGCAGACGTATGGACCGAAGCTCGGCATCCGCGTGCGCGACGCGGTGCTCGACGGCGGCGAAGAGTACGCGCTGCTCTTCACGTCATCGCTGGCCGGCTTCGACCTCTCGCGGCTGACCGGACGTCCCGTCTACGCGATCGGCCGCATCACCGCCGAGCGCGGCGTGATCATCAAGGAAGATGGTGTGGCGCGGCCGCTGCCGGCCGGCGGCTTCGATCACTTCTCGTGATCGCGGCGGAGATTCGATGCGGCGACGGCGCAGACGAATGCGCCGATGCCGAGGGTGGTGCGGACCGCGTGGGCGCGGCTCCAGTTCTTCGTCAGCGTGAGCGAGCGGTCGCTCGGATAATCGCTGGCCGGCTGCGCCTCGATCTCCTTGTTCAGCGGCACGGTGACCATCACCGTCGTGGCGAGCACGCCGGCCAGGCCAAGCGCGGAGATCGAGTCGAGCAGCCGCCGCGCCGGTACGCCGCGCGACGCGCCGATGGCCAGCGTCACCGCGGAGCCGAGCGCCAGCGGTCCGATGGCGTTGAAGTAATGAGCGATCTTCTCGGCCGCGGTACGCCCATCGTCGCGCGGCAACTCTTCAGCCCAACCCGGAACGAGCGCCGCTTCCCCGAACCCGAGCGACCCGGCCAGCAACCCGGCCGTGGTGAGGTTCACGAAGCGCAGCGCGGACTCGATCGTGCGATTCATGAAGGGAAGTATACGGAATCCGGTTCCTCGATTCGCAGGAACCGAGGAACCGTCACTTCACTTCTGCAACTTCTTCTCGAGCTCCTTCATCCGCGATTCGAGCTCGTGGATGCGCGCCTGCAGGTCGGCGCAGTTGGCGGACGGCAGGACGCGGGCGCGCCATTCCGGTGCGTCGAAGGTTTCGGGGAGCATGCGGCGCAGCTCGTCGAAGTTGCCGGCCAGCAGGCGCGGCATGTCGCGCTCGACGAGCGTGGCCACGACGGTCTGGCGCGACTTGCCGCGCACGATGTCGATGCGCGCCGTGTCGCCTTCCTTCTTGTCGCGCAGTGCGCGGCGGAGATCGCCCGAGCGCGCCACTTCCTTGCCGTCGACGGCGGTGACGATGTCGCCGACGCGCAGGCCTGCCTTGTCGGCCGGGCTGCCGTCTTCGACCGACTCGACCAGCACGCCCGAATCCTTCGCCGTGCCGAAGTATTCGCGCAGGTCGGGCGAGATGTCGACCAGGCTCACGCCGAGGTAGGCGCGCTTGCCGCCGAGAAGCTCGGGCGGAAGCAGCCCGTCGGTGTTGTCGGTGATGACCTTGCCGTCGCGGATGACCACCGTGCGGCGCACCGGCGGATTCGCGGCGAGAAGAGAGAAGGCGGAGAAGAGCAGAACGAAAGCGGTGACGATGCGAAGTTTCATGGGAGTCCTCACTAGTCGAAAGTACGGAGTGATGCGGGCTGCACGGCGGCGTCGTAGTCGACGATCACGCGCGTGCCCTGATCGTTCTCGAGCACGACCACGGGCTCGCTCTCGTTCGCGATCTTCTTGACCGCCTCGAGCTCCGCCTGAATTTTCTGTTGCTCGGCGCGGATCGCCGCCACGTGACGGCGATGCGTGTACTGCATGACCCCGACCTGCGCCACGGCCACGAGGCAGACCGCCATCGTCACGGCCGCGGCCATGCGCCACACGAACGACGTGCGCGGCTCGCGGCGCGTCCGCCGGATCGTGCGCAGAACGTCAGAGGTGAAGGTCGGCGACGCGCTCGTGCGTGGCAACGCCCGAAGCAATTCGCCGAGTCGAGTGTCGTTCATCGTTGGTTCCTCCAGTCCACATTGCGCGAGTCCAATAGGGCGCGAGCTTTCCGCGAAGCAGCTCGCGCGCTCGCGAGATCCGCGACTTCACCGTGCCGAGCGGCAGCCCGAGCGCCGCGGCGATCGCGTCGTACGGCCATTCCTCCAGCTCGAACAGCACCAGCGGCGCGCGGTACTTGATCGGCAGCGTTTCCAGCGCCTGCGAGACGTGACGCTGAATCTCATCGGATAACAGCGCGGCATCCGGCGCGGGCGCGTGCTGGGCCGTGCTCGCGTGCAGCCGCGGCAACAGCAGCGTCCACCGCTTCGCCCGCCGCATCTCGCTCACCACCAGGTTCGTGGCGATGCGGAACAGATACGGCCCCAGCTTCTCGTCCTGCCGGTACTTCGCCGCGTTGCGATACAGGCGGACGAACGCGTCCTGGGCGACTTCCTCGGCGCGCTCCCGGGAGCGGACGAGGTGCGTCAGGTAGTTGGTGAGCGAGTTCTTGTAGCGGTCGACGATCTGCGCGAACGCATCCTCGTCACCCTCACGAACCCGCTGCATCAGCGCGTCGTCGGTCTGCATCTACCGGAAGAACGCGGGACGGGCGAAAAGGTTCCGCGGCGCTACTTCTTCGCGTCTTCCAGCGCTTTGATCCGCGTCACGATGTCCCGATAGTTCGAGTTCATGCCGTAGACCTCCATGAAGGAGCGCTGGGCGTTGTCGGTGTCGCCGACTTCCTGGTAGGCCGCGCCGAGGTCGTAGAGGAGGCCGACGTGCTCCTCTTCGGTGATCTCCGGCATCTCCAGCCCTTTGCGATACCACTTGATGGCGAGCTGCGGCATGCCTTTCTCGAGGAAGCAGAGGCCGAGCATCGAGGCGCACTCGACGGCGCGCTTCGGGTCTTTCGACGCGAGCTGGAACTCGCCGATGGCCTCGTCGATGAGACCCATCTCCTTGTAGGCGATGCCGAGGTTGTAGTGGGTGTCGTAGTCCTCGGAATCGAGCTGCTGCTCGACGCCTTTCTTGAACTCCTTGAAGATCTCTTCCAGCGACTGCTCTTCCTCGGAGAGCGAGATCTGCTCTTCATCCTCGGCCAGCTCCGACTCGAGCTCGGCGGCGAGGTCGAAGAAGTTGTCCTCGTCGGCGAAGAGATTCTCTTCCTCGACGATCGCGGCGGAGATGGCCGGATCAGCGAAGGCCGCCGGCTCCTGGATTCCGGGAGGCGGCGGCGGCGCGACGAAGTCGTCCTCGTCGTCGTCGGGAATCGCGGAGAGCAGCTCGCTCTCGATCTCGTCGCGCGAGAGCGCCGGCGGCCGCGCGGCCGACGCCGACGCGGCTGCAGCAGCGGACGCGGCCTGCTCGACGCGCGCGCGGCGCGACTCGACTTCGGCGTTGCCGGGATAGCGCGACGCGAGCGTCTCCACTTTGCGCCGCGCTTCGTCGAAGAGCTCCTGGTCGATGTAGAAGTCGATCTCGCTGATCTCGTCGTTCGACGGCGTGGCCGCTTCGTCTTCGAATCCGAGGCCTTCGACGCCGAAGAACGGCTCCTCGGCCGGCGCTTCTTCGACCGGCAGCGGCTCGTCTTCGATCGCCAGCAGCGGCTCGTCGGTGACGAGCGGTTCCGTCGCGAGCTCGGCGAGGTCGGGCAGCGGTTCATCGATGATGTCGAGCAGCGGCTCGTCGGCAGTTTCGAGCGGCGCTTCCATCGACGTTTCGAGGAGCGGCTCCTCGATTTCCAGCAGCGGCTCGTCCGCAGTTTCGAGCGGCATCTCGAGCTCGATCAGCGGCTCTTCTTCGACTGCAGCGGCGAGCGGCTCCGGCGGCGGCGCGACGAAGTCGTCGAGCGTGAGCTCGCGCTCGCTCGACGGCGCGAACGCCGCCTCCGGCTCGAACGCCGGCTCCGGCTCCGGCTCCGGCGCCTCGAGATCGAACTCGAGCTCCGCCGGCGCGTCGATGTCGAAGCTGATATCGGCCGCGCCCGCGGCAAAGTCGTCGAGGGTGATGGCCGGCTCCGGCTCCGGCGGCGGAATCGTCGGCGCGCTGCGCTCCGGCGCGCGCGCGGTCATCGCCGCGGGACGCGCCGGCGCGGCCGGCTCGAAGGTCTGGCCGCGCATGAGGAACTCGTTGCGCACCGCATCGAGCGCCGCGGCGTCGCCCTTGTCGTCGAGCAGCGCCACGTACGCCTGCGCCGCCGTCCGCGCGCCTTCAGTGTCGCCTTCCTCGAGCAGGATGCGGAACAGCCGCTCGTGCGCGGTCAAGTTTTTCGGCGCGCGCTCGAGCACCGCGCGCAGATGCTCGGCCGCTTTCTCCGCGAGGCCGTACTTGGCGAAGACCTCCGCCTCGGTCAGGTGCTCGGTGATGAAGTCGATGTCTTCGCCGCCCTCGGCGAGATCGGCCGCGGCCAGCTCCACCGCGGGACGCAACTGCTGCGGCGTCGGAGGCGGTGGCGCCTGGCGCGGCGGCGACGGCGGCGGCACGTCGAGCGACAGATCGAGCTCGATGCCGTCCGACGCGTCGAGGTCGAGCGAGAGCGCCGGACCTTCGTCGGCGCCGAAGCCGGAGTCGAACGACGGCGCCGGCTCCTCGATCTCCAGCGACGGGATCTCCGGCGCGGCGGCGCGCGCGCGCGGCGGCAGCGTGTCGACGCCGCCCATCTGCGAGCGGACGAACTGCAGCTTGGTGCGATGCTGTGCGTTCTGCGGCTCGCGCTGGATCAGCCGCTCGAGCACCTTCGAGGCTTCCTCGTGATTGCCGCGCGCGATATGCGCCTCGGCCAGGCTGTTCATCGAGGCCAGGATGTTGGTCTCTTCGTTCAGCCGCATGTAGACCGCGACCAGCCGCTCGAGCGTCGGCGCGTGGCCGGAGTCGACGCGGAGGATGCGGTTGAGCATCTCGATGGCCGCGCCGCGCTCGCCGCGCCCGAGGGCGCGCTCGACCAGAGGCGTGACCATGTCGAGGGCGCGGTCGGCGTCGCCCTGTTTCGCGTAGAGATCGGAGAGCGCCTCGCGCACCGACGGGTCGTTGAAGTCGGCGGTGAGCGCGCGCTCGAGCGTCGTCCGCGCGGCGGCCATGTCGCCGCGTCCGAGCTGAATTTTTCCGAGCGACGCCAGGAGGCGCGCGTTCCCGGGATTCGCTTCGAGCGCCGACTCGACGATCTGCCGCGCCGTGTCGTAGTCCTTCGCCTCGAGCAGCGCCGTCACCAGCGAGTCCACCAGCTCCGTGTTGCGCGCGTCGATCTTCAGCGCTTTCTTGAAGACCTGCACCGCCTCGTCGAGCATGCCGCGCTTGAGCAGCATCCGCCCGACGCGGTCGTACTCCTTGAGCGCCTCGGCGGTCTGGTTGTTCTGCGAGTAGAGATCGGCGAGCTTGACGTGGACGTTGATCGAGTTCGGATCGAGCTCCGAGATCTTCCGGTAGATGCCGAGGGCGTTGCCGGGATCGCCGTGCTTGAGGTAGTAGTCGGCGAGGACCTGATACTGGCTCTTCGCCTCCATCGCCAGACCCTGCTTGGCGTAGAGGTCCGCGAGGCGCGCGTAGATGTCGAGCTTCGACGGATCGAGCTTGTTGATCTTCTTGTAGATGGCGATGGCTTTGAGGAAAAAGCCATCCTTCGAGTAGTGGTCGGCGATCTTGGTAAAGACCTTGACCGCTTCGTCGTTGCGGTTGATGCGGACCCACAGGTCCCCGATGCGATTGAGGGTATTGACGTCGTTCGGGTTGTCCTCGAGCAGCCGTTCGTATTCCTTGATCGCCGGCTCGATCTTCCCTTTCGCGACGAGCTTCTCCGCACTCGCGATGACTTTATCGCGCTGGACCGCCATGTTTAGTCGTTGACGCCGCACCACTTCGGCGCGGTGGCGCCCATCATACGACTCCCTTTGCGGATCGCGATAGACCCGCTCAGCGGACCTCGGCGCTCGATCCTTCCACTGCCTTGCGCGGCTCGGCGCGCGTGCCGGCATGGCGCGCCAGGAACTCCTCGATGCGGCCGTAGACGTCGAGCACGTTCTCGCTGCGCGCCAGGCCGTGCCCTTCGTCGGGATAGACCACGTAGGTGACGTCGCCTTTCGCCGCGCGCAGCGCCGCCACGAAGCGGTCGATGTGCTCGACGCGCGCGCGCACGTCGTTGCCGCCGCCGGCGATGAAGAGCGGCCGGCGGATGCGGTCTGCGCCGTAGAGCGGCGAGAGCCTGCGGTTCAGCGCGTCGTCCTGCATGATGTTGCCGCCGATGCGGCGGATCCAGCGGCTGCGCGCCGCGACCCAGTACGGCGGAAAAGCGTCGAGCGCCGTGCGCAGCTCCGTCACCGGCATCAGGCCGACGCCGCAGACGAAGCGCTCCGGCTCGCGGATCATCGCGTGCAGGATGTGGTACGCGCCCATCGAGCCGCTGAACGCGACCAGCCGCGCCGGATCGGCGATGCCCTGATCGACCGCCCACTGCACCGCGTCGAAGAGATCGTCCACCATCCCAGTGCCGACCTGGCCGTTGCCGGCATTGAAGTGCTCGATGCCGAACCCCGTCGAGCCGCGGTGGTTCACCTTCAACACCGCGAACCCGCGGTTGGTGAGGAGCTGCAGCTCGGCATCGAAGCGCGGCCAGTCACGGTCCCACGGCCCGCCATGGACGACCAGCGCCAGCGGGAGCTTGCGGCCGTTCGAGCCGGGCGGCAGCGCGAGGTAGCTCGGCAGCTCGCGTCCGTCGCGCGCGCGGATCACCACCGGCTTCACCTCGGCCAGCGTGTAGCCGCGCAGCGCCGCTCCTTCGTCGAAGAGCTGCTCGAGCTTCTTGGTGTTGCGGTCGTAGGCGTAGTAGACGTTCATCGACGACGGCGTCGACGCGGCCACGATCCAGCGCGAGTCGTCGGCGCTGCGGCTGATGACCTGCAGATCGCCGCGCACGCTCTTGCCGATGGTCTCGAAGTCTTCCTTCACCCGGCGATCGAGGAAGCGCCACTCGGTCAGGAGGTAGGTGAAGGCGACGGCCTGCAGTGCGCCGTTGCGCGGATCGCGCAGGACCTGCGGCGTGCGGTCGCCGGGATCGCCTTTCGGATGCTCGGCCACGACTTCGAGGGTCGCGCCGGTGGCGGCGTCGATGCGCTCGATGCGCACGGCGTTCGAGTGCAATCCCGAGGCGATGTAGAGGCTCTTGCCGTCGGGCGCGAAGCCGGCGATGACCGAGCCGGAGGCGATCTGCCCCATGAACGGCGCGCGCTCGAACGGCATGACCACCAGGTCGCGCCACGGCGCGGCGGCGCTGTCGCGCACGCGCACGATGGTGCGGCCGGCGCTGTCGTACGCGGTGGCGGCGCGCGTGACGAAGTTCGCGTCGGTCTCCCACGAGTTCACGTCGCCGGGGTTCTGCGCCTCGAGCGTGACCGCGCCGGTGTCGAGGTCGACGCGGTGGACGTCGAAGACGTGGCGGTCGCGCAGGTTGAGGTCGACTAGGATCTCGCGCGGATGGCGCGGCTCGACCACGACGCGCTGCACGCGCACGCCG
The DNA here is from genome assembly GCA_036389275.1 of Thermoanaerobaculia bacterium. Classification (GTDB taxonomy): domain Bacteria; phylum Acidobacteriota; class Thermoanaerobaculia; order Gp7-AA8; family Gp7-AA8; genus QHVT01. The sequence goes on from DASVQE010000068.1 coordinate 14,762, forward strand.
CGGAACGGCGTGAGGTCGCGGACGTTGCCCGACTGCAGCTCGGCCGCGAAGACGTGCGTGTTCTCGTCGCCGTTGTCCTGCTCGAAGAGGATCCGCGTGCCGTCGCCGCTCCAGAAGTATTCGTAGATGGGGCGGGTCTCGTGGGTGAGGAGCGTCGCCTCGCCGCCGCTGGTTGCGCGCACCCAGACGTTGACCACGCCTTTGTCGTCGGGCGCCAGCCAGGCCAGCCGCGCGCCGTCGGGCGAGAGCATCGGCCAGCCGCGCTCCGGCGGCGCGAAGAGGAGCGCTCGCGGGATGAGCTTCGGCGGCTCGGCGTGCAGCGTCAGCGCGAGCGAGAGAAGGAGCAGGAAATAGCGACGCATGGATGGAAGATAAGCCTCGGGCGCGCTATGCAGCAAATTGATAATCCCTATAATCACTATTCACACCATTGATGAAGCTCGAAGCGATCGATCTCAATCTGCTGCTGGTGTTCGAGGCGCTGGTCGCGGAGCAGAACGTCACGCGCGCCGCGGAACGGGTCGGGCTCACGCAGCCGGCGGTGAGCGCCGCGCTCAGCCGCCTCCGCCGTCTCCTCGGGGATCCGCTGTTCGAGCGCAGCGGCGGCCGCATGCAGCCGACCGCTCGCGCGCGGCAGCTCATCGGGCCGATCGGCGACGCGCTGGCGCGCATCCGCGTCGCGCTCGAGGCGCAGCCGTTCCGCGCGGCCGAGGCTTCGCGCGAGTTCCGCATCGTCGCCTCCGATTACGTGGAGCTCCTGGTGATGCCCCACGTCCTGGCGGCGCTCGCGCGCGAAGCGCCCGGCGTGCGCGTGCGCGTCCTCGCCGCCGCGGCGCTGTTCGATCCGCCGCTCGCAGTGCTGCAGTCGGCGCAGGCGGATCTTTCCATCGGGTTCTATCCGCGCGTCAGCCAGCCGCATCTCGTCTCTCGCGCCTTGTTCGATGAGCGTTTCGTCTACGTCGCCAAACGTTCGGTCCCGCTGACGCGCGGCCGCCTCAGCCTCCGTACGTTCCTCGCCACGCCGCAGGTGCGCATGCTCTACAGCCCGGCGTTCGAAGGCGGCGGTATGGTGGACTCGGTGCTGCACGCGCGCGGTCTCGAACGCCGCATCGGCGCAACGGTCGCGCACATGACCGCCGTGCCGCGCGTCGTCGCCGCAACCGGTTTCCTCGGGATGATCCCGGAACGTCTCGCCAACGCCGAGGCGCCGCGCCACCACCTGCGCATCCTCGAAGCGCCCGTGAAACTGCCGACGGTGACGTGCATGCTGGTCTGGCACGAACGAGCCCAACACGACCCAGCGCTCGCCTGGCTCCGCGCCGTGATCGAACGCGTCGCACGCGCGTTGTGAGGCAACAGGGAACGACCAGAGGCCTCCGGCGGGCCGGTACGACCGGCAGCGTAGGTCATGCAGCGAACATGCGTCTCGCGAGAGGCGTCTTCGTGCGGAGAGGCAACGTCAGCGCTGCCGGTCGTACCGGCCCGCCGGAGGCCCTCTCGTCGTTCCCTGTTGCCTCAGAACAGCAAGCGCGGTTCGTCGACGCCGTCGAAGGAGTGGCGGTGGATGGCGGTGGGGCCGTACACCTTGAGAGCCGCCTGGTGTTCCGCGGTGGCGTACCCGCGGTTATGCCGGAAATCGTAGAGCGGGTAGCGCTCGTGATACGACTCCATCAGCAGATCGCGATACACCTTCGCGACGATCGACGCGGCCGCGATCGACACACTGCGGCGGTCGCCGGCGATCAGTGGAATCTGCGGCATCTCGAGCTGCTCGAGCGTCACTGCATCGAGCAGCAGCACCTCGGGACGCAGCGGCAGATCCGCCACCGCGTGCGCCATCGCCAGCTTGCTCGCGCGCAGGATGTTGATCCGATCGATCGTCGCCGGCTCCACCACTCCGATCGACACCGCGCGGGCGCGGCGAAGAATCAGCCGGCAGACTGACAGACGATCGTCGTGATCCACCTGCTTCGAGTCATTCACGCCGAACAGCGTCGGATCATCTTCGAGCACCACTGCCGCGGCCACCACCGGACCGGCCAGGCAGCCGCGTCCGACCTCGTCCGTGCCGGCGATGCAGCGAAAACCAAAATCGCGGAGCCGGCGCTCGACCGCTGACATTTCAGCGACGCGCGCCAACTCCGCGAATAGGGAGTCGTGAAGACGCTCGTTGCGATCGCGGCGCTTACTTCTGGCGGCGCTCTTCGATGCGCGCGGCTTTGCCGCGGAGATCCCGGAGGTAGTAGAGCTTCGCGCGACGGACTCGGCCATGACGTTCCACCTCGATGCGATCGATCGTCGGCGAATACAGCGGGAACATGCGCTCCACACCAATGCCACCCGAGACCTTGCGCACCGTGAACATCTGCCGTGTGCCGCCGCCCTTGCGCGAGATCACCACGCCCTGGAAGACCTGGATGCGCTCCTTGTCGCCTTCCTTGACTTTGACGTGCACCTTCACGGTATCGCCGGGAGAGAACGACGGGATGTCCGTCCGCTTGATCTCCTGCGACTCGACGAGCTTCATGATTTCTGGCATGACTGGGTTACTCCGTAGTTTTCTGAAAAGCGCGCAAGTATAACTTACAGCCCGCGCTAGAACTTGCGTAACTTGCGGAGAATTTCCGCCGCCTCGGCGTCGAGCTCCGCGCCCTCGAGCAGATCGGGCCGTTTCTCCAGCGTCGCGCGCAGCGCCTGCTCGCGCCGCCACCGCCGGATTTTCTCATGATGTCCCGACATCAGGACCTCCGGCACGCGCATTCCGCGCAGCTCCTCGGGACGGGTGTAGTGCGGATAGTCGAGCAGGCCGCGGAAGAACGAGTCCTCTTCCAACGAGCCGGCGTTGCCGACCACGCCCTCGACCAGCCGACCGATTGCGTCGGCCATCAGCATCGCCGGCAGCTCGCCGCCGGAGACGACGAAGTCGCCGATGGAGATCTCGTCCGGCTGCAGCGCCTCGTGCACGCGATGATCGAACCCTTCGTAGCGACCGCAGAGAAAGACAATGTGTTCCTTCGCGCGCAGCTCGCTCGCCACGCGCTGCGTGAACAGCCGCCCTTGCGGCGACGTCATCACCACATGTCCGCCGCCGATCGACTCGACGCAGCGCAGCACCGGCTCTGCCAGCATGACCATGCCCGGCCCGCCGCCGTATGCCTCGTCGTCGGTGGAGCGGTGGCGGTCGGCGGTGTGCTCGCGCAGGTCGTGCACGCGCACGTCGAGGAGGCCGCGGCTGATGCCGCGCGCGATCACGCCCTCGGCCAGCAGCGGCGCGAACATGTTCGGAAAGATGGTGACGAGGTCAATCCGCATGGCGAACGATGAACGATGAAGGATGAACGATGAACGACGGCACTGTTCCGCGTTCATCCTTCATCGTTCATCGTTCGGTCAATCCTCGACGGCCTCCAGATCGTCCAATCCCTCGGGCAACGAGACGACCATCCGTTTTCCCGGAACGTCGATCTCCGTGCAGAGATCGGCCGCGAACGGCAGCTCGTACGTCTTGCCGTCGCCGCGCTTCACGTTCAGCAGAATCCCGCCGCCGCCTTCGTAGACTTCCGTGACCACGCCGCGCTCGTTGCCGTCGGCGTCGATCAGCGTCAGGCCGACCAGATCGTGCAGAAAGTACTCGTCCGCTTCGAGCGCGCGCGCCTCGCTCTCCGGAATCTCGAGCGTCCAGTTGTGCAGGAGCTGCACGGCCTCGGGCGAGTCGACGCCGGAGAACTTCACCAGCACGCGGCCGGCATGCGCGCGGACGCTCTCGACGCGTGCCTCGCGCGTCTGCGATTCATCGGGCGAGACCAGCGTGACGCTCTGCAGGTCGTCGAAGCGCTCGAGCGAGTCGGTCCACGGCTCGATGCTCGCTTCGCCGCGCACGCCGTGAGACTTGCGGATCACGCCGAGAGCGATGCGATCGCTCATCGCGCTCAGTCCACGATGTCGAGCGAGTAGCGCCGGCGCGACTTCTGCCCGGCCGCGGCCAGCAGCGTGCGCATCGCCCGCGCCGTGCGGCCCTGCCGCCCGATCACCTTGCCGAGATCGTCCGGCGCCACCTCGAGCTCCAGCACCGTCTGCTGATCGCGCTCATACGTGCGGATCCGCACCTCGTCGGGATGATCGACGAGCGACTTGGCGACGAACTCGAGCAGCTCTCTCAATGCAGTCCCTCGGTTCCTCGGTTCCTCGGTTCCTCGGGAGCGTCTCGGGCTTGCCACCCGAGGAACCGAGGAACCCGAGGAACCGAGGAACTCTTACTTGTTCTTCTTCAGCAGCGACTTCACCGTCGGCGAGAGCTGGGCGCCTTTGCTCACCCAGTAGTCGACGCGGGCGCGGTCGATCTTGACGTCGGCCGGGTTCTTCTTCGGATCGTAGTGTCCGATCTGTTCGACCGTCGCGGCGGCCGGCGTTTTCAGCGAGTCGGAAACGACGATGCGGTAGAACGGCGCGTGGGTCGCGCCGCCGCGGCGCAAACGAATCTTCAGCATGTGCTCAGTAACTCCTTGATTTGGTTGCTGCGGACGGGCCGAACAGCACGTCTATTGTAAGAATTCCGGAGGCAGGCCCTTCATCATCTTGCCATACCGCCGCGCGCCGAAGCCCTTCGAGAAGCTCTTCATCATCTTCTTCATCTGCAGATACTGCTTGAGCAGCCGGTTGATCTCCTGCACCGACGTGCCCGAGCCTTTCGCGATCCGCTTCTTGCGCGAGCCGTTGATGATCTGCGGATACTCCCGCTCCTTCTTCGTCATCGAGTCGAGGATGGCCTGCATCCGGTGGATGGCGCCCTCGTCGATGTCCTCCTCGTTGATCTTGCCCGCGCCGGGGATCATCGAGACGAGCTGCGAGAGCGGCCCCATCTTCTTGACCTGCATGAGCTGCGAGCGGAGATCCTCGAGCGTGAACTTGTCCTTTGCCACGCGCTCCGCCAGGCGCGCCGCTTCCTTCTTGTCGATCTCCGTCTCGACCTTCTCGATGAGCGAGAGCACGTCGCCCATGCCGAGGATGCGCGAGGCCATGCGGTCGGGATAGAAGACGTCGAGGTCGGCGTACTTTTCCCCGATGCCCACGTACTTGATCGGGCGGTTCACCACCGACTTGATCGACAGCGCCGCGCCGCCGCGGGCATCGCCGTCGAGCTTCGTCAGGACGATGCCGGTCACGCCGAGGCGGTCGTCGAATTCCTTCGCGGACTTCACGGCGTCCTGACCGGTCATGGCGTCGGCGACGAAGAGGATCTCCGACGGCCGCGCGTCGCCTTTGATCGTCTGCAGCTCCGACATCAGCTCGTCGTCGATGTGCAGCCGTCCCGCGGTATCGAGGATGACGGTGTCGTACAGCAGCGTGCGCGCCTCGGCCAGCGCTTTGCGCGCGATGTCGATCGGATCGCGGTTGTCGGCGATCTCGAAGAACGGCACCTTCACGTTGTTGGCGACGATGCGGAGCTGGTCGATGGCGGCGGGACGGTAGACGTCGCACGGCACGAGCAGCGGCCGGCGGCCGCGGTTCTTGAGCTGCAGGGCGAGCTTGCCGGAGGTGGTCGTTTTGCCGGAGCCCTGCAGGCCGACCATCATGATCACGGCCGGGCTGCCGACGAGCGCCAGGCCCACTTCGTTCCCGCCGAGGAGCGCCTGCAGCTCGTCGCGGACGATCTTCGTCACCTGCTGCGCCGGCGAGAACGCCGTCAGCACGTCTTCGCCGTTCGCCTTCTCGCGAACGCGGTTGGTGAACTCCTTGACCGTCTTGAAGTGGACGTCCGCCTCGAGCAAAGCGACGCGGATTTCCTTGAGCGCGTTGTCGATGTGCCACTCGTTGAGCGTCGCCTCGCCGCGCAGGGTCTTGAAGACCCGATCCATCTTGTCCTGCAGGTTGTCGAACATAGGCGTGACCTAGAATGCCCGGCCGTGCCGGGCCATTCCTTCCTGTGTGACACATAAAGAAGGAAGGAAAGAGTTGAGTAATTCAGTCACATCGCCGTAGCATCGCTCCTTCGGAGGTGACGCGATGCGCCGGATGATGATCGTGCTGCTCGGAGGATCTCTTCTCACGTTCGCCGCGCTGGCTGCGGTGCGGCCGCCGTGGCTGCTCACGGACGGCGAGCGTATCGCAGCACGCGTCGATCCGCGGAACGTCGGCGACCGCGTGCGAGCGCACCGCGACTCGGCGGAAGGCGGCGTCTCCGCGCCGTACGTGATCGACGGGCAGAGGAACCCGGAGCTGTTCCTGCCGACCGAGCTGGTCGCGTTTCTCGCCGCTCAGTACTTTGTCGATGAGCGTGCACGGAGTGCGGAGCGCGCCGGGTACGCACCCGTCCTCGCGAGTCTGCAGACCGATGCCGCCGCGTTCTGGAGCGATTTCGACGCCGCGATCGCCGAGTACGCCACGCTCGTGCGCGAGCCGGCGACCGGAGCCCATCCGGGTGAAAAGTCGCGGAGCGCATGCGCGGCGCGCGTCGCAGCGCTGAACGCGATGCGGACGAAGTACCCGCGGTTCGACGAGTTCCTCTACACGGCCGTGGCACCGCGCCGCTCGATCGCGTACAGCCAGCCGGAGGACCCGCAGTGGCTGGCGTTGGTGAGCCGAGGCTGCAAATGAAATCCGTTCGGATCGGTGCAGCCTTGCTGGTCCTCTGTACCGCGTCGGCGCAAGCGCAGCAGTTGGAGCCCTGCGCGCGCGTCGATTGCTGCGACGAAGTTCATCACTCTCTATAGAGGGGTGGTGTAGCTACATAGTCGACGAACCCGCGGCGTCGTCGGCGCTGCCAGACGTGCAGCGGTTTTTACGGCGAGATGATCTGGTCGACGGTCGTGAACGGCAGCACCACGGCAGGCCATTGCTACCGCGCCCGGTTACATGCGTCGTCGTCCTTCTACAGCAACGCCGTCGGTTCCGCTCGGTCCTGTACGAGCTCGGGCGCCGCGCCTGAGATTTGTGAGACCCGGCCGTGGCGCTGCGATCCGCCCGTATTTCGAAGAATGTCCGCTGCTGATCCACACAGGTTCCGGCGCTTGGCGGTCATCGAGTGTCGACGACGGCGTCCTGTTCGATCTCGACGGCGATGGCGTGCAGGAGCGGACCGCCTGGACGGAGCCGGACAGCGGCATCGCGATTCTCGCGCTCGATCTGGACGGCGACGGAGCGATCTCCGGTGCGCAGGAGCTTTTCGGCGCGCACATGGCGCTCGCGGGTGCCGAGCTGACGAACGGTTTCGACGCGCTGGCGTTCTTTGACGACGACGCGAATGGCACGGTCGACGCGCACGACGGCGTCTGGCCGGACTTGCTCTTGTGGACCGATCGAAACCACGACGGCCGCTCGGAGACGAGCGAGCTGCGCGCGGTTGCGTCGACGGACATCGTGGCGATCGAAACGCGCTTCACGGAGTCACGCCGGACAGACGTCAACGGAAATTCGTTCCGCTACCGCGCGCTGCTGCGGCGCGCGTCAGGTGCCGTCGAGCCGTACTACGACGTCTACTTTCGCGCGCGGCCGAACGACTGAGGGCCCTAGAATGCCCGGCCGTGCCGGGCCATTCCTTCCTCTCCTTGCGCCGGGCCCGGCCCGCCGGCGATCCGTTCGCGTTGCGGGTGACGCAGCTCGCGGACGGGAATCCGCGCGGCGAGTATGTGCTGTATCACGCGCGGGCGGCGCGGCGGGCGCGGAACAATCTCGCGCTCGAGTTCGCGAAGTCGCTCGGGCGGCGGGTGGTGATGGTCGAGTGGCTCGACGAGCCGCATCGGAGCGAGCGGACCGCGGCGTACCTGCGCGAGCATCGAACGCACGCGGCGGACGTCGAATACCGTTTCGAGCCGGAGCGCGAGGAGCTCGTCGCCCGCGCACGCTACATCGTCACCGACGAATTTCCGACGCTGCCGGTGCCGGCGTACGCCACGCATCTCTTCGACGGCAACGGCGTCCTGCCGATGCGCGCCATCGGGAAAGAGCAGTACTCCGCACGTTTTTTTCGCGACAAGGCCCATCGGCTGTTCGAGCAGTTCTGGTTCGTCCCGCGCGAGCGCGCGCCGTGGATTCCGCCGGAAACGTTGCGCGGCACCGGGATCTCGCCGGCGCTGCACTTCGGGCACCTCGGCATTCATGAAGTCGTGCAGGCGGTGCTGCAGAGCGACGCGGACGGTGAAGACATCGACGCGTTCCTCGAACAGGCGGTGATCCGGCGCGAGCTCTCCTTCAACCTCTGTTTCTACAACCCGCGCTACGACTCGCTCGACGCGCTGCCCGATTGGGCCAGGCGCACGCTCGACAAGCATCGCCGCGATCGCCGCAAGCCGAGCTACACGTACGCAGAGCTCGAGCGCGCAGCCACGCACGACGAGGTGTGGAACCTCGCCCAGCGCCAGCTTCTCGCCACCGGCACCATCCACAACTACCTGCGCATGCTCTGGGGCAAGAAGATCATCGAATGGAGCGAGACGCCGGAGGCGGCGCATGCGGCGATGGTGCGCCTGCACGACCTCTACGCACTCGACGGCCGCGACCCGAACACGCACGCCGGCATCCTCTGGTGCTTCGGCAAGCACGACCGCCCGTGGGCGCCGGAGCGCCCCATCTTCGGCACGATCCGCTGGATGTCGTCGGCGCAGACGGCGAAGAAAGTGCACCTCGGCGAGCTCGCTCGGGCGCTGCCGCCGTTTGATCTCGAAACGTTACGCGCGCCGCGCGCGCCCTGACCAATACTCGTTCGCATGCGATCCATGCTGCTGCTCCTCGCGGCCTTGACCGCCGCCTCCGCATTCGCGCAGACGAGCGAAGTCATCGAAGTGCATTTGCTCGAAGTGGAAGCGTCCGTGGTCGACCGGGCCGGCAAACCGGTGGAGAACCTCGAGCAGAAAGACTTCGACGTCACGATCGACGGCAAGGCGGCGGACATCTCCAACTTCTATCTCGTGCGCCGCGGCGAGATCGTCGAGGAGCCGCAATCGGGCGCCGCGAGCGCGCCGCAGGCCGCGCCCGAAAAAGTGCCGAGCCGCATCGCCTTCTTCATCGACGACGTCCATCTGCACGAGCGGACGAAAAAGCGCGCGCTCGACGCGGTCATCAAGTACGTCGAGTCGCTCGATCCATCAGCCTCGGTGATGCTGGTCCGCTGGAACGGCTCGCTGCAGATCGCGCTGCCGGCCACGCGCGACAAGAGCGCCATCCTCGCCGCCGTGCGCGAGCTCGCCGCGCAGCCGGCGCGCGGCCGCGTCTCCGACACCGAGCGCCGCCAGATCATGGACATGTACACCTCGAAGATCGACGAAGACGAGGTGCGCCAGCACGTCCTCAACTACGCCGAGACGCAGGCTTCGCTCGCGCGCACGACCATCGCCGCGCTGCAGGACATCACCCGCATCCTCGGCGGTTTCGCCGGCCGGCGCATGCTGCTCTACGTCTCCGAGGGCCTGCCGCAGTTTCCGGGGCTCGAGCTCACCAGCGTCGTCGAGCAGAACATCCCCGGCCAGGTGCTGAGCCTCGATCAGACCCGCAACATCCAGCGCCTCAACGCCTACGCCCAGGCTTCCGGCGTCGTCTTCTGTCCCTTCGATCCGTCCGGTCCCGACGGCATGCGCTACGCCGTGGAAACGGGCGGCGGACGGGTCGACGTAATGCGCACCAACGCCCGCCCGACTGCCGAGCTGATGGCGCGCGAGACCGGCGGCCAGCTCATCGCCGACACGAACGATCTCGACACGGCGCTGGCCGTGCTCGATCGCGGCGTCACCACGTACTACTCGCTCGGCGTCCCGGCGCCGGAAGGAAAGCGCGGCCCGTTCAACATCGCCGTGCGGGTGAAGAACCATCCCGACCTGCGCGTCGTCACCGCCGCGCGTCGCGGCGTCACCACGCGCGCGCAGGAAGTCGCCGCGGCGGTGCAGTCGCATCTCTACCTGCGCGAGGAAGTGAATCCGCTCGGCGTGAAAGTGAAGATGGGTGAGGCGCGCAAGGACGGCCAGCGTTGCATCGTCCCGCTGATGATCGCGCTGCCGTCGAACCGCCTCACGCTGCTGCCGGCCGGCGACGCGGAAAAAGGGGAGCTCTCCGTCCACTTCGCCGTCGCCGACGAGCGGCAGCAGGAGTCGCAGGTGAAGACGACCTCGAAAGAAGTCTGGCCGCGAAAAGGTTCCGAAGTGACGGAACTGATCGCGCTGTCGCTGCAGCCGAAGAAATACGTCGTGTCGATCGCGGTCACGGATGACATCGCCGGCGAGGCAAGTTACGTGCAGCGGGAGATCGATGCGCGCGGTTGTATGAAGTGAGCTCCTCGGCTCCTCGGCTCCTCGGCTCCTCGGGAGAGCAAGACAGTCGGAAGACCCGAGGAGCCGAGGACCCGAGGACCCGAGGACCCGATTCATGGCACATCCGGCACTCCGTCTCGACGTCAATGTGGAAGGAGACTTTTACGTCGACTCGAGTTGTATCGACTGCGATGCCTGCCGGGTCTTCGCGCCGGGCGTGTTCGCTGACAGCGGTGGACAGTCGTACGTCTTCCATCAACCCGACAACGCGGACGAGCTGCTCGCGGCGCAGAAGGCGCAGATCTCCTGTCCTACCGCATCCATCGGCTCGGCCAGCGGCGCGCGCGCGGCGCTCGAGGCGTTGCCGGAGCTGGTCGACGGCGAGGTGCATCGCTGCGGCTACACGAGCGAGAGCTCGTTCGGCGCGATCAGCTACTACCTGGCGAAGCGGCAGATCCTGATCGACTCGCCGCGCTTCGCCGAGCCGCTGGCCCGCCGCCTCGGCAGCGTGCGGCGTATGCTGCTGACGCACCAGGACGACGTCGCCGATCACGAGAAGTTTTACCAGCGCTTCGGCTGCGAGCGCGTGCTCCATCGCGACGACGTGCGCGCGCGCACCGCGTCCGTCGAGCTGCAGCCGAAAGGCTCCGACCCCATCGAGCTCGAGCCGGACCTCGTCATGATCCCGACGCCCGGCCACACCCGCGGCCACGCGGTATTTCTGTACGAAAATCAGTACCTTTTCACCGGCGATCACCTCGCCTGGAGCGAGTCGCGCGGACACCTCTACGCCTTCCGCAGCGCCTGCTGGTACTCCTGGAGCGAGCAGACCCGCTCGATGGAGCGGCTGCTCGACTACACCTTCGAATGGGTGCTGCCGGGCCACGGCCGTCCGATTCACCTGACCGCGCCGGAGATGCGCGGCTCGCTCGAGCGCTGCATCGAGTGGATGAAGGAACGCTAGTTGCTCCGCCGTTTTGCGCAATGCGCAAATACGTCGACGTCTTCAAGCAGACCTTCAAGGAGTTCGGCGAGGACAAGGTGCCGCGCCTCGGCGCCGCCTTCGCCTACTACACGATCTTCTCGATCGGTCCGCTGCTGCTGATCGCGATCTCCATGGCCGGCCTCTTCCTCGGCCAGGAAGCGGCGCGCGGCGAGGTCTCGCAGGAGCTCGGGAAGTTCTTCGGGCCGAAGATGGCCGAGTCGCTCGAGCAGATGGTGCAGGCCGCGGCCAAGCCGAAGAGCGGCGTCATCGCCACGATCGTCGGCGTCTTCACCCTGATGCTCGGCGCGTCGGGTGTGTTCGGCCAGCTCAAGGACGCGCTCAACACCATCTGGAACGTCGAGAAGAAAAAAGCGGGCGGCATCATGGGCTTCATCCGCGAGCGCTTTCTCTCGATGGCCATGGTGCTCGGCATCGGCTTCCTGCTGCTGGTCACGCTCCTGCTCGACGCCGTCATCGCCGCGATGGGCGGGCGGCTGGAACGCTACGTCGGCGGCGAGGCGGTCGCGCACGTGATCGAGCTCGGGCTCTCGTTCGTCGTCGCGGTGGTGCTCTTCGCCGCGATCTTCCGCATCCTGCCCGACCTGAAGATCGCCTGGCACGACGTCTGGTTCGGCGCCGCCTTCACCTCGCTCCTCTTCGTCCTCGGCAAATGGGGACTCGGCATCTACCTCGGCAAAGCGGCAGTCGGCTCCGCGTACGGCGCGGCCGGCTCGCTGGTGATCCTGCTGGTGTGGGTCTACTGGTCGGCGCAGATCCTCTTCTTCGGCGCCGAGTTCACGCAAGTCTACGCGCGCACGTTCGGCAGTTTGCGCGGCGACGACTCGAAGCGGCAGGCGCGGGCGCAGGCCGCGCGTCCGGAGGATCGGCCGAAAGCGGAGACGACGCCATCGGGCGCGCCAGTGCCGGTCGCCGCGCGCGAGACTGCGCCCGCGATCGCGCCAAAACCGCAGAAGTCCGGCGGCATCGCCAAGCTGGCCATCGGCAGCGTGGCCGGCATCTTCATCGGCGCGCTCCTCGGCGGCATCAGCGCGGTGGTGGTGGTGATCAAGTCGATCAAGAAGCTGCTGATGCCGTTCAAGTAGCGCGGCCATACAATCCGCCGCGTGCGCGCACCCGTCGTCGCGAAGATCCTGCTCGCCGCGGCGCTCCTGGTCGCGTTCATCCTGGCCGTGCGCCTCCTGCCGCTCGGCGCCTGGGTCGCGCAGTTCCAGACCTGGGTGCGCAGCATCGGCGTCCTCGGCTACGTCGTCTACGTGCTCGTCTACGTCCTCTTCTGTCTTCTCTTTCTTCCTGCTTCTCCGCTGACTTTCGGCGCAGGCGCCGCGTTCGGATTCGTCGGCGGGACGATCGTCGTGATCGTCGGCGCGACCTGCGGCGCGGCCGCGTCGTTCCTGCTCGCGCGCACGTCGATGCGCAAACGGATCGAGTCGATGACGGCGCAGAACGCGAAGTTCCGCGCGCTCGACCGCGCCATCTCCCGCGAAGGCGCGAAGATCGTCTTCCTCGTGAGACTCGCGCCCGTCTTCCCATTCGCCTACATCAACTTCGCTTTCGGCCTGACCGGCATCCGCTTTCTGCCGTACCTCGCCGCGACGTTCCTCGGCATCATTCCGGCGACCGTTGCGTTTGTATGGATCAGCGCCGCCGCGGCGCGCGCGGCCACGTCCGAGCTCAGCACGACGCGCCTCATCATCAACATCGCAGGTGTCGTCGTGGCCATCGTCGTGGTCGTCTTCGTCACGCGTATCGCCACGCGGGCGATCCGCCGCGCCGGTGTCGAAGAGGAGACGTAGAATGACCGCCTTCGGAGGCACGAGATGACCAATCCATTAGCGCAACTTCCCAAGATGGGGCAGAGCGTCTGGTACGACCAGATGGAGCGCAAGCTCGTCACCACCGGCGCGCTGCAGAAGATGATCGAGGAGGACGACCTGCGCGGCCTCACCTCGAATCCGACCATCTTCGAGAAAGCGATCGGCGGCAGCGACGACTACGACGCGCAACTGCGCATGCTCGCCTCGCAGGGGAAGTCGCGCGACGAGATCTACGACGAGCTGGTCATCGAAGACATCGGCAAAGCGGCCGACCTCTTCCGCCCCGTGTACGACAAGACCGGCGGCGACGACGGCTACGTCAGCCTCGAGGTCTCGCCGATCTTCGCGCGCGATACGCAGGGCACGGTGGCCGAGGCCAAGCGCCTCTTCACGAAGGTGGCGCGACCGAACGTGATGATCAAGATTCCGGCGACGCCCGAAGGCATCCCGGCCATCGAGACCGCCATCTACACCGGCATCAACATCAACATCACCCTGATCTTCTCGAACGAGGTCTACGCGCAGGTGATCGAAGCGTACCTGCGCGGCCTCGAGCGCCGCGTCGCGAACAGTCTCCCCATCGGCTATCTCGCCTCGGTGGCCAGCTTCTTCGTCAGCCGCATCGACGCGCAGGCGGACAAGCAGATCGAGGCGCGGCTCAAAGACGATCCGTCGCTCGAGTCGCTGCTCGGCAAAGTGGCCATCGCCAATGCGAAGCTCGCGTATCAGCAGTTCAAGGAAGCGTTCAGCAGCGAGCGCTATCTGGCGTTGCGCGCGAAAGGCGCGCGCGTGCAGCGGCCGCTCTGGGCTTCGACCGGCACGAAGAATCCGAAGTACAGCGACGTGGTCTACATCGAGTCGCTGATCGGCGCCGACACGGTCAACACGATTCCGCCGGCGACGTACAACGCGTTCAAAGACCACGGCCGGGTGCAGGCGACGATCGAACAGGATCTCGACGAAGCGCGCCGCGTGATCGACACGTTCCGCGGCAAAGGCTTCTCGCTCGACGACATCACGCGCAAGCTCACCGAGGACGGCGTGAAGTCGTTCGATGAATCGTTTGCGCAGCTCGTGAACACCATCGAGGCGCGGCGCGACGCGGTGGCGCGCGCGCTGCCGGAGCGCCTGACGCTGCACGGCATCGCGCCGAACGCGCTCGACGAGATCGTCACGCGCGCCGAAAAAGAAAAGTGGGTGCCGCGCATCTGGTCGAAAGAGGCGGCGCTCTGGAAGAGCGAAGAGGAGCACCGCAAGACCATCGACAACGCCCTCGGCTGGCTGCACGTGGCCGAGCAGGTGCAGACGCAGATGCGCGCCGTGGCCGAGATCATCGATCACACCCGGCGCGAGTTCGACAAGGTGGTGGTCCTCGGCATGGGTGGCTCGAGCCTCTGCTCCGAGGTCGTGCGCCGGCTCTTCGGAAAACGGGAAGGATGGCCGGAGCTGCTCGTCCTCGACTCCACGGTGCCGGAGGCGGTGCAGGCGCTCGAGGCGAAGCTCGAGCTCGCGCGCACGCTCTTCATCGTCGCCTCGAAGTCGGGCACGACCACCGAGCCGCTGATGTTCCAGCGCTACTTCTACGATCGCGTGCGCGCCGTCCGCGGCGACGCCGCCGCGCGGCAGTTCATCGCCATCACCGATCCGCAGACCAAGCTCGCCGCCGACGCGATGGCCGCGGGCTATCGCATGACCGTGCTGAACATGCCCGACATCGGCGGACGCTACTCCGCGCTGTCGTATTTCGGACTCGTGCCGATGGCGCTCACCGGCGTCGACACGACCACGCTGCTCGATCGGGCCGTGCACGCCGGCCACATCTCCACCATTCCGCAGATCCGGAAAAATCCTGCCGCACTCCTCGGCGTGGTCATCGGTGCGATGGCGCTGCAAGGCCGCGACAAGCTCACGCTGATCACGCCGCGTCCGCTCGACACCCTCGGATTGTGGGTCGAGCAGCTCATCGCCGAGAGCACCGGGAAGGAAGGCAAGGGCATCGTCCCGATCGCCGGCGAGCCGCCACTCAAAGCGAGCGAGTACGGCAACGACCGTCTCTTCGTCTGCGTGCGCCTGCGCGCCTCCGACGAGACCGCGCGCCTGCGCGAGCTCACCGACGCCGGCCATCCGGTCGTCGATTTCGTGCTCGAAGACGCGCTCGATCTCGGCGAGACGTTTTTCGTCTGGGAGTTTGCCACCGCCATCGCCGGCAAGATCCTCGGCATCAATCCGTTCGACCAGCCGAACGTGCAGGAGTCGAAGGACAACACCAAAGCACTGCTCGAGGAGTACACGAGCAGCGGGAAGATGAGCGGCGACGACGACTCGGCCGCGCATCACCCCAAAGTGGGCGACGCCGACGCCATCGCCTCGCTGCTCGCACAGGTGCGCGCCGGCGACTACGTCGCGCTCACGCAATACTTCGGCGAGACCTCGTCGCGCGAAGAGCGCATCCGCGAGATCCGCGAAACGATCGCGCGCGAGCTGCACGTGGCCACGACCAGCGGCTACGGCCCGCGCTTCCTCCATTCGACCGGACAGTTGCACAAGGGCGGCGGCGCGAACGGCGTCTTCCTCCAGCTCACCGGCGGCCCCGGCAACGACGTGCCGCTGCCGGAGGAGAAGTTCACCTTCGGCGTGCTCGCGCGCGCGCAGGCCATCGGCGACTTCCAGTCGCTGATGAAGCGCGATCGCCGCGCGCTCTCGATCGATCTGGGTCGCGACGTCGACGACGGCTTGAAGCGCCTCGCCGAGGCGGTCAAGAACGCGGTGGTGCGGGCATGAGCAACGCGCAGTTCGGCATGATCGGCCTCGCCGTGATGGGCTCGAATCTCGCGCTCAACGTCGAGGAGCACGGCTTCCGCGTCGCCGTCTGGAATCGCGAGCCGGACAAGACCGACAAGTTCGTGGCGTCGAACGCCGGCAAGCAGTTCACCGCCACGAAGACGCTCGAGGAGCTCGTCGGCGCGCTCGAGCGCCCGCGCCGGATCATGCTGATGATCAAGGCCGGCGCGCCGGTCGACGAGATGCTGGACAAGCTGATGCCGCTGCTCGACGACGGCGACGTCGTCATCGACGGCGGCAACTCCTGGTTCAAGGATACGCAGCAGCGCGCCTCGCGCCTCATCGCGCGCAATCTCCACTTCGTCGGCTCGGGCGTTTCCGGCGGCGAGGACGGCGCGCGCTTCGGTCCGTCGCTGATGCCGGGCGGCACGAAGGAGTCGTGGGAGTGCATCCGTTCGATCTTCGAAGCGATCGCCGCGCGCAGCGACTCCGGACCGTGCGTCACGTACTGCGGTCCGGACGGCGCCGGCCACTTCGTGAAGATGGTGCACAACGGGATCGAGTACGGCGACATGCAGCTCATCGCCGAGGCGTACGACCTGCTGCGAAGAGGCCTCTCGTGTGATGCAAACGAGCTCGCCGATATTTTCACCTCGTGGAACGACGGCCCGCTGCAGTCGTTCCTGATCGAGATCACCGCGAAGATCTTCCGCGTGCGCGACCCGCAGAGTGGCGGGCCGCTGGTCGACAAGGTCCTCGACAAAGCGGGACAGAAGGGCACCGGCAAGTGGACCGCGCAGGTCGCGCTCGACCTCGGCATCCCCATCCCGACCATCGCCGCCGCCATCGACGCGCGCGTGCTCTCGTCGATGAAGAGCGAGCGCGTCGCCGCGGCTCCGCTCCTCGGCGGTCCATCGGTCGTCCATCCGTCCGATCGCAAGCAGTTCATCAGCGACGTGCACGACGCGCTCTACGCCGCGAAAGTCTGCTCGTACGCGCAAGGCATGGCCCTGATCCAGGCCGGCAGCCGCGAGTGGAAGTGGGACATCGACATGCGCGAGATCGCGCGCATCTGGAAGGCCGGCTGCATCATCCGCGCGAAGTTCCTCGACTCGATCATGCGCGCCTACGAGCGCCGCGCCGACCTCGCGAACCTGCTCCTCGACGACGCCTTCCGTTCGGACCTGGCGACCTCGCAGGAAGCCTGGCGCCGCTGCACCAGCTTCGCCCAGACCAGCGGCATCGCCGTCCCGGCCTTCTCGGCATCGCTCGCCTACTACGACAGCTACCGCACCGCCGACCTCCCGCAGAATCTCACGCAAGCCCAACGCGACTTCTTCGGCGCCCACACCTACCAACGCAACGACCAGGGAGCCGACACGCCGTTCGTGCACACGGATTGGGAGTGATGGAACGGATGCGTTCCTTGACTCCATAAGGACGGAGATCCATTTTGGTGGAAGGAGGTGATTCATGCGCCGAGCTCTGCCGCTGCTGGTTTTGCTGGTTGTCGTTGGCTTTGCGCCGACGGCCAGCGCCTGCCTGATCTGCCACTGGCACGACTCGTTCGACTACGGGTGGTGCGACCTGCCGCCGAACAATAGCTGGGGCTACGACGAGTGCACGATGCGCACGGTCAATGGCCATGAGATCTGCTCCTCCGGCCAGTCGATGTGCTACTACACGGAGGTCGGCGGCGGCGGATACGGCGGCGGTGGCACGGGCGGCGGCGGCGACGTTTGCTACTCCCGATTCGGCTGCCCGCCGGAGTGCTTCTCCTGCGGCGGCTTGTACTGATCGTGCGCGTCGCCATCGTCGCGGCACTGCTCGTCGCCGTTGCCGCGCACGCGGATGTCGTGCAGGTGACGGTGGAGGTGCGCAACGGCGGCACGCTCGGGTCGGGCGCGCTGCGCGTTCGCGACGTCGCCTCGAAGGCGGAGCCGCGCGTCATCCCGTTGGAGCAGGGCGTCGCGCGCATCGACAACGCCGCGAACGCGACGCTCGAGGTTGAGCTGGCGGTGGACGGTTGGTGGTCGCCGCAACGCATCGTGACGGCGGGAACCTCCGCGATCGCGCTGCCGGTGTGGCGCACCGGTGTCGTCACCGGCAGCTTCGCCGCACCGGCGGAGGTGACGCTGAGCGTCGAAGCTCCGCCCGATGAGACGAGCGCGATCGAGCGCGGCACCACGTTTTCGTGCACGACGAGCGGCGCGCGCTGGTCGTGCAACGTGCCGGCGACGGAGCTCGATCTGGTGGTGCGGCCGTCCGGCTTCGCGCCGCATTACGCATGGGGCGTGAAGGTCGCGCCGGCGAAGACGACGAGCCTCGGCACGTTGCCGCTGCGCGAAGGCGCGTCCGTCATCGCGTGGCTCGCGACAAAGCAGCGCGGCCTGCCGGCACGCGCGCGGCTGGTGCGCGCTGCGAACACGAGCGCCGGCGCCGGTTTCAATCCCGCGCTGCTGCTGCCGGTGGCGGAGGCGGACTTCAGCAAGCGAGGCGCGGTGCAGCTCGTACCGGTGCCGCCGGGTGTCTACACGCTGGAAGTGCTCGCCAACGGATTCGCGCCGGCGCACGCGTTTCCAATCGAGGTCTACGAGTCGCGCGAGACGAGCCTCCGCCGCGGCGTCGAGCTGCGACCGCCGCTCACGCTGCGCGTCGCCGTCACACCGCCGCTCGATCCATACGGCAAGCGGTGGACGATCGCCGTAGAACGGCAAAACGACTTCGGCTCCGGCGGAGAGCTCGCCGCCGTCCAGCAGGCCGACGAGCGCGGCGCGCTGGCGCTGGCCGGCCGCAGCGCCGGCCGTTACGTGCTGCGGGTGAAAGACTCGCGCGCCAACGCCTGGTTCTACGACGACTGGTTCGTCACCAGCGAAGCCGACGCGCAAAAGCAGGTCGCGCTCGAGTCGCTCGAGGTCGAAGGGACCGTCACGCACGGCCACGATCCGCTCGCGGCCACGCTGCACTTCGGCGGCAGATACGGTGCCGTGCGCATCGACACCACCTCCGATGCCGACGGCGCATTCCACGTGACGTTGCCGCGCGGCGGCAAATGGCCGGTGCAGGTCGTCGCCGGCACGCTCGACACGATCGTTTCCGTCGTCGTGCCGGAGCGCGGCAAACAGCTCGCGCTGCACGTTCCGAAGACGGTCGTGGCCGGCGCGGTCATCGGCGCGAACGGCGAGCTCGTTCCGGGTGCGCGCGTCACGCTGCTCGTTCCCAACAACGCGCTGCCGACGCGCGCCGACGAGCACGGCCGCTTCCGTTTCGAAGGCGTGCCGTTCGGCCGGACGCAGATCATGGCCCGTCGCGGCGACGACACCGAGTCGACGCCCTGGATTCCGCTCGAGCTCACGCCCGAGACCGCGGTGCAGGATCGTCTGGAGCTGGAGTTGATCCCGACGCGCATCCTCATCGGACAGGTGATGTCGCAGGGGCGGCCCGTCGCCGGCGCGGCCGTCAACATCTGGCCATTGCACGTCGATCACAGCGGCGCGAACACCGTCACCGATCGCGACGGCCGATTCAGCGTGCGGCTGCCGGAGACGACGCGCCGCATCGCCGCCGTCGTCGCTGCGCCCGGCAACGCTCTGCAGACGTTCGAGACCGACATCGGCTCGCGGCCGCCGGTGTTCGAGCTGACGCCGCACGGCGGCACGATCGAGCTCGCGCTGCCGCCCGGGTACGAAGGCCTGCAGGTGACGCAGGACGCGCAGACGATCGCGCACGTCATGCGCAACTGGGCCGTCGCGCACGGCGAGCCGCTCGACGCGGCTCAGCATCTCCGCATTCCCGACGTCGCGCCTGGCGTGATCCGCGCCTGCGTCACCGTCGACGGCGCACAACGATGCAGCGAAGGGCAACTCGCCGCGGGCGCGGTCCTGCGCCTCGACCTCGACCGCTGATCACAACTGCGGCTTCAGCCACCCGGCCACCCGCTCCTTCACCCGATCCATCCACGGCCGCTGCAGCCAGCGGCGGCGGGTGATTTCTTCGCTGCGGGCGAGGTCTTCGAAGAACATCTTTTCCATCTGCGCGGCGAGGCCTTCGTCGTAGATGTTCACGTTCACTTCGTCGTTGAGGCGGAAGGAGCGGTCGTCGAAATTCGAGGAGCCGACGGAGGTCCAGATGCCGTCCACCACCATCGTCTTCGCGTGCATCATCGTCGGCTGGTACTCGAAGACGCGGATGCCGCGGCGCAGGAGATGGCCGTAGAAGAGGCGGCCGGCGTGGCGGACGATCGGGACGTCGGTGAACTCGCCGGGGACGATCACGCGCACGTCGACGCCGCGCCGCACCGCGCCTTCGAGCGCGCGGATCGTGTCGAGGTCGGGGACGAAGTAGGCGCTCGACAGGTAGATCGACTTCTGCGCGGAGACGATCGAGACGATGTAGAGCAACTTCACCGCCGACGAGCCTTCCGACGGCGACGACTTGAGCACCTGCGTGAGCTGCGTGCCGCGCGGCGCGAGCTGCGGAAAGTAATCGAGGCCGGTCAGCAGCTCGCCGCGGCTCTTGACCCAGTTGTCCATGAACGCGAACTGCATCTGCGTCACCACCGGCCCTTCGACGCGCACGACGGTCTCGCGCCAGTGGTCGCGCGTGTCGGCGTCGCCGAGCCAGGTGTCGGCGATGCCGACGCCGCCGGAGAAGCCGACCTCGCCGTCGACGATCAGCAGCTTGCGGTGGGTGCGGTGGTTCGCACGCGAGAGCGTGTACCAGCGGATTGGATGGAACCATTCCACGCGCACGCCGTTGCGCTGGAGAAAATCGATCATGTCGTGCGACATCGGTCCGCTGCCGACCGCGTCGAGGACGACGTTCACTTTCACCCCGGCCCGCGCCCGTTCCGCCAGCGCCTCGGCGAAGGTGCGCCCGATCTCGCCGTCCCAGTAGATGTAGAACTCGAGGTTGATGGTCTTCTTCGCCGCGCGGATCGCGCCGAGCATCGACGGGAAGATCTGCACGCCGTTGCGCAGGATCTCGACGCGGTTCCCTTCGGACAGCGGCGCGCCGGTCAGCGCGTACATCGTCTGCAGGAAGGCCACGTCGCGCACGCCGAACTGATGCTTCATGTGATAGCGCATCGGCCGGCGCCGCCGCACCACCGGCAGCGGCGGACGTCCCGGATAGCGCGGCGGCTTGCGGCGGCGGAAGAGCGTGAGCCCCATCGTCAGAAGAGCGGCCGCCTTCCGACCAGCCAGAGCACGAGCGCGATGAGCAGCCCGAAGAGGACGAACACCAGCACCGCGAAGAAGGCGATGATGGCCGCGGTGACGAGTGCGATGCTCGATGCGGAGCGCGGCGGCCGGCGGCGGTCGCGGTAGCGCTCGAGCAGCCGCATGTTCTTCATGTTCTCTTCCCACAGGAAGTCGAACACGTCGCCCGCGAGCGGCACCGCGCCGAAGATCAGATCGACGGCGATGTTCCAGACCATGCGCACGATGATCCGCGCCGGCACCCGATGCCGCAGCGCGCCGACGATCACCCACGTCGACAGCACGCCGCCGATAAAATCGCCGATGCCCGGCACGAGGCCGAGGGCGGCGTCGAGGCCGAAGCGCATGCGCGTGCCGGGGATGACGAACTGCTCGTCCATGAGCCGGGCGAAGCGGCGCAACGCCACCAGATCGCGCGGCAGCTTCTCATCAGGCTCGACGACTTCCGGGATGATTGCCACGCTCAGCCGTAGTGCAAGAGAAGTGCTGAGTGCTGAGGGCCAAGTGACGGCATGGGTCGCGCGGCGGCACCTCGCGCTCGGGTGACGCGTGCATCCCGAGCGCGCTGTTGCATTCACGTGACGCGTCCCAGCACTCGGCACTCAGCACTTTGCCGTTCCGGCGCATCCTTTGCGAAGATGTGCCCCATGCCTGACTCCGCCACTCCGGGACGGCCGCCGAGTTGGAAGGACTCGTGGGGCGGGCGTTTCTTCAGCGCGAAAGATGTGGTCTGGTCGTGGCTCACCGACCCGGCGGTCCTCGTCTACCGCCGCCATGGCTTCGGCCAGAAGAAGATGCGGGCGCTGATCGTCGAGTTCTTCCTCTTCGTGCGCGAGGTCGTGCGCGAGTTCTGGCACATCGAGGGCACCTCGCGCGCCGCGTCGCTGGCGTACACCACGCTGCTCTCGCTGATCCCGCTGCTGGTCGCATTCACACACATTTTGAAGGAGTATTTTCAGAACTTATTTCCGGGATTCCAGACGCAGATCGACACGATCCTCAACGCCGTCATCCCGTACGACTCGCCGCAGATCACGTATCACCTCACGCGCTTCGCCGAGAACGCGCAGACCGCCTCGACCCTCGGCGGCATCGCCTTCATGTTCATCGCCTTCCGCCTCTTCGTGGCCGTCGAAGGGGCCGTGAATCAGATCTGGAAGGTGCGCAGCGCCCGCGGCTACCGCCAGAAAATCATCGCCTTCACCATGCTCTTCTTCTGGGGCCCGCTGCTGATGGGCCTCTCCTTCACCACCACCTCGATGCTCGAGCGCAACCGCTATCTGCGCGTGCTCTTCGAGGGCGATCTGATCTTCATGATCGCGCCGGTGCTGGTGCTCTTCCTCGGCTTCGCCATGCTCTTCTGGCTCGTGCCGTCGACGCGCGTGCGCTTCCCGGCCGCGGCCGTCGGCGCCGTCGTCACGACCGCGCTCTTCACGTTGGTGCGCTACCTCTTCGGCATCTACGCGAACTACCTGATGACCGGGCGCCTCAACCTGATCTACGGCACGGTCGGACTGGCCATCATCTTCCTGATCGCCATCGAGGTGATGTGGGTGGTGATCCTTCTCGGCGTCGAGATCAGCTACGTCTGGCAGAACCTCTACGGCGTGCTGCGCGCGACCGAGCAGCACGTGCAGGACGAGCCGCAGTTCGATCTCTACTACGCGCTGCGCGGCCTGCTCGAGATCGCGCGCCGCTTCGACCGCCGCGAAGAGCCGCCGTCGTCGTACCGCCTGGCCGAGCAGTTCGGCACCACCGACTCGCAGATGCTGCGCGTGCTGCGCAAACTCGAGGACGCGAAGTTGATCGCGCCGACCGGCACCGCCTGGACGGGTTACGTGCCGGCGTGCGATCCCGACCGCATCAGCATCGAGGAAGTGGTGACGCAGATGGAAGGCGTGCAGCGCCTCCTGCCGGAATCGGGCGCGGACGATCGCGAGAAAGTGGCCGTGGGCGAGTTGTTCCAGACACTCAACGCCTGCACCGCGAACGCGCTCGAGCGGATGTCGATCGGGCGTCTCGTGCGCGAGGTCTACGCGCCGCGCGAGGTGCGCACGGAAGATGAGCCGGGCGCGCTCGATCTCGGCGCGTCGAATCCGCGGGCGTAGGTCAGCCGGCGGCGTCCTGCTTCTCGTCGTGCGCGGCGCGCATGCCGCGAACCTTGCCGATGCGGCGGAAGGTCTCGTATGCGACGGTCGACGTGGTGACCCAGATCGAGCCGGCGGCGATGCCGGCGGCGACGTCCGAGATCCAGTGCACGCCGAGGTAGATGCGCGAGGTGGCGATGGCCGCGACGATCGTCACCGCGAGCGCGAGTGCCGCGGCGCGCGTCCGCGTCGAGTGCAGCGCGCGGAACGCGAGATAGGCGAACGCGCCGATGACGATGGTCGAGCCCATGGCATGTCCGCTCGGAAACGAATATCCGTGCGCGCGCCGCAGCGCTTCGGCCAGATCGGGACGCGCCCGCGCGAAGTAGCGTTTCAGCTCGAGGTTCAGCAGTCCGCCGACGCTGATGGTCACGAGCAGATACGACGCGCGCTTCCAGCGGCCGCGCGCGAACAGCAGCGCCGCCACGGCCAGCGAGAGCAGCCCGAGCGTCACCGGCAATCCGAGGATCGTCATCGTGGTGAAGAAAAACGTCGAGCCGTTCGTGCGCGTCGTGCGCGCCCATTCGTGCACTTCGTAGTCGACGTGCTGCAGTTGCGGCGCCTCGGCGTGCACGCGCTCGGCGAGATCGAGAAAGGCATCGCCGGCGACCGCGGTCAGGCCGATGCCGATGGCCAGCACCACGAACACCGGCAGGTAGTCGTGATAGCGCAGCTTCGTGGTGAAGTGCGCCGTCTTCGTCAGCAGCGCGGAGAGCAGCGGCCCGACCGCATAGAACAGCAGCCAGAGCACGAGGAAGAGAAGAAGGAAGAGAGAGACGAAGAGCAAGTCAGAGTTCCTCGGAACTCTCTTCCATCAGAACCCGCCGGACATGTACTTCCACTGCACGATCTTGTCGTTGATCTCGCGCAGGCGGCGGCTGATCATGCGGCAGAGCAGGTTGAGGAACTGCAGCGATGCGTGCGGATCCATCGAGAGGATCTCGTTGAGCGTGGCGCGGTCGATCGATAGCACCGTGGCGTCGCCCTCGTGCGACTTCGCATCGGCCGAGCGCGGCTTCTCGTCGATGAGCGCCATCTCGCCGAAAAAGTCGCCGCGGTCGAGCACCGTCAGCGCTTCTTCGCCGACGCCGGGGATGAACTTCGAGATGCGCACGCGGCCGTCGAGGACGATGTAGAGCTTGTCGCCTTTCTCGCCCTCGCGGAAGATCATCGACCCTTCGCGGAAGCGCTCCTCCGAGGAGAACGTCGCCAGCAGCTTCATTTCCGCGGCGGAGAGGCCGCGCTCGCGGAAGAGATCGACCTTGTCCTCCGACTTGACGGTGACCTGCTGCACTTCGCGCTTGCCGTCGACGCGCTTGCGGCCCGCGCCTTTCTTCGCGTCTTCCTGGAAGAAGAGCTTGAGCTGCTCGTTCGCGTCGCGCACCTTTTCGGTGAGCGAGCGCCAGAAGGCCCAGTGCAGTCCGACCGCGAGCTCCTTGTCCTCGTCCATGAGCTGATCGAGCGCGCTGAACGAGAAGCTGTAGCAGGCCGACGACTCAGTCGCGACGGCGTCGCTGGAGCGATGGGTGCGGTCGATGAAGTTCATCTCGCCGAAGATCGTGTCGGCGACGAGCGAGCCGAGGATCTGCGGACCGAAGGGAGTCTCCTTGCGGATCTCGATGCGGCCGCTGCGCACGACGTAGAAATCCATCGAGCGGTCTTCCTCGCGGAAGACGTAGTCGCCGGCGGTGTAGCCCTGCACGCGCACGAGTTTCGAGAGGCGGAAGATCTGCTCGTCTTTCATGTGCTGGAAGACGGCGAGCTGCCGCAGCTCGTGCGAGGTGGTGATCAGATCGTCGCGCTTCTCGGCCGCGCGCGTGATCTTCTGGAGGATGTCCTTGAAGTCCTTCCGGCTCTCGACGCGGAAGAGGTTTTCCTTCCGCAGCTCGAGCCGCTCGGTCGACATCTGCAACTGCTCGACGCGCTCCTTGATGCGCGCGTTGAGCTCCTTCGACTCGACGCTGAGGATGCGCTTGAGCGTGTTGATCATCCGGCGCACCGGCTCGGTCGACTCGCCCTTCTGATCGGTGGCGAGCAGGAACGCGTCGACGAAGTCGTCGAGCGAGCGGTCGAAGTTTTTCAGCTCGAACTCGATACGGCCGGAGAGCTCGGCCAGGCCGCGGTCGAAGGGATTGAGCTTGCGCGCGGCGGCGATCTCTTCGTGCGCCGCTTCCCATTCGCCCTGCGAGTAGTAGAGGCGGCCGAGGATCTCGAACGGGCGATAGTTGTTCGGCGTCTTCAGCTTCGCGATCTCGAGCATCTCGATCGCTTTCGCGGTCTGGTCCTTGGCCATGTAGTACTGCGCGAGCCCGACGTACTGCGAGGCGTCGATCTCGTCGCGCGAGCGCTCGGCGGCGAGCTCCTGGCGCTGCGACGCATACCGCGCATCCTCGGCCGCTTTTTTCTGGTCGCGCACGCGCGCCAGGTTGATGCGCAGCGAGACCGATCCCGGCTTGAGCTTCTCCGCCATCTCGTACAGATGGATCGACTCGTCGTACATGCCCTGGTCGGCGTAGCGGCGCGCGAGGATGAGCAGGTCGTCGGCGTCGATGGCGACGGACGTCTCCGCGGCGAGAGTGCGGAAACGCGGACGAGGCGCGAAAGGCTGCTCGGCCATGGGAGATGCAATCATATGACATGCGTGCGCTCGTGCTCGCCGTCGCCTTCCAGCTCGCGTTGCCGGGCTACGAGTTCCAGTTTCCGCGCGACCACGGCTCGCACCCCGAGTACCGCACCGAATGGTGGTACTACACCGGACACCTGCGCACCGGCAGCGGACATCGTTACGGCTTCGAGGTGACGTTCTTCCGCGTCGGCATCGACCGGCAGCCGCGCGCCTCGGAGTGGGACCTGCGCGACCTCATGCCTGCGCACTTCGCCATCACCGACGTCGACGGCAAGGCCTTCCGCTACTACGAGAAGCTGAACCGCGGCTCGCGCTTCACCGCGAATGCGGCCGTCGACCGGCTCGACGTGTTCAATGAAGGATGGCGCGCGACGACGAATCCCGACGGCTCGTGGCGCCTGGTCGCGCGCGAAGGACGCGACGCCATCGATCTCGTGCTGCGCACGCGCAAGCCGCCGGCGGTGCATGGGGAGAACGGCGTGAGCGTGAAGGCGCAAGGGGAAGGCTACGCGTCGCACTACTACTCGATGACGCGGCTCGAGGCGTCGGGCAGCGTGAACGGTGCGGCGTGCACGGGTGAGGCGTGGATGGACCACGAATTCGGCTCGTCGGCGCTGCGCGAGAATCAGCAGGGTTGGGACTGGTTCTCGATCCAGCTCGACAACGACGCGGAGATCATGCTGTACGTGATCCGTCGCAAAGACGGCTCGCCCGACGTGACCAGCTCCGGCTCGCTGATCGCCAGCGACGGGCGCGTGATCGCCGTGTCGCGCGAGCAGATGCGCATCACGCCGCTGCGGCGGTGGCGCTCGCCCAAGAGCGGCGCGACGTATCCAATGGGTTGGCGCGTCGAGCTGCCGTCGTTCAACATCGCCCTCGGCGTGACGCCGCTGCTCGACGCGCAGGAGCTGGTCACGCGCGGCTCGACGAACGTTACCTACTGGGAAGGCGCGGTGGACGTGAGCGGCTCGTTCGACGGTGTGGCCGTGCGCGGCAAAGGCTACGTGGAGATGACCGGCTACGACAAAGCCTTTCGCGCGCCTTGAAATCGCCACAATTGACGTCTATCAATTTCGTTCATGATTTCACTGATCCTCGCCGCCGCGCTCACGCTTCCGCCGCAGAAGACGCATGCCGTGTTCGGAGTGTCGGCCATGGATCTCGACACCGGCCGCACGGTGTCGGTCCGCGGCAATCAGCGCTTCCCGATGGCGAGCGTGTTCAAGTTTCCGATCGCGCTGTCGGTGATCCGCCACGTGCCGCTCGACGAGCCCGTGACGATCGAGCCGCAGGATTTCAGCCTCGGCTGGAGTCCTCTGCGCGACGCCGCCAAAGGGCAGCCGCTGCACATGACCACCGGCGAGCTGCTGGCGTCGATGCTGCGCGACAGCGACAACACGGCCGGCGACTACTTCATCCGCCGCATCGGCCCGAAGACGATCACGCGCGAGACGAACGTGCGCGGCATCCGCATCGACCGGACGGAGAAAGCGATCATCCTCGACATCCGCCGCGACGGCGTGCCGCGTTTCCACGCCGATCCGCGCGATACGTCGACGCCGAACGCGATGGTCGCGCTGCTGGCGCGCTTCGCCCGCAAGCCCGACCCGCGCCTGATGCAACTGATGCTCGACTCGACCACCGGCGCGCGGCGCCTCAAATCGATCGTCCCGCCCGGCGCCACGCTCGCCCACAAAACCGGCACCATGCCCGGCGTCCTCAACGACGTCGGCATCCTCACGTTCCCGAACGGCCAACGCATCGCCATCGCCGTCTTCTCCACGAAACGCCCCGAAAACGAACCCGACGAGGATGCAGAAGACGACCTCGCCGCCATCGCAAACGCGGCCATCGCGAAGTTGCGCTGATGTCGTGAATGGATGGGGACGACCGGGGGCCTCCGGCGGCTGGGGCCGAGGGCCCCAGACCCCATTGGTTGGCCTAGCCTCCGCGACACAGTGTCGTGAGCTTGGAAGGCAGTGTCGCGGAGGCTAGGCCAACAGACGGGGTCCGGGGCCCGTGGCCCCGGCCGCCGGAGGCCTCTCGTCGTCACCCCTTGATCACAGCCACCGGCCGGAAGCGGGCCACTTTGCGGGCGATGCCGGCGCGGGCTACGACGTCGACCACTACGTCGATGTCCTTGTACGCTTCCGGCGCTTCCTCGACCAGACCCTTCGACGAACCCGCCTCGGCGATGATGCCGAGGTTGCGCAGCCGCGTGCGCAGCTCCTCGGCGCCGATCTCGTGGCGCGCTTTCGTGCGCGACATCGTTCGTCCCGCGCCGTGGCAGCTCGAGCCGAACGTCTGCGTCATCGACGCCTCTTCCCCGACCAGCAGATACGACGCAGTGCCCATACTCCCGGGGATCAGCACCGGCTGCCGCGGAAAGGCGCGCGTAGCGCCCTTGCGGTGCACGACCACATCCTGCTCGCCGTACCGCTCGACCTTCGCCACGTTATGCGCGACGTCGTAGACGATCGACAGCGCGTCGTCGCGGAACTCGTGCGACCAGGCGCGGCGGATGGCGGCGGTGATGAGCTGGCGATTGGCGAAGGCGAAATTCGCCGCGGCCGCCATCGCGCCGAGGTAACGCTCGCCTTCCGGTGAAGACAGCGGCGCGCAGGCCAGCTCGCGGTCGGCCACTTCGATCCCGTAGCGCGCCATCGTCTTCGTCATCACGCGCAGCGAATCGGTGGCGACCTGATGTCCGAGGCCGCGCGAACCGGTGTGAATCTGGATGACGATGCCGCCGCGGACGATGCCGTGGCGTGCGGCCTCGTCGACGTCATACACCTCGTCGACGCGATCGATCTCGATGAAGTGATTGCCGGAGCCGATGGTCCCGAGCTGATCGGCGCCGCGCTCGCGCGCCGCCTGCGACACGAGGTGCGGATCGGCGCCGTCGAGCCGTCCGCCCGACTCGATGTGGTCAAGATCGTCCGCGACGCCGTAGCCCAGCTCCACTGCCCGCGATGCGCCGTCGCGGAGAACAAGGTCAAGATCTTTACCTTTGAGGGTGAGCCGCCCGCCGCGGCCGACGCCCGACGGCACCTCGCGCGCGATCGAGTGCGCCAGCTTCTGCAGCGACGGCTGCACTTCTTCGAACGTCTGCGACGAGCGCAGCAGCCGCACGCCGCAGTTGATGTCGTAGCCGATCCCGCCCGGCGAGACCACGCCGTCGCGCGCGTCGACCGCGGCCACGCCGCCGATCGGAAAGCCGTAGCCCTCGTGCACGTCGGGCATGGCGATGGCGTACTTTTGGATGCCCGGCAGCGTGGTGACGTTGATCAGTTGCGTGAGCGAGCGGTCGCCGAGGATCGACGGCAGCATCGCTTCGCTGGCGTAGACCCGCGCCGGCACGCGCATGTCGGGCCGGTACGTTTGCGGGATTTCCCAGAGGTGGTCGTGGATCTTCTCGAGGTCGCGCAGGTTCATAGGTCGAAGACCAGCATCGTAGTCCACGAGTCGCCGTCCTGCCGGACCTCCGCCTCGTGATACGTCACCGCTTTCACATCCTCCTCGAACTCCGCCGGCGCGACGCCGCGCAATTCCGCTGTGAGCGAGGTCGCCTCGAAGCGGGTGAAGGTGATGGCGGTGAAGAGCTCGCGTGCGACGTGCGCGCGGTGCAGGACCTCGTTGAGAAAATCGACCAGGAGCGAGGTGGTGTCGGCGGAGTCGTCGACGGCGATCGTCCGCGAGACCGGCCGCGCGTCCGCATCGCTCGTTCCGCGCATCACCGCGTACATGCCACGCACGGCATCGGCGAAGAGCTCCTCGGCCGACGCCGCGCGCACGAGCGCGCGCACGTC
Organism: Thermoanaerobaculia bacterium; assembly: GCA_036389275.1. GTDB lineage: Bacteria > Acidobacteriota > Thermoanaerobaculia > Gp7-AA8 > Gp7-AA8 > QHVT01. Next base: position 44,399 of record DASVQE010000068.1, read on the forward strand.
GGCCGTGTGCTGGACGAGCTCGAACAAGAAGCTACGAGTTCCCCGTCGCCACCGGCTGGTTGAGGCGACGCCACGCGTCGAGACCGCCGAAGAGCGCGGAGACATTCTGGATGCCGTTGTGCTGCAGGATGAGCGCCGCACCGGCGCTCGATTCTTCGTTGGGTCACGTACAGTACGTGACGATCGGTTTGCCTTTCGGGATCGCCGCGAGCTGCGCCTCGACGCTGGCCAGCGGGATGTGAATGGCGCCCGGGATGTGGCCGGTGGCGTAGGAGTTCGCGTCGCGCACGTCGATGACGGTGACTTCGCCGCGGTTGTTCTTCGCCACCAGATCCTCAGCGCTGATGCGCGGCACGCTGCCTTTGTCGCCGAGATCGGCGGCGGAGGCGGGCGGAATGCTGCCGGTGGTTGCGCTCGCCGGCGCGTTGGCAGGCGCATTCGCGACCGGCGCGTTCGCCGTCGGCAGCGGCTGCTCGACCGTGCGCGTGAGCGCCCAGGCCACCAGACCGACGATGACGATCACGCCGGCGGCCAGCACGAGAATGGTGTTGCGGGAGGATGCGGGATTCGTTTCTTGCCGGACTCGTTTCACCATGACGTTGCGATCCTACTCCTTCAGCGATGCGACGGCGGCGATGAGCCGTCGCACTTCGTCTTCAGTGGTGTAGCAGGCGCAGCCGACCCGCACGAGCGACTCCAGCTCGAGCCGGCTGCAGACCGTGGCCGCGTAAAAGTCACCGCTCGAGGCGAAGAGCGCCTCGCGCGCCAGCGTGCGCGAGACGTCGTCGCAGCCGGCACCTTCGACCACGAACGAGATCGTCGGCGTGCGCGGCTGCGACGGCGGCGGTCCGAAGAGGCGCACGTGCTTCATCGACGAGAGCGCCTCCCAGAGCATTTGCGTCAGACGCAAACCGTCTGCGTGCAGTTGCGCGTACGCGCGCTGCAGCCGCTCGCGGCGCGTGCCGCCTTCGCCGCCGATGCTCGCCAGAAAGTCGATGGTGGCGGTGATGCCGGCGATCCCTTCGTGATTCTGCGTTCCCGTCTCGACACGCTCCGGCGCCGTGTCGGGCGCCGGGGCGAGCTTCGGGAACGGGAGCGTGTCGAGCAGCTCGAAACGTCCGAAGAGAATCCCGGCGTGCGGTCCGTAGAACTTGTACGACGAGCAGGCCAGGAAGTCGCAGCCGATGGCCTGCACGTCGATCAGCTCGTGCGGCGCGAGATGCACGGCGTCGACGAAGAGGAGCGCCTTCGCGTCGCGGGCGATCTTCGCCACGCGCTGCAGGTCGTTGATCGTGCCGACCGCATTCGACGCGCCGCCGACGGCGATGAGTTTCGTCCGCTCCGTCACCAGCGAGGCGAGATGCTCGTAGTCGAGCTGCATCGTCTCCGGGATGAGCCGGGCCATGCGCGTCTCGATGTTGCGGTCCATCGAGAGCGCCTGCCACGGCGCGACGTTCGCGTGATGATCGAGCTCGGTGACGATCACCTCGTCGCCTTCGCCCCAACTGCGGCCGAGGGCGCGCGCCAGGTGGAACGTGAGCGTGGTCATGTTCGCGCCGAAGGCGATCTCCTCCGGCCGCGCGTTCAGCAGGTCGGCGGCGGCGCGGCGCGCGTCGAGCAGAATGGCGTCGGTCTCTTCGCTGGTCGGATACGCCCAGTGGGTGTTGGCGTTGTGATGAAAGAGGTAGTCGGTGATCGCCTCAGCGACCTGCCGCGGCACCTGCGTGCCGCCGGGCGCATCAAAGTACGCCACCGGTTTCTGCGCGTGCAGGCGCTCGAGCGCGGGAAAGTGGGAGCGGATCGTGTCGACGTTCATCGCGGGCGCGCATTGTAGTTGCACGTCCCGCGCACATGACGCAGACCGTTCATGCTTCTCTCTCCGGCACCTTCCTCCTCGGCGGCGACCTGCCCGTGCATCGCCTCGGCTTCGGCGCGATGCGCATCACCGGCCGCGGCATCTTCGGTCCGCCGAAGGATCGCGACGAGGCGCTGGCGGTGCTGCGCCGCGCCGTCGAGCTCGGCGTGAACCTGATCGACACCGCCGAGTCGTATGGCCCGCAGGTCAGCGAAGAGCTGATCGCCGAGGCGCTGCATCCCTATCCGAAGGACCTGGTCATCGCCACCAAGGGCGGACTCGACCGCCCCGGCCCGGACAACTGGGTGCCGAACGCGCGTCCGGAGCGGCTGCGCGAAGAGCTGGAAGGCAGCCTCCGGCGGCTGCGTCTCGAGCGCATCGAGCTCTGGCAACTGCACCGCATCGACAGCAACGTTCCGGAGGAGGAGCAATTCGGCGCCATTGCGGAGTTCCGGAAGGAAGGAAAGGTGCGCCACGTCGGCCTCTCCGAGGTGACGGTCGAGCAGCTCGAGCGCGCGCGCAAATACTTTCCGGTCGTGTCGGTGCAGAACCGCTACAACGCCGCCGATCGCGAATGGGAGAACGTCCTCGACTACTGCGAGCGCGAGAACATCGGCTTCATCCCCTGGTTCCCGCTGAACACCGGCAAGCTCGCCGAGGCCGGCGGTCCGCTCGACACCATCGCCCGCAAGCACGACGCGGCGCCGGCGCAGGTGGCGCTGGCGTGGCTGCTCAAGCGCTCGCCGGTGATGCTCCCCATCCCCGGCACCTCGAAGGTGAAACATCTCGAGGAGAACATGGCGGCGGTCGCGATCGAGCTCGATCAGAGGGAGGTCGCGGCGATCGGGTGAAGAGAGTGCTGAGTGCTAAGTGCTAAGTGCCGACACGCGCCGCGCGGCTTGACACTCGCGCTCGGGTGACACGTGCATCCCGAGCGCGAGTCACAACCCGCGATCACCGCGCCAGCACTTAGCACTTAGCCCTTAGCCCTTAGCCCTCTGCTATCCTGCGCGCCGCGATGGCCGAACCGACGCTGCGCGAGGTGCGCATCGAGAAACGCCAGGCTCTCGAAGCGGCCGGGATCTCCGTCCATCCGGACCGCTTCGAGCGCACGCATACGCTCGCCGAAGTGATGTCCCTCGGCGACGGCGTCGCCGTGCGCGCGGCCGGACGCCTCGGGCAGTTGCGCAAGTTCGGCAAGCTCACCTTCGCCACGCTCGAAGACTTCGACGGCCACATCCAGATCGCGCTGCTGCGCGACGAGCTCGACGCCGATCCGGAGCAGAGCCGCCGCAAATATGAATTGTTCTCAAAGTATGTCGACCGGTGGGACTTCATCGGCGTCGACGGCGTCATGTACCACACCGACAAGGGCGAGCTGACCATCCGCGTGCGCGACTGGGTCATGCTCGGCAAGACCCTGCAGCCGCCGCCGAACAAGTACCAGGGCGTCAAGGACGTCGAGAACAACTGGCGCAAGCGCTACCTCGACCTCGTCTCGAACGAGGAGACGCGCCACCGCTTCCGCGTGCGCGCCAAAGTCACCACCGCGCTGCGCGACTTCCTCAACCGCAGCGGCTTCATCGAAGTGGAGACGCCGATCCTCAACACCCAGCAGTCGGGCGCGCTGGCGCGGCCGTTCTTCTCGCACCACAACGCACTCGACATGGACCTGGTGCTGCGCATCGCGCCGGAGACGTATCTCAAGCGCCTCGTCGTCGGCGGCTACGACCGCGTCTACGAGTTCGCGCGCTGCTTCCGCAACGAAGGCCTCGCGGCGTCGCATCTCCAGGAATTCACCATGCTCGAGTTCTACGCCGCCTACTGGAACTACGAGGACAACATGGCCTTCACGGAGAACCTGCTGCGCCATGCCATCCAGGAGGCGGTCGGCACGCTGCAGATCAAGCGCGGCGGCAACACGATCGACTTCGCGCAGCCGTGGCCGCGGCGCCGCCTGCGCGACGTGATCCTCGAAGGCAGCGGCATCGACATCGACGAGCACCGCGACGCCGCCTCGCTGCGGCAGGCGATCTTCGCGGCGAAGGTCGATCTCGACAATCCCGACGCCGGCCGCGGCTCGCTCATCGATCAGCTCTACAAGCGCACGGCGCGGCCGAAGCTGATCCAGCCGACGTTCATCGTCGGACATCCGGTCGATCTCTCGCCGCTGGCGCGCCGCAGCGACACGAATCCCGATGCGGTCGATCGCTTCCAGCTCGTGGTCGACACGTGGGAAGTGATCAACGCCTACTCCGAGCTCGTCGACCCGCTCGACCAGCGCCGCCGCTTCGAGGAGCAGGCGGAGCTGCGGAAGAAAGGCGACGACGAGGCCATGCCGGTCGATGAGGACTATCTGACGGCGATGGAGTTCGGGATGCCGCCGATCTCCGGCTGGGGCATGGGCATCGACCGCTTCGTGGCGCTGCTGACCGAGGCGCCGAACCTGCGGGACGTGGTCTGGTTCCCGCTGATGAAACCGCTCACGGGCGAGGACGCCGGTGAGTGAGCTCACCGATACGCTGGCGGCGTTCCGCGCCGCGCTGGCCGCCGCGTCGTCGCCGGAGCAGCTCGCGGAAATCCGCACGTTATATCTAGGCAAGAAAAGTTACGTTAAAACTGCATTGAAATCGGTCGGCGGAATGAGCGCCGAGGAGCGGCCGCGCTTCGCGAAAGAAATCAACGACGCGCAGCAGAGCATCGAGCGCGAGCTCGAGGAAGCGGGCGCGCGCATCGCCGAGGCGGCCGTGGCGCGGCAGGTCGAGAGCGAATGGCAGGACCTCACCGTGCCCGGCATCGCCCAGGAGCGCGGCGCCATGCATCCGCTGACGGAGGTGCAGAACACCTGCATGGCCGTGATGCGCCGCCTCGGATTCACGCTGGCCGAAGGGCCGGAGATCGAGTCGCCCTACTACAACTTCGACGCGCTCAACATCCCGGAGAACCATCCCGCGCGCGACATGCAGGACACCTTCTGGCTGCCGAACAACCTGCTGCTGCGCTCGCACACCACCACCGTGCAGGCGCGCGCGCTCGAAGCGAAGCCGCCGCTGCCGATCAAGATCGTCTCGCCCGGCCGCACCTATCGCAACGAGGCCGTCGACGCCACGCACCTGGCGATGTTCCATCAGTTCGAAGGGCTCTGGATCGAGGAAGGCCTCACCTTCGGCGATCTCAAAGGGACACTGCTGGAGATCGCCAAATCGGTCTACGGCGCCGAGCACGTCTTCCGCTTCAAGCCGAAGTACTACCCCTACACCGAGCCGTCGGTGGGGATGGATATTCAATGCGCGATCTGCCGCGCGCAGGACGAGCAGTGTCCTGCCTGCCGCGGCGCCGGCTGGATGACGATCCTCGGCGCGGGCATGGTCCATCCGAAAGTCTTCCTCGAATTCGGCTACGACCACGAGCGTCTCTCCGGCATCGCCTTCGGCCTCGGCATCAGCCGCATCGCCGCGCAGGCCGCCGGCATCACCGCCATCAAGCCGCTCTACGAACAGGACCTGCGCGTGCACCGCGCCATCAAGCGAGGCGGCCTGTGAAGATCCTGCTCGAGCATCTGCGCACGTTCATCGATCTGCCGCCGTCGCCGCACGAGGTGCGCGAGCTGCTCGACGAAGTCGGCATCGAGGTGAAGACCGCGGACGAGACGGTGCGCGGCACGGTCTTCAACGTCGAGCTGCTCGCGAATCGCGGCGATCACTATTGCTACGAAGGGATCGCGCGCGAGATCGGCGGACGCACGGGCGGCGCGCTGCGGCATCCGGCGCTGCGCAAGCTCGACGCGCAGCCGGCCACGCCGCGACAGGTGAAGCTCGAGACGCCGCTCTGCCTCGTCTACACGCTCACCGAGCTGACGCGCAAAGGCGAGGGCGCGCTCCCCGGCCCGCTGCTCGCGCCGATGCTCGCCGCCGACATGCACGCGACGCTGCCGCCGGTCGATGCCTCGAACCTCACCAATCTCGACCTCGGCCAGCCGACGCACGCCTTCGACGCCGACACGATCGACGGCGCCGTGACGGTGCGGCTGTCGCGGCGCGGCGAGAAAGCATGGATGCTCTTCACCGAGGCGGCGGTGGAGATTCCGGAAGGCACGCTGGTCATCGCCGACGACTCGAAGGTCCTCGGCATCGCCGGCGTGATCGGCTGCGTCGAGTCGGCGGTGACGGAGAAGACGCGGCGCGTGCTGCTCGAGTCGGCGACCTTCGATCCGACCGCGATCCGCATCGCCTCGCGGCAACTGAATCAGGCCACCGACGCCGCGGCGCGCTTCATGCGCGGCGGCGATCCGACGTTGCCGCTCGTCGGCGCAGCGCGCGTCGCTTACCTGCTCGAACAGCACGCCGGGTGGGAAGTGGGCACTGCGTACACCGCCGGCGAGTGGAAGGATCCGCGGCGCACCATTCCGCTGCGCGTGGCTTACACCCAGCGCTTCATCGGCGCGGAGATGCGGGCCGCGGAGATGGTCAACAGGTTGACCAGATACGGCTTTGCCGTCGAATACGACGAGCAGACCCTGCAGGTGATCGTCCCGCCGCATCGGCTCTGGGACGTGCACTTCGAAGCGGACCTGCACGAGGAGCTGCTCAAGTCGGTCGGCTACAACGCCACGGTGGTCACGCTGCCGCGCGTCGACATGGGCGCGCTGCCGTCGCCGGCGGAGACGACCATCGCCCGCACCAGCGAGCTGCTGATCGCCGAAGGGTTCTACGAGATCTTCACCGACAGCTTCTACGGGCGCGGCATGCGCGAGCGGCTCGGCATCAGCGAGGGCGACGAGCTGTACGCGCACGTCGAGGTGCAGAACTCGATCGAGAAGAACTACTCGCTGCTGCGCAACAACACCGTCGGCCAGGCCCTCGACGCCTTCGTGACGAACGCGAACAACAAGCTGACCAACGTGAAGATGTACGAATGGGCGCGGATTTATCTGCCCGATTTTTCGGAGCGCGCGGTGTTGTGGGCGCTCGCGAACGGGCGCGACCGCGGTCCGTTCTGGGGTGACAAGGGACGCGCCGCCGACGCGATCTACGTGAAGGGCATCCTCGAGCAGTTGCGGCTCGAGCTGCGCATCGGTCTGCGCACCGGCGCGAGCGACGGGCACCGGCTGGAGCGCTTTTTCCATCCGGGCCGCCGCGCCGGGATCTATGTCGGCGAGCGGCTGGCCGGCATCGCCGGCGAGATCCATCCGACGCTGCTGCAGCGCTTCGACATCAAGCGCGCGCGGCCGGTCTACTTCGAGCTCGAAGTCGACGCGCTCTTCGCGCGGCCCGCCGCGCGTACGTACGCCGAGCCGCCGTCGCGCCAGCCGGTCACGCGCAACGTCGCCTACGCCTTGCCGCGCGGCATCACCGCCGCCGCGGTGATCGACGCGCTGCGCACCGCCGCGCCGCCGTTCCTGCGCGCGATCCGCGTGACCGATCTCTTCGAGCTGCCCGATGCCCGCGCGGTGACGTTCGAGATCGAGTACCTGGCCGAGGAGTCGCTCACCGGCGAGACCATCAACGCCTCCACGGAGGCGATGATGGCCGCGGTGCAGCGCACGTTCGGCGAGCGCGTCGCGCTGCGCGCGTAGCTCGCGTCAGCTCCCGTTTCTCATCACGAACATTCCGGCCGCGGCGAGGAGAACCGAGAGGATCACCAGCGCGACCGGATCGAGTGCCGGAATCGCCGCGGCATCTCCCGGCGGAACGACCGCGGCGGTGGCGCATGCGGTGATCGTGTTCGAGTCGAGCGTCACCGCGCCGTTGCGCGCGAGCGCGCGGCCGTTCAGTCCCGAGCCGATGGTCATGGTCACGCTGGTCAGCGCCAGGATGTTGCCGGCGAACGAGCTGCCGGTGCCGAGGGTCGCGGAGCTGCCGACCTGCCAGAAGACGTTCGGCGGACAGGTGCCGCCGGCGTTGTTCGTCAGCACGACGAGCGAGCCGCTGGCGGTGGTGAGCGTGCTGCCGATCTTGAAGAGGAAGAACGCGTTCGGATTGCCCTGCATGTTCAGGGTGAGCGTGCCGGTCAGCGCGGCGGACGTCGAGAAGCAGTAGACGCCCGGCGTCAGCGTGAGGCCGCCGAGATTCTGGCCGGTCAGGTCGGTGCTGCATGGAATCGCGGCGGCGGTGTTGTAGGCGGTGGTCAGATCGGACTGCGCCTGCGCGGCGGTGGCATCGCCGGCATGGATGGCGCCGCCGACGACGACGCCCGGCGGAAATCCGGTGACGGCGCTGCCCGGCGAGACGCCGACGTCGCCGGTGACGACGGTGGGACCGGTGTTCGTGATGGTGCTGCCGGCCAGCGTTCCGAAATTCTGCGCGGTACCGAGGGGCACCTGAGCCGAGAGCGGCGCGGCGATGAGAGCGCCGGCGACGATGGCCAGCAGAGCGAGGAACGTTTGCTTCATGTGAAGCTCCTTCCTGGAACGGATCGACAGCATGGTGAGAACCGGCGTGCTGCATTCCGTCGGGTCGGAGCCGGCAGCGAATGTGGCTTGCCGGGCCATCATACGCCCGCGGGCGTGAACGACTCGCAAAAGGCTCCAGCCGAGCGCGACGTCACGCAGCCAGCGCGATCGCCGCGCCGATCGCCAGCAGCAGCGCGCTCACGGTGAAGGCGAGCCAGATCCGCTCGCCGCGCCGCGCCGCGACGATGGCGATGACGACGGCGGCAGCGCTGCACGCCGCGATCGCCCACCCTGCCTGCTGCATCGCCGCGTAGGACGCGAGGGCCACGGCAAAGTGGTCGTCGTGACCGCGCGGCTCCGGGACGCGCGCGATCAACACGATGGCGGCGACGACGCCGGCGACGTCGAGCACGAGGGCGAGCGCGGAGAGCTTCCGCATCACGGCGCGGCGTACCGGCGGCGGACGTGGCGGAGCAGATGAGCGACCTCATGCGCCGCTGCGCCCGACGCCGCCGCGATCTCCTCGACGCGCCGACCCTCGAGGTAGTGAAGACGCGCGATCTCGCGCAGACGCACCGGCATGCGCGCAAGCGCCCGCTCCGCCCGCCCCGACTCCCGCCACCACGCCCGCGCCACCACGCACGTGAACGCCGCGAGCATGCCCACCTCGTCGCTCTTCGCGACCGCCGCCGCCCGCCCGACCAGCATCGCCGCCTCATCGTGCGTCGCGCCGAAACGGCGCATGGCCCAGGAGACGACCCGCTCGTGCATGCCGCCATCGTGCAATCAGCGCGCGAGTAGCGTCAACTGCGTGGGCGGATCGGAGCATCACTACGGGGTCCGCACGACGAATCGCACGTCGACACGAACGATCCGCTCGCGAAGGCCGTCACGCGTGTCACCGCGAACGACTGCACGCCGCGCGGCCGCCCGCCGCAGCGCGTCGACACGAACGATCGGGTCGCGGGTGGCAATCAGGGTTCGACCACCGTCAACCGCGCCGCCGCATCGCGCACCACCACCGCCGCGCGGTGCGCGGCGGTGGGTGCTAGCGTGAACGAGCTCCAGGCGTTGGCGTCGTCGTCGCTGCAGACGAGGCGATCGCCGGCGAAGCCGAAGGACTGGAGGTCGATCGAGAGGCCGCGGCCGCGGGCTTTTACGTAGGCCTCCTTCAGCGTCCAGCGCTCGAAGAAGGACCGGGCGTCGCCGGGCCAGGCGTGCAGTTCTTCGGCGGTGAAGACGGCCTTCGCGAGCAGGTCGTCGACGGGGCGGATGCGCTCGACGTCGACGCCGACGTCGGCTTCGCGCGTGACGGCGACGGCGACCATGCCTTCGGTATGCGAGAGGTTGAAGCGCAGGGTGCGGTCGGAAAGCTCGGGACGGCCGTTTGCGTCTCGTGCAAACAGCGGATTGCGGCCGAGGTAGGCGGTCAGCGTCGCGTGCAGAAACGCGTGCGCGGCGAGGTAGAGCGTGCGGTCGCGCTCGAAGACGAAGCGCGCGGCGATGGCGCGCTCCTCCTCCGACAGCAGCGACACGTCGCACGTCCACGGCGGCGTGGCCAGATGCACGTGCACGGCGTGCGGCGGAAGCTCATCCGAGAGCGTCGAGCATCACCTCCGCGATCCGCGGCCACTGCTCGAACAGGAAGAAATGATTGCCCGGCAGCCGGTGCAGCGCGAGATCGAACACGGTCTGATTCTGCCAGGCGCGGGCATCGTCGAGCAGCACCTCGTCGCGCTCGCCGACGAAGACCGTGACCGGCAGCGGCAGCGGCAACGCGGCCGGCGCGACGTAGGTTTCGATGGCCTGGAAGTCGGCGCGTACGACCGGCTCGAGCAGTTCCATCAACTCGTCGTTCTCCGCCACCTCGGGCGGCACGCCGCCGAGCTCGCGCAGCATCGCGCGGAACTGCGGCGACGGCAGCATCCAGCGGCGCTGCTTCCCCGGAATCGACGGCGACTGCCGGCCGGAGACGAACAGATGGCGCGGCGGCGGCAGGCGCTCGCGCAGCACGCGCCGCGCGAGCTCGTACGCGAGCGCCGCGCCCATGCTGTGGCCGAAGAGCGCGTAGTCGTCGTCGCGCAATCGCGAGCCGAGGCGCTCGAAGGCATCGTCCGCGAGCGCGGCCAGACTCGTGCGCAGCTCCTCGCCGCCGCGGCGCCCATGTCCCGGCAGCTCGTACACCTCCGCCTCGATGCGCGGCGCGAGACGCGCCTGCAATCCGCGGTACGCATGCGCGCTGCCGCCGGCGTAGGGAAAGCAGAAGAGTCTCAACGGTCGCGGCAGCAGGCGCAGTGGTCGGGCGGCAGGAGCGGCGCCGGCCGCGGCGGCGCCGGATCGGACGCGAGCACGAGCAGCACGCCGACCACCGGCGTAAAGATCACCGAGGCGAAGAGATAGCCCCAGAAGCCGAACTTTCGCGTTCTGCCGAGGAAGGCGACGATGATGGCGGCGACGACGTAGAAGAAACCGAGTTCCATGGAGACCTCCGTGGTGCAGGCATGCCCTTGCGCGGGAGAAACGGGTCGTAGCTGGTGATGAAAATGCTCTTGTTGACGATGTCGCCGTTCGGCAGAAACGAGACTCTGCGCCCTTCGAGGCCGACCAGCTCCTTGCCGGACACGAGACGCGTGGCGACGTCGTTGGGCGCCGCGGAGTTGGCGCTGGAGAACGCCTGCGCAAGCAGTCTCACCGCCTCGTAGGCCTGCAGCGCCGCCGACTCGTCGAACTGGCCTTTGTATCGGGCGCGCATGCGCGCCAGCAACGCCTCGGTGGGCGGATCGCCGGGACAATGCGCGGTGACGAGAAACATCAGGCCGGCCGGATCGCTCCACTGCGCGCCGGTCGGCAGATACGTGGCTTTGTTCTCGCCGAGGACGTACTCGCCGCGGCATTCGGCACCGCGCAGCCGCTGCGCCGGCGCGAGATTCATCTCGCCGAACAGCGGCATGTCCGGCCGCACCGCGCGCACCGCCTTGATCACGACCCAGGCGTTGCCCGGCACATCGTCGATGATCAGCGCGCCCTGCGGCAGATCGGGCGAGTCGCGCCGGAACGCCTCGGTGAGATTCGCGCGCAGATCCTGCGTGCGCTGCAGATAGTTGCGCCAGGGATACGGCGCGAAGACGCCGTGGAACAGCTCGCGGCGCAGCTCGCCGAAGGCGCTCAGCTCCGGCTGCCGCAGATCCCACGAGTAGGTGTGCTCGTAGATCGTCTGGATGCCGCGATCCTCGAGCGCGGCGATCGTGTCGGTGGTGTGCGGCCGCAGCACGAACTCCGGCGCGCCCGAATGGAGGATGGCGATGCGGCGCTGCCCGCCGGCGCGCGCGGCGATGTTGCGCGCGAACGCATCCGACACCACATCCGCCAGCGCGTAGTCGTTCGGCGCGGTGCGGAAGACGTACTGAAAATCCTCACGCTCGGTGAGCGGCGGCGAGGTGGCGGAAGTGGCGAAGAAGAGGAGACCCATGTACTCGTACGCGACGGCGGCGCGCTCGGCGCCCGGCGAGCTCGTATGCCCGACCACCGCCAGCACGCCGGGATCGCGGGCGATACGGCGCGCGGTGTCGTCCTCGTCGGCGCCGGAGGCGACGTAGTGCGGCTCGATGACGAGCGGCACGCGCACGCGGCGCGCGCCGCGCTCGTCGTGCCGCACGATCGTGAACGGCTCGCGCGCGTTGCCGTTGATCTCCGCGGCGGCGAGCGACGCGCCGAGGTAGAGGCTCTGGTCGCGCTTGCCGTTCACGGTGCGCCACACCACGGCGATGCGCACGCGGTCGGCGGTCTGCGCGGCGTCGGAGCGCCAGGTGGCGATGGCGGAGTAGCGCGAGAACTCCGAGTTGGCGATCAGCACGTAGGAGATCACCACCACCACCGCGAACGCGGCGGCGATCAACCGCCATGGACGCGGCTCGCGCGCGCGCCGCGGCGGATCGGGACAGCACTCGCGACTGGGCGGCGCGGTCACGGCGTCCCCGTTCCCGCGCCGAGGAGAATCGGCACGTTGCCGGTGCCATTGCCGACCACCACCAGCTTCGCGTTCGGCGACTTGGCGAGCTCCTTCGTCGCCTCGATGCCGCGCCAGCGCAGCAGGTCGGGCGTGATCGAGCCGGCCAGGATCACGTTCGCCTGCGCCTCGAACTGTCTCATCATCACCTCGCGCTGCGCCGACTGGATCCGGAAGAGTTGCGCCTCGGCCTGCTGGTGATGCTCGATCTTGTCCTGGATCGACTTCTCGATCTGCGCCGGCAGCCGCGCCCGCATCAGCACCACCGCGTCGACACGCACGTACTTGCGCGAGATCTTCTCCGCGGCTTTGGAGATGATGTCGGCCAGAGCCATGTCCGTCTCCGGATCCTGCGCCGCTTCCGAGGCGCCGATCGGCGGCACCAGCGCACCGCCCGGCGCCTGGACATCCGCCACACCGATCGGCGCGGGCGACGCCAGCACCGGCAGCGCGGTCGCCGCCGAGGCCACGCCGACTGCTCCCGGCGCTGCCGCCGTCATCGGCAGAGGCCCGATGAGATTGGCGGCGCGATTGATCGAGTCGATGGCGAGGTTCGGCGTGTTCTTCCCCGTGTACAACTCCTCGGCCGTGCGGTTGCCGAGCTCGCGCCGCACCACCGCGAACACTTCCGGCACCACCACCTTCTCCACATAGCCGGGGCCGATCGTCGAGTGCAGCACGCCGACCATGCTCGCGTCGGGTCGGTAGCGGATCGACAGATCGAGCGTGACGTTCAGGCCGTCGCGCGTGAGCACGACCAGCGTCCGCTTCGTCTCCTGGATGCGGACGTTGTAGATGTACATCCGGTTCCACGGAAACAGCAGCCAGAGACCTTCGCCGTACACCCGGTCGACCACCGTGCCGCCGAACAGCGGGCGGTAGATGACGCCGGCCTCGCCCGAGCCGATGACGATGAAGATGCGCGGCGCGAGCAGGATGACGAAGAACAGCAGCACGAGCGCCGTCACCAGCAGCTCCGTGCGGTGGCGCCGGAGATAGTCCTTCATGCTCTCGCCTCCGCGATCCGTCCCTTGTCCATCTCGATGACGCGGTCGGCCACGCCCCAGTAGCGGTCGTCGTGCGTGACGGCGATGACGGTCTTTCCCTGTTCCTTCAGGCGCCGCAGGATCGTCGAGTAAAAGTATTCGCGGAAGTGCACGTCCTGATCGGCGGCCCACTCGTCGAAGACGTAGATCTGGCGGTCCTCGAGCAGCGCCGCGATCAGCGCCAGCCGCTTGCGCTGGCCGGTCGAGAGCGCGACCGTGGTGAAGCGGCCGTCGACGTAGTCGGTCTTCTCCTCGAGCTCCATTTCGGCGATGAGCCGGCGCACCTCGCGCTCATCCACCGCTTCCAATCCGTACAAACGATCGAACAGATGAAAGTCGGTGAAGATCGCCGAGATCAGCTCGCGATAGCCGCCGATGCTGCGCGCGTCGAGGTGGCGCTCGTCCACGCGCAGCCGTCCCTCGGACAGCGGATAGAGACCGGTCAGCACCTTGAGCAGCGTCGACTTGCCGGAGCCGTTGCCGCCGATGATGAACAGCATCTCGCCGCGGGTGATGGTGAGATCGAGCGGACCGATGCCGAAGTCCTCGTAGCGATAGACCCCGTCCTCGAGGACGATGCGCTCGAAGTCGGCGTACGGCGCGACCTGCGCCTCCGACGCGGACGTGTCGTCGAGATTCGCATCGAGCCGCGCCTCGAGCTGATAGAGATTGTCGAGGGCCACGTTCGCGCGCGCCGTCATCGGCATCGAGCTGACGATCATCTCCAGCGGCGCCACGATGAAGAGCACGCCGGCGGTGACTTTCAGCACGATGCCGCTGTAGGTGTGGACGAAGCGCGGCAGCAGAAAAACGATCACGCCGATCAGCACGTACGCGAAGACGTGCGAGAACATCACGTCGGCCACGAAGCGCACGCCGAGCTTCGTCTTCAACTCCTCGGCGTCGACGGCCACCTCGCGAAAGGCCTCGAAGAGCGCGTCGCTCTTGCGGCGGTTCAGCTTCGTCTCCTTGAAGCCGTCGATGACGTGCGCCATCGTGTCGAGGAACTCTGCATCCTTCGCCGCCAGCCGCTGGAGGTCGCGATTGAGCGTGCGGCGGTGGATCTCGTAGACCACGACGGCCGCGGCGACGGCGACCAGGATGATCCCGAACGAGAGCGGCGAGAGCCAGGCGATGTAGAGCAGCGCGAAGAGGAGCATGATCGCCTCCTGCGCGGCGTTGGTGATGATGAAGGCCGACTGCGAGATCAGGTTCGCGTCCTGGGCCACGGTCGTGTAGAGCTGCCCGCGCCCGAGACGCTCGATGAACGGAAGATCGGCGCGGCGGACCTTGTCGCAGATGCGCACGCGCAGCGCGCGCACCATCCGCTCGACGCGCGTGAGCATCTCGCGCAGCGCCTTGTCCTTGGCGATGATGAACACCAGGATGGCGACGACGTAGAGCGCCAGGATGCGCAGGCTGTGGTCTTCGTTCGCAGCCGCCGATGCTCCGGTGTTGATCAGCGCCAGCAGCGCGGCGTTCGACACGCCGGCCGCCACCGTCATCCAGATGAGCGGCGTCCACGAGCCGGAGCGCTCGTGCCGCAGAAATTCAACGAGCGGGATGCGCAAGCACCGCTTCTCCTCTCTCCGCGGCGTCCACGCCCCGGCGCATGAACGGGCTCCGCCCCGCGGCGGAGCCCGTTCCTTCAATCGCGGCGGCCGGCACTAGGGAGTCGTGGCCGTGACGGTCGCACGCGCGCGCAGCTTCGCTTTTCCTTCCTCGTAGTAGTGGAGGAAGTAGGCGCGCATCTTGTCGGCGTCGAAGGTCAGCAGCGTGCCGCCGGTCTCGAAGTGCTCGATGAAGACCTTCCCGATCGCGTACGTCGACGCGCCGTAGAAGAGCGGGCCGGTCAGGATGCCGGCGGTGAAGCCGAGCACCGGCACCGCTTTCAGGTAGGTCGGGATCGCCGCGCCGCTCAGCGAGAAGATCCACTTCCGCACGGTCTCGCGGTCGAGCACGATGCCGTCGCCGAGGAGCGCGTAATGGCGCGCCAGGTCGTTGATCATCATGATCTGCACGGCCGTGCAGGCGCCGAAGTCGAGCACCGGCACCGGCAGGACTCCCCAGAGAGCGGACCACCACATCTTCCGCGTCACGATCTCGTTGGCCGACTCGCGCCGGGCCTTGAGCACCGCCAGTTGCTGCATGTCGTTGCGCAGATGCGCCTCCGCCTCGGCGATCGACGGCGGCGGTCCCATCGGCGGCGGAACTGTCGAAGGCGGAACCGGGCCACCGCCCGGGACAACAGGATTTTTCTCGGTCATACATTCTCCTTTCGGTGACGTCATTAATGCATGCAGTAATGCCGGAAAGCCATAGACATTCCTTTCAGAAGCGGTAGGGATTTCCATCTTTCCGTCACTCCTCAAGTACCCGCGCAGGAGGCGATGAGAGAGCGTC
This sequence comes from Thermoanaerobaculia bacterium, assembly GCA_036389275.1. GTDB lineage: Bacteria > Acidobacteriota > Thermoanaerobaculia > Gp7-AA8 > Gp7-AA8 > QHVT01. The sequence goes on from DASVQE010000068.1 coordinate 60,100, forward strand.
GCCGCGGCGTCCCCGAACGAGAGAGAGAGAGACCGATGACTGTTTCCGCTTCACCCATCGCCGTGACCGGCATGGCTTGCCGTTATCCCGGCGAAAGCAGCACGCCCGGCCGCTTCTGGCGCTTCCTGCGCGGCGGCGGCGACGGCATCGCGCCCGTCCCGCGCGAGCGTTGGAACAGCACGCTGTCCACGCCGCGCGGACGGCCGGTGCCGCCGCACGCCGGTTTCCTCGGCGAGCCGTTCCCGCACTCGCTCGACGCGCAGTTCTTCGACCTCTCGCCGCAGGAGGCGGCGGCGCTCGATCCGCAGCAAAGGCTGCTGCTGGAGGTCGCGTGGGAAACGCTCGAGCATGCCGGGATTCCGGCGCCGTCGCTGCGCGGCGCGAACGTCGGCGTCTTCGCCGCAGTGAGCACCGGCGACTACGCGCGGGCGACGCTCTGGCGCGAGCCGCGCGAGCTCGATCCCTTCGTCGCCACCGGCGCCGCCTTCTCCGCCGCGGCCGGACGGCTGGCCTGGTACTTCGGCTTCGAAGGTCCGGCCATGTCCGTCGACACGGCCTGCTCGTCGGGCCTGGTGGCGTTCCATCTGGCCTGCCAGGCGCTGCGCGCCGGCGAATGCGACGCGGCGCTCGTGGCCGGCGTGAACGCGCTGCTCGCGCCGCATCTCTTCGTCTGTCTCGCGGAGATGAATCTCCTCTCGCCCGACGGGCGCTGCAAGAGCTTCGACGCGTCGGCGAACGGCTACGCGCGCGCCGAAGGGTGCGGCGCGCTGCTGCTCGAGCGCGCCGATGACGCGCGCGCGAACGGCCGCCGCATCGTGGCGCTGGCGCGCGGCTCGGCGGTGAATCAGGACGGCCGCAGCAATGGCCTCACCGCGCCGAATCAGTCGGCACAGGAGAAAGTGATCCGCCGCGCGCTCGCCTGCGCGGCGCTCGAGCCGGAAGAGATCTCGTACGTCGAGGCGCACGGCACGGGCACGCCGCTCGGCGATCTGGTCGAGACGCGCGCGCTCTCGGCGGTGCACGCGCGCCGCGCGACGCCGCTGGTGATCGGCTCGGTGAAGACGAACATCGGACATCTCGAGGCGGGCGCCGGCATCGCCGGAATCATCAAGACCATCCTCGCCCTGCAGCACGAAGAGCTGCCGCCGCATCTGCATCTGCGCGAGCGCAACGGCGAGATCGACTGGAAGCTGCTGGCGCTGCCGCGCGAGGCCACGCCCTGGCCGCGCGGCACCACGCTGCGCCGCGCCGGCGTGAGCTCGTTCGGCTTCACCGGCACGAACGCGCACGTGATCCTCGAGGAGGCGCCGGAAGCGGTGCCCACGAACGTCTGCACCTGCGACGGCTACGTGCTGCCGCTGTCGGCGAAGACGCCGGAAGCGCTCGACGCGCTGCGCCTGCTCACGCTCGCCTTTCTCATCGAGTCGCCCGACGACCTCGGCGACATCTGTTTCACCGCCGCCCGCGGCCGCGCGCGCTTCGAGCATCGCCTCACCGTCGCCGGCCGCACGCGCGAAGAGCTGATCCGCGCGCTCGAGTCGCGCGACCACGCGGCCGTCGACGCGCATCCGTGCGACGCGCATCGCATCGTCACCCTTCCCTTCTACCCGTTCCAGCGGCGCCGCCACTGGATCGGCGCGGAGCTCGCGCCGCCCGCGCCGCCGCTGCTGGCTCTCGCGGAAGAGCGCACGCCGGGTGGCAAGGCGCGCTTCACCGCGGCAGTCGGCGAGCTGGCGGCGTCGCTGGTCAGCGATGCGCCGCAGGCGCGGCTCGACGACGAGCTGCCGCTGGTCGAACAAGGCTTCACCTCGCTGCTCGCGCTGCAACTGCGCGCGCGTCTCGAAGCGGCGCTGCAGTGCGAGCTCTCGCCGACGCTGCTCTTCAACTACCCCTCGATCCGCCGCCTCTCCGACTACCTGCTCGAGCTCGTCCGCGGCAGCGATCCGCCGCCGTCGGATGACGACGACGTCGCCTTCCTCGACGAGCTCGATCTCGACGAGCTCCACGAACTGATCAACCAGGAACTGAACGACCGATGACCACGACCAATACCGAAGAGCTGCTCCGCCGCACCTACGCCGCATTGAAGAAGACGGAGAGCCGCGTCGCGGAGCTCGAGCGCGCGCGCACCGAGCCGCTGGCGGTGGTCGGGATGGCCTGCCGCTTTCCCGGCGGCGCGAACGATCCGGAAGCGCTCTGGCGATTCCTGGCCGCGGGCGGCAATGCCTGCGTGCCGGTGCCGCCGGAACGGTGGGACGCGTCGCGTTTCTACGATCCCTCGCCCGACACGCCGGGAACCACGCATGCTGCGCGCGCGCATTTTCTGAGCGAGCCGGTGGATGGATTCGACGCTCCGTTTTTCGGGATTTCCGGAAAGGAGGCAGTCAGTCTCGATCCGCAGCAGCGGCTCCTGCTCGAGGTGTCGTGGGAAGCGCTCGAAGAGGCGGCCATCGATCCGCATTCGCTGCGCGGCTCGAACACGGGCGTCTACGTCGGCATCTCGGCCGACGACTACACGCAGGCGCACCGCCACTCCGGACGGCTCGAGCGCATCGACGGCTACGCGCTGACCGGCACCTGCTTCGCGCCGGCGGCCGGCCGCATCTCGTACACCTTCGGCTTCGAAGGGCCGGCCATCGCCATCGACACCGCCTGCTCCTCGTCGCTGGTGGCGGTGCATCTCGCCTCGCAGGCGCTGCGCAACGGCGAGTGCGATCTGGCGCTCGCCGCCGGCGTGAACCTGATCCTCTCGCCGATCTTCCACATCTCGTCGTCGAAGCTCGGGACGATCTCGCCCGACGGCCAGTGCAAGACCTTCGATGCGTCGGCGAACGGCTACGGGCGCGGCGAAGGGTGCGGCGTGGTGGTGCTCAAGCGGCTCTCCGACGCGCTGGCGGCGAACGACCGGATCCTCGCGCTGGTGCGCGGCTCGGCGGTGAATCAGGACGGCCGCAGCAACGGCCTCACCGCGCCGAACGGGCTGGCGCAGGAGAACGTGATCCAGCGCGCGCTGGCGTCGGCGAAGCTCACGCCCGCCGACGTCGGCTACATCGAAGTGCACGGCACCGGCACGCCGCTCGGCGATCCGATCGAGCTCGAGGCGATCGGCCGGGTGATGCGCGACGCGCGCGCGCAGGACGATCCGCTGATCGTCGGCACGATCAAGACGAACATCGGCCATCTCGAAGCGGGCGCCGGCGTGGCCGGGTTGATCAAAGCCATCCAGTGCCTCCGTCACGAGGGCATTCCGCCGCACCTGCACCTGCGCGAGCCGAGCCCGCACATCCCGTGGGAGCGGCTGCCGCTGGTGGTGCCGCGCGAGCTCACGCCGTGGCCGCGCACGTCGAAGCCGCGCCGCGCCGGCGTCAGCTCGTTCGGCTTCAGCGGGACGAATGCGCATGTGGTGCTGGAGGAGGCGCCGTTGCAGCCGGCGACTTCGCGGAGTGCGCGCCCGCTGCATGTGCTTCCGCTCTCCGCGCGCAGCGCCGAAGCGCTCGACGACCTCGCGCGGCGCACGGCGGAACATCTGCTCGGGCGCGACGAGGCATCGCTCGCCGACATCGCCCACACGCTCGCGACGGGGCGCGCGCACTTTGCTCATCGCGTGGCGGTGGTTGCGGCCACGCGCGACGAGGCGGCGAAGCTGCTCGGCGAGAGCACGCCGTCGAAGCGCGTGGCGCGCGGCAGCGGCGCGGCGTCGCGGCCGAAGATCGCCTTCCTCTACACCGGGCAAGGCTCGCAGTACGCCGGCATGGGACGCACGCTGTACGACTCGCAGCCGGTGTTCCGCGCCGCGCTCGACGAATGCGCCGCGCTCTTTCCGCCGCTGCTCGACGCGATCCATCGCGGCACCGACGAACAGTTGCAGCAGACCGAGCTCACCCAGCCGGCCATCTTCTCCATTGAATATGCGCTGACGAAGTTGTGGGCGTCGTGGGGCATCGAGCCGGACGTCGTCTGCGGCCACAGCATCGGCGAGTACGCCGCCGCCTGCGCCGCCGGCGTCCTCACGCTGGCCGACGCGATGACGCTCGTGGCCGCGCGCGGACGGCTGATGCAGGCGCTGCCGGCCGGCGGCGCGATGATCGCGGTGAGCGCGGGCGAAGAGAGCGTCGCGCCGCTGCTCGACGGCGACGTTTCGATCGCCGCGGTGAACGCGCGCGGCGAGTGCGTGGTCTCCGGCGACGGCGCGGCGGTGGCGCGCATCGCCGAGCTGCTGCGCGCGCGCGGCATCGCCTCGCAGCCGCTGCGCGTCTCGCACGCCTTCCACTCGCCGCTGATGCGGCCGATGATCGGCTCGTTCTCCGAGGTCGCGTCGATGGCGCGCTACGCCGCGGCGCGCATTCCGATCGTCTCGACGGTGACCGGCCGCCGCACCACGCCCAGCGAGCTGGCCAACGCCGGCTACTGGACGCGGCAGATCGAGGCGACGGTGCGCTTCGCCGCCGCCGCGGAGACGCTCGCGACCGACGGCGCGACGATCTTCCTCGAGCTCGGCGCGGCGCCGATCCTCACCAACCTCGCCGCGCGGTCGTTGCGCGATTCGTCGCGCGACGAGTCGCGCGCCTTCCTGCCGTCGCTGGCGCGCGGCGAGGACGACTGGTCGCGCATCCTGGTCACGCTCGCCTCGCTCTACGCGCACGGCGCGGAGATCGACTGGCGCGGCTTCGACGCGCCGTGGCCGCGCACGAAACAGTCGCTGCCGAAGTACCCGTTCCAGCGGAAGAGCTACTACCTCCAGCCGCTGGCCGACTCCGGCGTCGCGCCCGCCGCCGTCGACGGACCGACGCATCCATACCTCGGCCGCCGCATCGAGTCGCCGCGCCTCGCCGCCGGCTCGTCGCTGCACGAGGCGCTCTTCACGCCCGAGCATCCGCCGTTTTTGAAAGAGCACCAGATCTTCGGCCGCATCATCTCGCCCGCCGCCGCGCACGTGTCGATGGCGCTGGCCGCGGCGAAGGCGGGCGGAGCCGGCGGCGTGCTCGAAGACGTCGCCTTCACCGCGCCGCTGGTCGTCGACGAAGGCGAGCGCCGCGCGGTGCAGCTCATCGTCGACCGCGACGGCGCGCACGCGCGCTTCGAGCTGGTCAGCCGCAACACCGGCGACTCCCGCTGGGTCGCGCACTGCAGCGGCGCGATCGCTGCGCTGCACCTCGTGCCGCCGCCGTCGCCGACCTCGCTCGACGACGTCGCCGCGCGCTGCAGCGAGACGATGTCGCACGACGACTTTTACGCGCTGATCGAGCGCGCCGGCTACAGCACCGGCCCGAACTTCCAGTGCGTCCGCTCGATCCGCAAAGGCGCCGACGAAGCGCTGTGCGTCGTCGAGTCGCACGCGAGATTCGATGACGACGCCATTCACCCCGGCCTCATCGACTCGCTGCTGCAGACCGTGCTGCCGGCGTGCGAGCGCAGCGCCTCGTCGATGCTCGACGGCGAGAGCGTCCTGATCCCGCTGCACATGGCCGCCGTGCGCGTGCACCGCCCGCTGGCCGGCGCGCTCACCGTGCACACGCGCGTGAGCGTCGCCGCCGGCCACGTGAAGAGCGCGATCCGCGCGTACGACACGAGCGGCGCGCTCGCTCTCGAAATCGAAGACTTTCTGCTCAAGCAGACCGACAAGGCCACGCTCTATCGCGAGCTGCGCAGTGACGACCGCTCACTGCTCTACACGATTCAGTGGAGCGAGCTCGCCGCCTCCTCCGCATCCCTCGATGCGAACGCGGTGATCTTCCGCGGCGACGCCGCGCAACTGATCGACGTGGTCAGGACGCTCGCCGCACCGCAGAAGCTCTACATCGTCACCGAGCGCGCGCAGCCGGTGCTCGCCGACGACGTCGTCGATCCGATGCAGGCCACGCTCTGGGGCCTCGGCCGCGCCATCGCCCGCGAGCTGCCCGATCTCTTCGGCGGCATCATCGACACCGACGACCGCACCGCCGCGCTGCCCGCAGGCGAAGAGCAGCTCGCGATTCGCAAAGGGCGCCTCTACGCGCCGCGCCTCGTCGCCGCGCCGCGTCCGAAGCCGCAGCGCGCGCTGCCGGACAGCTACTTCCTCGACGTCGGCGCGCGGCACACGCTCGACGACCTCACCTTCAAGCCGCGCCCGCGCGTCGCGCCGGCGGCGAACGAAGTGGAAGTCGAGATCCACGCGTCCGGCCTGAACTTCCGCGACGTGCTGAACGCGCTCGGGCAGTATCCCGGCGACGCGGGCCTGATGGGCTTCGAGTGCGTCGGCGTGGTCGCACGCACCGGCTCCGAGGTCACGCACGTGCGACCCGGCGATGCCGTGATCGTGATGGCGGCGCCCGGCTGCATCGGCAGCCACATCACCGCAGACGCGCGCTTCGTGATGCCGAAGCCGCCATCGATGAGCTTCGCCGAGGCGGTGACGCTGCCGGCCACGTTCCTCACCGCCTACTACGCGCTGCACGTCCTCGGCAACATCGGCCGCCACGACCGCATCCTCATCCACGCGGCCGCGGGCGGCGTCGGCCTGGCGGCGGTGCAGCTCGCGCAGGCCGCCGGCGCGGAGATCTACGCCACCGCCGGCTCGCCGGAGAAGCGCGACCATCTGCGCGCGCTCGGCGTCGAGCACGTCTTCAGCTCGCGCACGCCCGAGTTTGCGAAAGCGATCCTCGAGCGCACCGCCGGCCGCGGCGTGACGATGGTCCTCAACTCGCTCACGGGTGAGTTCATCCCGGAGAGCTTCCGCGCGCTGACCTCCGAGGGCCGCTTCCTGGAGATGGGAAAAATCGGCATCTGGAGCGAGGAGCGCGTGGCCGCGGTCGACTCCTCGATCGTCTATCTCCCGTTCGATCTGGCCGCGGTGTCGCGTGACAACCCCGCGGTCATCCTGCAGATGTGGGAGGCGCTGCTCGCGCTGTTCGCGAGCGGCGCGCTCCGGCCGCTGCCCGTCACGGTCTTCTCCATGCGCGAGGCGGAAGAGGCATTCCGCTACATGGCTCAGGCGCGCCACATCGGGAAGATCGTGCTCTCGCGCGAGGACGAGCTCCGGCGCGAGGCGCGGCGGCAATTCGGACTCGTGCGCGCCGAGGCGACGTATCTGATCACCGGAGGCCTCGGCGCGCTCGGGCTGGTGACGGCGCAGTGGCTGGCCGACGAAGGCGCGCACACGATCGTGCTCCTCGGCCGCAACGTGCGCGAGTGCGCCGAGGTCGAGGCCCTGCGCCAGCAGAAGGTCAATGTATTGACGATCGCCTGCGACGTCGCCAATCGCGACGACGTGGAGCGCGTCCTCGACAGCATCCGCACCACGTTGCCGCCGCTGCGCGGCATCATCCACGCCGCCGGCGTGCTCGACGACGCCATGCTCGGCGAGCAGAGCGCGGAGCGGTTCGCGCGCGTCTTCGAGCCGAAAGCGCGCGGCGCATCGAACCTGCACGAGGCCACGCGCGGCGATGCCCTCGACTTCTTCGTTCTCTATTCGTCCATCGCCGCGATCATCGGCAACCTCGGCCAGTCGAACTACGCCGCCGCGAACGCCTACCTCGACGCGCTGGCCGCGTTGCGACGCCGCAACGGCCTGCCCGCCACCAGCATCAACTGGGGACCGTGGGCCGACGCCGGCATGGCCGCGTCGCTGTCGAACGAGCGCTTCTCCGCGCAAGGCATCCGGTTTCTGAAGGCCGCCGACGCGCTGCGCACGCTCAAGCTCGCGCTCGAGGAAGAGCTGACGCAGGCCTGCATCGCCGACGTCGACTGGAGCGCCTACGCCCGCGCCCACGATCTCGATCCGTCGCGCGGCCTCTTCGCCGCGGTCGGCGGCGCGGCGGAGGCGAAGGTGGCGGCTACGCAGAGCAAGCGCGATCTCGTCGCCGAGCTGCGCGGCGCGCTGGCCGTCGAGCGCCGCCAACTGCTGACGAGTTTTCTCGCCGACCTCGCCCGCGAAGTCCTCGGCTACGGCGAGTCGGACGTCATCACGCCCGACCGTCCGCTCACCGAGCAGGGCTTCGACTCGCTGATGACCGTCGACATGCGCAACCGCCTCGGCAAACACCTCGGCGCGCCGCTGCCGGCCTCGCTCCTCTTCGACCACCCGACCCTCGAGCGGCTCGCCGACTACCTGCTGCGCGATGTGATCGCGCTGGAGGAAACGCCCGCCGCGACCGGCGACTCCGCCGACGCGCTGCTGCAAGAAATCGACGACCTGGTGAACTCCTGATGACCGCCACCGAACAGCAGTTGCGCGAGACGCTGGCGAAAGCGTCGGCGAAGATCCGCGAGCTTCTCGCCGCGAACGAGGCGGCGCAGCAGCAGGAGCCGATCGCCATCGTCGGCCTGGCCTGCCGCTTCCCCGGCGGCGAGTCGGCGGAGGCGTTCTGGGAACTGCTCGCGCGCGGCGGCGACGCCGTGACGCCGGTGCCGCGCGAGCGTTGGGACGCGGAGCGCTGGCTCGATCCCGATCCCGATGCGCCCGGCCGGTTGTACACGCGCGAAGGCGCGTTCCTCGGCGACGTGGCCGGCTTCGACGCGGGCTTCTTCGGCATCACGCCGCGTGAGGCGGAGGCGCTCGATCCGCAGCAGCGCATCCTCCTCGAGACGAGCTGGCACGCGCTGGAAGACGCCGCGCTCGACACCCGCGTTTTGCGCGGGACGCAAACGGGCGTCTTCGTCGGACTCGCCAACTACGACTACATCCAGGCGCACATTCACTCCGGCGACGCCGCGCGCATCACGCCCTACTCCGGCAGCGGCGTGATGTTCAGCACCGCCGCCGGGCGGCTCTCGTATGTCTACGACTTCCGCGGGCCGTGCCTGACCATCGACACCGCCTGCTCGTCGTCGCTGGTGGCGCTGCACCTGGCGATGGAGAGCCTGCAGCGGCGCGAGTGCGACGCGGCGCTCGCGGCCGGCGTCAGCCTGCAGCTTTCGGTCGACAGCGCCATCGCGCTCTGCAAGGTGAAGGCGCTGGCAGCCGACGGACGTTCGCGTCCCTTCGACGACGCGGCCAGCGGCTACGGACGCGGCGAAGGATGCGGCGTGGTGGTGCTCAAGCGGCTGGCCGACGCGCGCCGCGACGGCGACCGGATCTACGCCGTGCTGCGCGGCTCCGCGGTGAATCACGACGGGCGCAGCAACGGCCTCACCGCGCCGAACGGACCGGCGCAGCAGGCGGTGATCCGCGCGGCGATGCTGCGCGCCGGCGTCGCGCCGCACGAGGTCGAGTACGTCGAGACGCACGGCACCGGCACGAAGCTCGGCGACCCGATCGAGTTTCACGCGCTGGCGCAGGTGTTCGGCAAGTCGCCGCTGCGCATCGGATCGGTGAAGTCGAACATCGGCCACGCCGAGGCGGCGGCGGGAATCGCCAGCGTGATCAAGGTCGTGCTGGCCATGCAGCACGAACAGTTGCCGCCGAGCATCCACTTCGAGACGCCGAACCGCCACATCGACTGGGACGAGGCGCCGATCCGCGTGGTCGACGCGCTGCAGCCGTGGCGCGCCGATGCCGTGGCCGGCGTGAGCTCGTTCGGCCTGAGCGGCACCAACGCCCACGTGATCGTCGGCGGCATGCCGCGCGGCGCGAGCACCGCCGCGGACGGACCCCACCTGCTGACGCTCTCCGCCTCGACGCCGGAAGCGCTCGAGGCGCGCATCGAGGCGATGCACACGTTCCTGGGCACCACCACGGAAGGCGTGCCCGACCTCTGCCACACCGCCGCCCGCCGCACCCGGCTCGCCCACGCGATCTCCGTGCGCGGCGCGACGCGCGAAGAGCTGCGCGCCGCGCTGGCCGCGCGCGCGTTCGTAAACGCCGATTCACAAACCATCGCCGGCGCGCGCGTGGTGGCGCTGCCGCCCTATCCGTTCCAACACACCCGCTACTGGATGGAGTTGACGCCAGGGCGGGTCCTCGGGTCCTCGGCTCCTCGGCTCCTCGGGAAGAACGAGAGCCCGTGCGAGCCCGAGGACCCGAGGAGCCGAGGAGCCGAGGACCCAAGGAAGGCAGGACCTGTGGACCGACAGAATTCCGTAGCAGACCAGATCGCGGCGATCCTCGCCGACGTCACCGGCATGCAGCCGGAGGCCATCGACCGCAAGCAGAACCTGATGGAGATGGGCCTCGACTCGCTCATGCTCCTCAAGGTCGGCCAGACCGTGGAGCGCGCCTTCGGCGTCACGCTCCAGATCAGCCAGTTCTTTCAGGAGCTGAGCAACATCGAGGACCTGGCCGCCTACCTCGCGCAGCACGCGCCGAGCGCGCCGGCCGCGCAGGTAGCGGTGACAGCGCCGCAGGTCGCGACGCCGGTCGTGGCCACACCGATGCCGGCGATGCCGCAGGCGAGCGGCGACGTGCGCAGCATCCTCGAACAGCAGTGGCAACTGCTCGCGCAGATGTCGACGCTCGCGCAGCAGCAGGCCGCGCTGATCGGCACGAGCGCGGCGCCGGCTGCAACCGCGGCAACCGCCGCACCGCCACCGGTCAAGCTCCCGACTACGCACGTCGCCAAGACCAACTTCCGCAACCTCAACCTCGCCGGCGGCGCGCCGCTGACCGAACAGCAGAAGCAATTCGTCGACGACGTCGTGCGCCGCCACGTCGAGCGCACCCGCACCTCGAAAGAGCTCACCCAGAAGCACCGCGACGTGCTGGCGGACTGGAAGCACACGCTCTCCTTCTGGTCGCAGTTCAAGGAAGCGAAGTACCCGATCGTCTCCGCCCGTTCCGAAGGGCCGCGCTTCTGGGACGTCGACGGCAACGAGTACATCGATCTCGCCATCGGCATGGGCGTCAACTTCTTCGGCCATCGCGCGCCGTTCCTCCACGAGGCGCTGCAGCGGCAGATGGACGAAGGGCTCGAGCTCGGGACGCAGAGCGATCTCACCGGCGAAGTGGCGCGGCTCATCCACGAGCTCACCGGCGTCGAGCGCGTCACCTTCAGCAACACCGGCTCGGAGTCGGTGATGGTGGCCATCCGCCTGGCGCGCGCGGCCACCAGGCGCGACAAGATCGTGCTCTTCCGCGAGTCGTATCACGGCATCTTCGACGGCGTCCTCGCGGCGGAGGAGGACGGCGCGATCGTGCCGGTCGGCCTCGGCACGCCGCGCGGCATGATCGAAGACGTCTACGTCCTCGAGTACGGCGCGCGCGAGACCCTCGACTTCATCCGCGAGCATGCCGACGAGTTGGCGGCGGTGCTGGTCGAGCCGGTGCAGAGCCGCAATCCCGACCTCCAGCCGCAGGGCTTCCTCAAGCAGCTTCGCGCGCTCACGCGCGAGCGCGGCGTGGCCCTGATCTTCGACGAGATGATCACCGGCTTCCGCATCCATCCGGGCGGCGCGCAGGCCTGGTTCGGCATCGACGCCGACATCGCCGTCTACGGCAAGATCGTCGGCGGCGGCCTGCCCATCGGCGTGATCGCCGGCAAGGCGAAGTTCCTCGACTACATCGACGGCGGCTTCTGGGAGTACGGCGACCGCAGCGGCCCGCGCTCCGACATGATCTATTTCGGCGGGACCTTCGGCCGCAATCCCGCCACCATGGCCACCGCGCATGCCGCGCTGACGCACATGAAGCGCGAAGGCGCGGCGCTGCAGGAAGCGGTCTGCGCGCGCACGACCGAGTTTTGTGATGCGCTCAACTACTGGCTCGAGCGCGAGCGCGTGCCGTTGCGCGCGAAGTATTTCGCCTCGCAGTGGCGCCTCGTCGCCGTCGACGATCACGCCCAGCCGCTCGAGCTCGAGCTGCTCTGGCTCCTGCTGATGCAGCGCCGCATCTACACGTGGGAACGGCGCATCTGCTTCTTCTCCACCGAGCACGATGACCTGGTCGTGCAGCGCGTGCTCGCCGCGATCCGCGAGAGCATCCTGGAGATCCGCGCCCACGGCTTTCCCTTCGAAGGCGAAGGGCCGCGGCAGTTCGCCGCGCCGTCGTCGACGCAGCGGCGGCAGTACGCGCTGGCCCAGCGGCCGGGTGGTCAACTTCCTTACCATCTGCCGCAGGCCATGCGCATCGACGGTCCGCTCGACGTCGATCGCCTGGAAGCGTCGTTTCGCGAAGTGATCGCGCGGCACGAGAGCCTCCGCACCAGCTTCTGCCTGATCGAGGGCGAGCTGGTGATGAAGCGGTGGGATGAGCCGCGTTTCTCCATCGAGCGCCTCACCAGCCGCGAGGAGTTCTACCGGCCGTTCGATCTCGCCGCCGCGCCGCTGCTGCGCGTCGGCGTGCTGCAGCTCGCGCCGGAGCGGCATCTGCTGCTCGCCGACGCGCATCACATCGTCGCCGACGGCCTCTCCTTCAACGTCATCGCCGCCGAGCTGATGGCGCTGTACGAAGGAGCGTCGCTGCCGCCGGTGACGTACGACTTCCGCGAGTGCGTGGCCATTCACGACGCCGCCGGCGACGCGCGCGACGAGGCGTTCTGGCGCGAACAGCTCGCCGGCGAGCTGCCGCTGCTCGAGCTGCCGGCCGACCGCCCGCGCCGCTCCGAGCCCGACTTCCAGGGCGACCACGTGCTCACCACCATCGCCCCGGAGATCACGCGCCGGCTCAAGGAGCTCGGCCGCGCCACCAACAGTTCGCTCTACATGATTCTGCTCGCGGCGTTCGACGTGCTGCTGCACCGCCTCACGCTGCAGAACGACATCCTCGTCGGCGGCGGCGTCTCCGGCCGCCGCGATCCGCGGCTGGCCAATGCGGTCGGGATGTTCGTCAACACGGTGGTCTATCGCGCCCGGCCGCAGTGGCACACGCCGTTCCGCGCGCTGCTCGACGCGGTGCGCGCCGACTGCCTCGCGGTTTACGACCATCAGGACTATCCGTTCGAGAAGATGGCCCGGCTCAACACGTCGCGTCCGCACGACCGCAACGCGCTCTTCGACGCGATGCTGTCGTACGAGAACGCGTCCGAGCGCGCCTTCCGCATCCGCGAGCTCACCTTCACCACCGAAGAGGTGCGGCTGCCGGCGGCGATGTTCGACCTCGGCCTCGACGTGATCGAGGAGCACGACGCGCTGCACCTCGACTTCGCCTACGCCACGTCGCTCTTCGACCGCGCCACCGTCGAGCGCTGGTCCGGCTACTTCGCGCGCATCCTCACCGCCATCCTCGACGATCCCGAGCGCCCCATCGGCCGCTTCGATCTCCTCGGCGACGACGAGCGCGCGCTGATCGCCGCCTTCAACGAGACGAGCGCGTCGTATCCCGACACGACCATCATCAATCTCTTCGAGGAGCAGGCCGCGCGCACGCCGGAGCACCTCGCCACGAACACGCTCACCTACGCGCAACTGAATGCGTCGGCCGAGGAGCTGGCCGGGGAGTTGCGCGCGCGCGGACTCGGCGCAGGCGACTTCGCCGGCATCCTTCTGCCACGGACGGAACGCTATCTCTCCGCAATTCTGGCGATCCTGAAGTGCGGAGCGGCGTACGTCCCGCTGGACGTCGATTATCCGGAGGAGCGCACCCGCTTCATGGTCGAAGACAGCGGCTGCAAGCTGCTGATCACGAGCGACGGCATCGTGTCGCGCACGGTCAGCGCCGCGCCGCAACCGGGCGCCGCCTACGTCATCTACACCTCCGGCTCCACCGGCCAGCCGAAAGGCTGCCTGGTCACCAACCGCAACGTGGTGCGGCTGCTGAAGAACGACCGCCACGATTTCGATTTCGGCGACCGCGACGTCTGGACCATCGCCCACTCCTTCTGCTTCGACTTTTCGGTGTGGGAGATGTACGGCGCATTGCTCAACGGCGGCCGCTGCCTGGTGGTGCCGACGGAGATCGTCCGCGACGCGCCCGCGTTCCGTTCGCTCATCGCCCATGAGCGCGTGACGGTGCTCAATCAAACGCCGGGCGCGTTCTACTCGCTGATCGAGGCCGAGTGCGCGGCGTCGTCGCACATGCTCGACCGCCATCTGCGCTACGTCATCTTCGGCGGCGACCGCCTCGAGCCGGCGTATCTCCGCCGCTGGTACGAGCTCTATCCCGATGTCGCCCTGATCAACATGTACGGGATCACGGAGACGACGGTGCACGTGACGTACTACCGCATCACCGCCGGCGACATCCTCGGCAACGCCGGACGGAGCATCGTCGGCCGGCCCATTCCCGAGACGACCGTGCACGTGCTCGACGAGGCGCTGCAGCCGCAGCCGCTGGGTGTGGCCGGAGAGCTGTACGTCGGCGGCTCCGGCGTCAGCCGCGGCTATCTGAATCGTCCCGACCTCACCGCGCAGCGTTTCCTCGACACGCCGCACGGGCGCCTCTATCGCAGCGGCGATCTCGGGCGCCTGCTCCCGAACGGCACGCTCGAGCACCTCGGCCGCAACGACCATCAGGTGCAGATCCGCGGCTACCGCGTCGAGCTCGGCGAGGTGACGCAGCGGCTGCTCGAGCATCCCTCGATCGAGAAGGCGTTCGTCACCGATCGCGAAGGCGTGAACGGCACGCGGCAGTTGGTGGCGTATCTGGTCGCGTGCGACACGCTCGATGCGGATGCGCTGCGCGCGCACCTCGCCGCCACGCTCCCGTCGTACATGATTCCCAGCCACTTCGTGCAGCTCGCGGCGCTGCCGCTCACCTCCAACGGCAAGGTCGATCGGAAGGCGCTGCCGGCGCCGGAGGCGGAGCGCGTCTCCACCGGCAGCGCGTATGTCGCGCCGCGCAACGAGGCGGAGGCGGCACTGGCGGCGGTCTGGTCGGAGGTGCTGCTGCAGGCCGACGTCGGGATCCGCGACGACTACTTTGCGTTGGGCGGCGACTCGATCACCGCGCTGCAGATCGCCAGCCGCCTGCATCACGCCGGCTGGACGCTCGAGCTGCGCCACCTCTTCGAGCAGCGCACCATCGAGCGGCTCGCGCCGCTGCTGCGCGCGCGCGACGCGGCGTTTGCGTCTCGTGCAAACGTGGCGCGGGCTCCGCTCACGCCGATCCAGCGCTGGTTCTTCGCCGAGCATCCGCACGGACGGGAACACTTCAACCAGTCGGTGCTGCTGCGCGCGGCGGAGCGCGTCGACATTGCGACGCTGCGGCGCGCGATCGAGATGCTGCACGCGCAGCACGAGATGCTGAGCGCGCGATTTACGAGCGACGCGCAGGAGCTCGGCGCGCCGGCTCCGGCCGTCGAAGTCGTCGAGACCGACGACATTGCCGCGCATGCGGACGCGCTGCAGGCCTCGTTCGATCTCGCACGCGGGCCGCTGTTCCAGTGCGTGTTGTATCGCAGCGGCGACAGCGATCACGTCTTCCTCCTGCTGCATCACCTGATCGTCGACGGCGTCTCCTGGCGCGTGCTGCTCGAAGACTTTGCTGCCGCCTACGCCGGCCAGCCGCTGCCGCCGCGCGCCGACTCCTATTTGCGTTGGGCGCAAATCGTCGCCGACTACGCCCGCACCATCTCCGGCGAGAGCGACTACTGGCGCGCTGTCGAAGCGGTGCCGGCGCTTTCGATCCCGCCCGACTATGACGCGCCGCGCAACGTCTACGGCGACGCCGTCACCGTCGAGCGCAGCATCGAGCAGCTCCCGTCCGGCGCGCCGCTGCAGGAGTTGCTGCTGACCGCTCTGGCGCGCGCGGCGCGCCGCTGCTACGGCGTCGAGCGCTCGCGCATCCTGCTCGAAGGCCACGGCCGCGAAGAGCTCGCGCCCGGCTCCGACTTTAGCCGCACCGTCGGCTGGTTCACCACCCTCTATCCGTTCGTGCTCGACGACCACGTGGCCGAGTCGCTGCGCAACATCCCCAGCAAAGGCATCGGCTACTCCGCGCTGCGCTACCTCGCCGGGACCGCATTCGCCGAGCTGCCCGAGGTCGTCTTCAACTACCTCGGCACCTTCCATGACGATCGTAACGGAGCGTGGGCGTTCGACGACGCCGCCACCGGCCGCGCCCACGGCGACGACGTCGAGCGCGGGCATCTGATCGAGATCGAGACGGCCGTCATCGGCGGCAGGCTCCGCATCGCCCTCGCGTACAACAGGAGCATTCACGCAGCCGCGACCATCGAGTGTTTCCTCGATGCCTACGTGCAGGAGCTCGAAGCGCCGCGCACCTTTCCGCTCACGCCGCTGCAGGAAGGCATCCTCTTCCACTCGCTCGACGGCTCGTCGTCGTATTTCGAGCAGCTCTCGTATCGCATCAGCGGTCCGCTCGACGTGCCGCGTTTCTTCGAGGCGTGGCAGGAGCTGGCGCGGCGGCATGAGGTGCTGCGCGCCGGTATCGACACCAGCGGCGCGCGTCCGATGCACGTGATGCGCGGCGATGCGCGCATCGAGACGACGTATCTCGACGTGCGCGGCGACACCGACGCAGTGCGCCGCTTCGCCGACGAGGATCGCGCCCGCGGCTTCGACCTGCGCGGACCGCTGATGCGGGTGGCGGTGCTGCGGACCGGCGAGAGCGACTACGAGGTGCTCTGGTCGCATCACCACGTCATCCTCGACGGCTGGTCGGTGGGCGTGCTGCATCAGGAGCTCGTGGCCATCTACGACGGCGGCGCGGCGCAGCTCGCGCCGCCCGCGCCCTACCGCGCCTTCGTCGAATGGCTGGAGTCGCGCGACCAGAGCGCGTCGCGGCGCTACTGGAGCGGCGTGCTGCGCGACGTGCCGCCGCCGGCGAGCGTTCCCGGCGTGATTGCGGCCGCGCGCTACGACCTGCACGAGGAGATCGTCCGGATCGATCGCGACACGACCCGCGCGCTGCACGACTTTGCCGCGCGCGCCGGCGCCACCATGAACTCGGTGATCCAGAGCGCCTGGGCGGCGCTGCTGGCGCTCTACAACGATCGCGACGACGTCCTCTTCGGCGCGGTCGTCTCCGGCCGGCCGCCGGAGCTGCGCGGCGTCGAGCGGATGGCCGGCCTCTTCCTGCAGACCATTCCCGTCCGCGTGCGCGTCGAGCGCGACGACACGCTGGCCACGCTCGCCGCGCGCCTTCAGGGCGACGCGCTCGCCGCCGCGCCGCACCACCACTTCGCGCTCGCCGAGATGCAGCAGCTCTCGGGCCGCGCGAAGCCGCTGTTCGATCACGTGGTCGTGTTCGAGAACTATCCGCTCGACGGTGCCGCCGCGCCGCGCGGCCTCCGCCTCGGCGCGTTCGCAGCGCGCGAGCAGATGCACTACGACTACAGCCTCGTCGTCCATCCGAACGAGGAGCTCGAGCTCAAGCTCACCCACAACGCCAACGCGTTGCCGGCCGAATCGGCGGCGACCATCGTGCGTCACCTGCGCACGCTGCTCGAGCAGGCGCTCACCGGCGCGCCGCTGCGCGAGGTCGCGCTCGAGTCGCGCGGCAGCGAACCGCGCCCGATCGCCCAGGAGCACGGATCGGTGCTGGCGCTCTTCGAAGAGCAGGCCCGCCGCACGCCCGACGCCATCGCCGTCGACTGCGGCGGCGAGCTCCTCACCTACGGCGAGCTCGATGCCCGCGCCAGCGCGATGCGTCTCGACCTGCAGCCCGGCGAGCTCGTGGCCATCCGCATCCCCAACTCCATCGACTACGTCGTGGCTATGCTCGCGGTAATGAAGTCGGGCGGCGTCTTCGCGCCGCTCGCCGTCGACTGGCCGCAGCGCCGCATCGACGCGCTGCTCGAACAGCTCGATCCGCGCGCCGTCATCGACGCGCACGGCATCACCCATCGCCAGACCCGCGGCACGCGTGCGCCCGACGGCGCGGCCTACGTGATGTTCACCTCCGGCTCGACCGGCGAGCCGAAGGCGATCCTCGGCACGCACGCCGGGCTGCATCACTTCATCGACTGGGAGCGCAACGAAGTCGGCGCCGATGCGTCGCTGCGCACCTCGAACCTCGCGTTGACGACTTTCGACGTCAGCCTGCGCGATCTCTTCCTGCCGCTGGTCTCCGGCGGCACGGTCTGCATTCCCGACGCCGCCACGCGCGCCGACATGCCGCGTCTCGCGCGCTGGCTGCGCGACGCGCGCGTCACGTTGATGCACGTGGTGCCGAGCATCTTCCGCATGCTCATCAAAGAAGTCGACGCGCTGCCCGACCTGCGCGTCATCGCCTTCGCCGGCGAGCCGCTGTACGGCCGCGACGTGCTCCGCGCGCGCGATGTGCTCGGCAACGAGGTGGTCCTCCTCAATCTCTACGGACCGTCGGAGACGACGCTGGCCAAAGCCTGCTACCGCATCCCGACTGAGTTCGACGATGCCGCGCGCATGGTGCCGGTCGGCACTCCCATCGCCGGCACGCGCATCGTGCTGATGAAGGACGGCCGCGTGGCGCCGCGCGGCGCGATCGGCGAGCTGCACATCGAGCCGCCGTTCCGCTGCCTCGGCTACCTCGGCGATCGCGAGCGCACCGCCGAGGCCTTCGCCGACAACGTCTACCGCACCGGCGACCTCGGACGCGAGCTGCCCGACGGCACCATCGAACTGATCGGCCGCCGCGACCGGCAGGTGAAGATCGCCGGCGTCCGCATCGAGCTGGCCGAGATCGACCGCGCCGTCGCCGCCTGCGCCGGCATCGAGGAGACGCTCGCCGTCGCCCACAAGCAGCCCGACGGCGAGCTGGCCGTGGCCTGCTACTTCACCGAGTCCGCGCCCGTGTCGATCGCGACGCTGCGCGAGCAGCTCGCCGAGTCGCTGCCGGCGTGGATGATCCCGACCTGGTTCGTCCGCCTCGACGCGTTTCCGCTGAGCGCGAACGGCAAGATCGACCGCCGCGCGCTGCCGAAGCCGGAGGAGCTGCTGCCGTCGCGCATCCGCTACGAGGCGCCGGCGAACGAGACCGAGACGCGCATCGCCGCGATCTGGGCGGAAGCCCTCGGCCTCAAACGCGTCGGCGTGCTCTCGCCCTTCTTCGAGATCGGCGGCAACTCGCTGCGCGCGATCCGCATCATCGGCCGCATCAACCGCGAGCTCGGCGCGAGCCTGACCATCCGCGGCTTCTTCGAATGCCCGACCATCCGCGAGCTCGCCCGCCGTTTGCGTCCGGTGCAAAACGACCATCCGCTCTCGCACGCGCAGCGGCGGCTCTGGGTGCTCGACCAGCTCGGCCTGCAGCCGCTCGCCTACAGCCTGCCGGCCGCGTTCGTGCTCGACGGCGCGCTCGACGTCGAGGCGCTGCGCCGCGCCTTCACCGCGCTCGTGAACCGTCACGAATCGCTGCGCACGACCATCGTCGAGATCGACGGCGAGCCGCGGCAGCGCGTGCACGACGCCGCCGACTTTCGTCTCGAAGTCATCGATCTCAGCGACAGCAGCGACGCCGAGGCGGAGGCGCGGGAGCTCGCGCGCGAACAGGCCGCGCGGCCCTTCGACCTCGGCCGCGGACCGCTGCTGCGCGCCACGCTCGTGCGTCTCGACGGGCGGCGCCACGTGCTGCTGGCCAACCTGCATCACATCGTCAGTGACGCCTGGTCGATCACGGTGATTGCGCGCGAGCTCTCGCAGCTTTATCGCGGCGAGACGCCGGCGCCGTTGCGCCTGCAGTACCGCGACTTCGCGGCGTGGCAGAACGCGCAGGTCGAGAGCGAGAGCGGTCTGGCCGCGCGCGACTACTGGCACCGGCAGTTCGCCACGCTGCCGGAACCGCTGCGGCTGCCGCTCGATCAGCCGCGTCCGGCCGTGCCGTCGTTCCGCGGCGGACGGGTGCGGCGCGCGCTCGACGCGGAGCTCGCGCGCGCGCTGCGCAGCTTCGCCTCCGAGCAGCGCGGCAGCGCGTTCATGGCCGTGGTCGCGGCGGTGAAGGCGCTGCTGTATCGCTACACCGGGCAGCGCGATCTCGTGGTCGGCAGTCCCGTCTCGAACCGCTCCGAGGAGAACGACGACCAGATCGGCTTCTACGTCAACATGCTGCCGCTGCGCGACGAAGTGCGCGGCGACGAGTCGTTCGCACAACTCTTCGCGCGCGTCCGCGACACCGTCCTCGGCGCGGTCGAGCAGAGCATCTATCCCTTCGACCGCCTCGTGCAGGACCTCGCCCTCGGCCGGCGGAATCTGTTCGACGTCGTGGTCGTGCTGCAGCAGGACGCCGGGCGGCAGGCCCTCGAGCTCGAAGGCGTGCGCGTCTCCGAGCTCGACTCCGGCGCGCCGGCGGCGAAGTTCACGCTCTCCTTCGAATTCGTCGAACAGCGCGGCGGCGCGATGCTGCTCAACCTCGAATACGACGCGGAGCTGTTCCGCGCCGCGACCGTCGAGCGGCTGGCGGCACATCTCGTCACGCTGCTGCGCGACGCGCTCGCCCATCCGGAGCGTCCGCTCGATTCGCTGCAACTCCTCACTTCCGGAGAAACGGAGATCCTGCTTTCCGCACAGATCGAACCGTCGCGCGGCGAGACCATCGTCAGCCTCTTCGAGCAGATCGCCGCCGAGCACGCCGATCGCGAGGCCGTGGTCTGCGAGACGCGCTCGCTCACCTACGCGCAACTGAACGCGCGCGCCAACGGCATCGCCCAGGCGCTGGGCTGCGCGCGCGGCGAGCTGGTGGCGGTGCTGCTCGACCGTTCCGAGCTGCTCGTGGCCGCGTTCCTCGGCATCCTCAAACGCGGCGCCGCGTACGTGCCGATCGACCCGTCGTATCCGCGCGAGCGCGTGGCCCACATGCTGCGCGACAGCGGCGCGCGCGTCGTCCTCACGCAACGCGAGCACGAGCATCTGCTCGACGCCGCCATCGAGCGCATCGACGTCACCACCATCGGCGGCGACGCGAACAATCCGCCGCGCGTCGCCGCGGCGAATGACCTCGCCTACGTCATCTACACGTCCGGATCTACAGGTTTACCAAAAGGCGTGCTGCTCGAGCACGACGGCGCGGTGGCGCTGGCCGCGGCGCATCGCGAGTTCCTGCGCATCGAGCCGCGCCACCGCATCCTGCAGTTCGCGCCCTCGTCCTTCGACGCCTCGGTGTGGGAGATGGTGATGGCGCTGCTGCACGGCGCGGCGCTGGTCATCGCCACACCGGAGCGCATCCGCGACGCGCGCGCGTTCGCCCGCTACCTCGCCGAGCAGCGCGTGAGCGTGGCCACGCTGCCGCCGTCGTACCTCGCGCAACTAAGCGCAGAGGATGTGGCGCCGCTGGAACTGCTCGTCACGGCCGGCGAGCCGCCGAACGTCGAGCAGGCGCTCGCGCTCGCGCGGCAGTTGCGCTACGTCAACGCGTACGGCCCGACCGAGACCACCGTCTGCGCGACGTGGCACGAGGTCGATCCGGCGCGCCGCTACGACGGCGTGATCCCGATCGGCAACGCCATTCCGAATGCCGAGGTCTACGTGCTCGACGAGGCGCGGAACCTCGTCCCGTGCGGAGTGACCGGCGAGATCTACATCGGCGGACGCGGGCTGGCGCGCGGCTATCACGACCAGCCGGAGCTCACCGCGCGCCACTTCGTCGCCCATCCGTTCCGCGAAGGCGCGCGGCTCTACCGCAGCGGCGATCTCGCCTATCGGTTGCCGGACGGCGAGCTCGTTTACACGGGACGCAACGACGCGCAGGTGAAGATCCGCGGCCATCGCGTCGAGCTCGGCGAGATCGAGCAGGCGCTGCTCGCCGCGCCGGAGGTGCACAACGCCGTCGTGGCCGCGCGCGGCGGCGAGCTGGTCGCGTACGTCGTCACGCATGGCGACCTGTCGGTGGCGGCGCTGCGCGAGCATCTGGCGCGGCGGCTGCCGGAGTCGATGCTGCCGTCGCGCTGGCTGCGCCTTGATGCGCTGCCGCTGATGCCGAACGGCAAAGTCGACCGCGCCGCGTTGCCGGACGTCGCCGAGGCGCCGCGCGCCAGCGCCGAGCCGCGCACGGAGCTCGAGCGCCTCATCGCCGCGGCGTGGCAGGAAGTGCTGCGCAACGGCAGCGGCATCTTCGACCGCTTCTACGAATCGGGCGGCGACTCGATCAAGGCCATTCAGATCGTCAGCCGCCTCCGCCGCGCCGGACTCTCCGTCGAGATGCGCGACTTCCTCGAGCACCCGACCATCGCCGGCCTCGCGGCGCGCATCGAAGTGAAAGGTGTCGCACCGGCCGCCGCGCCGCGCGCGGGCGTCGCCCTCACCTCCAACGAACTGGAGCTGCTCGCTCATGAATGATCTGCGCGCGATCTACCCGCTGCTGCCGATGCAGAAGGGCATGCTCTTCCACGAGCTCGAGTCGCCGGAGGCGCGCTCGTACTACCGGCAGGCGGCCTTCCGCATCGAAGGCGACTTCGACGCGGCGCTCTGCGCGCGCGCCTGGGACCTCGTGGCCGAGCGGCACGAGACGCTGCGCTCGTCGTTCGACTACGAGCGCACCTCGCAACTCATCCAGATCGTGCACGCGCGGCGGCCGGTCGAGTGCGCGATCTTCGAGTCAGACGCGGAGCTCGAGGCGTGGCGCGCGCGCGACCGCGAGCGCGGCTTCGACCTCCGCCGCGACGCGCTCACCCGCGTGGCCTTCTTCCGCCACGCGCCGCGGCAGTGGACGATGGTCTGGAGCCATCCGCACATCCTGCTCGACGGCTGGTCGGGCAGCGTGATCCTCGGCGAGCTCGCGCAGATCTACGCCGCGCTGCGCCGCTCCGCCGCGCCGGCCCTCGAGCCGCCGCCCTCATACGGCGCGTACGTCGACTGGATCGAGTCGCGCGATCCGCGCGCCGCGCACGAGCACTGGCGCGCCGCGCTCGATGGCTACGACACCGTGGCCAGCATCTTCGGCACGCACGTGCGCGCGATCGGGAGCGAGCGGCGCGAGCACGCCTTCACCATCGCGCACGACGACACCGCCGCGCTGCACGCGCTCGCCGCGCGCAACGGCGTCACCGCCGGCACCGTCCTGCAGACGCTCTGGGGCATTCTCCTGGCGCGGCACAACGATCGCGACGACATCGTCTTCGGCAGCGTCGTCTCCGGACGCGCGCCCGAGGTGCCGGACGTCGAACGGCTGGTCGGCCTCTTCATCAACACCGTGCCGCTGCGCGTGCGCATCGGCGAGGACGACACCTTCGCCTCGCTGGCGCGGCAGCTCCAGCAGGCCGCCGACGCCGCGCGCGGGCACGACCATCTGTCGCTCACGGACATCGACGCGGCCGCGCTGATCGATCACGTGGTGGTCTTCGAGAACTATCCCGCCGCCGACGCGTGCGACACCGGATTCGCGGTCGTTGCGGCCGAGGCGCGCGAAGACGCGCACTACCCCTTCGGAGTGCTCATCGAGCCGGGGCCGTCGCTGCGCGTCGCATTCCAGTACGACCCGGAGGTCTACACGGCCGCGCAGATGCAGCGCCTCGAAGGCCACCTCCGCATTCTTCTGCAACAGGTCCTCGCGAACGACGCGACGCCGGTCGCCGCGCTCGACGTCCTCCCGCCCGCCGAGAGTGCCCGGCTCGCGTCGTTTGCGATGGGAGCGGAGATCCCGTTTCCCGACACCACCATCCACGCACTGTTCGAGGCGCAGGCGGCGCGCACGCCGGAGCGCGAGGCGGTCGTATGCGACGGCGTGCGCCTCACCTATCGCGAGCTCGACGAGCGCGCCAACGCCGTCGCCGCCGCGCTGCGCGCGCGCGGCGTCGAGCCGGGGCAGCGCGTGGCCGTGCGCACAAAGCGCAGCGCCTTCCGCATCGCCGCGCTCCTCGGCGTGCTGAAAGCGGGCGCGGTCTACGTTCCGATCAGCTCCACACTTCCGGAAGGACGGGTCTCCTTCCAGACGGAAGACAGCAACTGCGTCCTGACGGTCGACGAGCACTTTGAAGGCGGTTCCTCGGGTCCTCGGTTCCTCGGTTCCTCGGTTGATCTTGCGTACGTCATTTACACCTCGGGATCGACCGGCCGTCCCAAAGGCGTCGAGGTTGCCCATCGCGGCTTCGTCAACATGATCCTCGATCAGATCCGCACCTTCGGGATCGTCGCGGACGACCGCGTCCTGCAGTTCGCGTCCTGCTCGTTCGACGCGTCGCTCTCCGAGATCTTCATGGCCCTGCTGTGCGGCGCGGCGGTAGTGATCGCGCCGGACGAGGTCATTCGCGACGGCGCGCGGTTCACCGGATTCGCCGCGCGCGAGCGGCTGACCGTGGCCACGCTGCCGCCTTCGTACTTGCGCGCGCTCGATCGCGCCGAGCTGCCGCTGCGCGTGCTGATCACGGCCGGCGAGCCGCCGGACGAACAGGACGCGCGGCACTACGCGAAGCGCCTCCGTTACTTCAACGCGTATGGACCGACGGAAGATTCGGTCTGCGCGACGATGCATGAAGTCGCGGCCGAGGAGAGCTCACCCGGCATTCCGATCGGACGCCCGATCGCCAATACCCGTCTCCGCATTGCCGATCGCATCCTGCGTGACGTACCGATCGGAGTGCCGGGTGAGATCTTGCTGGCCGGACCCGGCCTCGCGCGCGGCTACGCGAACGCGCCCGCGCTCACCGCGCGCAAGTTCGTCGAGCACGGCGGCGTGCGCTGGTACCGCACCGGCGACCGCGGCCTCTGGACCGACGACGGCGAGGTGCTCTACCTCGGCCGCAACGACACGCTCGTCAAACTGCGCGGCTACCGCATCGACCTCGGCGAGATCGAGAGCGCGCTGCGCGGCATCGCCGGCGTGCGTCACGCCATCGCCGGCGTCGAAGACGGCCAGCTCGTAGCCTGGATCGCCGGGGAGACCGGCGAGCTGCGCGCGCAACTCGCGCGCGTCCTGCCGCCGCACATGGTCCCGTCGGCGTTCGTGGCCATCGACGCCGTGCCGCTCACCACTGCCGGCAAGATCGACCGCGCCGCGCTGCCGTCGCCGCGCACCGCCAGCGGCGGCGTCGCGCCGCGCAACGCCGCGGAAGAGAGCGTGCTGCAGGCGTGGCGCGAAGTCCTCGGCCGCGACGCCATCGGAGTGCTCGACCGTTTCTCCGACTGCGGCGGCGACTCGCTCAAGGCCATCCTCCTGACCGGACGCCTACGCCGCGCCGGCTTCGCCATCGACGTCGGCGAGCTGCTGCGGCTCGAGACCGTGGCCGCCATCGCCGCCGCATCGCAGCAGCGCCGCCCGCACGTGCGGAGATCGTCGCGCCGCGACGCGCCGTCGACGCCGGTGCAGCGCTGGTATCTCGAGACGCACGCGCGCGAGACCTGGCCCGACCTCACCCACGCCGTGCTGCTGCGCGCGCCGGAGCGGCTCGACGAACCGGCGGCGCGGGCGCGGTTGCAGGAAGCGCTCGACGCGGTGGTGGCGCGGCACGATGCGCTGCGCATCCGCTTTCCGGAGAGCGACCGCTTCGTCGTCGGCGACGTCGCGCCGTGCCGCATCGAGAACGAGCTGCAGCCGTTCGACCTCGAGCACGGGCCGCTCTTCTACGCCGTGCGCGGCGCCGAGCCCGACACCGTGCTGCTCGCCGCGCACCATCTCGCGGTCGACGCGGTGTCGTGGCGCATCCTCCTCGAAGACCTCGGCGACGCCTGGCGCGGCGCGACGCTGCCGGAGCCGGTCACCTCGTACGCCGAATGGGCGCGCGCCGTGGCGGCGAGCGACCGCGGCGACGAGCTGCCGTACTGGCTCGAGGTCGATGCGCACGCCGAGGCGCCGTGCGAGCCGCATCGCTACGACGACACGACCCTCGAGATCGTGGAGAGCGACGACGCGCTCGGGCTCGACGAGCTGCTGGAGATTCTCGCGAGCGTGGCCGGACCGCGCCGGGTGCAGCTCTCGCATCACGGCCGCGTGCCGGTCGCGCCCGGCCTCGACGTCACCCGCACGGTCGGCTGGTTCACCGCCGACTTCCCGTTCCTCCTCGGCCGCTCGCTGCGCGACGTGCCGCACGGCGGCATCGGCTACGGGATTCTGAAGTACCACGCGCGCGAGCGGCGGCTGGCCGGCCCGCCGCGCATCGCCGTCAACCATCTCGGCTCCATCGGCGATCCCGCGCCCGGCTGCTTCAGCGTCGTACGCCAGCGCGCCTCCGCCGGCCGGATGGCGCGGCAGCAGGAGCTCGAGATCGAGGCGTCGATCGAGCGCGCGCGTCTCACCCTGGCAACCCGCAGCCGCGGCGACACGGCTCTTTCGCGCGCGTTGCGCGCCGCGTTCGCCGCACGGACCCCACAACCTCAGGAGACCCAAGGATGATCCGCCGCACTTCGCTATCGCTCTCGCTGTCCCTCGTCTGGCTGCTGTTCGCGCCGCTCACCGGCGCGGAGCTCCGCAACGCGAAACCCTTTCCGCCCACGTGGCAGGCGGCGCTCGACCGCTATGCGAATCCGCAGAATCCCGACGCCGGCATCGTCCCCGGCGCCGTGGTCATCATCAAGTCGCCGATCTGGGGCACGCGCATCGGCACGACCGGCTACGCGAACATCCAGACGCACGAGAAATACACCGCCGACAGTCCGGTGCGCATCGGCAGCATCACCAAGACCTTCACCGCGCTGACGGTGCTGTCGCTCGAGCAGCGGAAGCTGATCAAGCTCACCGATCCGGTGCTCAAGTACCTCGGCCATCGGCGCGTCGTGCCGCAGATCCCGAACATCGACAAAGTCACCGTCGGCGATCTGCTGGCGATGACCACCGGCATCCGCAACTACCTCGAAGCCGACGAGCTGGGGTTCTCGCCGCTCATCGATGCGCACCGCCACTACGAGCCGGAAGACCTGCTGTCGGTGCTCGTGCCGGGCGGCACCACGACGCTCCTGCCGGTCTTCACTCCCGGCCAGACGTACCTCAATCCATACATCCCGATCGACGCCACCGCGCCGCGCAACTTCTGGCCGTGGTGGAACTACTCGAATTCGAACTACACGCTCCTCGGCATGATCATCGAGGAAGTCACCGGCAAGCCGGTCGCCGAAGCGATGCATGAGGCGATCATGCAGCCGCTCGAGCTCGACGAGACCTACTACGCCGTCGGGTCGGAGCTGCCGGCGGACGTGGTGCACGGCTACACGAAGGAAGTGTCGACCGTGCCGTCGCCCAACTGGCAGGACATCACCGTCGTCGACGCCAGCTATGCCGGCGCGGCCGGCGCGGTCGTCTCGACGCCTGCCGAGGTGCTCCGCTTCGGTGAAGGCATCTTCAAGACCGACAACGTCATCAACTCCGGCACGAAGGAGAAGTGGCTGACTTTCGCCTCGGCCGACATCCACTTCCCGATGGTCGACTACGGCCTCGGCGTGATGCAGGCGCACCGCACCTACGGCGACGCGCGCGGCCACGGCGGCAAATTCATCGGCTACAGCGCGCTGCTCTACTACTTCTTCGACGCCGACACGTTCTTCGTCTGCTCGACCAACACGATGGATGGATCTCCGGAAGTGGGGATGCTCGACGACATCATGATGCTGGTGAAGTCGGCGCCGACGAACCCATATTCGGAGACTCCGCGCCGCGGCTCGGTGACGCTGTCGTGGCAGCCGGGGCGGCTGTACGGCACGTATCAAATCTATGTCGGCATCGATCCCGACGCCGTCGAGCGCGCGACCGCCGACTCGCATCCGGGCGTGCAGCTCTACACCAGCGACGATCCATCGGTGACGATCAAGGATCTCCGCTCCGGCATCTACTACTGGCGCGTCGACACCGTCGTCGCACAACCACTCACCGTCACGCCGGCGCCGATCAACGGACCGGCAAAGCTGCCCGCGCTCGTGAACGGGCCGGTCTGGCAGCTCCGCGCGCGCTAAGGAGAAATCATGAGAACCCGACGCATTTCCGTTCTGCTGTTGCTGTCCCTTGCCCTCGCCGCGCACGGTCGCGCGCAGTCCGAGAACTACAAACCCTTTCCGGCGACCTGGCAACAGGCGCTCGACCAGTACACGAACAAACAAAACCCGAACGCGGCCATCACGCCCGGCGCGGTGGTGATCATCCAGTCGCCGCAGTGGGGCACGCGCGTCGGCACGAGCGGCTACGCCAACATCGAGACGAAAGTGGCGCCGCGGCCGGACCATCACTTTCGCGTCGGCAGCGTCACGAAGATGTTCGTCGCGCAGACCGTGCTCGCGCTCGAGCAGCAGGGAAAGCTCAAGCTCAACGATCAGGTCGCGAAGTACCTCAGCGACGACCCGACGGTCATGGCCATTCCCAACATCTCGCTGATGACCATCGGCATGCTCATGCAGCACATCAGCGGCATGGCCAACTACCTCGGCAATCCGACCATCGGCAGCTCGTACCTGACCACGCCGACGCGCGCGTTCACGCCGAACGAGTTGATGGCCGCCCTCGCTCCCAACTCGACGCCGGTGCTCTCGCCCTTCTTCATGCCGCTGACCGGCTTCACCAATCCCTACTGGACCCTGACCGGCAGCGCGCCGCCGGAGCCGGGACAGTATCCGTCGTGGTTCTACTCGAACTCGAATTACATCCTGCTCGGCATGATCATCGAGGAGGTGACGGGCAAGCCGGTGCAGGATGCCATCGAGCAGTACGTCATCAAGCCGCTCGGCCTCACCGACACCTACTTTGCGCTCGATCCCTCGATTCCCGCGGACATGATGCACGGCTACACGCATCAGGACTGGACGCTGCAGTACCGCGAGTTTCCGGAGTGGAAGGACGTGACGGTGCTCAATCCGAGCTACGCCTGGTCCGCGGGCGCGATCGTCTCGACGCCGTCCGATCTGCTGCGCTTCGCCAAAGGGATCTTCGAGACCAACACCATCCTCAACGCCGGCACCAAGCGGAAGTGGCTGAACTTCACCTCGGCGGATATGGAGTGGTTCAACGTCGACTACGGCGTCGGCGGCATCATGCAGCCGCACCGCATGTACGGCGACGCGCGCGGCCACGGCGGCGCGATCCCCGGCTACAAGACGCTCGTCTATCACTTCTTCGATACCGACACCTACTTCATCGAGGCGCTGAACACGATGGACCAGTACGCGCCGACGACGCCGCCGGAGGTGGCCATCCTCGACACGCTGATGCCGCTGGTGCAGGGCACGGCCATGGAGCCGGGCGCGACGCCGGCGCGCGACTCGGTGACGCTGACGTGGCAGCCGGGCATGTACTACGGCGAGTTCAACGTCTACGTCGGCGCCGACTGCAGCGCCGTGGAGAACGGCACGACCGGGCTGATGACAAAGACGACGCAGACGCCGAAGGCGACGTTCACCGGCCTCAAGCCGGACACCGACTACTGCTGGCGCGTCGACAGCGTGCCGACGCCGCCGCTGGCGGTGCTGCCGGTGCCGCTCGACGGACCGCCGAACGTGCCGTCGCTCGTGCAGGGTCTGGTCTGGCGGTTCCACACCGCCGCGCAGTGACATGTGCGGCATCGCGGGAATCTTTCAATTCGACCGCGAGGCGCCGGTGCACGCACCGGCCCTCGCGGCCATGACTGGCCGGCTCGCCCATCGCGGTCCCGACGACTCCGGCGCCTTCACCACCGCCGGCGCCGCACTCGGGTTCACCCGCCTCTCGATCATCGACCTTGGCGGCGGCAACCAGCCGCACTTCAGCGAAGACGGCAGCATCGTCTCGGTCTGCAACGGCGAGATCTACAACTTCCGCGAGCTGCGCGCCTCGCTCGAGCAGCGCGGCCATCGCTTCCGCTCGCGCTGCGACGTCGAGGTGCTGGTGCATCTCTACGAGGAGTATGGCGCCGCGCTCGTCGACCGGCTCAACGGACAGTTCGCGTTCGCCATCCTCGACCGCCGCAAACGGGAGCTGCTGCTCGCGCGCGATCACGCCGGCATCGCGCCGCTCTTCTACACGCGCACGCGCGACGCGCTGCTGTTCGCCTCCGAGATCAAGGCGCTGCTCGTCCATCCTGACGTCCATCCGGAAGTCCATCTGGAAGGACTCGACCAGGTGCTGACCTTTCCCGGCCTGGTTGCGCCGGCGACGATGTTCCGCGGCATTCACGCGCTGCCGGCCGGCCATCTGCTGCGCGTGCGCGAAGACGAGGTCGCGCTGCAGGAGTATTGGGATCTCGACTATCCGGTCGAGCCGGTGCCGTCGCCTGCTTCGATCGACGCGCTCGACGACGCATTGCGCAACGCGGTCTCGCGGCGGCTCGTGGCCGACGTGCCGGTCGGCTTCTATCTGAGCGGCGGGCTCGACTCGAGTCTGATCGGCTCGATGGTGCATGCGCTGCGGCCGGACCAGCGCTTTCACTCCTTCTCCATCGCCTTCGCCGACGCGGCCATCGACGAGCGGAGGCACCAGCGCACGATGGCGCGGCGGCTGGAGACGATCCATCACGAGACGGAGTTCGCGCAGGCGGACA
Organism: Thermoanaerobaculia bacterium; assembly: GCA_036389275.1. Classification (GTDB taxonomy): domain Bacteria; phylum Acidobacteriota; class Thermoanaerobaculia; order Gp7-AA8; family Gp7-AA8; genus QHVT01. Next base: position 90,186 of record DASVQE010000068.1, read on the forward strand.
TCATCGAGCGGCTGCGCGACGCGGTCTGGTTCGCCGAGGCGCCGCTCAAGGAGTCGTATGACACCTGCTCGCTCGCGCTGTCGCGGCTGGTGCGCGACAGCGGACTGAAAGTCGTGCTCACCGGCGAAGGCGCGGACGAGCTGTTCGCCGGCTACGTCGGCTACCGCATGGACGAAACGCGAATGCGCGGCGGTGAGGACGAGCTCGACGAGTTGCTCGAAGACGAGCTGCGCGAAGAGCTCTGGGGTGACCCGCGGTTTTTTTACGAGCGCGACTACTACCGCTTTCGCGAGGTGAAGCGCGAGCTCTACGCGCCCGACGTCGCCGCGCAACTCCCGTCGTTCGACGCCACGCGCCGCGCGCCGGTGCAGCTCGAGAAACTGCGCGGACGCCATCCGATGCACCGCCGCTCCTACATCGACTTCAAGCTGCGCCTCTCCGATCATCTGCTCGCCGACCACGGCGACCGCGTCGCCTACGCCAGCTCCGTCGAAGCGCGCTATCCGTTCCTCGACCGCGACGTCATCGAGATCGCGCGCACGCTGCCGCCGTCGCTCCTCGTGCGCGACTCGGTCGAGAAATTCGCCGTGCGCGAAGTGGCCCGCCGCTACCTCCCGCGCGAGATCGCCGCGCGCGAGAAATTCGGCTTCGTCGCGCCCGGCTCACCCTACCTGCTGCGCCGGCGCATCGACTGGATCGAAGACCTGCTCGCGCCGGCCACGATCAAACGGCAGGGCCTCTTCGACGTCGCCGCCGTCGAGCGCTTGAAAGCGCAGGCGCGCCGCGACGGCGCCGCCATCAACACGACCTTCGAGACCGACCTGCTGATGATCGTGCTGACGATGGGGATTTTTCTGGAGCGCTTCGTGGAGTCGCGCGCTACGGCACGATGCGCAGATTGAGATAGCGCTCGTGATACTGCCTGCCGCCGCGCTCGTAGTCGAGCACGACCCGTAGCGAGAGCGGCTCCGACTGTTCCATGCGCGGATTGTTCGTGAACGCCGTCATCGACATCGGCAGCGCGCGGCTCTCGCCCGAGGCGAGGGTCTCGGTGAAGACGCGCTCGTACGGATAGACGCTGTACTGCGTCATCACTCCCGGCTCGACGCGCACGCGCTTGATCGTGATCGGCTCCGCCGCGTGGTTGGTGATCTCGACGTTGATCGTGAACGGCGTGCTGCGGCCGGCGCCGAAGAAGAGCGCGCCCGCCTGCGAGACATCCACGTACGGACGATCTGCCGCCGTCGAGCTGGCCGCCTGATGCGACGACCCGCAGCCGATCGATGTCGCCAGCAGGAGCAGCATCGCGTAGATCCGTTTCACGTTTCCTCCGTCAGTCCGACCGCACGTTTCATCGCGAACCACCGCTCGCGTGCGCGCCAGAAGCGGCTCTGCTTCATCGCCTCGATCTGCTGCGCGAGCGTGTTGCGCTCGTGCTCGGTCACCGCCAGCCGTTCGCGCAACGCCGCCAGCTCGTTCTCCTTCCCCAGCAATTGCTGGTCCCGCGCGCGGGCGCGCTCCTTCGCCACGAACGCGCCGGCCGCGTCGATCGTGCCGTGGAAGAGGATCCGCTCGGCGCCTTCGCGCGAGAACACCGACACCGTCGCGGTCTGGTAGCGGAACGAGCGCACCTTCGACTGCGGGATCGCGCAGTCCCATCCCGACTCGCGCGCGGCCTCGCTGCCGAACCACTCCGCCACGTCGTTGCGCGGATGAAAGGTCGTGGTCGAGGCGACGATCTCGTCGTCGATGCGCACCTCGACGCGCGCCGGCGCCTCGTCGCGCGCCGTGGCCCAGCCGGCCAGCTCGATCCGCTCCGCGGTCACGTCGAAGCGCTCGATGAAACCCTTCGGCGTGCGCCGCGGCCGCGGATCGGCGATCGCCGCCGGCGACACCACGTACACATCCTGCCAGTCGCTCAGCGCGCGCGGCAGCCGCACGCAGGTCCACGTCGGGTCGATGGCCGCCACCTGCTCGCGCACGTAGCTCTCGGTGACCCACGTCGAGCCGTACTCCGCGCCGTCGAGCACGCGGCTCTCGCTGTAGCTCTCGAAGTTGATCCCGCCTTCGACGCGCTCCGGCGCGATCGACTCGTCGTGCACGCTGAAGATGAGCAGGCCTTGCGGCTCGAGCAGCTCGCCGAGGCGGCGGAGCCAGGGCGAGAACGTCGCCGGCGGCAGATGCGTGAAGAGCGAGGCCACGAAGATCAGGTCGTAGCGATCGGGCGCGGCAAAGTGCTCCGGCAGCGTCGTCGACAGAATGGTCCGCACGCCGAACTGCTCCTGCTGGAACTGCATGCCGCCTTCGAGGATGTCGGAGACGGTGATCTCCGCCGCGAGCTGCTCGTGCACGAGGAAGCGCGTGAGGCGGCCGTAGCCGCTGGCGAAATCGAGCAGGCGGCGCAGCGGGCCGCGCCAGCCGGCGATGTGCCGCACCAGCTCGAACTGCTCGAGTCCGTTCACGAAGTAGTTCGTCAGCGCCGCGTCGCGATCGTGATCGAGCAGCGTCATGGCGAAGTCGAACATGTCGTCGCGCTCGTCGATGGCGCGGTTCAGCTCGCGCCAGCGCGGCACGCGCACGCGCAGCAGCGCGTCGATCATCGGATGCAGCTCGTCCGTGGCGAAAGCCAGCGACATCGGCGGCGTATGGTATAGGAGACGGCATGCGATTCCGCGCGCTCGTGCTCGTCCTTCTCGCCGCGCCGTCCCTGTTCGCGCAGATCGATCCGCGCGTCGATCGCATCCTGCGCGAGGTGCCGCTCATCGACGGCCACAACGATCTGCCGTGGCAGTACCGCGAGCGCGTGAAGAATCACCTGGCCCAGCTCGACATCGCCCGCGACCAGTCGCGGCTCGAGAAGCCGCTGCACACCGATATCGCCCGCATCCGCGCCGGCCGCCTCGGCGGGCAGTTCTGGTCCGTCTACGTCCCCACCTCCATGCCCGGCGCCGACGCGCTGCAGGCGACCCTCGAGCAGATCGACGTCGTGCAGCGGCTCGCCGCGATCTACCCCGAGACCTTCGAGCTGGCTCGCACCGCCGACGACGTGGTGCGAATCCATAAGTCCGGAAAGGTGGCATCGCTCATCGGCGTCGAAGGCGGCCACTCCATCCACAACTCCCTCGCGGCGCTGCGGCAGCTCTACAACGCCGGCGCGCGCTACATGACGCTCACCCACTCCGAGAACAACGACTGGGCCGACTCCGCCACGGACGCGCCGGTGCACGGCGGCCTCACGCCGTTCGGCAAGGTCGTGGTCGGCGAGATGAACCGCCTCGGCATGCTGGTCGATCTCTCGCACGTCGCGCCGAAGACGATGCACGACGCGCTCGATGTCACCGCGGCGCCGGTGATCTTCTCGCACTCGTCCGCGCGCGCGCTCACCGATCACGCCCGCGACGTGCCGGACGACGTGCTGCGCCGCCTGCGCGAGAACGGCGGCGTGGTGATGGTCACGTTCGTGCCGTCGTTCATCAACGAGAAGGCGCGCCTCTTCGAAGCGGAGCGCACCGCCGCCGACGCGCGTTTCAAGGAGATGTACAAAGGGCAGCCCGACCGCGCCAAGGACGCGATGGCGGCGTGGGAAGCCTCGAACGTGCGGCCGCGCGCGACCGTCGCGGACGTGGCCAGTCACATCGAGCACGTCATCGAGATCGCCGGCGAAGATCACGTCGGCCTCGGCGGCGATTTCGACGGCATCACCACGACGCCGGTCGGACTGGAGAGCGTCGCCGACTACCCGGCCATCTTCACCGAGCTCCTCCGCCGCGGCCACAGCGAGCAGCAGCTCCGCAAGCTGGCCGGCCTGAACATCCTGCGGGTGATGCGCGCCGCCGAGTCGACCGCCGCGCGCTTGCAGAAGGAGCGCGGTCCCGCCGACGTGCTGATCGACGAAGTCAAGTAGCGCGTTACCGCGTCACCGCGCCGGTCTTCGCGTTGACCTTCCACTTGCCGAGGCGCGTGTTCGTGCAGCGGTCGTACGCGGTGAGCACGAAGGAGTGGCCGGAGCGGCCGTTGCTCATCACCACCAGACACTCGTCCTTCACGCCGGTCGAGGCGAGATGGCGCCGCAGCGTGCGGATCGCCTCCGCCTCATCGACGTTGCCGCCCGGCCGCGAGCGCACCACCCGCACCGGCGCCGTCGACGTGGTCGCGCGCGGCCCGAGCACCGACGGAATGGAGCGTTCCTCACGCGCCGCCCATTCGTTCAGCGCGTACCACGCGGCGATGCCGAGGATCAGCGTGACCGCGGCGGTGAACAACACGCCGCGCCACGTCGTGCGCCGTTCCTTCCGGATTTTCCCGTCGAACAGATCGCCCGCGTACACACCGCACGCCGGACAGCTCGCCGCATCACGCGGCAGCTCGAGGCGGCAGTTGCTGCAGTAACGCTCGTCGGACATCGCGCGATCAGTATCGCGCAAGCGTCAGACGAGCGTGCCTTCGATGATGCAGTGCCACGAGAACTCGACGTGCGCCGCCGGCGCGCCGTTCAGGTCGAACGCCCAGATGGTGATGCGCGCGCCTTGCGTGCGCGCGACCAGCACGTAAGGTGGCGGCACGTCGTCCGTCATCGCCTGCGACGACGGCGTGGCCACGATCGACGGCCGCCGGTCGCCGCCGGGCGCCGGCTTCACGCAGGAGATCGCCGGGAGCAGCAGCGACCACGAGCCGCCGCCGTTCGTCCGGCCATGACCGGCGTAGACGAGCGCGTACGCGTGATCGCATTCGCCCGGAAGTTCGTCCGTCACTCCATCCATCGGGATCTCCCGAACCGCGACCTGCTGCTGCTTCCATTGAACCACCCGCGTCGTCTGCGCCATGATGCTCCTCCACTTTGTAGGAGTGACGCGCCGGCGCCTTTCCCGCTCCGGCTCGCTGTCTGCAAACGACTGAGGTGTCATGAGCGAATCACCGAATCCTTTTTCCGCCCTCGGCTTGCGCGACGCGGTCGTCGAGAACCTGACGCGCCTCGGGTACGAGGCGCCGACGCCGATTCAGGAGCGCACCATCCCGCTGCTCCTCGGCGGGCGCGATCTGATCGGGCAGGCCCAGACCGGCACCGGGAAGACCGCCGCGTTCGCGCTGCCGATCCTCGAGAAGATCGACCCGAAGGAGCGCGCCACGCAGGCGCTCGTGCTCACGCCGACGCGCGAGCTGGCCATGCAGGTGGCCGAGGCCATCCACTCGTATGCGCAAGGCCTCGGGCCGATCCACGTCATCCCGCTGTACGGCGGCGCGCCGATCGTGCCGCAGCTCAAGCGCCTCGAGCGCGGCGCGCAGGTCGTGGTCGGAACGCCGGGCCGCCTCATCGATCACCTCGACCGCAAGAGCCTCGACCTCTCGCACATCCGCCTGCTCGTCCTCGACGAAGCGGACGAGATGCTGAAAATGGGATTCGCCGAGGACGTCGACAAGATTCTGGCGGCCTCGCCGGAAGGACGGCAGACGGCGCTCTTCTCGGCGACGATGCCGGAGGAAGTGCTGCGCATCGCCCGGCGGCATCTGCACGACGCCGAGCGCATCGAGATCGAGCACCGCTCGCTCTCCGCGCCGGCCATCGAACAGCGCTTCCTCAACGTCTCCGAAGGGCAGAAGCTCGAGGTGCTGACGCAGATCCTCGAGCTCGAGCCGGCGGAGGCGGTGCTGATTTTCCGCCGCACGAAAACCGGCTCGGCCGAGCTCGCGGAGAAACTCGAGGCGCGCGGCTTCGCGGCCGTGGCCATGCACGGCGACATGACCCAGCCGCTGCGCGAGAGCGTCATCCGCCGGCTGCGCGCAGGCCAGGTGGAGATCGTCGTGGCCACCGACGTCGCCGCGCGCGGCCTCGACGTCGAGCAGATCACCCACGTCATCAACTACGACATCCCGTACGACGTCGAAGCGTACGTGCACCGCATCGGCCGCACCGGACGCGCCGGACGCGCGGGACTGGCCACGCTCTTCATCACGCCGCGCGAGCGGCGGATGATGCGCGAGATCGAGCGCTACACCGGCGCGCCGATCAAGCCGATGCGCATCCCGACGCGCGCCGACATCGCCGCGAAACGCACCGCGGTCTTCAAAGACAACGTGCGCAAGACCATCCAGGAAGGCGATCTCGAACTGTACGTCGAGCTGGTCGAGCAGTTGGCCGAGGAAGGGCCGTTCGACATGGCGGAGATCGCGGCGGCGGCGGCGCGGCTGGCGAATTCGGCGCGCAGCATCGTGGCGCCGCGCGAGGATGCGCCGGCGGCGATGGCGGCCGCGCCGGCCTCATCGACTGCGTCGTCGTCATCACCGTCCGCGCCGCGCGAAGAACGCGAGCCGATGCACGAGAAGACCGTGCGCATGGCCATGTCGGTCGGCAAGCGCGACGGCATCCGTCCCGCCGACGTGGTCGGCTCCATCGCCAACGAAGCGGACATTCCCGGCCGCGACATCGGCCCGATCGAGATCCGCGACGACATCACCTACGTCGGCATCCCGGAGCGTTTCGTCGACGTGGTGCTGGAGAAAGTGGGACGGGCGAAGTTCCGCGGACGCGCGGTGAATCTGCGCGTCGCGCCGCGCGAGCTCGCCGACGTGAAGCCGCGCGCGCCGAAGCCGGCACCGCGATTCGACGATCGCCGTCCGCCGCGATTCGAGCAGCGTGACGACCGTCCGCCGCAGCGCGAGCAGCGCTTTCCGCGCCGTGACGATCGTCCGCCGGCGCGCGGTGCACGCGACGACCGTCCGCTGTCGCGCGGTCCTCGCGATGACCGCCCGCCGTCACGCGGTCCTCGCGACGATCGTCCGCCGTCGCGTGGCGCTCGCGACGCCGGTCCGCCGCGCCGCGACACCCGCTTCGGCGACCGTCCGGCGCGGCCGTTCCGCGACGATCGCGGGCCGCAGCGCGACAGCCGCTCGCCGCGTGGCCCGAATCCGTTTTACAGTGGAGCGCACAAACCGAAAAAAAGACCGAAATAGAGAGCGATGCGCACTGTCATCACCGCCACCGGCAGTCACATTCCCGAGCGGCGCGTCTCGAACGAGGCGTTCCTCGGCGCCGAGTTCCACGCGCCCGACGGCCGCCGGATCGATAAACCGAACGCCGACATCCTGCGCCAGTTCGAGGCCATCACCGGCATCCGCGAACGTCGCTACGCCGCCGACCATCAGGTCACGACCGACCTCGCCGCCGACGCCGCACAGAAAGCGCTGCAGTCGTCGAGCATCGCAGGCGAGACGCTCGACGGCCTGATCGTCGCGCATAACTTCGGCGACGTACGCGCCGGCTGCGGCGCACGCCCCGATCAGGTGCCGTCGCTCGCCGCGCGCGTCAAGGCGCGCCTCGGCATCCGCAATCCGGCCTGCGCCGCCTTCGACCTCGTCTTCGGCTGCCCCGGCTGGCTGCAGGGCGTGATCGTGGCCGACTCGATGATCCGCGCCGGCGACGCGCGGCGCATCATGGTCATCGGCGCCGAGACGCTCTCGCGCATCTCCGATCCGCACGACCGCGACAGCCTGATCTACGCCGACGGCGCCGCAGCGGTGGTCGTCGAAGGGCGCGACACCGACGCGCGCATCGGGATTCTCTCGCGCGCCGTCCGCACCGATGCCGTCGATCACGCCTCGGTGCTGGCCATGGGCACGTCGTACAAAGCGGAGGCGTTCCTCGAGGCGCTCTTCATCAAGATGGAAGGCCGCAAGGTCTATAAGTACGCGCTGAGCACCGTGGCCGGCGCCATGCTGGACGCGCTCGAGCGCGCCGGCGAGTCGCCGCGCGACGTGCGCAAGATCCTCATCCACCAGGCCAACGGCAAGATGGACGAAGCCATCCTCGAAGCGTTCTACGATCTCTGCGGCCTCGAGGCGCCGCCCGACGTGATGCCGATGACGATCTCCTGGCTCGGCAACGCCTCGGTGGCCACCATCCCCACCCTTCTGGATCTCATTCTTTCCGGGCAGATGGATGGCCATACCATCAACTCCGGCGACCTGCTGCTCTTCGCCTCGGTGGGCGCCGGCATGAACATCAACGCCGTCGTCTATCGCGTGCCCTGATGGACCGCGTCGTCTCCGTGCCGGTGACGCGCGTGCCGTCGCGCGACGCCGGCGACGACGCCGTGGCCGTGGAAGAGCCGCTCGAGATCAGCGCCGGCGCGAAGACGATCTCGGTGACGATGCGCACGCCGGGCGACGACTTCGATCTGGCCCTCGGATTTCTCTTCACGGAAGGGTTGCTGCGGAAGTTCGAGGAGGTCGAAAGCGTGCGGCATTGGGGCTCGCCGAATCGCGTGCGGGTGACGCTGCGCGAGGGCGTGCAGCTCGATGCCTCGAAGCTCGACCGCCACTTCTACACGACCTCGAGCTGCGGCGTCTGCGGCAAGACGTCGATCGACGCGGTGCGCATCGCCTGCGGCGTGCTGCCGCCGTCGGAGCCGTTCCGCGCGGAGCTGGTGCAGCGCCTCGGCGAGCCGTTCGCGGACGCGCAGACGGCGTTCCGCGCCACCGGCTCGATGCACGCCGCCGCGCTGTTCGATCGCGACGGAAAACTCGTCGCGCTGCGCGAAGACATCGGCCGACACAATGCCGTCGACAAGGTGATCGGCGCGCTCTTCCGCGAGTCGGCCACGCCGCTGCGCGAGCGCCTGCTGTTCGTCAGCAGCCGCGCCAGTTTTGAGATCGTGCAGAAAGCAGCGGTGGCCGGGATTCCGGCGGTGGCGGCCGTCGGTGGTCCATCGTCGCTGGCCATCGAGCTCGCCCGCGACTTGAACGTGACCCTGCTCGGCTTCGTCCGCGACGGCCGCTTCAACGTGTACGCGGGCGGTGTCGCGTAGGCTGCCCTACGAGTACGCCTCGTCCTGCTCGATGCGCGACAGGATCCAGTCGAACGTACCGGTGGAGATCTTGCCGCCGCAGTAGGGGCAGATGCCCGTTGCGCCGACGTCCACTTCGGCGCCGCAGTTGGGACACGACAGCTTCCCCGAGCTCGCGGCGGCGCGGCTGCGGATGAACGTCCAGTACTCCGACCAGCGCCGCACCTGCGACTGCGACCCGGCCTGCACGCGCCCGCCCTCGTCGACCGTGTAGTCGCGGCCCTGCGCCCACATCCGAATCGTGATCGACTCGTAGAACGCATCGCTGTCGATGCGCACCGGCTCGACGCGCGTGATCTGGTAATCGTCGACGACGTTGCGCAGTCCCTGCTTCACGTAGGCGTCGATCCAGTAGCGATGCATCTGGAAGAGCGACTCCGTCTCCAGCGGACGGACGCGCTCCCAGTCGCGCGCGCTCCAGGCATCCTGCAGCGTCGTCGCCACCTCGTGCACGCGCGCGGTGAACGCCGGCCAGGTGAACTCCGGATGCGCCGCCTCGTACGCCGCGCGCGCGTCGGCGAAGCGCGGCTGATACACGGTGGCGCGGTCGGTCCCTTGCTCCGGCACGTTCGACGTCAGCAGCGGCCCGCGCTCTTCGCGTGTGCGGAGCGAGATCGAGCGCACGTACCAGTTGAAGGCGCCGCTCTCGACCTTCACGCCGCAGTAGTTGCACGAGCCGTCCGTGCGCGTCTCCAGCGGCGCGCCGCAGCGCGGGCAGTGATCCGCTTTCGCGCGCTCCGGCGGCGGCGAGAGGATGTCGCGCCGCCGCTCCAGCACCCACTGCTCGACCACGTACCAGCTCATCTCGCGCATGCCGAAGACGTCGGTGTAGTTGCTCTCGAATTCGATCCGCGCGTGCACCTGCGCCGTGTCGAGCCCCGTCACCTCCACCACCCGCATCGCGCCGACCACCACGCCGCGCACCTCGGTGATGCCGGCCGTGTTGCGCGCGCGCAGCGTGTTCCGCGCGCCGGCGCTCAGGTACGGCGCGTAGCGATCGAGCTCGTTCCGTCCGCGCGCGTAGTGCGCGAGACCGTAGAGCGAGTAGCAGAAGTCGTTGAAGGTGATCTCCGAGAAATTCGGATCGTAGCGGCGCAGATCGGTGAGCCGCGCCGATGCCGCCGGCGACGGCCGCGGCTGCGTGCTCAGGCTCAGCGTCTGAATGTTGCCGGCGCGCGCGCGGCGGACGAAGAAAACGATCACGGCGATGTCCACGGGGATGCCGATGGCTGGATGCTCGATGGTGAGCCACCAGAGAAAACGGATGAGGTAGTAGAGCGCCTCGCCGCTGCCGTCGCCGCCACCGCCGCCGCTCGAGCCGCCGCCGCCCGACGATGACGAGCCGCCGCCGGAGTACGACTCGCCGCCGCCGACGCGCGCATCGGCGATGGCCGCGACCAGCAGCAGCAGGACGAGCAGCAGGAACGCGCGCCGCTTCATCTCACTCGCTCACGAACCGCGGGACGTTGCAAAGCTCGTCGCGGTCGCCTTCGCGGATCGGGAGATGACGCGCGAGCAGCGGCTGCAGTCCGCGCACGATCTCGAGCAGCATGGCCGTGGTGGCGTGACGCGCCCGCGCCGCCTCGACGAGCTGATTCCATTCGAGCACCGGCACCACCGACAGCACGCCGCGGTCGGCCAGCAGCTCGATGCGCCGCTCGAGCAGCGAGAGATAGACCAGCACGCCCGTTTCCGCGGACGTGTTGGCGACGCCGCGGTCGTGAAACACCGCCGCCGCCATCGCCTGCACCGCGTTGCCGCGCTCGCGACGCGTCGTCACCAGCCGCCGCACGCCGTCGCTCCGCCGCGCCACGAACGCGGCCACGCCGTACGCGATGGCCACGTCCACCGCCACCCACCACGGCGCAAACGGCCACGGCGAGAAGAGCAGCGCCAGCAGCACCACGAACGCGATCAGCGCAGCGAACCGCGCATGCGCATGCGCATACGACCCCGACCGCCCGCGCACTTCCACCACCACCTCCGCACACGAGCAAACCTCGAGCTGCCGCACCGCCTCGGTGAGCTCGGCCGTGGTCTTCGCATCGAGCGCGCGCGCCATCGGCTGCGGAGTGTAGCGCGGCTGCTTGCGCAGGAGATCCGCAGGTAGGGAAATCACGACGTGCGGCACTCCCATCACAAAGGGACTCCACATGCTCACCACTGAATCGACCACCTTCACCCTCGACAACATGGGCCGCTACCTCTGCAACACGCTGCAGGAAGCGATCGACAGCACCGCCGTCAGCGTCGGCGGCCGGCCGCGCGGCTTCGACGTGATCATCATCGGCGGCGGCACCTTCGGCTCGGTCATGGCGCACAAGCTGTTCATGAACGACAAGTGGCGCGCGCTGCGCATCCTCGTGCTGGAACAAGGTCCGTTCGTCATTCCGGAGCACCAGCAGAACCTGCCCTTCGGCGCCGTCGCGCCCGGATTCATCGTGCCGTGGGTGCCCGACACCTCGCTCAATCCCGCGCTCAATTTCGCCGGGCTGCTGTACGCCGTCGGCGGGCGCTCGCTGGCCTGGGGCGGTTGGTCGCCGGAGTTGCTGCACAACGCGACGGATGAGGAGATGAGCGGCTGGCCGGCATCGGTCGTGACCGAGCTGCAGTCGAGGTATTTTCTCGAGTCGAGCGACCAGCTCGGCGTCTCGCGCACGAACGACTTCATCTACGGCGACCTGCACAAGGCGCTGCGCACGCGCCTGTTCGACGGCCTCGGCGCCGCGCCGGCTCCGGCCAACACCGTCGCGCTCGCGCAACTGCCCGACCACCCCGGCGTCCGCGCGTATCAGCGCGATCATGGCGGTGCGCTGCCGTCCGACGACGACCTCCGCTCCTGGCTCAACCTGCCGTCGACCTCCACGATGACGCAGCAGCAGATGCGCGATCTGCTGAAGATCGAGGCACCGCTGGCCGTGCAGTCGTCGGCCGATCCGGGACAGTTCCCGTTCAACAAATTCAGCGCGATTCCGCTGCTGATCAAAGCGTCGCGCGTCGCGTCATCCGAGGCTGACGGGACGGGGCCGGAAGGCGACGCGCGCAAACGGGTGATGGTCGTCAACAACGTGCACGTGCAGGAGCTCATCACCGAGACCAAGCCCGACGGCTGGGTGCGCGTGACCGGCGTGCGCGTGGTCGAGACGGCGACGAAGCAGGAGCGCGTCGTTCCGCTGGCGGCGCGCGAGAGCGGCGAGAGCGTGGTCGTGATCGCCCTCGGCACGATCGAGTCGACGCGCCTCGCGCTCACCACCTTCAAGGAGTCGCTCTCCTGGCGCGCCGCGCAGCGCATGGGCAAGAACCTCATGGCCCATCTCCGCTCGAACGTGAACATCCGCGTGCCGCGTCAGGCGCTCACCGCCGCCACCACGAGCGCGCTGCAGGTCTCCGCGCTCTTCGTCAAAGGGAGCGCCGTGATCGACGGGGTACGGCGTTACTTCCATCTGCAGATCACGGCATCCGGACTGGCGCGACTCGGGAATGATTCCGAGGCGGAACTCTTCAAGAAAATCCCCGACATCGATCAGTTGCAGACGATGCAGTCGGCGAACGACACACACGTCGTCATCACCATTCGCGGGATCGGCGAGATGACGCCGCACAATCCCGACAGCCGCGTCGAGCTGGCGTCGGCGAGCGACGAATTCGCGCGGCAGAAGGCGTACGTCACCCTCGGCAGCGCCGCGAACCCGCAGCCCGGCTCGAGCGCGCAGACGCTCAGCGACTCGAAGCTGTGGGACGCGATGGACCGCACCTCCGACGAGATCGCGCTCCTCTTCGCCAACAACATGGCCTTAGAGATCGTCGGCGCGCCCGGCGGCCGCAACATCGCCGTGCCGGCCAATACCACGCCCGATCAGCTGAAAGCGCTCTTCCCGTACAAAGGCCGCCGCGACTTCCTCGGCACCACCCATCACGAGGCCGGCACGCTGCGCATGAGCGACGCGCCGGCGGACGGCGTGACCAACGACTACGGACGCATCCACGACGTCACCAACTGCTACGTGGCCGGGCCGGCGCTCTTCCCGACCATCGGCTCGCCGAATCCGATGCTCACCGGCGTCGCGCTCTGCCGCCGCACCGCCGACATGCTCACCAGCTCCGTGCTGCCGAAGCCGCCGGCGCTGGCGCTCGAAGCGGGATTCACGGCGCTCTTCGACGGCACCGGCAAGACCTTCAGCCAATGGGTGCGCGTGCCGAACGGCAACGGCTTCGCGCTGATCGGCGGCGAGATCGTCACGTACGGCACCGGCGACTTCGGCCTGCTCTACTACGGCTTCAAGGCGTTCAGCGACTTCACGCTGCGGCTGCAGTTCCGCGTCCTCGATGCGACCGCGAACTCCGGCGTCTTCGTCCGCTTCCGCGATCCGCTGCGCGACCCGACCGCCGCGATCGCCGCGCGCATGGCCGCCGCCGGCGACGACAAAAAGCCGAACCGCGCCTGGACCGCCGTGCACTCCGGCTTCGAAGTGCAGATCGACGACCGCGCGCGCGGCGATGCGTCGAAAGACTTCTACGGCATCCAGCCCGAGCCCGACGGCTTGCGGAAGAACCGCACCGGCGCGATCTACAAGATCCCGGCGAAGGATCCGCTGCCCGGCGGCGGCTTCGACGCGGAGCAGCAGCAGTACACGCCGCCGCCGAACCTCGTCCCGCTGCAGTGGTACGAGATGGAGATCGAAGTCACCGGGCAGCACTACGTGGTGCGGATGCGGAAGGATGGCGATCCATCCTTCGTGCAGGTGACGGACTTTACGAATGGCGATACCGACCGCGGTCTCGCGCTCGACGAGAACGGCAATCCCGGCGGCTTCATCGGACTGCAGTCGTATCCAAACTCGCCGGTCGCCTTCCGCCACATCCGGGTGAAGGCGTAGCGATGCGGCTGCTCCCGATGGACCGCCTCGGCGCGCGCGAGACCGCGCCGAATGTCGTGCAGTTCGGCGTGCTGTTCCCCGAGGTCGGGCCGGCGCGCGGCAACCTCGCCGTGAAACTGATTCACGAGGACGATCAGTTTCTGCAGGACGCGCAGCCGGTCGAGATCGCGATGACGCACTCGATCGATCCCGACTACGGCGACTACTGGTCGGCGCAGATCGACCTCACCCAGCCGCGCCCAAACGCGGGCCATTCGTGGGGCCGCGCCGGACGCTACGTCTACCGCTACATCCTGCACGCGCACGGCATCGGCGACATCGACTGGATCATCGATCCGTTCGCGCGCGAGTTCGGCATCGGCAAGTTCTCCGCGTTCACCATCGGCTTCACGCCGCATCCCTGGAGCGATCACGAGTCGCAGTGGCGTACGCCGCGCCTCGAGGACCTGGTCGTCTACGAGCTGATGATCCAGGAATTCGGCGGCACGCTCGAGGGCACGGCGGAGCGTCTTCCCTACCTCGCCGACCTCGGCGTGAACTGCATCGAGATCATGCCGCTCTCGAACGTGGCCGCGTCGCTCGACTGGGGCTTCACGCCGCTCGGTCATTTCGGGCCAGACGAGCGGTTCGGCAATCGGCGGGCCTTGCAGCGGCTCGTCGACCTCGCCCATCAGAACGGCATCGCCGTCGTCGCCGACGTCATCTACGGCCACACCGGCGACGACTTTGCCTACGAGTATCTCTACAGCCGCCTCGGCATCACACCCAATCCATTCATGGGCGACTTCGCCAAGAACATGTTCGGCCCGAACACCGACTGGAACCGCCCCTACGTGCGCGACTTCTACTTCACCGCGAACATCAAGTGGCTGGAGTGGTTCCACCTCGACGGCTTCCGCTACGACTGCGTGCCGAACTACTGGGACGGCCCGGCCGGCATCGGCTACAACGATCTCGTGTTCCAGACGTATCAGCACGTGAAATCGCAGAATGGCGCCGATCACTGGGCGCGCTTCTCCGGCGGCGGACGGCTCAACATCATCCAGATCGCAGAGCAGCTCGAGGCGCCGAAGAGCGTCGTCGCCGATACGTACTCGAACAGCACCTGGCAGAACGACACCTACGCCGCGGCGCGCGACGTGGCGCACGCCGGCGACGGCGCGATCGGCCGGCTTGGCCACGCACTCGGCCTTGAAGGCTATCCGGTTGTCGTCACCCACAACGGCACCGACACGGTGGCCAAGGCGCCGCTGCAGTACATCGAGAATCACGATCACGAGCGGTTCGTCACGAACTTCGGAATGACGAACGACCCCGAGCCGCTGCTGCGCGACGGCGACCGGTCAAATTGGGCCAGGTTGCAGCCGTACCTGATCGCGCTGCTGCTGGCCAAAGGCGTGCCGCTGCTGTGGGAAGGTCAGGAGCTGTGCGAGTCGTACTTTGTGCCGGAGAGCGGACGCGGACGGATCGCGCTGCTGCGGCCGGTGCGCTGGAACTTTTTCTACGATGAGGCGGGCCGAGGAACGATTGCGCTCGTGCGAAAACTCCTCGCGCTGCGGAAAGCGCGGCCGGAGTTTCGCGGCGGCGAGTTCTTTTTCTACGATCATGCTGACCGCTATCAGAACCATGGCGTGCTGCTGTTCGGACGGTGGACGAATGCGTCGTTCTCGCTCGTCGGCGTGAACTTCAGCGGCAGCGATGCCACGGTGCCGTTCTGGTTTCCCGGCGGCGGGCCGTACGAGGAGCAGTTGCACCATCAGGACAACCTGCCGGCCGCGGCGCCGCTCAGCGAGCGGCTCATCACCATCCCCAGCAACTACGGGCGGGTCTGGTCGTCGCCCTGACGCAGCTCCGGCGGCAGCGCCGACTCGGGGAAGTTCTGCCAGCAGACCGGGCGCGTGAAGCGTTCGATGGCGCGCGTGCCTACGGAGGTCGAGCGGCCGTCGGAGGTCGCGGGAAAGGGGCCGCCGTGGACGACGGCGGGACTCACCTCGACGCCGGTCGGGTAGCCGTTGCAGACGAGGCGGCCGGCCTTCGTCTCGAGGATGCGCAGCAGCTCGCGGTGCGCGGCGAGGTCTTCGTCGTCGCCCCAGACGGTGATGGTGAGCTGCCCTTCGAGGGCGCGGGCGATGTCGAGCAGCTCGCCGCCGCCGGCGTGCACGACCAGCGTCGACGGGCCGAAGTTCTCCTCCATCAACTCGCGGTTGGCGAGGAACGTTTCGGCGCGCGTGACGAAGAGCGCGGCGCCGGCGGTGCGCGTCGGGTCGCTCTCGACGCGCACGCGCTGCTCGACGCCGCTGGTCGCGGCGAGGCGCTGCAGGCCGTCGTGGTACGCGCGGCAGATGCCGGCGGTGAGCATCGTGCCGGGCGCGCTCGTGGCGAGCTTCTCTTCGAACGCGCGCGTCCAGCCGTCGTCGGGCGTGATCACCACGCCGGGATTCGTGCAGAACTGGCCGACGCCCTGCGTCACCGACGCCTGCAGTCCGGCGGCGATCTCTTCGCCGCGCGTGCGCAGCGCGTTCGGGAGGATGAAGACCGGATTGACGCTCCCCATCTCCGCGTAGACCGGGATCGGCTCGGGACGTTTCGCGGCGAGCTCCATGATGGCGGTGCCGGCGCGGCGCGAGCCGGTGAAGGCGACCGCGCGGATGAGCGGATGGCGCACCAGCTCGACGCCGACCTCGATGCCGGGATCGAAGAGGAGCGAGAAGAGCCCGTCGAATTCCGCCGCGGCGGCGGCGATGCATTCGCCGGCCAGTTGCGAAGTACCGGGATGGGCAGGATGCGCTTTCACCACCACCGGGCAGCCGGCGGCGAGCGCCGAGGCGGTGTCGCCGCCGGCGACGGAAAAGGCGAGCGGAAAATTGCTCGCGCCGAAGACCGCCACCGGCCCCAACGGACGGAGCATGGAACGAAGGTCAACATGTTGACGAGTGTCGATCCGGGCGTCGACCCACGAGCCTTCTTCGACCAGGTCGGCGAACATCTGCAACTGGCCGGTGGTGCGCCACAGCTCCGACTTGAGTCGCGGGAGCGGCAGGGCGGTCTCGCGGTGGGCGCGGGCGACGATCTCTTCGCGGCGCGCCTCCAGGTTCGCGGCGATGGCGCGCAGCAGCTCCGCTTTGCGGGCGCCGCTCGCGTATGCGTAGCTCTCGAATGCCTTCGCCGCGCCGCGGACGGCGCGATCGACGTCTTCGACTGTCGAAGGCGTGAAGGCAGGTTCGAGCTGCTCGCCGGTGGCGGGATCGGTTGCGTAAAACGCGGTCATCGCTTCGCCTCCCGGATCACGCGCAGCGCCGCCTCGCGCTCCGCGCCTTCGAGCTCGAGCCGCGGCGGCCGCACGCGCGCGCTCCCCATCCCCACTTCCTCCTGCACCAGCTTGATGAGCTGCACGAACTTCGGGACCGTGTCGAGCCGCAGCAGCGGCAGGAACCAGCGGTAGAGCGCGAAGGCGCGCTCACGCTCGCCGCGCATGGCCAGCTCGAACAGCTCCACCGACTCGCGCGGATAGGCGTTCACCAGCCCGGCGATCCAGCCGGTGGCGCCGGCGTCGATCCCTTCGACGATCAGGTCGTCGACGCCGACGAAGAGCGCCAGACGATCGCCGAGCAGCGCGCGCAGCGCGGTTACGCGCCGGACGTCGGTGCTCGACTCCTTGATGGCGTGCAGGTTCTCGTGCTCGCCCGCGAGCTCGGCGACCTGCTCCGGCACAAAGTCGGTGCGATAGGCGACGGGGTTGTTGTAGAGCATCGAGGAGAGCGGCGTGGCCCGCAGCACCGCGCTCATGTGCGCCTTCATCTCGCGCCAATCGCTCGAGTAGACGTACGGCGGCAGGATCATCAGTCCGCGGCAGCCCGCCTCTTCGGCGCTCCGCGCGAGCCGCACCGCTTCGGCGGTCGACAACCCGGAGATCGCCGCCACGACCGGCGCGTCGCCGGCCACTTCGACGCAGGTGCGCAGGACGGCGAGCTTCTCCTCGAACTGCAGCGTCGCGCCTTCGCCGAGCGAGCCGAGTGCAACGATTCCTGTGCACCCAGCCTCGAGCATCCAGCGGACGTGGCGCGCCAGAAAGCCGTGGTCGACGTCGAGCCGCTCGTCGAAGGGTGTGGTGATGGCCGGGATGACGCCGCGCCACTGCATCGAATTCATGGCCGCGGAGTGTATCGGTCCGGCGCGAGCTGCGCGAGGTCGATCGACGGCGTCTCGCCGCTGACGAGCTCCGCGATCAGTTTGCCGGTCACGGGCCCGAGACTCATCCCCATCATGGCGTGGCCGGTGGCGATGGAGAGATTGGCGAAGCCGCGGGCGCGGCCGATGTACGGCAGGCCGTCGGGCGAGCATGGGCGGAGCCCGCACCACGGCGCGATGCCGTCGAAGTCGCGCGCTTCGAAGTCGGGAAAGTAGCGGAGCGCCGAGCGGATGATGCCGCGCACCCGCACCGGATCGATCAGCTCGTGGAGCCCGGCGATCTCCATCGTCCCGCCGAACCGCAACTGCTCGCCCATCGGCGTCACCGCCACGCGCGCTTCGGCCAGGATGATCCCGCGGCGCGCCTGTTGCCGCGGCCGCGGCATGGTCAGGCTGTAGCCTTTGCCGGCCTGCATCGGCAGGTCGATGCCGAGCTCGCGCACGAGCGCCGTCGACCAGGAGCCGGCGGCGACGACGTACTCGTCGGCGGCGATCTCGCCGGAGGTCGTGCGCATGGCAGCGATACGCCCGTTCGCGGTGCGCCAGCCGGTGACCTGCGCGTCGACGCGCTCGACGTCGAGCTTCGCCGCGAGCATGCCCATCACCCGGCTAGGATCGAGATGCGCGTCGCCGGGATAGAAGACGCCGCCGGCGAGATCCATGCGCAGCTCCGGCTCGAGCTCGGCGACGCCCGCGGCGTCGACCACTTCCGCCTGCATGCCGAGGCGCGACGCCATCGCCGCCGTCTGCGCCTCTTCGTGCAGCGCGTGCGCGCTCTTGCAGACGATGAGCAAGCCGCGCTGCACCAGCTCTTCCGGCGCCAGCGACTGGTACAAGCGGAGGCTGGCCAGGTGGAGATCGCGCAGCAGCGGCGCGGCGCGCTCGACATGCGCGCGCGTCGAGGCGCGATGGAACCGCCAGCCCCAGCGCAGCAGATCGATGTCGAGGCGCGGCTTCACGTAGAACGGGCTCTCGCGATTGAGCATCCAGCGCAACGCCGTCCGGATCGCGCCCGGCGCCGCCAGCGGCACGAAGTGACTCGGCACGATCATCCCGGCGTTGCCGTACGAGCAGCCGACGCCGCCGCGGTCGACGACGATCACCTCGTGGCCGCGCTCGCGGACGTACCAGGCGGTGCAGAGACCGATGATGCCGCCGCCGGCGACGGCGACCTTCACGTGCGGATGCCCCAGCAGAAGGGATCGTCGGGATCGAGTCGCAGCGTCGCCTCCGCATTCACATACGCCCGTCCGCGGATGCGCGGCTCGATGGCGCCGCCGACGATCCGCACCGATCCTTCGAACACGCTGCCGACGATGCTCTCCTGCCGCCAGGTCTGGCCTTCGGCGAGCTGGCCGTCTTCGTAGAGGCAGGCCAGCTTGGCGCTGGTGCCGGTGCCGCAGGGCGAGCGGTCGTAGGCCTTGCCGGGACAGAGCACGAAGTTGCGGCTGTCGGCGATCGGCGACGGGCCGAAGAGCTCGACGTGATCGATCTCCGCGCCGTTCGCGCCGGTGATGCCGTCGCGCGCCAGCGCCTCGCGGATCGACCAGGTGAGATTCGTCAGACGCTCCACATTGCGCAGCTCCAGCTCCTCGTCGTGCTCGCCGGCGAGGAAGAACCAGTTGCCGCCCCAGGCCACGTCGCCGCGGTACGTCCTTCCGTCGATCCGTACCTCCGCATCCTTGATATGGCGGTAACTGCGGACATTCGCCACCTCCACCTCTCCGGAAGGAAGGAGATGTGCAGTGACGGCACCGACTGGCGTGTCGATGCGGTGCGCGCCCGGCGCGATGCGGCCGAGGTGTGCGAGCGTGACCATCAGGCCGATGGTGCCGTGGCCGCACATGCCGAGGTAGGCGACGTTGTTGAAGAAAATCACGCCGGCCGTGCAGGTGGGATCGTGCGGCGGGACGAGCAGTGCGCCGACCACCGGATCGGAGCCGCGCGGCTCATTCACGGTGGCGGAGCGGAAGCGGTCGAACTCGCGGCGGAAGCGCTCGCGGCGGACGTCGAGCGGACCGTCGCCAAGGTCGGGTCCGCCTTCGACGATCACGCGCGTCGGCTCGCCGGCGGTATGCGAATCGATGACGCGAATTGTTTGCACGCGGGCGCGATTCTAGCGATAGAGTCGCGCGCGCAAACCACAGAAGGAGGTTTTCATGCCTCATTGGCTGGAACGCACCGCATCCGTCGTGCTCCTGACGATCGCGATTGCCGGCTGCGCCACACGCGACACCGACACCACCGCAGCAACCGCAACACCCGCCGCCACACCCACCGAAACGATGACCGCGCCCACTCCCGACACCACCACGACCAACACGACCACTCCGACCGCGGAGACGACGACGGCCGCGGCGAGCAATCCGCTGCTCGCGCCCTGGAGCGGTCCGTACGGCGGCGTGCCGCCGTTCGACAAGGTGCGGGTCGAGGACTTCAAGCCGGCGCTGGAAGCGGCCATGGCCGAGAACCTGGCCGAGGTCGAGAAGATCGCGAACGACCCGGCGGCGCCGACGTTCGAGAACACGATCGTGGCGATGGAACGCAGCGGCCGCACGCTCGACCGCGTCGGCACGATCTACGGCATCTGGAGCTCGAACATGGCCGGGCCGGAGTTCCAGCCGATCGAGCGCGAGATGGCGCCGAAGCTGGCGGCGTTCTCCGATCGGATCACGCAGAACGAGAAGCTCTTCCGCCGCATCGACGCCGTCTACAACGGCGACAAGAGCGCGCTGACGCCGGAGCAGCAGCGGCTGGCGTGGCTGTACTACACTAACTTCGTCCGCTCCGGCGCGCGGCTCGACGCGACGTCGAAGGCGCGCCTGTCGGAGATCAATCAGAAGCTGGCCGGGCTCTACACCGACTTCGGCCAGAACGTGCTCGCCGACGAGACCGATCAGTACCTGGTGCTCGACAAGGAGTCGGATCTGGCCGGACTGCCGGAGTCGCTGCGCGAGGCGGCGGAGGCGGCGGCGGAGTCGAAGCACCTCGAGGGCAAATGGGTGATCACGAACACGCGCTCGTCGATCGACCCGTTCCTCACCTACTCCACGCGCCGCGATCTGCGGGAGAAAGCGTGGCGGCTGTTCGTCAACCGCGGCGACAACGGCGACGCCCACGACAACAACAAGATCATCTCCGAGATCCTGCTGCTCCGCGCCCAGCGCGCCAAGCTCCTCGGATACCCGACGCACGCGCACTGGCGCGTCGAGAACACCATGGCCCGCACTCCCGAGCGCGCCATGGAGCTGATGGAAGCGGTCTGGAAGCCGGCCGTCGGCCGCGTGCGCGAAGAAGTGCGCGACATGCAGGCGCTGGCGAACAAGGAAGGCGCGAAGATCACCATCGAGCCTTGGGATTACCGCTTCTACGCGGAGAAGGTGCG
>DASVQE010000069.1:0-45152 GCA_036389275.1 Thermoanaerobaculia bacterium
CCACTCCGAGGAACTCCGAGGAACCCGAGGAACTCCGAGGAACTCACACACCCTGCATCGTGATCGAGAACGTCGTCCCCGTGCCCGGCTCGCTCTCCACATCGAGGTGCGCGCCGTGGCGGAGGACGATCTGCTGCACGATGGCCAGGCCGAGGCCCGTGCCGTTTGCTTTCGTGGTGAAGAGCGGCTCGAAGATGCGCTCGCGCAGCTCGGGCGGGATGCCGGTGCCGTGGTCGGTGACGGAGACGATCACGTCGCGCTCGGTGTGCGGCGAGTGGCGCGCTTCGACCAGCACCGTGCCGCCGGTGCGCATGGCGTCGCGCGCGTTCAGCACGAGATTGGTCAGCACCTGCGTCATCTGCTCGCGGTCGACAGCGACCACCGGCAGCGACTCGTCGAGCACGAGCTCGGCGCGATGCAGATTGCCGAGGACCGGCTCGACGTCGTGCAGCACGTCGCGCAGAAAATCCGCCAGCGGCATCCGCTCCTTTGCCACCATGGCTGGCTGCGTGTAGCGCAGGATCTCCGAGGTGATGCGCTTGCCGCGGGCCAGCGCGCGCTTGAGCGCATCGCGCAGCGCCTCGGTGCCGGGCGTCTTCGCCGCCATCATGGCCGCGCCCTGCACCGCCATCAGCACGTTGTTCAGCTCGTGCGCGACCGATGCCGCCACGCGGCCGAGGCTCTCCACGCGCTTCATCTGCTGCAGCTCCTCGTCGAGCCGATTGCGCTCCGTGACGTCGGTCGACTTCACCACGATCCCGGCGATGCTCGGATCGTCGAGGCGGTTCACCATCGACACCGCCAGCGTGCGCCAGCCGTCGTGGCCGTGCCGCGCGCGCACCATCAGCTCGGCGCTCGCGCCGGGGCGCGGCACCAGCTCCGCGATCGTGCGCACGGAGCGTTCGATGTCGTCCGGATGCGTCAGCGCGAAGAGTTGATGTCCGAACAGCTCCTCCGGCGTCATGCCCATGATCCGCGCCGTGTTGTCGGTGGCGAAGCGGATGGTGGCGTGCTCGTCGACGATCAGCACCATGTCGTTGCCGCCGTGCAGCAGATGCTGCAGCCGCTCCTGGCTCTTGGTCAGCTCGATCTCGGCGCGCTTGTGCTCCGTCACATCCTCGAGGATGGCGATGTAATAGTCGACCGAGCCGTCGTCGCGCCGCGCCACCGAAGCGGTGAGCCGCCCCCACACCACACATCCATCCTTCCGGATGTACCGCTTTTCCTGCTTGAAGTGCGGGATCTCGCCGGCGGTCAGCCGCCGCATCCCGTCGTTGCCGATCTTCACGTCGTCGGGATGCGTCACGTCGAGCGGCGACATGCCGGTCAGCTCTTCGCGCGAGTAGCCGATCATCTCGCAGAGGCGCTCGTTGAGGCGCACCCAGCGCATGTCGCGATCGACGTGTGCGATGCCGACCGCGGCCTGCTCGAACGTCGCCTGCAACTGCTGGTAGACCTCGCGCCGCGTGGTGATGTCGCGCGCGATCACCAGCACGGCCGGCTCGCCGTCCGGTGCGATGGCCGGGCGGCCGCTCACCTCGACGTGCACCACCGAGCCGTCGACGCGCAGCATGCGCTGCTCGAGCGCGCCGCTCGGCGTGCCGCCGGCCACCGCCGCGGTGCGCGGCAACACGCGGTCGCGATCGGCCGGATGGATGAAGTCGACGATGTTGCGGCCGACGAGCTCCTCGCCGCCGGTGGCGCCGAGCAGCGATTGCGCCGCGCTGTTGGCGTAGACCCAGCGCCCGCGCGAGTGAATCAGCAGCGGGTCGGGCAGCGTGTCGTAGTGGAATTCGAAGTGCGGACTGGTCATGGTTCACCGATAGAATCGCGCGCCATGATGACGAGGCGATTACTTTGCGTCGTTTCTCTCCTTCTCTCCTTTCCACTCGTTGCGCAGGTCGATCCGGAACTGCTCTCCGGCATGAAGGCCCGCTCCATCGGACCCGCGGGAATGAGCGGCCGCGTGGCCGCCATCGACGCCGTCGAGTCGAATGACGACATCGTCTACGTCGGCGCGGCCACCGGCGGCCTCTGGAAGTCGGCGAACGGCGGGCTGTCGTTCACGCCGCTCTTTGACGAGCAGCCGGTCGCCGCCATCGGCGCGGTGTCGGTCTTCCAGCCGAGTCCCGACATCGTCTGGGTCGGCACCGGCGAAGGCAACGTGCGCAACTCGATGTCGGTCGGCAACGGCGTCTACAAGACGCTCGACGGCGGCAAGACCTGGCAGCACCTCGGGCTCGAGAAAAGCGAGCGCATTCCGCGCATCGTGCTGCATCCGCGCGATCCCAACGTGGCCTGGGTCGCGGCGCTCGGTCAGGCCTGGAGCCAGAACGCCGAGCGCGGCGTGTTCAAGACCACCGACGGCGGCAGGACGTGGACGAAAGTGCTTTACGTCAACGAGCGCACCGGCGCCGCGGATCTCGCCATCGATCCGAACAATCCCAACAAACTCTACGCGGCCATGTGGGAGTACCGCCGCTGGCCGTGGTTCTTCAGCTCCGGCGGCCCCGGCTCCGGCCTCTACGTGACGTACGACGGCGGCGCGACCTGGAAGCGCTACACCGAGGATGACGGCATGCCGAAAGGCAACCTCGGACGCATCGGATTGTCGGTGTCGCGCTCGAACCCGAGCATCGTCTACGCGCTCGTCGAAGCCGACAAGAGCGCGCTGCTCCGCTCCGACAACGGCGGCGAGAAATGGACGGCGGTCAACAGCGAGACCGACATCGCCAACCGCCCGTTCTACTACGCAGACATCAAGGTCGATCCCGCCGATCCGAACCGCGTCTACAACATCGCCTCGGTGATCACCGTATCGAACGACGGCGGCCGCACGTTCAAGCCGCTGGTCGGATTCGGCAAGGCCCATCCCGACCATCACGCCATGTGGATCGATCCGAACGACGCGCGCCACATCTTCATCGGCAACGACGGCGGCGTCTCGGAGAGCGAAGACCGCGGCGCGACCTGGCGGTTCGTGGCCACGCTGCCGCTCGGCCAGTACTACCACATCGCCGTCGACAACGAGCTGCCCTACAACATCTACGGCGGCATGCAGGACAACGGCTCGTGGAAAGGGCCGAACACCACGTGGGAGACCGGCGGCATCCGCAACTGGGACTGGCAGGAAGTCGGCTTCGGCGACGGCTTCGGCACCGCGCCGATCGCGTCCGATCCGATGGTCGGCTACTCGATGAGCCAGGAAGGCTACCTGGTGCGCTGGAATCTGCGCACCGGTGAAAGGAAGGACATCCGTCCTTCCGGACCCGATGCCAATACGGAACTCCGCTTCAACTGGAACGCCGCCATCGCCCTCGATCCGTTCGACGGCGACGCGCTCTACTTCGGCAGCCAGTTCGTGCACAAGTCGACGAACCGCGGCGAGTCGTGGACGATCATCAGTCCCGACCTCACCACCAATCGCAAGGAGTGGCAGCAGCAGTCGCGCAGCGGCGGCCTCACGCCGGACGTCACCGGCGCGGAGAACTTCACCACCATCATCGCGCTCGCTCCGAGTCCGGTGGACCGCAACGTGGTGTGGGCCGGCACAGACGACGGTCGCGTGCACGTCACGCGCGACGGCGGCGCGAACTGGACGAGCGTCGAGGCGAATCTGAAAGGCGTGCCCGCGAATACGTGGGTGCCGGAGATCAAGGCCTCGCGCTACGACGCCGGCACGGCCTTCATCGTGCTCGACGATCACCGCCGCTCGAACTGGACGCCGTACGTCTTCCGCACCACCGACTACGGCAAGACCTGGACGTCGCTCGCGACGAAGGACGTGCAGGGCTACGCGCTCTCGATCGAGCAGGATCCGGTCGATCCCGACCTGCTCTTCCTCGGCACGGAGTTCGGTCTCTTCACTTCGCTCGACGGCGGCAAGTCGTGGTCGAAGTGGAAGCACGGCTTCCCGACCGTGTCGGTAATGGGACTGAAGGTGCATCCGCGCGACAACGATCTGGTGATCGCCAC
Source organism: Thermoanaerobaculia bacterium (assembly GCA_036389275.1). Taxonomy (GTDB): domain Bacteria; phylum Acidobacteriota; class Thermoanaerobaculia; order Gp7-AA8; family Gp7-AA8; genus QHVT01. The sequence continues at coordinate 3,976 of DASVQE010000069.1, forward strand.
GCACGGCCGCGCCGCGTACATCCTCGACGACATCCGGCCGCTGCGGACGATCTCGAAGGAGACCATGGCCAGGCCGCTGCAGTTCTTCGAGGTGCCGGACGCGCAGCAGTACACGGTCCGGCAGAAGGAAGGTCCGCGCTTCACCGGCGACGCGGAGTTCCGCGGCGAGAACGAGCCGTACGGCGCGCTCCTCACCTACTCGCTCAACCTCCCCGGCATCCCCCATCCGACCGAGGCGAAAGAAAGAGAGAGGAAGGAGAAGGAGCGCGAGTCGGCGCGCTCGCCGCTGGTCGGCGAGAGCGGTGTGCCGGTCGTCGCGGGCGACGTACCGAAGGAACCGGAAGCGGAGAAGCTGAAGAAGGAGGAGAAGGCGGCGCAGAAGCCGGAGGATCAGGCCAAGCAAGCCGACGGCCGCGGCAGCGACGATAAGGAGCCGCAGGTCGACATCGAAGTCTCCGACGCCTCCGGCAACGTCATTCGCAAGTTCAAAGGTCCGGCGCGCCTCGGCGTGAATCGCGCCTCGTGGGATCTCACGCGCGATGCCTTCAAGCGTCCGCGCACCGGCGAGACGGAGGCGGAGTCGTTCCGTCCGCGCACCGGCCCCGAAGTGCCGGCCGGCACGTACACGGTCACGATCCGCTTCCGCGGCAACGAGGCGAAGCAGACCGTCCGCGTCGCCGCCGATCCGCGCGAGAAGATCTTCGACGAAACCCGCCGCGCCAAGTACGCCGCCATCCTGCGCGCCGGCGCGGCGCAGGAGACCGCGACCGCCGCGATCGAGCGCATCCAAAAACTGCGCGCCGACATCGAGGCCGTCTCGGCGAAGCTGAAGAAGGATGACGACGCCGGCGACGCCACCGCCAAGTCGGAGCCCGACCCGCTGGTCAAGAGCGGCAATGCGCTCAAAACCAAACTCGACGCCATCGAGCGCCGCCTCTGGTCGCCGCCGAAAACGAAAGGCATCGTCGCGGAGACCGACGTGATGTCGAAAGTCGGCTACCCGCTGAACGCGCTCCAGTCGTCGTGGGACGCGCCGACGCCCGCGCAGCTCGCCTACCTCGACCGCGCCGAGTCGCTGCTGCGAAGCGTCATCGCCGACTACAACAAACTCTTCGCCGAGGACGTCGCGCAATACCGCGAAGCGGTGCGCAAGGCGAACCTCGTGCTGGTCCCGGAGTTCCCGCCCATCCCGTGACGCCGCGTCATCCCGAGCGTAGCGAGGGACCTGGGCGGGCGGTGCGCGTTCCACGTGCCCGCCGCCACCACCCGCCCAGGTCCCTCGCTACGCTGCGCGTGCCTGCCGCCGCCACCCGCCCGGGTCCCTCGCTACGCTCGGGATGACCGGCGCTACTCCTTCCTCTTCCGCACCCGCAGCGTCGGCGAGTCGAGGTCGAGGTCGGTCACCGGGATGACCTCGACGTCGCTGTACTGCTGGCGCAGGGCCGGCTCGAATTTCTTCGCGTCGCCGACCACGACGATGGTGCTGCCGGTGCCGGGCATGTTCGCCGCGGCGAACTCGCGCACCTGTTGCGCGGTCACCGACTGCACGCCGCTGATGTACTGATTGATCTCGCTCAGCGGCAGGCCGTAGAGCGCAAGATTCGACACGCGGTTGACGATGCCGCTGGTGGTCTCGAGCGACTGCGCGAAGCCGCCGATCAGCACGGCCTTGCGCGGCGTGAGCTCACTCTCGGGCACGTCGCTCGCCGAGAGCTTGCTCATCTCGCCCACCACCAGCCCGACCACTTCCGCGGCCGACTCGTTCTTCGTTTCGGTGCGCGCGGTGAACGGGCCGACGTCGGCGCGCGGCTCGAAGGAACTGCCCGCGCCGTAACTGAGTCCGCGCTTGATGCGCACTTCCTGATTGAGTCGCGCCGAGTAGCCGCCGCCGAGAATCGAGTTCGCCACGAGCGCGCGCATGTAATTCGGATCGCTGCGGCGCAGGCCGGGACGCGCCACCACCACCGCCGCCTGTCCTGCTGCCGGCAGATCGACGATCACCGCGCGCGGCGCGGACGGCGCGAACTTCTTCGTGCCCGAGCTCACCGCGCCGGCGCCGCGAGGCCAGTCGCCGAAAGCATTCGACGCGAGCGAGAAGGCGGTGTCCGCGTTGATGTCGCCGGCGAAGACGAGCACCGCGTTGTCAGGACGGTAGTAAGTGCGATGGAACTTCACCAGATCGTCGCGCGTGAGCTTCGCCAGCGACGCCGGCGTGCCGGCGAGGTTGTGGCCGTACGCCGACTCGCCGAACACCAATCGCGAGGCGACCATGTTCGCGAGCGATCGCGGCTGCCGCAGCGAGACCTGCAGCGCGTCGACCGCCTGGCCGCGCTCGCGCTCGAGCTCGTCCTTCGCGAACGTGGCGTTGCGCGCCACGTCGGCGACGTAGCCGAGAGTCTTCGCGAGATTCGAGGACATCACGCTCACGTCGATGGCGGTGCTGTCCCAACCCGCTTCGGCGTTGAGCGTCGCGCCGAGGGCTTCGACTCCGCGGGCGATCTGCTCCGCCGACTGCGTCTTCGTTCCTTTGGTCAACACCGTCGCGGTCATGTCGGCGAGGCCGGCCCGTCCCGCGGGATCGGCGGCCGCGCCGGTCTTGATCATCAGCCGTGCGGCGACGAGCGGGATGCCCGGCTTCGGCACGACGATCACGCGCAAGCCATTGGACAGCGTCCGCTCCACCGGCTGCGGGATCTTCGCCTCACGCGGCGCGGCGGGCGGCGGCGGCGCGGTCTGGGTCTGCGGCTGCGTTGCCTCCTGTCCATACAGAGGGAACACCATCAATGCGGCAATCAGCAAGTGCTTCACTGCGCACCTCCATCCTTCTTCTTCGACTCGTCGGAGTACGTGACGACGACCGGTTTGCCGTCGATCAGGTACTGCCGCACGACGCGCTGCACGTCGGCGGGCGTGACCGCCTGCACGCGTTGCAGACCGCTGTTCACGACGTCGGGATCGTGCTGAAGGATGAGCGCCTCGCCGAGGCTGAAGGCCTTGCCGTTGCTGGTCTCGCGCTGCCGCAGCGCGCCGGTGATGATGAGGTTCTTCGCCTTCTCGAGCTCCGCGGCGGTCGGCGCTTTCTCCGCCAGCGCCGCGATCTCGCCGCGCAGGATCTTCTCCGCCTCGGCCGGCGTATGGCCGCTGCCGAGGATCGCGCCGGCGACGAAGAGGCTGAGGTCTTCGCGCGGATCGGCGTCCGCGAAGACTTCCTGCGCGATCTCACCGCGCACCAGCCGCTCCTGCAGGCGCGACGACTCGCCTTCCGCGAGGATCGTCGCGGCCACCACGAGCGGCACCGCATCCGCCTGCGCAGCGGCCGGCGTGAGCCACGTCAGCGCGACCGCCGGCAGCGGCACGTTCGGCGCGTACTCGTCGAAGCGCTTCTCCGCCGTGCGCGCCGGCTCCTGCACGTTCACGCGCGGCACGTCGGACGACGGCTTGCCGATCGAGGTGAAGTACTGATCGATCCAGCCGTCGAGCTGCTGCTGCTCGAAGTCGCCGACCACGACCAGGTACGCGTTGTCGGGACGATAGAAGGTCGAGTGGAACGCGCGCACGTCATCGATGGTCGCCGCGTCGAGGTTCTCGATGCTGCCGATGCCCGGCCGCATGTACGGATGCTTGGTGAAGGAGTCTTTCTCGATCGCGTAGAAGAGGCGTCCATACGGCGGCGAGAGGATGCGGAAGCGGTACTCCTCTTTCACTACATCGCGCTCCGACTTGAAGTTCGCCTCATCGACGGTCAGCGAGCCCATTCGCTCCGCCTCGGCCCAGAGAAGCGTCTGCAGGTAATTCGACGGGACCACTTCGTAGTAGGCGGTCGAGTCATCGAAGGTCGTGGCGTTGTTGAAGCCGCCGACGTCCTCGGTGAGGCGGTCCATCATCTCCGCCGGCATGTTCTTCGTGCTCTTGAACATGATGTGCTCGAAGAGATGGGCGAAGCCGCTGCGTCCCTGCGGATCGTCTTTCGAGCCGACGTGATACCAGACGTGAATGGCGACCGTCGGCGCGGTGCGGTCCTGGACGCTGTAGACGTTCAAGCCGTTCGGCAGAACGCGATGTTTGTAGGCGATCGGCGGGATGGTGGTCGCTGCCGTCGCCGCGGTGGCGAGTAGAAATGCGAGGAGCGTGAATCGGATTCGCATGATCGGCGGCGATTATTACGCAGGGACGGGCTGCCGCGCCCTCCACGGAACGGCAGCCCGTCACACTGTTGCAAGGTTGCCGGGGCAGCAACCCGTTCGAAGCCCTATCGGCGGCGCTGAGCCACGCCCTGACTGATGGCCTGGTCGAAGAGGCGTCCCAGCTCGCGGCGCACCTGCTCGCCGGCGATGCGCTGCTGCTCGCCCAAGGCCTGCTGCTTCGCGCCGAGCTGCTTCTGCTTCTCGCCGAGCTTGCGCTGCTCTTCGCTCATGGCCCGCTGCTCCTCGTCGAGCTCGCGCAAGCGCGCGCCGTTGCGGGCGTTGCTGGCCTGACGCAATCCGATCTCCGCCTGGCGCATGCCGATGCGCGCCTGCTCCTGGCCGAGCCGCGCCTGCTCCTGGCCGAGCACCGACTGGCGGTTGCCGATGTCGATCTGCGGCCGCACGGCGGCGTGCAAGCGATCGATCGTCGCGCCGTCGGTGATCACGTAGCCGACTCCATCTTTCTCAAAGTACGCATAACGGCCGCTGAGGTTCAGCGACTTCGCGATGTCGGAGGCGTTGCTGATGTACGACCAGTTCCGATCGTGCAGGATGATGTTGTCGAACTGCGCGGCGGCAGCGGGCAGCGCCAGTGCGGCGCCGAGGACGATCGTGGCAACGAAGCGGTTCATGTCAGTAGTTACGGCGGCGGCGGGAAAAGGTTAGGCGGGTACAATCGGCGCGTTCGATGAGCACAGTGGAGCGGGTGCGCGCACCGCGATTCGTCCTCCTCCGCGGTCCGGCGCCGGCCGCGGCGTTCGCCGACGACGTGCGGCGCGGCCTGACCGGATCGCCGAAGTCGCTGCCGCCGCGCTGGTTCTACGACGACGTCGGCTCGGCGCTGTTCGACGCGATCTGTTTTCTGCCGGAGTACTACGTCATGCGCGCCGAGGCGGAGGTGCTGCGCGAGCATGCGCGCGAGATCGCCGCGGCGTGCGGCGAGGTGGCGCGGATCATCGAGCTCGGGAGCGGCGCGGCGCGCAAGACGCGCATCCTCTTCGACGCGCTGCCGCCGCGCGCGGTCGAGTACGTGCCGGTCGACGTCGACGCGGCCATGCTCGAGCGCAGCAGCCGCGAGCTCCTCGGCGACTACGCGCAGCTCCGCATCACCGCGCTCTGCGCCGACTTCACCCAACCGGCCGACGCGCTCGCGCACCTCGAGTCCGCGAGCGGCCGCACGCTCGTGCTCTTCCTCGGCTCGACCATCGGCAACCTCGATCCCGATGAAGCGGCGTCGATGCTGCGCGGACTGCGCGCGTCGCTCGCGCGCGGCGACGCGCTGCTGCTCGGCGCCGATCTGCGCAAGCCGCGCACGATCCTCGAGCCTGCATACGACGACGCGCTCGGCGTCACCGCCGCGTTCAATCGCAATCTGCTGCAGCGGATGAACCGCGAGCTCGATGCGGATTTCGATCTCGGCGCGTTCGCGCATCTCGCGCGCTATGACGAAGCGCTCGGCCGCATCGAGATGCATCTGGTGAGCGAGCGCGCACAACGCGTGCGCATCGGCGCGCTCGATCTCGACGTCGACTTCGCGCGCGGCGAGAGCATTCACACCGAGAGCTCGTACAAGCACGACGAGGCGACGCTGCGCGCGCTCGCCGATGCGAGCGGCTTCTCGATCGAGCGGCGCTGGAGCGACGCGCGCGGCTGGTTCGCCGACGTGCTGCTCGTCGCGGCGTGAATCGCGCGATCCACTTGTCGTAGAACGGCCCTGCGGCGAGCCGTGCGCACGATAGCTCCGCGCGCGCGGCCTCGAATGCGGCGTCCGCGAACGCGGTGCACGATGCATCGCGCCGCTGCAACCACGTGCGAATGCGTCGCTCCATCGACTGCGCACGCGCGCTGCGCACCAAATTGCGCGGCCTTCTGCGCCGCGTAGCAGACGCGCGACGACGCGCGAAATGCATGTCCAATACTGAACAGACGCGGTTGTCGGTGGTGCCTACGATCGCTGCGCTTCTGCATCTGATGAGCCCTTCCACCGATGGCCTTGCGCCCGCGCTCCGCGACGTATTCGACCGTGAGTCGCTGCCGATTGCGCAGCTTCGCGTCGATGCGCAGCAATCGATTTACGGGGCCGGCGACGACGACGATGCGCTCTATCTGATCGAGTCGGGTCAGGTCAAATTGTTCATCGCCTCGGCGGAAGGAAAGGAGTGCGTGCTCGCGCTCTGCACGGCCGGCGATCTGTTCGGCGAGTCGTGCTTTCTGAACGAGCGGCGATACGAGAGCGCGTCGGCGATCATGCCGTGCGTGCTGCGCCGCGTGACGCGCCGCGAGTTCGTCGGCGAGGTCGCGCGCACGGCCGGCTACGAGTCGCTGCTGCGGCATCTGGCCGCGCGGCTGCACGAGGTGCAGATCGCCGTCTTCGAGTTCGTGACGATGGACGCGGAGCGGCGTCTTGCGAAAGTGCTGCTGACGCTCGCCGAGAAGCTCGGCACCGCGGACGGTCCGTACGTGCGCGCGGAGATGCGCATCTCGCAGGAGGAGCTGTCGCAGATCGTCGGCACGACGCGTCCGCGCATCAGCGCGTTCATGCAGCGCTTCCGCCGCCGCGGCCTGATCGTCACCGCGGGACGCTCGGTGGCGGTGCATCGCCAGCGCGCGCGCGAGTTCTTCGAGCGCGAGACGACCGCGTCCAATTTTGAACTGCGCGAGTGACCATGGATCGTTACAGTGCCGCCTGCAGGACCCAACCCGCTTCGGAGACTGCACCAACCCCCATGGAAGACCAGGCGTCGCCAGCCACGTCGCTGCGCGACGTCCTGGTCACCAACGATCAGACGCGCGCGAGCTGGAACGCCGGCACCGCCACGATCCGCCGCGGCCACATCGTCATCACCGAAGACGACGACGCACCGCCGCCCGACGGTTTCTTCGCCGCGCCGCACTGCACCTACACCATCACCGCCGAAGACGGCGGCCAACGCCGAAGACTCTTCCGCGACCTGAAGGCGCAGACGCCGCACATCTTCGCGTAGGTGGCGTGGTCTGGGTTCGTCGATGGATCGGGGAACGACGGGAGGCCTCCGGCGGCTGGGGCCACGGGCCCCAGCCCCCGTTGGTTGGCCTAGCCTCCGCGACACTGTGTCGTGAACTTGGAAGGCAGTGTCGCGGAGGCTAGGCCGACAGATGGGGTCTGGGGCCCTCGGCCCCAGCCGCCGGAGGCCCCTCGTCGTTCCCCGACCCATCGCCGAACCCAGACCATGCTACCTACGCGAGAATGCATTCGCCCGCGTGTGCGTTCTGCACCGTCGGCGCGAAGGGTTGTTCGGCGCGCAACGCGCAGGTATCATTCGCCGCCGTGCCGGGGTAGCTCAGTTGGTTAGAGCACCAGATTGTGGATCTGGGGGTCGCCGGTTCGAAACCGGCCCCCGGTACCATTCGATGCCTGACACAGTCACTCCGCGCCTTTCCCGCGGCCTCCGCGATCTCCTGCCCGATCAGATGCTCGCGCGCCAGCAGATGGTCGACACCATCCGCGGCGTCTACGAGCTCTATGGCTTCGTCCCGCTGTCGACGCCCGCGGTGGAGTTCCTCGACGTGCTTTCCGGCAGCGCCGGACAGGAAGCGCAGCAGTCGATCTTCCGCGTCTCCAATCCCGAGAACGAAGCGCTCGGCCTGCGCTTCGACCTGACCGTGCCGCTGGCGCGCGTCATCGCGCAGTATCCCGATCTGCCGCGGCCATTCCGCCGCTATCAGGTCGCGTCCGTGTGGCGCGCCGACAAGCCGGACAAAGGACGCTATCGCGAGTTCACGCAATTCGATCTCGACTCCGTCGGCGTCGAGAGCGAGATCGCCGACACCGAGATCATCGCCGGCATGTGCGACACGCTCTCGGCGCTGAACGTCGGCCGTTATCTCGTGCGCTTCTCCAGCCGCGCCATCCTCAATCTATTGCTCGCCTACGCGAACATCTCGCCGGAACAGGGCGTCGACGTCTTCCGCGTGCTCGACAAGCTCGACAAAGTCGGTCCGGAAAAAGTGCGGCTCGAGCTGATGCAAGGCTACAAGGACGACTCGGGCGACACGATCCGCGGCGTCGGACTCGAGCGCGATCAGGTCGATCGCATCGAGCGCTTCCTCACCATCAAATCCGATTCGCGCTCCGAAGTCCTCGGCCAGGTGCGCGAGCTCTTCACCGACGTGCGCGACGCGCGCGAACAGCTCGACGTCGTCGAGCGCATCTCGAGCCATCTCTACGCCCTCGGCTACGGCGACGACCGCGTCTCGCTCGATCTCTCCATCGCGCGCGGCCTCGCCTACTACACCGGCCCCGTGTTCGAGGCCATCCTCCTCGACGCGCCGCAGTTCGGCTCCGTCTTCGGCGGCGGACGTTACGACAATCTGGTGATGCGTTTCCTCGGCGAGCCGATTCCCGCCGTCGGCGCGTCGATCGGCGTCGATCGCCTGCTGGCCGCGCTCACGCACCTCGGCACGATCGGGAAAGAAAAGTCCACCGCGCGCGTGCTCGTCACGAACATGGACGCCGCGCTGCGCGACGACTATCTGGCGATGACGTGGGAGCTGCGCCGCGCCGGCATCCCGACCGAGCTCTATCTCGGCAGCGGACGCGGTCCGCGGCAGCAGCTCAAGTACGCCGACAAGTACGACATCCCGCTGGCCATCCTCTACGGCTCGAACGAGAAGCAGCAGGGCACGGTCACGATCAAGGATCTCGTCGCCGGCCGCGAGAATCTGAAGCCGGCCGCGGATCGGCAGGAGTACCTCGCCCAGCGCGCCGGCCAGATCAACGTGCCGCGCGCGGAGCTGGTCGAGACGATCCGCAGGATGCTGGCCGGATGAGCGCCATCACGCTCGACGGCGACTCGCTCACCATCGAACAGCTCGCGCGCATCGCCCGCGACGGCAGCGTGCGCGTGACGTGCGATGCCGCCTCGCACGAGCGCGTGCGCCGCGCCGAGGCGTTGATCGCGACGGTCGTCGAAAACTACAAGCGCGCCTACGCCGAAGGCCACGCGGCGCCGAGCGAGTACGGCGTGACCACCGGCTTCGGCGAGTTCAAGGACAAGCCGATCGCGCCCGACCAGCTCGAGGAGCTGCAGCGCAATCTGCTGCTGTCGCACTCGGTCGGCGTCGGCGACAACGCGGATGCGGACGACCTGACGAACTACTACGTGCCCGAGGTCGTGCGCGGCGCGCTGGCGACGCGGCTGAACGCGTTTCTCAAAGGTCATTCCGGCGTGCGCATGCGGCTCGTGGAGATCGTCGAGGCGATGCTCAATCGCGGCGTGATTCCGCTCGTGCCGCTGCGCGGCTCGGTCGGCGCGAGCGGCGATCTCTGCCCGCTCTCGCATCTCTTCGCCACGCTCCTCGGCGAAGGGCGTTTCTACACGCTCGACGACCGCACGTTGCGCAGCGCGCGCGAGCTGCCGTCGCTGCTCGGCTTCGATGCCGAGGAGATGAAGCCGACCTTCAAGGAAGGACTCGGCCTGGTCAACGGCGCGAACTTTTCCGCGACCATGCTCGCGCTCGCGGTGCACGACGCGGAGCAACTCGCCGACGTCGCCGATGCAGCCGCGGCGCTGTCGATGGAAGCGATGGCCGGCTGCACGCGCGCGCTCGATCCGAAGGTGCACGCCGCGCGCGGACACGCGGGACAGATCGAGAGCGCGCAGCGCATGGCCGCGCTGGTCGAGGAGAGCCGCCTCGTCGAGCGCGCCGGCGCGGTGCAGGACGCGTACTCGCTGCGCTGCGCGCCGCAGGTGCACGGCGCGACGCGCGACACGATCCGCTTCGTGCGCTCCATCGCGGAACGGGAGCTCAACGCCGCCACCGACAATCCGCTCTTCTTTCCCGACAGCGACGCGCCGTTCGACATCCGCTTCCGCGAGAACTGGCCCGAGTGGTACCACGGCGATCGCCGCTCCGCCTACTCCGCCGGAAACTTTCACGGGCAGCCGCTCGCGCTCGCCGCCGATTTTCTGACCATCGCCGTGCACGAGCTCGGGAACATCTCCGAGCGGCGCACGCAGATGATGCTCGACGGCCATCACAACCGCGGATTGCCGCCGAATCTCACCACGCGTCCCGGCGTGAACTCGGGCCTGATGATCCTGCAGTACACCGCCGCGTCGATCGTGTCGGAGAACAAAGTCCTCGCTCATCCCGCCTCGGTCGATTCGATTCCGACCGGCGCGAATGCGGAGGATCACGTGTCGATGTCGACGCACGCCGCGCGCAAGCTGCGGGTGGTGCTCTCGAACGTGCAGTCGGTGTTGTCGATCGAGCTGCTCACCGCCGCGCAGGCCGTGGAGTGGCGCGCCGCGTTCCAGTACGACCCGAATCAGTCCGCGCCGAAGCTGCTCGATCTCGAGCATGCGGAGCGGCAGGCGCAGGAGTTTGCCGAACGCGTCGACGGCCGCGCCGCGGAGCTGTCGCAACACCTCGGCCGCGGCACGCGCGCGCTGTACCTGTCGGTGCGCGAAGCCGCGCCGCCGGTGCTGCGAGACCGCCCGCTCGACGGCGACATTCGCGCCGTGCGGCGGGCGGTCTTCGGGTGACGCGCGCTACTCCTGCGGCCGCACGCCGAGGTATCCGCCGGCGATCATCGACGTGTTCCACACCTCGCCCGACTCGATGTTGAACGAGCGGTCGAAGAGCTCCTCCGCTTTCGCACGGTCGCCTTTGATCAGGTAGTAGGCGCCGAGCTCGGCGAGGCCTTTGTCGTCGTTCGGGTTCATCGCCAGCGACTTGTCGAAGGCGGCGCGCGCTTTGTCCCATTCGCCCGCTTCCCAGTAGACGCGGCCGATGCGCCACCAGTCGGTCGGCTCCGGCTTCTTCGCCGTGACTTCGTCGAAGATGGCTTGTCCCTCGGCCTTCATGCCGCCGAGGTAGTAGACGCGGCCGACGCCGATCCGCTCCCAGCTTCCCTTGCCCGCCTGACGCCGCGCGAGCTCGAGCAGCGACTTCGCCGCATCCGTTTTCGACTTGCCGCGATAGAGCGACGTGTCGAACGCTTTCTTCGCCACCGCGCCTGCGGCGACTCCGAGGACGAACACCATCACCAGCAACACTGCTGTTTTCTTTTTCATGCGCGCGAGAATACAACGAGCTCAGCGTCAGAGCGCGAGCAGGTCGAAGAGGCGCTGGAACGTCGAGTCCCACGCGCGGCGGAAGGCGCGCTCGCTCTCGAAACGCTCGGCGCGATCGAGCGAGATGAGCCCTTGCGCGGCGGCCCAGATCAGCAGCGACGCGCCGACCGGATCGTCGACGCCGCTCTCGCGCAGCACTTCGACGAGCAGCTTCGCGCTCGGCGACTCGCTCTTCTCGAATGCGGTGGGATAGCGGCGCGCGCCGGGGCGGCGGGCGAAGAACATCAGATCGAAGACTGCAGGTTTCTTGACGGCGTAGCCGCGGAACGCGTCGACGATCGCCAGCAGCCGTTCGCGCGCGCTGGTGCCGCGGATGCGGGCGCGATCGAACGCGGCGGCGAGCTCTTCGAAGCCGCGGTCGGCGATGGCATTGAGCAGATCTTCCTTGCCGCGGTAGTGCCGGTAGAGCGCGGTGGCGGAGACGCCGACCGTCCCGGCGATGTGGCGCATCGACAGCGCCTCGGCTCCTTCGGTTCGGTAGATTTCTTCGGCGACGTCGAGGATTGCTTCGCGCGTGCTCCGGGGCATCGAGGCTCCGAGGTTACAGGAACCTCGAAGCCTCGCGTGCGGATTTCCGTCAACAACTCGCTTCGATGATGACCAGATCCGGCATCGAGCGTCGCATGCTGCGCCAGTGCGCGATGCGTCCGATCAGGCCGAGGCCGAAACCGGTGCCGGCGGCGATGCCGGCCCAGAGCATGGGGCTGTTGCGCATCGAGCCCTGAACCTGGCTCATCTTCACATTCATCGATTGACCGACCATGGCGCGCCGCTCGCCGAGCCCGCGCTGGATCGACTGCATTTTCGACATGCCGCGCGAGGTCAGCACATCGACCTTGCCGCGCCATCCGGAGCGCTCCGGCGACGACGCAATCGTCCCGCCCACGACCGGCGCATGAAACGTCGCCGACTCCACTTCACAACCGCTGTGCATCGTTTCCATTCACGTCCTCCTCAACCCTTCAACAGTGCGAAGGAGGTGCCACTTAAGCTCTGCCATTCCAAAGAGATAGATGTAAACTTCGCCGCGCATGGGAACCTATCGGAGGACGCCCGAACTGCTCGTCATGGCGCGGCGTCAGGCGCTCACGCGGTCGCTGCCGCTCGCGCTCCTCGTCGTCGGCGCGGGCGTGGTCATCGGCCCGCAGAATGGCGACGTGCGCGGCCTCTGGCTGGTGGTGCCGATCCTCCTCGTGGCGATGGTCTTCGGCCTCCGTCGCGGGTACCGCGTGCAGCGCGACGCGCTGGCGTCGCTCGAGCTCACCGTCACGCCGGAGCGGATCACGCGCACGATGAGCGGCTTTCCGGAATTCAATTTGCGGCGCGACGAAGTCGTGCGCATCACCATCGCACCGACCGGCGCGCTGACGCTGCATGCCGCGAGCGCGCAGCGGACGCTCGGCATCCCGGCGCAGATCGAGCGGCGCGACGAACTGGTCGCGGAGCTGGCGCAGTGGCGCGCCATCGAGCCGGCGCCGTCGCGCGGAAGCTCCTGGCCGATTCTCGCGGCGCTGCTCACCATCGCCGCATTCGTGACCACGTTCGTGGCCACGAACGCGATCGTGGTGGCGGTGACCGGGATCGCGCTGGCCATCGCGCTCGGCGCGTGCGCGGTGCTGATCTGGCGCAATCCGCAGGCGGACGCGCGCACGATCCGCCTCTCGTTCCTCGTCCTGCTGCCGCTGGCGGCGGTGATCGTGAAAGTCGTCACCGTCCTCCGCTGACGCAGATCCTGCTATCATCCTTTCCGTCCCCACGGAACGCCTTCTGTGCGTCTCTGCCTCGCTCCACAAGTGAGGCCATGCGGAAACTTCTCTTCATCGTGATGCTTCATGCGGCGATGCTGCGCGTCGCCGGAATCGAGAACGGCGCGACGCTGCTCGTCGAGCGCGACGGCGCGATCCAGCGGGTGATGCTCGGCGGCGTCGCCATCACTGACGAGCTGCACGCGCGCGAGCTGCTGCGGTGGGCGGTCGGCGCATCGTGGGTGCTGCTCGAGGACGACGGCCGCGGCGCGGCGCTGGTCTACCGCTCGCCCGACGCGCTCTTCGTCAATCGCGAGCTGGTGCTGCGCGGCTACGCGCGCGCCACCGCGCCCGGGATCGAGCCGGAGCATCGCCTCGCCGTGACATACCTCGGCGAGGTGAATCCGCCCGCTACATCACCGGCGACGGCACCGAGAAGCGGCAGCGGTACGAGTCGCCGTTCGCCAGCTCCACCGTCAACGCGAGCACCAGCTCGTCGCCGCCGCGCGCCCGGCGCGGGTCGAAGTTCGGCACCGGCCGGCCACTGACCGGCAGCTTGAACGTGCGCGAGTCGTCCTCGGACAAAGTGGCGTTCGGCGCGAGATGTCCGCGATCGAGCAGGTAGTTCGCGTCCTGCGTCGAGAGCTGCTCCGCGTAGATGTTGCGGACGGTGATGTCCTCGTGCGAGTTGTTCGTCACCTCGACGAGCAGGGTGATGTTGTCGTCGCGCAACTCGGTTCCGCGCACGCGCGGCGAGTCGAGGCCTGCCTCGATCTCGATGGCCGCGCCGGGACCGCATTCGAGGCTCCGCTTGTCGATCAGACCATCCGACGAGCTGCACGCGGCGAAGAGCAGGATCGAGCAGAGCGCGATCGTTTTCATACGGCGAGAGCGCCTCCGCAGACGCGGAGCACGGTGAGGACGCCGACCTGCCGCTCGCCGTGCTCGACGACGGCGAGCTCGCAGCCGGCGTGCACCGCGGCGGCGTCGGACTCGAGCTCGATCATCACGCGCGCGGCGTCGCCCGGCGCGAGGCGCGGCGGACCTTCGATCAGGCGCGCGCGCTCGAGGCGGCCGTCGACGCGCGCGAACGGCCGGTACGATCCGGCGCGCGGCTCGACGGCGTTCTGCCGCCCGCCGGCTTCCGGCGGCAGCAGGAGCAGCATCGCTTCGAGGTAGAGGGACATGGGCGTCGTCAGCGGATCATCGTAGCAAGAAGCGCCGCGAGCCACAGCGTCATTGCGGTGACGATCGCCACGCGCGGCGCGCGCAGCCGCGGCACGAAGAGGTCGAGCCAGGTGCCGAAGCGCGAGTGCGGCGCGACGACGAACGCGGCGGCGATGAGGCCGATCAGTCCGAGCGGCAGGATCAGCGCGACGGCCACGACGCGCGGGCCGAGGCCGACGCGGGCGATGGCCAGCCCGCCGCCGAGGCAGAGCGCGGCGGTGACGAGGAAGACGATGGCGACGAGCAGGCGCACCGGCAGCGACGCCTGCCCGACGCTCAGCGGTAAGCCGGCCCGATGCATGTGAATTGCACCCACATCCGGGCGGAAGGAGGATTTATGCCCAATCGATATGACGACCGCGACGAGCGGAATCGCGGCGAGTTCTCCGCCGGTCCATTTGGCCGGCGCGACGAGCGAGACTTCGACGATCGCGACTACGCCGATCGCGACTTTGGCGGCCGCGGCCGCGACGACTTCAGCCGCGGCGGCTTCGGCGGCTACTACGCCCGCGACACGCATCGCGGCGGCTACGGCGACGACTACGCCCGCGATGGCGGCTGGAGCGGCGGCGGCGGTCGCGACGACTACGCGCGCGAGCCTCGCTGGGGCGGCACCGGCGCGCCGGGCGACTGGGGCGCCGGCGGCATGCGCGGCCGCGGCACGGCCGCGGTCGGCTACGGTCCCGGCCAGACCCGCAGCAGCTACGGCGACAACAACCTCGGCGGCAGCGCGGCGGCGTACGGCGGCAACAAGGGTTCGATGCCGAGCTTCCGCGGACGCGGGCCGAAGAACTGGCGCCGCTCCGACGAGCGCATCCGCGAGGTGGTGAACGAGCTCCTCACCGAGCACGACGGCATCGACGCCACGGAAGTCGACGTGAACGTGCAGGAAGGCGAAGTGACGCTCTCCGGCACGGTCGGCAGCCGCTGGGAAAAACGGCTGGCCGAGGACATCGCCCATTCGTGCACCGGCGTGCGCGACGTCCACAACCGGCTGACCATTGCCGATCGCGAGGCGCAGGTCGGCAAGGCGAGCGAGTAGCAGTTCCTCGGCGTTCCTCGTTTCACAATCGCTGCAGCTCGAGGCGGCAGGAGTCGGCGCGCGCGCCGCGCGCGCCGTACGACTGCTCCGACAGCCATAGCGAATCGGCGCTCGCCACGATGACGGTCGAGGCGCGCGTCCCGTAGCGTTCGCCGGCGATGAAGACTTCGCTTTCGATGGAGTTCGTGTTGCGCGAGGTCCCGAGGAAGCGCAGCAGCTCGTCGCTCAATGCACGTGGGTCTTCAATGGACAACGCCGTTTGTAATTGCGTTGCGGCGAGATCCATCTTCGGCCAGCGCTCGCCTTCCGGCGCATTGCTGAAGGCGTGAATTCCGTCCTCCAGCAATGTCTGTACGTGTGGAGTGATGTATTGCAGCATGCCGCCGATGGTGCCGGCCAGCAGATGGAATCCCGCGAATTCGCTGTAGTCGGACGGCAGCACATTCGACACGACGTAGTCGCGCACCAGCGCGCCGCGCGAGCGGGTGGTCGTGCGCGCGCCGCGCAGGTTCGTCACCGCGGCGAAGCGTCCGGCGCGCGAGACCGCCAGCCACGAGCCGCCGTGCAGCGCGTCGCGTCCGCCGGCCACCTCCGGCGCGTCGCTCCAGACCTGCAGCGGCAGCGACGGCCGCGCGTAGTCCTCATCGCGATTGGCCGCGATCACGAGCGGAAAACGCGCCGCGGCGCGGTGTGCGATCGCGATGAGACACATCGCGGCGAGTATATGAGCGCCGGCCGATCTGCTACCGTCGCGCGTTCATGAGAACGCTCCTTGCCTGCATGCTGCTCGTGACGGTGTCCGGCGCGGCGCAGCAGAAGACTCCCAACCTTCCCGAGGGCTACTGGCCGGAGTCGAAGTCAAACGAGCTCCTGGCCAGGACCGAGACCATCCGCCTCGCGCCCGATCTCTCGCGCCTCCCGCCCGGCGAACAGGCGGCGGTGCAGTCGCTGATCGAAGCGGGCAAGATCATCCAGAAACTGTACGAACAGTCGCGGCACGCCGAGGCGCTCGGCGCGTACGCGAAACTCCAGCAACTGCACGCTGCCACCGGCCGCACGAAAGCGACCGAGAATCTGCTGCAGCTCTATCGCCTCTTCCAGGGACCGATCGCCTCGACTCTCGACAACCGCCGCGAGCCGTTCCTGCCGGTCGGGCCGCAGGTCGCCGGCCGCAACGTCTATCCGATCGACGCCACGAAGGAACAGATCGAGGCGTTCCTCGCCCTCAATCCGGAGCTGCGCGGCGAGATCCTCGACGAGCGCACCGTCGTGCGGCGCATGACCAAAGCCAGTCTCGACGACGACATCCAGATCCTCCAGGTGTTCGCGCCGCTGCGCACGCTCTTCCCCGGCCTGCTCGAGCGGCTGCGCGGCTACGCGAGCGCGCCGAACGCCGACAACTTCTACGCCGTCCCCTACTCCGTCGCCTATGCCGACGATCTCTTCACCGCCTACGCGTACGTGATGCGCGCCGCGGCCGCCGCCGAGCCGACCGACGCCGAGCTCGCGCGCTATCTCCGCAACCGCGCCCGCGACCTGCTGAGCAACGACTACGAGAGCGGCGACGCCTCCTGGGTCACCGGCCGCTTCCAGCGCCTCAACGTGCAGCTCGGCGCGTACGAGACGTACGACGACGCGCTGTACGGCGCGAAGGCGTTTCACTCGATGAGCATCCTGCTGCTCGACGAGCCGGCCACCGCGGAGCTGCGCCGCGCCCTCGGCGGCCTGCAAGCGATCGAAGACGCGCTGCCGTACGAGCAGCACAAGCGCGTGCGGGAGGACATCCCGGTCGGCGTCTACGAGATCATCGCCGACTTCGGCCAGGCTCGCGGAACCAACACCGCCACGATCCTGCCGAACGATCCGCTCTTCGCCCGCCGCTACGGCCGCACCATCCTCTTGCGCGAGAGCATCATGAAGAACCCGCAGATCGTGGCGGCGTCGCAGCGGATCTGGCGCGCGGTGGTGGCGCCGGCGCATGCGAACGAGCTCGCGGCCGAGGGTGAGGTGCAGCGGACGTTGTGGCACGAGATCGGGCACTACCTCGGCGTCGATCGCGACAAAGAGGGCCGCACGCTCGACGTCGGACTCCAGGACTACGCGGACTCCATCGAGGAGATGAAGTCCGACCTCGTCTCGCTCTTCGCCCTGCAGCGGATGAACCATCCCTCGCTGCGCGCGATCCAGGCCGCCGGCATCCGCCGCACGCTGCAGAACGTGCAGCCGCGCAGCGATCAGCCCTATCAGATGATGGAGCTGCTGCAGTTCAACTGGTTCCTCGAGCATGGACTGCTGACGTACGACCCGAAGTCGGGACTGCTGTCCATCCATTACGACCGCTATCCGGAAGTCGTCACTTCCCTCCTAAAGGAAGTGCTGCAGTTGCAGCGCGAAGGCGACCACGCCGCCGCGGCGGCGTTCTTCGCGCGCTGGACGAAGTGGACGCCCGAGTTGCATGAGAAGCTGGCCGCGCGCATCCGCGACGCCCAAGGCGCGCGCTTCCGCATCGTGCACTACGCCGCGCTGGGAGAATGAGAACGATGAGACACGCACTGCCCGCCCTGCTGCTGCTCGCCGCCTGCGCCGCCTCGACGGCGACGACGAAAACCTCGACGTCCGCGGCACCGGCCGCGCAGCCGCCCACGCAAACGTCCGCGCAAACCGCGGCGCAGCCGGAGCGGTTCGAAGGCTTCGTGCCGCTGCAGTGGGACGCCGCGAACGGCAAGCTGCTGATGGAGATCACCCGGTTCGGCGAGGAGATGATCTACCAGGTCTCGCTGGCCGGCGGCGTCGGCTCGAACCCGATCGGCCTCGATCGCAATCAGCTCGGCGCGACGCACATCGTCCGCTTCGAGCGCATCGGGCCGCGCGTGCTGATGATCGAGCCGAACTACGCGTTCCGCGCGCTGAGCGACGATCCGGCCGAGCGGCGCGCCGTCACCGACTCCTTCGCGCAGTCGGTGCTGGCCGGCTTCAAGGTCGAATCCACGACCGACCGCGGCGTGCTGGTCGACGCCACCGAGTTTTTCTTGTCCGACGCGCACGGCGTAGCGAGCACGCTGCGCCGCGCGCAGCAAGGCAGCTACTCGCTCGACCGCAACCGCAGCGCGATCTATCTCGAGCGCACGAAGGCATTCCCGCGTAACACGGAAGTGGAGGCGACGCTGACGTTCTCGAGCAGCGATCCGGGACGGCTCGTGCGCGGCGTGACGCCGTCGGCCGAGTCGCTCACCGTGCGCGAGCATCACTCGTTCGTGGCGCTGCCGGAGCCGGGCTACGAGCCGCGCCGCGCCGATCCGCGCGTCGGTGTGTTCGGCATCGACTTTTACGACTACGCGTCGCCGTTCACGGGCCCGATCACGAAGCACTGGATCTCGCGCCATCGCATGCAGCCGGGCAAGCCGATCGTCTACTACGTCGACAACGGCGTGCCGGAGCCGATCCGCAGCGCGCTCGTCGAAGGCGCGTCGTGGTGGAGCGAGGCCTTCGCCGCGGCCGGCTTCCCGAACGGCTTTCAGGTGAAGGTGCTGCCGCCCGACGCCGATCCGCTCGACGTCCGCTACAACGTCATCAACTGGGTGCACCGCTCGACGCGCGGCTGGTCGTACGGCTCGTCGGTGGTCGATCCGCGCACCGGCGAGATTCTCAAAGGTCACGTGCTCCTCGGATCGCTGCGCATCCGGCAGGACGTGATGATCGCGCGCGGTCTGGTCAGCGAGTTCGACGCGCTCGACCCGAAGACGTCGCCGTCGATGCTCGCGCTCGCGCGCATCCGGCAGCTTTCCGCGCACGAAGTCGGCCACACTCTCGGCCTCGATCACAATTTCGCCGCATCGACGTACGGCCGCGCCTCGGTGATGGACTATCCGGCGCCGTACGTGAAGATCACGAACGGCAAGCTCGATCTCTCCGAGGCGTATGCGACGGGCGTCGGACCGTACGACGTCGCCGCCATCAAGTATGCGTATCAACCGGTGCGCAACGAGGCGGAGCTCGACGCGCTGGCGCGCGCGGTGCCGCTGTTCGTCTCCGACCAGCATTCGCGGCCGGTGAGCAGCGCGCATGCGCGCGGCGCGGTTTGGGACAACGGCGGCGATCCGATCGCGATGCTGCGACACGAGATCGAAGTGCGGCGCATCGCCCTCGAGCAGTTCGGCCTCAACACGCTCGACGTCGGCGAGCCGCTGTCCGCGCTCGAAGAGAAGCTGGTGCCGCTCTACCTGCATCATCGCTATCAACTCGAATCGGCAGCCAAGTCGATCGGCGGACTTTTCTTCACCTACGCGGTGAAAACCGCCACCGGGATCTCACCCGACGTCGCGCGGCAGGTCGTGCCGCTCGCGCAGCAGCGCGAGGCGCTCGCCGCGGTGATGCAGACGCTCGAGCCGTCGTTCCTGCAGATCCCGAAGCGCATCGTCGAGCTGATCCCGCCGCCGTCGTACAACCATGGCGACGCGAACACGGAGCTCTTTCCGCGGCGCACCGACCCGGCCTTCGATCCGATCGCCGCGGCGACGACATCGGCTGACATCACCGTCTCCGCGCTGCTCGACCCGGCGCGTTGCGCGCGGCTCGTGCAGCAGGAGAACAACCTCACCATGCGCGACGTCACCGAGGCGCTGGTGAGCGCGTCGCTGCGCGTCGGGCCGATGGCGCGCGTCACGCGTGCGGTGGTGATGACGCGACTGGCTGACCTCGCCGCGAATCAGAACGCGGATCCGCAGGTGCGCGCCGAAGCGAGCGCCGCGTTGCAGTCGATGGCCGATCGCCTGAACGGCATGACCGGCGACGCCGCCGAAAACGCCAACCGCCGCGCCACGCGCGACGACATCCAGCGTTTCCTGACACGGCCGGCCGAGCCCTGGAAACCGACCACGCTGCCGGAGCTGCCACCAGGTCCGCCGATCGGGTGAGAGAACGACGAGGGGCCTCCGGCGGCTGGGGCCACGGGCCCCAGACCCCGTTGGTTGGCCTAGCCTCCACGCCGCATCAGCGGAATCTTGGCGAGTCTGCGGCGTGGAGGCTAGGCCAACCAGATGGGGTCTGGGGCCCTCGGCCCCAGCCGCCGGAGGCCCCTGGTCGTCCCCCATCTTGCATATGCGCCGCGTCGCAGTTCTCCTTCTTCTCGCGCTCGCCTGCAGAACCGCGCCGCCGCAACCGGTTGGGCCGGAGCTCGCTGCACTCGCCCATCCGCTCACCGGAGACCCGGCTGATTACGACCCGCTGATGCGCGCCATCGACGGCTCGCACCTGGTCCTCCTCGGCGAGGCCACGCACGGCACGCACGAGTTCTACGTCGAGCGCATGCGCATCACCCAGCGCCTCATCCTCGAGAAGCAATACACCGCCCTCGCCATCGAGGGTGACTGGGAAGATGCGGCGCGCGTGAACCGCTACGTGCGCGGCCAGTCGCAGGACCGCAGTGCGGAAGAAGCGCTTTCCGGATTTACGGACTTCCCGCGGTGGATGTGGCGCAATCGCGAGTTCGTCTCGCTCATCGAATGGATCCGCCAGCACAACGCCTCGCTCCCGCCGAACGCCCTGCCGGTCGGCGTCTACGGCCTCGATCTGTATGACGTCGAAGCCTCGCGCGCCGCAGTGCAGCGCCATCTGAAGAATGTTGATGCGGCCCTCGCCGCGCGCGTGGCGAAGGAGAAACCGAAGCGGCAGGTCGAGCTGATTCGTGCGCGCGCCGAGCACGTCAGCGACGTCCCGACCCTCGACGAGCTCTTCTCCGCCGAGCAGAACGCGCGCGTGGTGCGCAACGGCGAAGAAGTGAAGCGCGCCGAGTCGACCGGCAACGTCTCGCCGTGGAACCTCCGCGACCGCCACATGGTCGAGACCATCGACAAACTGCAGCGCTACCTGCTGCGGCGGCAAGGCCACGACGACGTCATCGTCTGGGCGCACAACAGCCACGTTGGCGACGCGCGCGCCACCGGCCGCGCCCGCGCCGGCGAATGGAACATGGGGCAGCTCGTGCGCACGCACTGGGCGCCGCACGCGAGCTTCACCGTCGGCTTCATGACCAACAGCGGCACCGTCGTCGCCGCGCACGACTGGGGCGGCGCGCCGCACGTCCAGCAGCTCCGCACCTCGATGCGCGGCAGCCACGGCGCGATCCTCCACGAGCTCGGCCTGCCGCGCTTCCTGCTGATCCTCGGCGAGGTGGAAGCACGCCCGGTGAGGGCGCCGCGGCTGCAGCGCGCCGTCGGCGTCATCTACCGCCCCGAGGATGAGTACGCGAGCCACTACTTCCAGGCGACATTGCGAGAACAGTTCGACGCGGTGATCCACATCGACGAGACGCGCGCCCTCGAACCGCTCGAGCCGATCCGCTGAAGCGCGCAAACTTTTTCCTACGATCGTCGTATCTGACTGCGTCAGGGAGACGATCTGCATGTCGAGACTCGGAAAGATCCTTCTGTTTCTGGTGGTGCTGGCGCTCGCGAGCGTCGGCGTCTACGCCTTCGTCCGCAACGGGCAGAACAAAGACGGCGGACTGAAACAGGTGGAAGTGACGCAAGGGACGATCGTGGAGAAAGCGGTCGCCGTCGGGCAGATCCAGCCGCGCCAGAAGTTCCAGGTGAAATCGAAGATCTCCGGCATCGTGCGCCGCGTGAACGTGCAGGTCGGCGACACCGTCAAGGCCGGCGATGCGCTCTTCGAGATCGCCGCCGATCCGACGCCGCTCGAAGTGACGGAAGTCGACCGGCGCGTCGAGTCGGCCACGGCCTCGTTCCGCCGCGCCCAGTCGGAGTACCAGCGCTCGATGGAGCTCTCCCGCGGCGGCGTGCTGCCGCAGTCGGACGTCGACCAGAAGAAAGAAGCCTTCGAGCTCGCGCGCGTCGCGCTGACGAAAGCGCAGCAGGACCGCGAGCTGACGCGCAAGGGACGCAGCAGCGGCGGCAGCGAGTCGACCATCCGCGCGCCGGCAGCCGGCACCGTGCTCTCGCGCAGCGTCAATCCGGGCGATCCGATCGTGCCGCTCACCTCGTATCAGCCCGGCACCGAGATGGCGACGATCGCCGACATGTCGGACCTCATCTTCAAAGGCACCGTCGACGAGATCGACGTCGGCAAGCTCTCGGTCGGTATGGCCGCGCGGATCAAAGTCGGCGCGCTGCCGACCGACGTCGTCACCGGCAAAGTGGCGCGCATCGCGCCGCAGGCGCAGCAGAAGGAAGGCGCCACGCTCTTCGACGTCGAGATCGAGCTCGATCCGGGCCAGAAGATCACGCTGCGCGCCGGCTACTCCGCCAACGCCGACGTGATCATCCGCGAGAAGAAGGATGTCCTCACCCTGCCCGAGCGCCTGGTCTCGTTCGAAGACGGCGGCAAGAAGACCTTCGTCGAAGTCCCCGGCGCGACCCCGAAAGCGGAGCCGAAGAAGATCGAAGTGAAAACCGGCATCTCCGACGGCCTCAACATCGAGATCGTCTCCGGCCTGAAGAAAGGCGAGAAGGTTGTGGAGCGGCCGCCGAAGGAAATCTCATAGATTCGAACGATGAACGATGAACGATGAACGATGAACAAAGGCATCGTTCATCGCGCCAATCTCGTTCATCATTGATCGCTTCTGTTCATCGTTCATCGTTCCTCGTTCATCGTTCAACATCATGGTCACCTTCAAAGACGTCCTGCGCCAGCTCCTCCGCGACATCCGCACGGAAAAGTTGCGGACGTTCCTGACCGTGTTCGGGATCGTGTGGGGCACCGTCGCCATCAGTTTGATGCTGGCGTTCGGAACAGGTCTGCACAAGCAGCTCGTCAAGAACACGGCCGGCCTCGGCGACCGCATCGTGATCGTCTGGCCCGGCCTCACCTCGATTCCGTACGAAGGGCTCGGCAAAGGGCGCCGCCTCCGCATCACCGACGACGACATCGCCGCCATCCGGAAGGAAGTCGGCGGACTGCGCCGCATCTCCGGCGAGTACATGACCAACATGCGTCTCGACTACGGCACCAAGACGCTGTCGGTCGACATCTCCGGCATCACCGCCGAATTCGGCGACATGCGCAACCTCATCCCGTCGCCGGGCGGCCGCTTCGTCAATCCGATCGACGATGCCGAGCAGCGCCGGGTGATCTTCCTCGGCGACAAGCTCACCGAGAACGTCTTCGGCTCGACTGATCCGATCGGCAAGACCGTGCTCCTCAACCAGTCGCCGTTCCAGGTCATCGGCGTGCTGCAGAAGAAGCCGCAGGACTCGAGCTACAGCGGCCGCGATAACGAGAAGGCCTTCATCCCGTCGTCGACGTTCCGCGCGCTCAACGGCGACAAGTACGTCGACAACCTGGTGCTGCAGGCGGAGAACCCGGACCGTACCAAACAGCTCGTCGAAGATCTGCGCGCCTCGTTCGGCAAGCGGCTGCGCTTCGACGCGAAAGACAAGGAAGCGCTGTCGGTGTGGGACACCACCGAGCAGTTCCATTTCTTCGACGTCTTCATGCTCGCCTTCAACGCGTTCCTCGGCATCGTCGGCGTGCTCACGCTCATCGTCGGCGGCATCGGTGTGTCGAACATCATGAACGTGATCGTCGAGGAGCGGACGCGCGAGATCGGCATCAAGATGGCCCTCGGCGCGAAGGCGCGCTGGATCCTCGGGCAGTTCCTGCTCGAGACGATGCTCGTGACCGTGATCGGCGGCGCCATCGGCTTCGGCATCTCCTTCGGCGTCTGCGCGATCTTTCCCGAGCAGCTCGTCGAGTACGTCGGGCGTCCGGAGGTCTCGCCGCTCGTGGCGGTGCTCACCGCGGTGGCGTTGGGATTGGTGGGACTGACTGCCGGATACTTCCCGGCGCGCGATGCAGCGCGCCTCGATCCGGTCGTGGCGATGAAATTATGAAGAGCGATCTGCACATCATCTTCACGCTCTTCTCCGGCGCCGGACAGTTGCAGAAGAAGCGCGCGCTGCTGACGATCGCCGCGATCGCCTGGGGCACCGTGGCCATCCTGCTGCTGCTCGCATTCGGCGAAGGGCTCAAGCGGCAGCTCGACAAGAACCGCCGCGCCATGGGCGAGAACATCGCCGTGCTCTGGCCCGGCGAGACCACGAAAGCGTGGAAGGGTCTGCCGCCGGGCCGCCCGATCCGGCCGCGCATCGACGATCTCGACTTCGTCCGCGACCGCATGCCGGAGCTCAAGTCGGTGATCGGCGAAGTGGTGTCGTGGCGCACCGCCATCAGTTGGGAGCGCAAGACGGTCAACGGCCGCGTGAACGGGGTGAACTGGGAGTACGGCGAAGCGCGCAAGCACTTCCCCGAGCCGGGCGGCCGCTGGCTCACGCCGCAGGATGAACTGCAGCGGAGGCGCGTGGCGTTCGTCGGCGACGAGCTCGCGAAGGATCTCTTCGGGAAGGACGTGCAGCCGGTCGGCAAGACCATCCTGATCAACAACGCGCCGTACGTCGTGATCGGCGTGATGCAGCACAAGACGCAGATGGGCGCGTATCAAGGTCCCGATGCGCAGCACATCTGCATCCCCATCACCACGTTCCGCGCGCAGTTCGGGCGCGAGCGGCTGAACAATCTGCTGATCGAGACGAAGTCGCCGGACGAGATGGCCGGCGAGATCAAGAAGTTCAACGAGATCATGGGGCCGAAGTTCGGCTACGACCCCACCGACGACCGCGCCTTCGGCACCTGGGACACGGTCAAGTCGGGCAAGGTCACGCGCATGATCGCCGTCGGCATCCAGATGTTTCTCGGCATCGTCGGCGCGCTCACGCTGCTCATCGGCGGCGTCGGGGTGGCCAACATCATGTTCGCCGTGATCAAGGAGCGCACGCGCGAGATCGGCGTGAAGATGGCCCTCGGCGCGAAGGCGCGCTGGATCATCTGGCCGTTCGTGCTCGAGGCGCTGGTCTACACCTTCATCGGCGGCGCGCTCGGCATCATGATCGCCACGCTCATCACCGCCGCGGCGACGTTCCTGCCGGTCGAAGGCAACGAGGTGATGTCGTTCCTCGGAAGGCCGACGCTGTCGCCGCAGATCGGCGTGGCCACGTCCGCCATTCTCGGCATGATCGGCCTCATGGCCGGCTACTTCCCGGCACGCCGCGCCGCGCGCGTCGATCCGGCCGCGACGCTACGTTACGAATAGGAGAGCCATGAGCGACACCATCATCCGGATGGAAGGCATCCGCAAGATCTACGACACCGGCAAGGTGAAGGTCGAGGCGCTCAAAGGCATCGACCTCGACATCCCGCGCGGCGAGCTGGTGGCCATCGTCGGTCCGTCCGGCTCCGGCAAGTCGACGCTCATGAATCTGCTGGGCTGCCTCGATACGCCGAGCGAAGGGATCTACGAGATCGGCGGCGAGAACGTTGCCGGCGTCTCGCGCGATACGCTGGCCGAGATCCGCAACCGCCGCGTCGGTTTCGTCTTCCAGAACTTCAACCTGCTGCCGCACATCAGCGCGCTCGAGAACGTCGAGCTGCCGATGCTCTTCGGCGGCAAGCACCCGAAGGAGCGCCGCACCCGCGCCACCGAGCTCCTCGAGCGCGTCGGCCTCGGCGAGCGCATCGATCACAAGCCGACCGAGCTCTCCGGCGGCCAGATGCAGCGCGTAGCCATCGCCCGCGCCCTGGCCATGGACCCCGACATCATCCTCGCCGACGAGCCGACCGGAAATCTCGATACCTCGTCCGGCACGGACATCATGTCCATCTTTACGGATCTCTGGAAGTCCGGAAGGACGCTGGTGATCATCACCCACGATCCCGCCCTGGCCCGCCGCGCCAACCGCATCGTGGAAATCCGCGACGGGCGGATCACGAGCGATCATCGGAACGAAGAGGCGGCGTAGCGGCGCGGTCGCGTCTGCTGAAATCGCGGCGCACCGCGGCGGGTTCACTCCTTCGGTCCCAACCCGGAGAGCGAGAGTCCCCATGCGCGCAAAGTTCTTCCTGCGCGGCGTCAGCGCCGCGCTCACGATTTTTCTGGCCGCCGTGTCGGCGTCCGCCGCGACCGTCACCGTGACGACCACCGCCGATTCCGGCGCCGGCTCGTTCCGCGACGCCATCGCGCAGGTGAACGCCGGCAGCGCCGACACGATCCACTTCGCGATCGGCAGCGGACCGCAGGTCATTCAGCCGGCTTCGGTCTATCCGGCCATCACCCAGCCCGTCACGATCGATGCGCGCACGCAGCCCGGCTACAGCGGGACGCCGCTCATCGAGATCAACGGACTGAATGTGGCGCAAGGCCCCTCGGACGTGGGGTTGTCGGCAACCGGCACCGGCACCGAGATCTACGGCCTCGCGCTCAACTACTTCGTGAACGGTGCCCACCAGGCGCTCCAGATCGGCAGCGCGACCGTGCGCGCCTGCTACATCGGCGTCACGCGCGACGGCAAGTATTCGGGCTACAACTACCTCGGGATCGAAGTGTTGGGCTCTGCCACGATCGGCGGTACGGCGCCCGAGGACGCGAACTGGTTCGGCAGCGGCGTGAGCATCTACATAAGCGCGGGCAGCGGCCGCTTCATCTCCGTCCAGGGGAATCAGTTCGGCGGAGTGGAGCCCGGCGGTCAGCTCTGGAACGCCGCGTACGGCCTGACCGCGATGAACTCGACCGGGGGCCGGATCGACATCGGCGGCGAGGCTCCGAATTACTTCGTCACCTCTCGCGCGGCGATGGCGATCACACAGTCGGAGCACGTGAACTTCGTCGGAAACATTGTCGGCGCGATGCGCAATGGTGTCGTGCCAAACCAGGGGAGCTTAGGCGTTGAGATCTCGGCGAACGGCGCGCTCGTGCAGGACAACGTCTTCGTCAGACGGCGCGTGAACGCCGTTGTCGTGATGCGTGGCATCGGCAACAAGATTCTCGGAAATTCGATGTCGGGCGACGGGTTCGGCATCGATCTGAACGACACGACGTCGGCGTACGACTACGCGACACCCGATACGAACGACGAAGGCGACGGCGACGGCGGGCCGAACAACGGCATGAACTATCCGGCGATCACCAGCGTCGCGAGCGGCGCATCCTCGACGACGGTGTCGGGGCGGCTCTCCACGCGGCCGAATCGCGCGGTGCACATCGAGCTCTTCTCGAGCGCGCACTGCAATGCCTCCGGCTACGGCGAGGGCGAGACGCTGATCGATTCGTTCGATGTCTCGAGCGGACCGACGGGCGTAGTGTTTTTCACCCGTCCGCTCGCACGGCTGAGCGACGGCGCCGTCGTGACCGCGACCGCCACGACCGACGTCGACGGCACCTCCGAGTTCTCGCCATGCGTCGCGCAGTCGGAGGAGACGCACGGGTCATTCGCGCTCGACTCCGCGGCCATGACGCTGCCGGAGAGCGGCACCGCGCAACTGCTCGTGTCGCGACGCGACGGCGCGAGCGGCGCGGCTACCGTCGACTACACGATCACGCCCGGCACGGCGAGCGCCGGCAGCGACTACACCGCCGCGAACGGCACGCTGTCGTTTGCCGACGGTGAGACGTCGAAGACGATCGTCATTCCGATCACCGCTGACGCGCTGCACGAAGACGACGAGACCTTCACGGTCGCGCTCTCCCATCCGACCGGCGGCGCGACTCTCGGCACCACGACGTCGACGCAGATCACCATTGACGACGACGATCCGCGGCCGTCCGTCAGCGCGACTGCGCCGGACGTGACGGAAGGCACGGGCGCCAACACGGGTGCCACCGTGACGGTGCGTCTCGCCGCGCCGGCCGGCAAGGCGCTGAGCGTTCCGTACGCGACGCAGCCCGGCACCGCCGCGGCCTCCAGCGACTACGTCTCCACCTCCGGCACGCTCTCGTTCGCCGCGGGCGAGACGGAGAAGAGCTTCTCGGTTTCCATCGTGGCGGACGCCGCGCATGAGGCGGACGAGTCATTCACGGTCGTCACCGGTTACGCGGGTGAAGTCTCGACCGCGGTCCACATCCTCGATGACGACGCGCTGCCGCGTCTCTCCATCGCCGGGACGACCGTGCGCGAGACGAACGGCGTCATCGACGTGCCGATCGCCGTCACTTCCGACATCCCGTTCACCGGCAGCGCACGCGTGATCGTCGAGAACGGCTCAGCCGTGCAGCCATCCGATTTCTTCGTCGACGTCACGGACGTCGTCTTCCACGGCGGGACCACGGTCACGCTGACGGTCCACATCGCCGGCGACGGCGATCCCGAACCGCAGGAGTCGTTCACGATCCGCCTCGCGCCGTCGGACGCGTACGAGATCAGCGCCGGCGCGGCAACGGTGTTCATCGACAACGATGACATCGGAGTCGGTCCCGCGCTTCGCTCCGTCGCGGTGGGTGACCAGGCGCTCTTCACCATCCAGCTCGGCACACCGGTGACGACCGATACGAACATCGCCCTCGCCTCCAGCGATCCAACCGCCGTGTCGGTCCTCGATCACGTCGTCGTCGCCGCGGGCACGAGTGAAGCGCAGTTCGCGGCGAAGGCGCTCCTCGCGCCGCGCTCCGCCGCCATCTCCGTGACGATGCCGCCGTCCCTCGGCGGACAGGCGTACACGGTAAACGTCGACACCTACGTCGTCGGCCGGCTGCTCTTCACTCCCGCGACTCTGCAGATGTACGCGGGCCAGACGCTGACGGTGCATGCCTCGCTCGATCCGCCGAGCGCCGCACCGCTCACCGTCGCGCTCTCGAGCTCCGACGCGACGGTGCCGGCGGCGTTCACGATCCCGCCATCCGGCAGCGGCTCGTTCGACGTGACGGCGGTGCGCAGCGGAAGCATCACCATTCGCGCGACGCTGCCGGCTGACTATGGGAGCGTGGTCGTCTATCTCACCGGCCGCGCGCAGGCCGAGCCGTCCGCGCCGGCGATCACCGGCATCACTCCGTCGTCCGGCCCGGTCGCCGGAGGAACGGCGGTGGAGATCGCGGGCGTGAAGCTGACCTCCGACTGCACGATCGCCTTCGGCAACATTCCGGCCGCGCAGACGCAGTTCGTCAGCGCGACCCTGCTGCGCGCGACGACGCCGGCGCACGCGCGCGGCGCGGTCGATGTCGTGCTGACGTGCGGCGCGCAAACGTCGTCGCTGCGCAACGCCTTCACCTTCAACGCGCAGTCGGCGCGCATCACGAGCGTCGTACCGTCCTCCGGCTCGACCGGCGGCAACACGCACGTGCGCATCCGCGGCGAGTCCTTCGCCGACGGCTGCTGGGCGTATTTCGGCGGCCTGCCGGCGCGGGCGGTGACGTTCGAAGATGCGACCTCGATGACGGCGGTGACGCCGGCGCACGCTACCGGGCGCGTCAGCGTCACGGTGCGCTGCGCGTCCGGCTCCGGCGTCGCGAACGATGCATTCGACTACGTCGGCTCGCTCGATCCCGCTGCGATCGTCAACGGCGTGACGCCGCTCGCCGCCGCTCCGGGCGAGCGCGTGACGCTCTCCGGCGCGAATTTCCGGACGAACGACACGGTCCGTTTCAACGGCCAGTCCGCACGCGTGGTGACGTCGCTGCCCGATACGCAAGTCGTCGTCGTGCCGCTGCTGCCGGCCGGCAGCGCGCAGATCGTCGTCGGCAACGGCGCGGTGGAAACGGCGGCGGTGCCGGGATTCACCGTCCTCGAAGCGCTGCGGCCGCGCATCGACGCCGTCGCGCCGTCGTCCGCGCCGGCCGGTGCGGAGCTGGCGTTGACCGGTGGCGGCTTCCGCCCCGATCTCGCCTTCGAGCTCGGCGGCCGCATCGCGCGGACGAACGCGCTCGACGCAACCCATGCCGTCGTGACCATCCCCGGCGACGTCGCGCCCGGCGCGTACGACCTGCACGTCCTCGCCTCCGGCGCGGTCATCGCGACCGGACCGCGCGTGACCGTGCTCGCGAACGGCCTGGTCGTGCGGAACATCTCGCCGCGCTGCGCCGCCTCGAGCGGCGGCGCCTTCGCCACGCTCACCGGAGCCGGCTTCACCGCCGACACGCGCGTCTCGTTCGCCGGCGCCGCCGCGACCGACGTCGCGCTGGTCGACGCCACCACGCTCCGCGCCCGCGTGCCGGCCGGCGCCACCGGTCTCGCGGTCGTCACCGTGACCACCGGCAGCGCCACCGCCACGATGACCAACATCTTCCGCTACGTCTCGCCCTTCGATCCGCAGGGCTGCTCGGAAGGACGCTCGAGAGCGGTGCGGCACTAGCCGCACCACTCTCGCCGCCTCCTTCGGCTGCGCGGCGCCAGGCGAACGAGACCTGGTCAGACGGATCACCGGAACGAAAAAGCGGCGTAGCAGCGGCGGCGGTTCTCGCGTATCCTTGGGCGTAGTCCAAATAATCCGAGAGAGCCCAATCTATGCTGCAACACTTCCGCGCCGCGGCTGCCGTGGTGCTCGTCTGCCTCGCCGTTCCGGCATTCGCCGCCGGCACATTCACAGTCACGAACACCAATGACTCCGGCACCGGCTCTCTGCGCAAGGCGCTGAGCGACGCGAACGCCGCCGGCGGCGGCACGGTCACCTTTGCGATCGGCAGCGGCCAGCAGACGATCACGCCGCTGACCATCTATGCGCCGCTCACGACCAGTGTCGTCATCGACGGCAGGACGCAGCCTGGTTACAGCGGCACGCCGCTCGTCGAGGTCGACGGCGCGCTGATCGCGAATGCCGGGTGGTCCTACGGGTTCAGCCTCCCGACCGCTGATATTCGCGGCCTGGCCTTCACCAATTTCCCGTCTCACGCCGTCCAGATCGGGCACGGCAGCGTGAAAGGCTGCTACTTCGGCCTCGACCCCACCGGGACGCAAGCAAAGCCCAATCTCTACGGCATCCTCACCTTCACCGACGGGCCGCTGGCCATCGGCGGAGCGGCGGCAGGCGACGGCAATGTCTTCGTCTCCACCGGCGGCGGCATGTACATCGAGTACGCCTCGTCCGTGACGATCGACGGAAACATCTTCGGCGCGAATCCGGCGATGACGCGCACGTTCGCGACCGGAACAGGTCTCTACATCTGGTCGTCGAAGAACCTGATCATCGGCTCGCTGAAACCGAACGTGTTTCTCGGCACCGGGATGACCGCGATCGAGCTCGACTACAGCAAGGACTCGACCGTGTCCGGAAACTACTTCGGCGTGACGCCTGATGGCCGGCGGTTCGGCCTCTCGGGCGGCATGCAGATCTACATGACGTCCGACGTGCTCGTGCAGTTCAATGCGTTCACGCAATCGCGTAATTGGGCGGCGATGCAACTGACCGGGAACACGCTGCGTGCGAAGTTGCTCGGCAACACGATCGAGCAGTCGTATTTCGGGATCGACCTCGACAAGTGCTGCTACACGGGCCTCCCGACCGCGAACGATCCGGGTGACTCCGATACGGGGCCGAACAATCTCATCAACTACCCGGAGTTGACGCGCGTCGTCTCTCTCGACGGCATCACGCACGTCGAAGGAACGCTGTCGACGCATCCGAACCGCGCGCACCTGGTGCAGTTCTTCGCAAGCGCCGAATGCGGCAGCGGCGCATCGCAGGCGGAACGATTCATCGGCTCGGCGAACGTGACCACCGACGCATCGGGCGCGGCGACGTTCACGGCTGATTTCGCGCAGGAACCGACCGGCACGTTCATCACCGCGACGGCGACGACCGACCTCGAAGGAACGTCCGAGCTTTCGCCGTGCGTCGCGGCGCAGGGTCGCGGGACGTTCTCGTTTGAAGAGCCATACGTACTCGGCGACGAAGGCGGCAACGCCGAGGTCGTCGTGCAGCGCACGAACGGCACCGTCGGCGCCGTCTCGGTCGGCTACACCGCCGTGGCCGGGACGGCTGCAGCCGGCGACTACGGTGTCGCCAGCGGCACGCTCAACTTCGCCGACGGCGAGAGCGAGAAAACGATCCTCGTCCCGCTCGTGGCGGACGGCATCTACGAAGACGTCCAGCGCTTCGAGCTGCAGCTCACGAACCCGAGCAGCGGAACGAGTCTCGGAAGCGTCAGGTCGGTCACGATCTCGATCGCCGATCATGACCCGATGCCGTTCTTCTCCGCCGAGCCGGCCATCGCGGTGACCGAGGGCAACTCGGGCGCCAAAGACGTGGCGCTGACATTCCATCTCACGGCCGCCGCCGAGACGCAGGTGACGTCGCAGTGGGTCGAGGTGTATGGCGGCACGGCCTGGTATGGCGAGGACTTCACGACTGCGTCGCCGATGCAGCTGACCTTTCCTCCAGGCGCGACGACCGCGACGCTGACACTGTCGATCGTCGGCGACACCGCCTACGAACCCGACGAGGACGTCATCATCCGTGTGTACGGCGCGTTCAACAGCGTCCTCTCCACCGTCGCGATTCTCAACGACGACGAGCGGCCGAAGCTGTTGCTGTCCGACGTGACGATCCGCGAGGACGAGCGGAAAGCGGTCCTGACGCTCACCGCGACCGCGCCGATGCCCAACGGCATCTACGTCACCACCGAAAACGGGTCCGCGGTCGCTGGCCGCGATTACACGCCCTGGTCTCAGTTCGTCTGGCTGTTCTACGAGAAATCACTGACCATCGAGATCCCGATCACCAACGACGCGGAGCCGGAGCCCGATGAATCATTCATCGTGCGGGCGACGCCGGCCGGCCCGTCGAGCGAGATGGTCGTGGCGCACGTCACGATCGCAAACGACGACGTAGGCATCGGGCCTGCCGAACGCGACATTGCCGCCGGCGAGAGCGGCGGATTCGTCATCGCCCTCGGATCCGCACCACAGGCCGACGCCGTGATCGAGCTCTCCTCGCGCGATCCACGAGCCGTATCGGTGCCGGCCACACTGACCGTTGGGCGCGGCGAAAACACGGCCTCGTTCGAAGCGAAGGCACTCGTTGCCGGCGCGACGGTTCCGATCGACATCGCGCTGCCGCCCTCACTCGGCGGCGCCGCTCTCGTCGTGCAGGTGAACACGTACGAAACAGCGGCGCTCACGTTCGCGCCGCAATTCCTCTCGACGTCCATCGGACGCACCGCGAGCGTGCGCGCGACGCTCACGCCCGCGAATTCGGAGGCGGTCACCGTCGCGCTGACCGCGGACGGCGCGACGGCGCCCGCGAGCTTCGTCATCGCTCCCGGCGGCTCCGGCTCGTTCGACGTCACCGCCTCGCGCAAGGGACCGATCACGATCGTCGCGACGTTGCCCTCGCGCTACGGCAATCGCACCAGCGCGCTCCTTGGAACCGCCACCGACGCGCCTTCCGAGCCGACGCTCTTCGGCGTCTCGCCCGTCTCCGGCCCGACCGCCGGCGGCACCGACGTCGACGTGCGCGGCGTGCATTTCACGAGCGACTGCACGGTGCGGTTCGGCGGCGTCGCCGCGACCGTCCGCTTCGCGAGCGCCGAGCTGCTGCACGCGACGACCGGCGCACATGCGGCCGGCACCGTCGACGTCGCGCTGAGCTGCGGCGCCAAACAGTCGACGCTGCCCGACGCGTTCACGTATCTCTCTGCCGGCCCGCATCTGTCGTCGGTCTCGCCCTCGAGCAGCTCGATGAGCGGCGGCAGCGTCGTGAAGATCGCCGGGCAGAATCTCGACAGCGGCTGCTGGTTCTACTTCGACGGCAAGTCCGCGGCCGCGGTGGCGTTCCGCGACGCGCAGTCGGCCGACGTCGTCACGCCGCCACACGCGAGCGGCAACGTCGACGTCTCGATGCGCTGCCGCGGCGGCGTCGACACGCTTGCACGCGCGTTCACCTATCTCACCGAGGAAGACCCGCTGCCGCTCGTGACCAGCGTCGCGCCGCTCGCCGTCTCGCCCGGCGAGACCCTCACGCTCGGCGGTCTCTACTTCCGTCCGAGCGACGACGTCAACATCGACGCCGCCGATGCGGACGTGCTCTCGACGACACCGACGGAACAGCGCGTGGTCGTGCCGGAACTCCCGCCGGGCCCCGGCAGCATCATCGTGACGCGCTCGCCGTTCCGCGCGTCGACCACGACCGGACCGGCCGTGACCATCCTCGATCCGCTGCGTCCGCGCGTGACCGCGATCGCACCGCAATCGTCGGCTGCCGGCGCGGAGCTCGAGCTCACCGGCGAAGGGTTCCGCGAGGCGCTCGGCTTCACCGTCGGTGGGCAGCGCGCGGCGGTGGTCTCGCTCTCCTGGACGCGGGCGGTCGTGCGCATTCCGGCGGCGCTGCAGGTTGGGAGCTACGACGTGAGTGTGGTCAATGCGAACGGCAGCGTCGCCGCGAACGGGCCGCGGGTCACGATCGCGGCGGGCGGCGTGGTGGTGCGCTCGGTCTCGCCGCGCTGCGCGACGACCGATGGCGGCGATGTCGTCACCATCGCCGGCAGCGGCTTCGGGCCCGGTGCAACGGTGACCTTCGACGGTGTGGCAGCGACCGACGTGGTCGTCGTCGACGGCACGACCATTCAGGCGCGCGTGCCCGCCGGCACTGCCGGCTTCACGCGCGTGGTGGTCACCTCCGGCGCGGGCGCAGGCACGCTCACGCAATCGTTCCGCTACCTCTCGCCTTTCGATCCGCGCGGCTGCGCGTCGCCGAAGACGCGCTCCGTGCGGCACTGACACTCTGACGCGCACGCGGCGGTACACTCCGCCGCGTGCGCCGTCTCCTGCTGCTGCTCGTTGCGCTGCTCGCCTGTTCCTGCACGTATGTGCGGCAGGCGGGACGGGATGTGGTGGCGGTGGCGCATGGGCCGCGGGTGCGGAGCGCGGTCGTGGCGACCGCGGCCACGGGTGCGGCGCTGCTGGTTGACGATGAGGTGGCGCGGATCGCGCGGCGCAACGACTCATCGTCGTTGAACCGCATCGCCGACGCGGTCGAGCCGCTCGGCGGCGGGATGTCGGACAAGGTCATCGCCGGCTATCTGCTCTACGGCGTCGTGGCGAAGCAGGAGAAGGCGCGGAACATCGCCTTCGACGCCTTCGTGGCCAGCACGATCGCCTCGCGTGGGATCACTCCGATGGTCAAGTTGTTGACTAATCGTACGCGGCCGAATGGCGGCCACGACTCATTTCCGTCGAACCATGCCACGCAAGCCTTCGCCGTGGCTGCGGTCATCGCCGCGCATGACGAGCGGCCGTGGGTGAAGCGCCTCGCCTACGGCCTCGCCACCGGCGTCGCCTTCGCGCGCGTCTACCACGACGCCCACTGGGCCTCCGACGTCGTGGCCGGCGCGGCCATCGGCACCTTCACCGGCCACACCGTCGCCGTCACGAACCGCAAGTGGCGCGTGACGCCGCTGATCCGCGAAGGCGCGATCGGGGTGATGATTTCCCGCTGAAACGCCGCTAATCCTGCAACTGCCAGAGCCGCAGCGTGGTCTCGCGCAGCACCTGCTGCACGGCCGCTTCCATCCGCGTGGCGTTCTTGATCGGCTCGCCCGTGCCGAGGTTGCGGTCGTAGCTGGGGAACCACTCGCTGCGGATCAGCATGCCGAGGCGATGGCCTTTCTCGAAACGATGCGCGAACGGACGGAGGTCCATCGTTGCGCGGTAGCGCGCGCCCGGCGTGAGCGGATGCGGCGAGCTCCAGCCGTCGATGTATTTCATGCGCATCTTGGCCGGGCCGGTCAGCGCGTGTGCCACGCCTTTCTCGTCGCGGTCGAAGAGCAGCACGAAAAAGTCGGCGTCGTGCGCGGTGGTGGTGAACGCGAGATCGAGCGCGGCCGGGCCGGCGAACGTCACCGGTGCGGCGAACGGATCGGTCTCGTAGACCAGCATGTCCTTCGCTGACGGATCGATGTTCAGCACCGTGGTCGTCTCCGGCAGGATGCCGTTGCCGGCCGTCTTCACCGTCGCCGGATCGTACGCGTACGTGTCGCCGCCTTCGCCGGCCGACTGGTCGAGGCGATTCGCGGCGGCGGGATGCAGCGCCACCGCGCGCGCGGACGGATCGGGCCAATCCTTCATCGTGCGCCAGGCGTTCGCGCCGGTGACGAAGACCTGCACGCGCGGGATCGAGTCGACGTCGACGTTCTTCTCCTTGAGCCAGCGATCGAACCAGCGCACCGCCAGCGACTGGAAGTCGATCTTGTCGGTCTGATTCCAGACGTGCTCCCACGGTCCGTACATCAGCCACTGATTGTCGCGGCCGAGGCTGCGCATGGCGCGGTAGTTGATCGTCGTGGCGATCGCCTCGCCGTCCCACCAGCCGCTGATGTGCAGCGCCGGAATGCGCACGCGCTCGAGGTCGCGCAGGAAATTCGCGGCGTCCCACGCGCCGGCGGTATCGCGCTCGAGCAGCTCCTGCCACACCGGCAGCGTGCGGCCGGCGTACAGCTCGTCGAGGCGCGAGAGCGGCAGCGCGCCGAGCACGTCGTCGTTCCCTTTCGGCCACGGCGGCTGCTGCGGACCGCGCGGCGTGACGCCGCGCGCCCACGGCAGAAGGCTCATGCGCAGCACGCCGTGGTCGTACGGCGTATCGAGAAAGTGATCGCTGCCGGAGACCTCCGGGATGATGCAGCGCAGCGCCGGATGCGCCTCGACCGCCGCCGCCCATTGGGCCTGCCCGAGGTAACTGAGCCCCATCATCCCGACCGCGCCGCTCGACCAGCGCTGGCGGCTCGCCCAGTCGACGCTGTCGTAGCCGTCCTTCCGTTCGTTGAGCCATGGGTGAAGCTCGCCGCCGCTGCCGGCCGTGCCGCGCACCGACTGAATCACCACGACATAGCCGCGCGCGGCGAAGTGCCCGACGCCGTCCGGTGGGATGTCCGGCCCGCGTCCGTACGGCGAGCGGATCAGGATGACCGGAAAGCGTCCGCGCGCATCGGGACGATAGACATCGGCGCGCGTGACCACGCCGTCGCGCATCGGCATGGCCACGTTGTGCTCGATGCGAATGGCGTAGCGGATCTGACTGAGCTCCGGATGCGCCGCCACCGGATCGCGATAGAGCGCGGCGAACGCCGCGCTACGCCGCAGGCGCTGCAGCGTGCGGCCGGACAACAGCAGCGCATCAGTCATCGGCCGCTTTGCTTCCCGTCCGCGCCGCAGCCAGGTCAGCGCCTGCTCGTCGTTGTTGTTCGACGCGGCGAATTCGGCCAGCGCGAGATACGCCTCCGGCGCCACCAGCCCGTCCTTCCAGAGCGATTCGAAGCGCGCCTCTTCGCCGCGGGCGAGACGCACCAGGCGGATGTTGCCCTCGAGGTGCTCCTCTTCGAAGGCGAACGTGCCGCGCAGCTCGTGCGCGTCGCCGGCC
The DNA here is from genome assembly GCA_036389275.1 of Thermoanaerobaculia bacterium. Taxonomy (GTDB): domain Bacteria; phylum Acidobacteriota; class Thermoanaerobaculia; order Gp7-AA8; family Gp7-AA8; genus QHVT01. The sequence goes on from DASVQE010000069.1 coordinate 41,417, forward strand.
ACGTGCAGCACGTCGCGCGTGGTGATGCGCGACTGCCCATCCTTGAGCCACACCTCGACGCGCGAGCCGTCGAGCGCGACCGCGAGCACGCGCTCGTCGGCCGTCTTCACGCCGCCGATCCAGGTCGCCGCCGATGCGGAGACGGTGACGAGCAGTGCGCAGAGCACCACCAGGCGACGCATCAGCGGCTCGCCTTCAGTTTCTCGAGCCACACCGCGGCGTTGCTGTTCTTCGGATCGAGCTCCAGCGAGCGCGCGTAGCTGGCGATGGCCTGTTCGCGCGCGCCGGCGGCGGCGTAGGCCTCGCCCATGCTGTCGTGCACGTTCGCGGACGAGGGAAAGCGCTGCACGTTGCGCTCGAAGACGAGCACCGCGTCGGCGATGCGGCCGCGCTGCAGCAGGCCGTAGCCGATGTTGTTGAGCTGCGACTCAGTCAACTTGTTGACCAGTTCCGATTGCAGCGCCGCGCCGGCGCCGCGAGCGAGAGCCGCACGCAGCAGTTGCTTCGACGGCGAGTCGTAGTGCTCGTAATGCATGAAGGCGAAGGCGGGATGCGGACCGCCGAGAACCGACTCGACGACCTCGGGCATGATCGAGAACCCGTTGCCGCTGTTGGTGAAGACGATCACCGCGTCGCCGTCCGGATAGGCCATGGCGAAGTTCTGGATCTCTGCGTTGTTCTCGCCCCAATGCCAGAACGCCGTGCCGCGCGCGGTGCGCTCGAGCGCCCAGCCGAGGCCCCATGACAGCGACGGAGACGGCGTGACGCTGGTCTTGTCGAGACAGGTGAAGCAGCTCTCGTCCACTGCTACTTGGGCGATGCGCATGTTCGCGCCGCGCTGCATCATGGCGATCACGAAGCGGGCGTAGTCGCGCGGCGTCGTGTGCAGCGTGGCCACCGTTGCGGTGGTCGGCTTGCGCCGCTCGGCCACGGTGCCGGCCGGGTTGTGGCCGTAGACCTTGCGCGTTTCGTACGACGGCAGCCAGACGTAGCTCGAGTCGCGCATGCCGAACGGCTCGAACACGAGCTCCTGCATCAGCGGCGTGAGCGCCTTGCCGGTGCGATGCTCGACCACGCGCTGCAGCCAGAGATAGCCGGCGCCGGAGTAGCTGAAGCGCGCGCCCGGCTCGAAGTGCACGGCCAGCGTCTGGCCCGGCATGACTTCGTTCTGCAGGCCGGTGGTGTGCGAGAGGACCATGCGCGCGGTGATCCGTTTCATCCGCTCGTCGGTGACCGGCTCCGGCAGATAGTCATGCAGCGGCACGTCGAGCGACAGCACGCCGCGCGCGGCGAGTTGCAGCACGGCGTACGCGAAGATCGGCTTGGTGAGCGAGGCCGACTCGAAGATGGCGTCGGTCGTGAGCGGCGCGCCCGTCTTCGCATTCGCGACGCCGTACGCCTGCTGCCAGGCGATGCGTCCGCGATGCACCGCCACGATGGAGAGACCCGGCACTTCGCCGTCGTGCATCAGGCGACGGATCAGCGCGTCGGTTTTGCGCGGCACCGCCTGCGCGGAGAGCGAGAAGAGAAGGAGGAGAAGAAGGGATCTGCGCATCTACTTCTTCAGACGCGCGCGCAACGGCGACGTTAGATCAGCGCTTCAGCAGATGCTTCTGCACCTTGCCGAGCGCGGTGCGCGGAATCGATTCGACGGCCACGAAACGGCGCGGCACTTTGAACGAGGCGAGCTGCTCGCGGCAGACGCGCTCGAGCTCCGCGGCGTCGAAGGTGCCGACCAGATACGCCACCGGCACTTCGCCACGCAGCGGGTCCTCAACACCCACCACCGCCGCCTCGGACACGCCCGGCTGTTCGAGCAGCAGCTCCTCGATCTCGCGCGGATAGATGTTGAAGCCGCCGGAGATGATCACGTCGCTGCGGCGGCCGAGGAGCGTGTAGTAGCCGTCGGAGGAAACGGTGGCGAGATCGCCCGTGCGGAAGAACCCGTCGGCGGTGAACGCGGCCGCGGTGGCGTCGTCGCGGCGCCAGTAGCCGGCGAAGACGTTCGGACCTTTCACCAGCAGCTCCCCTGCTTCGATGCGCACCGAGACGCCCGGCAAAGGAAAGCCGACCGTCCCGGCGCGCCGCTCTCCGACGTACGGATTGCTGAGATTCATGAACGTCTCGGTCATGCCGTAGCGCTCGAGGATGGTGTGGCCGAAGCGCTCGCGGAACTGTTCGAGCACGTGCGCCGGCAGCGGTGCGGAGCCGGAGACGAAGAGGCGTATCCGCGCGCCGATCGCGCGTGCGGTGTCGTCATCGAAATCGAGCATGCGCACGTAGACGGTGGGCACGCCGAAGAAGAGGGTCGGCGCGAAGTCGCGAAAGTCGCCGGCGGCGGTGCGATGATCGAAGCGCTCCAGCAGGCGCATGCGGCAGCCGCTGACCAGCCAGGTGTGCAAACCGTTGCCGAGGGCGTGGATGTGAAAGAGCGGAAGCGGCAGGAGGAAGCGATCGCGATCGGTGATCTGCCAGCAGGTGGTGAGGCTCACCGCGTTCGCGGCGAAGTTGTTCTGCGTCAGCACCGCGCCCTTCGATGCGCCGGTCGTTCCGGAGGTGTAGATGATGGCCGCGGGCGCATCTCCATCGATGTGGAGTTGCGGACGTGTAGAGGTCTGCACTTCCGCCTCTGCCATCAGCGACGGCAGCTCGTCCGCGGCGATCATCGCCCGCGGCTCGGCGTCGCGGACGATGTGCTCGATCTCGCGCTCGCGATAAAGGATGTTGACCGGAACGAAGAGGACGCCGAGCTTCACGCAGGCGAGATAGAGGTCGATCAGCTCGATGCGGTTGGCGAGATAGACGCAGAGGCGGTCGCCGCGCACGAAGCCGCGCGCGCTCAGCGCATGGGCCACGCGGTTGCTGCGCGCCTCGAGCTCGCCGAAGGTGTACGTCGTGCCGAGCCACTCCAGCGCCGGGGCATCGGCGCGTGCGACGAGCGAGAGGTCGAGGAGCGGCAGCAGATGCACGGCGCAAAAGTGTAAAGCTGCTACGCTCCGCCGCATGACCATGTTCGACGATGCGCGTCACGAGGTGTGCGACGCCGCGCGCAAGATGTGGCAGGCAGGTCTCGTGGCCGGATCGTCGGGGAACGTCAGCCGGCGCATCAGCGACGGGCACATCGCCATCACCCCGACGTCCATCCCCTACGACGCGCTCACCGCCGACGACATCGTGATCATCGAGCTCGCCAACGGCAGCGTCGCCGGCAACGGCGAGCCGTCGTACGAGTTGCCGATGCATCTCGCCGTCTACCGCTCCCGTCCCGACGCCGGCGCGCTCGTGCACACGCACTCGCCTTGCGTCACCGCACTCTCGGTGCTGCGCCGCCCGCTGCCGCCGGTGCTCGACGAGATGGTGGTGCACTTCGGCGGCACGATCGAGCTGGCCGACTACGCGTTCACCGGCACGGATGCCGTCGGCACGAACGTGGTCCGCACGCTCGGCGACCGCAACGCAGTGCTGCTCGCAAATCACGGGAATCTCTGCGTCGCACGCACGCTGAACGCCGCGCTGCAACTGGCCATCGCCATGGAGGCCGGCGCGCGGATCTACCTCGAAGCACTCCTCCTCGGCACGCCAGTGCCGCTGCCCGACGACTCCCTGGTCGCCGGCCGCCGGCTGCACGAGCAGCGTCGGTAACGGTTCGGGGGACGACCAGGGGCCTCCGGCGGCTGGGGCCGAGGGCCCCAGACCCCCTTGGTTGGCCTAGCCTCCGCGACACGGTGTCGCCAGC
>DASVQE010000070.1:0-15362 GCA_036389275.1 Thermoanaerobaculia bacterium
TCGCCGCAACACGATCACCGAGACCACACTCCCAACCGGCACCTGCGACACCGTCCTGCGCGAGTACGTTGGGACGGGGAACGACCAGAGGCCTCCGGCGGCCGGGGCCACGGGCCCCGGACCCCGCTGATTGGCCTTGCCTCCGCGACACAGCGTCGCCAGCTTGGAGGCAGTGTCGCGGGGGCTAGGCCAACCAATGGGGTCTGGGGCCCTCGGCCCCAGCCGCCGGAGGCCCCCGGTCGTCTCCCATTCCGCTACCGCAGCACACGCCCCGGCAACTGCCCGGTGAGCTGCGCGTCGCGGATGACTGGGGTGCCGTTTACGATCACGTGCGTCACGCCTTCGGCGAAGTGGTGCGGGTCTTCGTATGTGGACACGTCGCGGATCGTGTTGGGGTCGAACACCACCACGTCTGCTTTGCAGCCGGCGCGCAGCGAGCCGCGGTCGCGGAGGCCGGCGCGGGCGGCGGCGAGCGACGTCATCTTGCGCACCGCTTCCTCCAGCGTGAGCAACTTCTCGTCGCGCACGTAATGGCCGAGGATGCGGGCGAACGTGCCGTATGCGCGCGGATGCGCACCTTCGTTGCGCATCTCGCCGACGACCGCGCCGGAATCGGAGCCGAACGCCACCCACGGCTGCACCAGCACCGTCTTCACATCCTCTTCCGACAGCGAGAAGAAAATCGCGATCGGCGATTTCGGGCTCTGCTCGAACAGCCGCAGCGCGGCTTCGGCGGGATCGACCTTCATCGACTTCGCGATCTCGTCGAGCCGCCGCGTCGAGGCGCCGCGCACTGCGATCGTCGACGCGCCGCCGTCGCGCAGGCGTCCGGCGCGCAGCTCGCCGGCGATGCGCGTGCGCGTGGCTGGATCGCGCAGGCGCGCGACGAACTGCAGGTAACCGCCCTCGAGCGCCCAGGCCGGCACGATCGACGTGAGATCCGTCGACGTGGCCGTGTAGGGATACATATTCGCGGCGATATCGACGCCGCTCTTTCGCGCCGCCTCGATCTTCGCCACGATGCGCGGCATCGAGCCCCAGTTCTTCTGCCCGCCGATTTTGAGGTGAAAGATGTTGACCGGCACATGCGCTTCGCGGCCGATGCGGATCGCTTCGTCGATCGCTGCCTCGATGTTGTCCGACTCGTTGCGCAGGTGCGTCCAGTAGGCGCCCGCGGGACGCGCGAGCGCGATCAGCTCCTCCGTCGTGGCGAAGCGGCCGGGCGGATAGATCAGCGCGCTGGCGAGACCGACCGCGCCGTCGCGCACCGCCTGCTCGACGATCTGCTGCATGCGCCGCAGCTCGTCGGGTGAGGGCGCGCGGTTCGCGTCGCCGAGGAGCATCTCGCGCGGATTGCGGGCACCGACGTAGAACGCGAAATTCAGCGCGCTGCCGCGCTGCTCGACCACGCGCATGAACTCGCCCAGCGTGCGCCAGGTGACCTTCGGCCAGCCGCGCGGCTTGGTGCGTTCCATCTCCGCGGCCATCGCTTCGTTCAGCGGGCCGGGCGAGAACCCCTCGCCGGTGACCTCGGTGGTGATGCCCTGGCGGATCTTTCCTTCGAGCCGCGGATCGATGAGCACCGCCGCCTGCGAATTGCCGAGGAGATCGATGAAGCCGGGAGCGACCACCTTGCCGCGCGCGTCGAGCGTCGTCTTCGCCGTCGCCTGCGACAGATCGCCGACGAAGGCGATGGCGTCGCCGCGGATCCCGACGTCGGCGCGCACGCGCTTCGCGCCGCTGCCGTCGAGGACGTCGCCGCCGCGGATGATGAGGTCGTAGGAAGACGCGGTTCCTCGGGTTCCTCGGTTCCTCGGAGTTGCGCGGAGCGGTGGCCGCGGGCTGGCAGGCGACGGTCAGGAGCAGCGCGAGCGCGATCGGGCGGTGCACGGACATGACAGAATCATGCGCGCATGACTCGACGCAAGCGCCTCGTGGGCACGGCGCTCGCCGCGGCTGCGGTCGCACTGGTCGGCTGGCTCGACTACGCCACCGGTCCGGAGATCGGCTTGTCGCTGCTCTACCTGATGCCGGTGGCCGCCGCCGGCTGGTTCGGCGGCGTGGCCAGCGCGATCCTCATCGGCTGCGCGGCCGGCGCGGTCTGGCTCGGCGCCGACGTCGCGTTGCACGACGCCGCACACCTGCCGGTCTCGCTCTGGAACGCGTTCACGCGGCTGGTGATCTACGTCAGTGAAGGCGTGTTCCTGGCGCTGCTGCGCCGCGACCGCGACATGCTGCGCGGACTGCTGCACCGCGAGACCGTGCTGGCACGCACAGACGCCGGCACGTCGCTGCCGAATGCGCGCGCGTTTCTCGAAGTGGTCGACGCGGAGCTCGAGCGCGTGCGGCTCACCGGCGAGCCGCTCTGCCTCGCGTACGTCGATCTCGATCACTTCAAGTCGATCAACGACCGCCACGGACACGCCACCGGCGACGCGGTGCTGCAGCACGTTGCCCGCGCCTTGACGCTGGCCACGCGCGACGCCGACGTGGTGGCGCGCCTCGGCGGCGACGAGTTCGGGATTCTCCTGCGCCGCGTCGAGCCCGATCAGGCGGCGGCGGTCGGACAACGCGTGGTCACCTGCGTGCGCGAGATCGGCGACCAGCATTCCGAGCCGATGCTCGGCGCCACCGTCGGCATCGTGCACGCGCGCACGCCGCCGCAGAATGCGAGCGAGCTGCTGCATGCCGCCGACAACGCGATGTATGCCGGCAAATCGAGCGGCAAGGGGCGGGTGGTGGTGCAGCAGCGATAGGCGGCTCCTCGGCTCCTCGGGTCCTCGGGGTCGTGTCAGTGGCGGACGGCGCGGGCTCGCGGAGTCGGAACGTCGTCGAGCAGGCGGACGAAGGTGCGCAGCACGTGGCCGAACTGCGGACCTGGGGCAGGGCGGAGGTAGGCGGCGATGGCGCTGCCGTTCGTCGCGGCGAGGGCGATGCGGCTGTCGTACACCTCGGTGGTCGTGAAGAGGCGCGATGCGCTGAGCGCGAGGCGGCCGCTCCGCGCGATCGTGGCGAACGACGCGCGCCACGGCTGGTCCGCTTCCTTCCAGGCGATCGTGTACGACGAGCCGTTCCACACCACGCTCGGCAGGATGCCGGCGGCGAGGCGCGTGCCGTTCGCATCGCCGCTCATCGTGCCGTCGGCGAAGACGCGGCGCGCATCGATGCTCCAGCGATCCGGCTGATAGTCGTGCCACACCACCAGCCAGTCGCGACCGTCGCTGGCGACGTCGGGAGCGCCGTCGGCGAGGCGAAGCGCGTGATCGCCGATGACGAACGGCTCCGGGTCGAGCGGCGTGAGCGCCGCGCTCACGCGCGTGCCGAGCACGCGCACCGATCTCCGGAGCCGGATCCACGGCTCGCCGACGGGTGCTCCATCGGTCGTCACGACGAGATACTCGCGGCCGTTCCACGCCGCCACGACCTCTGCGCCGGGACGCGAGCTGACCTGCACCGGCGCGCCTTCGTACGACGCGCCGCCGCGCGGGATGTGCACCGCCATCACGCCGGAGTCCGACCACACGACGAGCGTTCCGCGATCGTCGGGCGCGAGCGACACCGGCCGCGCGCCGAACACGGTCAACGCGAACGGCGTTTCGATGCGGATCGACTCCGGCGCGAGCACGCCGTCGCGCGAGACGAACCGCACGACGACGAACGCGTGGAAGCCGTCGTTCGCTTCGTACCACGCCACGACGTATTGCGTTCCATCGAATGCGGCCACGGGATTCATCACGCCGATGCCGTTGCTGACGCGGATCGTCTTTTCGTTCCGCGGCGTCCCGTCGGCGGCGAGCGGCGCGGCGAAGACCCGGTTGTTCTCGAGCCACACCGCGAGATGCTCGTCGCCGGCCGACGCGATCGCGGCCGCGTAGTGAACGTTCGCGCTCTTCGACAACAGCAGCGGCTCGATGACGCGCGTCACGGCGCGTGGCGAGACGAAGCCTGCAACGACCTCGCTCTCGTCGATCCAGGCCACCAGCACGCGCGAGCCGTTCGAGGCCGCGGCCGGCTGCGATGCGGAGTCGTCGGCGATCGCGCGCGCGACGACGTCGAACGACTGCGTGGCGGCATCGGCGTCGACGCCCGCTGCAAACAGCTCGTCGAACGGAGCGTTGAGCCGCTGCCCGAAGACGAGGAAGCGCGCGCCGGTCCAGAGCACCGCATTCGCGCTGACGCTTCCCGACGGCAGCTCGCGCCACTCGCTCGTTTCAAAGTCTTCCGTGACCGCGCGCGCGGCGAGGACGTAATCGAGCTCCGCGCGCGTGCGGTTCGCCACGACGAGATAGCGATCGCCGTCCGCGCCGACGCGCGGGTTGAACCCTTCGCCGAGCGACCGCGGCGCGGCATCGAGAGGCTGGCCGGACGCGTCGAAGCGCATCGCCTCGAGCGTCGCCGCGCGCCACACCGCGAGGAACGTGCGGCCGTTCGATGCGATCGCCGCCGGACGACCATCGTTGGTCGCGCCGAGGAGCACGTCGCGGACAACCTCGCCCTCGCGATCGACCACCACCGCGCGCTGTTGCGCGCGGGCGCTGTAGGTGACGATCGTGACCTCGCCGTTCGTGGCCGCGCCGCCGACCACTCCGTCGCCGGCGAGGACGCGCGGCGCGGACACGACGCCGTCGCGGGATACGCGCGTCATCGCGATCGCGCGCGTGCTGCCGTAGAAGACCGCCCAATCCGTTCCCGTCCAGAGCACCTGCGGCGCGGTTCCATGCGCGATGAGCAGTCCGTTCGGATCGACGATCGCGCCGTCCGCGGTGACGCGTGTCCCCATCACGCTGGCGACCTGCGTGCGGTCGTCGCGCCAGACCAGGAAAAAGTCTCTCCCGTCGGTGGCCACGCTCGGAGCCGATCGTTGGCCCGGAGCCGGTCCCTGCACGATCGGGCCGACCGCTCGCTCCGGACCGGCGAGCAGCGTCGACGCGGAGAGGAGAAGGAGAAGAAGGAAACCGCGCCGGCTGTCCATATGCGGTAACAGCATAAACTTCTGCTGTTATTTGTGCAAACAGTCAGAAACGGTAGCGCACTTCGAGCGTCAGCGCCCGGCCGTCGAGACTCGGATCGACGCCCGACTCCTGCAGCGCGGGACGCTTGCCGGTAACCTGCGTGAACTCCGCGCCGAGGCGGACGTTCGTGAAGAGATCGTGCAGCCAGGCGATCGTCCAGGAGCGGCCGCTGTCTTCGTTCGAGCCGGCCGCGGAGCGGTCGGTGTCGAGCACGCGAAAGAGGTCGTAGCGCACCGTCCAGCGGCTGTGGCCGCGGCGCTCGGAGACGAGCGCGTACGCGGCGTAGAAATCGGCCTGCACGAACGACGGCGCCACGCCCATGCCGGTCGAGCCGCGCAGGTACTCCGCGGCGAACGAGAGATCGTCGGGATCGCCGTACTCGCCGCTGAGCAGATGAAAGTGCGTGGCCCACGCGTACTCGCCGCGATGCAACGCGCGGTCGCCGCGGTTGTCGACGTACGCGTACTGCACGTTCGCGCGCTGCGGATTCGTCCACCGCACGCGCGCGGCGTAGCCGTTCTTGCCATCGAGATCCGAGCCGAATGGCTTCGTGCCGTCGTCGCGCTGGTCGGCGAACGACGTCTGCAGCACCTCGAGCGGCGGCAGCGGCAGCACTTCGTCGTACGTGGAGAGGCGGCTGCCGACCGACCAGCCGCGCCAGGCCAACAGCGCGCCCATCGTGTCGTTGCCGCGGAACGCCGTTGCGCCGGCGCTGACGATCTGTCCGCGCCCGGTGGTGTGCGCCCACGACAGTTCCGCGCCCACCGGCCGCACTTCCTCGGCGATCCAACTGTTCAGCGCCGAGAAGTGGATCGAGTAGGGCGACGTCCAGAGCTCGCCCTCGTTCTCGCGCGAGGTCGGGAGGAAGAACTGCCCGGCGCGCAGCCGCACCTCGTCGTTGCCGAAGCTCTTGCGCACATCGGCGAACGCTTCGACCACGCCGGCGTCCTTGCGTCCCGGATCGCGGCGCGCCGCGCCGCTCACGTGCACGTCGAGCCACTGCACCGGCTGCCAGTCGAGGCCGAGCTGCGCGACCGCGGAGTAATCCTCCCGATTGCCGCCGACGTCCATCCGCCCGAAGCCGCCCTGCAGCCACGACGAAGGTCCGGTGGCATCGGAGCCGCGCCCGGCGACGTAGCCGCTCAGATCGAACGTCTTCTGTTGCGCCGAGAGCGACGTTGCGAACAGCAGCACGGCGAGCAGTGACCGCATCGCTCGCATTATGCGGCGATCCGCGGATCGCGCCACACGCCGACCAGCCGCGCGCCGTAGTCGATCGACACGAGAAAGCGCGACAGCAGGCGATTGCCGATGCGCGCCTGCGGCACGTTCGCGTACTGCACGTCGATCGAGCCGAAGTCGGTCCCGGCCACGCTCACGCGGACGTTGCCGCGCGAGCGCGACGCCGCCGGAAGCGTCAGCGTGTCAGGGCTCGACGTATCGACGATCGCGGCGATCTGACGTCCATCCACAGTGACGTAAATCATCGGTTCCGCCTCGAATCGATAGACGGTCATCAGGCCCGTGCGGATGCCTTGCTTCTGATAGGTCACCAGGCCGCCGCGGTAGTCGATGGTGATGGCGTGACGGCGCCAGGTCTCGGCGCCGATGATGGCGTCGGCCGTGCCGCCGAGGTCGAGGCGGGTTGGGGAGAGGCGCAGCGTGTCGCGCTCGGAGAGATGCAGCCAGTGGCGCAGCGGTGCGAGCGGAAAGCGGGAGTCGACCACCGTGCGCAGCGTGGCCGTGCCGAGGATGAAGCGGCCGGGGCGGTTGTCGATGCGCACCGACTGCAGCTCGATCAGATTGCGCTCGAGGCGGAAGGCGAGATTCACCTCGTTCGCCACCGGCTCGTTGCGCCACGGCAGAAGGCGAGAGCAGCCGGCGCTCAGGAGTGTGAGCGCCAGCGCAGTTGTTCTCACCTTCGATTTCGATAACATACGCGTCCTTCCGAGCGCCGCGCGCTCGCCTCCAGTGTGGACTCCCACACACTAGCAACAGGACCGCGGAAAGGATTCCACCAGCAATGCCTGATCTTCCCGAGTTTCGTAACGAGCCCTTGACCGATTTCTCGCAGCCCGAGCACAAAGCGGCCATGCAGGCCGCCATCGAGCGTGTGCGCGGCGAGATCGGCCGCACCTATCCGCTCGTCATCGGCGGCGAGCGCATCACCGGCCTCGACACCTTCGACTCCGTCAACCCGGCCCACAAAGACGAGATCGTCGGCCGCTTCTCGAAAGGGAAAGCGGAGCACGTCGAGCGCGCCATCGACGCCGCCTGGACCGCCTTCGAGAGCTGGAAGCGCCAGCCGGTCGACGTGCGCGCCGGACTGCTGCTCAAAGCGGCCGACCTGCTGCGCCAGCGCAAGCACGAGTTCTCCGCCACGATGATCTTCGAGGTCGGCAAGACGTGGCCGGAGGCCGACGCCGACACCGCCGAGGCCATCGACTTTCTGGAGTTCTACGCGCGCGAAGCGTATCGCTACGCCGGCGAGCAGCCGATCACCAAGATTGAATCGGAAGACAACGACCTCGTCTACCTGCCGCTCGGCGTCGGCGCGGTCATCCCGCCGTGGAACTTTCCGCTGGCCATCATGGCCGGCATGACCACCGCGGCCGTCGCCGCCGGCAACTGCGTGGTGCTCAAGCCGTCGAGCGACTCGCCGTGGATCGCGTATCGCTTCTTCGCGCTGCTCGAGGAAGCGGGCCTGCCGCCCGGCGTCGTCAACTTCCTGAGCGGCTCCGGAGGCGAAGTCGGCGACCCGATGATCACCCATCCGCGGATCCGCTTCATCTCCTTCACCGGCTCGAAAGAAGTCGGCCTGCACATCAACGAGGAAGCGGCCAAGCATCGCAAGGGGCAGCTCTGGATCAAGCGCGTGGTCGCGGAGATGGGCGGCAAGGACGCCATCATCATCGACCGCGAATACTCCAACCTCGAGGAAGCGGCGGCGGCCGCGGTCGCGTCGGCGTTCGGCTTCCAGGGACAGAAGTGCTCCGCCTGTTCGCGACTCATCATCGACGAGGCGGTCTACGACCAGGTGCTGCCGATGGTCATCGAAAAGACCAAACAGCTCCGCATCGGTGATCCCACCGACGGCAACATCAACCTCGGACCCGTCGTCGGCAAGAAAGCCTTCCGCACCATCGGCGAGTACATCGACAAAGGGAAGAAGGAAGGGCAGCTCGTGGCGGGCGGCGAGACCGACGGCAAGGAAGGCTTCTTCATCGAGCCGACCGTCATCGCCGACGTCGCGCCCGACGCGACCATCGCCCAGGAAGAAATCTTCGGGCCGGTGCTGGCCGTGATCAAGGCGAAGGACTTCGACGACGCGCTGCGCATCGCCAACGACACGCAGTACGGCCTGACCGGCGCCGTCTTCACTGACAACGAGCAGAAGCTCGAGCGGGCGCGCGAAGAGTTCTTCGTCGGCAATCTCTATCTCAATCGCAAGTGCACCGGTGCCCTCGTTGGTGTGCACCCCTTCGGCGGCTTCAACATGAGCGGTACCGATTCAAAAGCAGGCGGCCGCGACTACCTTGGCCTCTTCCTGCAGGCGAAGGCGATCTCGCGCAAGGTCGGCGCGCAGCCGAAGACCGTGCGCGACGCGAAGGGCTTTTGACGCGAGCGATGACGCGCCGCCGGCTGCTTCCGCTCGCGCTGCTGCTGGCGGCGTGCGCGTCGTCGACTCCGCGCATCCCCGATGCGTGGCTGCAGGTCGAGCAGGCGCCGCGCATCACCTCGCTCTCCATCGACGCGGCCGGGAAGGTCACCACCAATCCCGGCCGCGCCGTGAATCTCTCCGCGATCCAGGCGCGCGGCGGCCGCATCTACAACGGCGACAAAGCGCTCACGCCGCGCTTCGAGGCCATCGACTCGCTCGACGTCTCGCAGGCGCGAGGCGAGGTGGTCTTCTCCGCGCGGCGCGACAAAGACTTTGACATCGGTCTGGTGTCGACCGACGGCAGCGACGTGCATTGGGTGCCGAACGATCCGGCCGACGAGCTGCAGCCGCGGTGGGCGCCGCGCGGCAACAAGATCAGCTTCATCGTGCGGACGAAGTCGGGAGACGTCGTGCGCACCGTGCACGTCCCGACCGCCACCGCCCTGGCGGTCGACTTTCCCTACGCCACCATTCACGCCCTCGCCTGGGATCCGCCGGCCGAGCGCTACGCCGTCTCCTACTCGACGCCCGACGCCTCCGACCGTGTGGAAGTGACGAAATATGGAGGTGAGGAGCGGCGGATGGCGGTGCCTCCGGCAGTCCGCCTTTCCGTCGACCTGCAGCCGTTCGCGCGCGACGCCATGATGCTCCGGCCGCTCGACGTCGCCTACGGCGAGAAGCTGCCGCTGGTACTCTGGGTCGGCGACTTCGACTGGAGCGACGCGCGCGCCGCGCTGCTGCGCAATGCGCGCGCGGCCTGCGTCATCGCCAGGCGCGCGCCGGACGAGGCGCTCTGGAAGAGCATCCGGGAGACGCCGTGGCTCGATCCGTCGCGCGTCTACCTCGTCGGCGCCGCCGATCCGGGCGCGCTGCGGTCGATCGTCGGCGATGCCGCCGTGGCCAGCGGGCGCTACCGCGTAACAGGCAACGTCGTGAGCGTTCCGCCCGCTGTCGTACAATCGTTCGCCGCTGGCTTCATCGCAGATCAGTTGAAGAGGAATTCGCCACCGAATGGCAGCAGCCGATGAGCGCGAGAAGAAATCGACGGTCCGCGAGTACTACGAAGCGCTGCTGATCGCGATCATCTTCGTCAACTTCGCCCGCATCTTCGTCTTCCAGGCCTTCAAGATCCCGACCGGATCGATGGAAGACAACCTGAAGATCGGCGATCACATCATCGTGAACAAATTCATCTACGGGCCGATGGGAGGCCCGCTCGACCGCCTCATGCCGCTGCGCGACGTCCACCGCGGCGACATCATCGTCTTCCGCTATCCGCTGCAGCCCGACACCGACTTCGTCAAGCGTGTGATCGGCATGCCGGGCGACAGCGTCTCGGTCAAAGACAAGGTCGTCTACGTGAACGGCAAGGCGCTCGACGAGCCGTACGTCGTGCACGACGACCCGCAGATCTATCCCGACCAGCCGGCGCTGCCGGAGCCGTACCGCTCGCGCGACCAGTTCGGGCCGTACCAGGTGCCGCCGGGGCAGTACTTCGCGATGGGCGACAACCGCGACCGCTCCTCCGACTCCCGCTACTGGGGCACCGTGCCGCGGTCGTTGATCAAGGGGCGCGCCTTCATGGTGTACTGGTCGTTCGACAACGAGCCGCCGCCCGCCGGCAGCCCGCCGTCGGCGCGGGTGAAGGAGCTCTTCGACGTCGTGACCGGCTTCTTCACCAAGACGCGCTGGCGGCGCAGCTTCTTCATCGTCGACAGCAAGTACCACTTCACTCCGGGCGTCAGTTCGTATGGAAACGAATAACGACCCGAGGGAAGAGACGCCGCAGCAGGAACACGAAGTCGCCGGCGCCAGCGTCATCGACCGCGGCTCGCATCCGATCTCGCGCCGCAGCATCCCGGAGAACGTGCTGAAGGTGCTCTACCGCCTGCACCGCAGCGGCTACCGCGCCTACCTCTGCGGCGGCAGCGTGCGCGACCTGCTGATGGACCGCACGCCGAAGGACTTCGACGTCGTCACCGACGCGCATCCGGGCGACGTGCGGCGGCTCTTCCGCAACAGCCGCATCATCGGCCGCCGCTTCCGCCTCGTGCACATCATCTTTCAGGATCAGGTGGTGGAGGTGGCCACGTTCCGCCGCGAGCCGGAGCGCGCCGCGCCGGTGGACGACGAGGCGGAAGACGTGCTGATCACCGACGACAACACCTTCGGCTCGCCGCTCCAGGACGCGCGCCGCCGCGACTTCACCATCAACGCGCTCTTCTACAACATCGCCGATTTCGCGGTGATCGACTACGTCGGCGGCCTTGAGGATCTGCGCGAGGGCCGCGTGCGCGTGATCGGCGAGCCCGATCTCCGCTTCCGCGAGGATCCGGTGCGGATGATGCGCGCCATCGAGTTCGCCTCGCGACTCGGCTTCGAGATCGAGCAGAAGACGTACGAGGGCATCCTTCGCCACCGCACCGAGATCCTGAAAGCCTCGCCGCCGCGCGTGTCGGAGGAGATCCTCGAGCTGCTGCGGCGCGGCTGGTCGCGCGGCGCATTCCGCCTGATGGTCGACACGGCTCTCCTCGAGCCGCTGCTGCCGGAGATCTACAACGCCATCCGCGGCGACCGCGCGCCGTATTTCTGGAAGATGCTCGAGGTGCTCGACCGCACCGTGCAGGCCGGGCGGAAGATCTCCGACGCGGTGCTGCTGTCCGTGCTGATGCTGCCGTGGGTGATCGACGAGATCGAGGCGGAGGAGAAGCGGCGCGGCGAGGCGACCCGGATGCGCACCACCGACGTCATCCTGTTCATCCGGGAGCTCATTCAGCCGCTCTGCGCGCGCATGGCGCTCTCCGCCGGCACGCGCCATCAGATCGAGCAGGCCCTCGAGACGCTCTGGCGTCTGCTCGAGCCGCCCACCGACCGCCGCTCCCAATTCCGCGCCGTCTACCGCGAGCCGTTCAGCGACGCCCTGGCCCTGCTCGAGCTCTACGCGCTCTCGTCCGGCCGCTACGTCGACGTCTTCCGCCAGTGGCAGGCCTTCGCCGTGCGCGTCAAACGCGCCCAGGAAGAAGGCGCCGGCGCGCCGTCCGCGAAACGGCGGCGCCGCCGGAGGCGGTAACGGTCATCCGCATCACCGCGACGACGGCCTCCGCGTCACACCCGTCGTCACGTGCCCGTTCACCCGATTCATGAACTCCTCGCGCCGCTGCTTCCCGTCGGCGAGCGCTTCGACCGTCGTGCGGATCGTCACCGGCACGTGCGTTCCCATCGTCGCGTCCGAGACCGCGGCCGCGGCCCAGAACTCGATCGTCTCCGACGCGCCCGGCTCGATCACCTTCGTGTACTCGCGCGTGGTCACCGGAATCGAGTAGCCGGCGCCGCCCATGCTCTGCAGGCTGATGCGCTGAATCGTGAGCGGCGCCGGCAGGTGATTGAACACCGTCACGTCGAAGCGCACCTGCGCGTCGTCGTGCGACGGCATGACCATCGGCGAGACGGCCTGCTCCACGACGACCTCGAAGTCATTGGTCGACGACTGCTCGCGCCGGCCGGTCTGTCCGGTGAGGTTGCCGGACGACTGGCAGGCGAGCAGCGTCAGCGAGAAGATCGCGCAGGCGGCCAGTCTCATTGCGCACCACCCAGAGACATCGAGCCGGGGCGGTAGACGTCGTCCGGCACGTTCTGCGGATCGAGATTCGCGCGCCACCGGAAAGCGTGGCCGGAGCTCCAGGCGTGCTGCTGCAGCGACTGTGGCAGGCGCGCGGTCAGCACCTCGACGTGCTTGCGTCCGTCGGCGGTATGCGCCTCGATGGTCGCGCGCAGCGTGGTCGACGTCGAGCGCCAGGCGGCGAGCGTGATGGACGTGTCGAAGACGAGCTCCGCCTGCTCGCCGGCCGGAAGCAGTTGGTCGAACACGCGGGTCGTGTCGGGCACGGCGTAGGTGCTGCCCTCGACGCTCTCGATGATGACCTGATCGATGGTGTAGGCGACGTCGCTGACGTTCGACAGCAGCAGCCGGAAGCGCGCCACCGACGGCTCGGTGCGCGAGCGCACCTGCACGAGCGGCGAGGGCGCCTCCACGATGGCGATGGTGAACTCGCGTGCGGAACGGCGTTGCGGCGCGGTGCTGCAGGCTGCGGCGGCGATGAGAACCAGCGGAAGGACCCTGCGCATGAACTCTCCTCCTTGCGGCGTTTCGCGCGACTGCCGTGCGGTCCGAGTGCCAGAGTTTTCGGCCACCAGTGAGCGCGCGCGGCGTCTCTTCGTCACATTTGGGCGACAGCGTGTCCTCTCGCTGCGGCATACTGAAACGGCATGGTCATCTACCTCGACCACCACGCCACCACGCCGTGCGATCCGCGGGTGGTGGAGGCGATGCTTCCTTATTTCTCGGAGCACTTCGGGAATGCCGCCTCGATCACCCATCCGCATGGACGGAAGTCCTCCCTTGCCGTCGAGGATGCGCGGCTGGCCATCGCCCGTTTCTTCGGCGTGCTGCCGCCGGAGATCTACTTCACCGCCGGCGCCACCGAGT
The DNA here is from genome assembly GCA_036389275.1 of Thermoanaerobaculia bacterium. GTDB lineage: Bacteria > Acidobacteriota > Thermoanaerobaculia > Gp7-AA8 > Gp7-AA8 > QHVT01. The sequence continues at coordinate 13,160 of DASVQE010000070.1, forward strand.
CGAACAACATCGCCCTCAATCTGATGAAGCCGGGCGAGCATCTGATCACCAGCGCGACCGAGCACAAGTCGATCATCGCGCCGGCCGAGCGGCTGGCGAAAGCAGGCGTCGAGGTGACGTTCCTCCAGCCCGACCGCGAAGGGTTCATCCAGCCCGACGCGCTCCGCGCCGCGCTCCGCCGCGAAACGCGCATGGTCTCGATCGAGGCCGCCAACGGCGAGATCGGCACGATCCAGCCGCTGGCGGAGCTGGCGGCGATCTGCCGCGAGCGGCGCATCCTCATGCACTCCGACATCACCCAGGCCGCCGGCAAGATCCCGCTCGATCTCACGCACATCGACCTCGCTTCCTTCTCCGCGCACAAAGTCTACGGACCGAAAGGCGTGGGCGGTCTCTTCGTCCGCCGCGGCACGCGCGTCACGCCGCTGGTGATCGGCGGCGGGCAGGAGCGCGGCGTGCGCGCCGGCACCGTGAACGTGCCTGGCGTAGTCGGGATGGGTGCGGCCTTCGCCTTGCGCGCGGCGGAGATGTCGGACGAAGCGGTGCGGCTGACCGCGCTGCGCGATGCGTTGCGCGAGCGGATCGTCGAGGAGATCGAGGACGTTTCGATCAACGGACCGCGGGAGTTAAGATTGCCGGGGAATCTCAACGTCAGCTTCGATCGCATCGAGGCCGACTCGCTCATCCTGGCCATGAAGCGCTTTTCGCTCTCATCCGGCTCGGCGTGCAGCTCCGGCGACCGCGGGCCTTCGCGCGTGCTCACCGCCATCGGCGCGAGCGAGGCGGCAGCCCTCGGCTCGATCCGCTTCGGCCTCGGCAAGTCGACGACCGCCGACGAGCTCGCGCTGCTGGTCGACGATCTCGTACGCGCCGTGCGCAGACTGCGGGAGATCACCGCCGCATGACGACCGAACGCCGCGGCGGGCGCATTCTTCTCGTCGATCACTCGCGCGGCGCTCTGTTGTACCAGGAGACGATCCTCCGCCGCCGCGACATGGCCGTGGTCAGCGCGCTGGCCGGCACGGAAGGGTTGCTGAAGGCGCGCAACGAACAGCCGAACCTGATCATCTTCGGTTACGACCTGTTCGACATGACCGCGCCGGAGTTCTGCCGCGAGATCCGCGGCGACGCCGCCACGCGCGGCATCTCGCTGCTGCTGGTCTGCGACCGCGAGCACGACGAGTACGGCGATCTCTGTCTCTCCGCCGGCTGCAACGACGTGATCTTCCGTCCGCTGCAGAAGCCGGAGCTCGACGAGAAAGTCGAGCGCCTCACCAGCATCCCGGTGCGCCGGCAGCTCCGCACGATCACGAAGATCGAGGTCTCGCTCGAGAAGAACGGGCGCTTCGTCCTCGGCCGCAGCGTGAACATCTCTTCGACCGGCATCCTGGTCGAGGTCGATCGCATGCTGCCGCAGGAAGGACCGCTGCGCCTCCACTTCTATCTGCCCGGCGATCCGAAGCCTCTGCAACTGCTGGCCGAGATCTTGCGGGCGGAGTTCTCCGGGTCGATGCCGAAATACGGAATGCGTTTCCTCCAGACCACCGAAGAAGAGCGCGCGCGCATCGCCCGCTACGTGCACCGCATCCGCTCGCGCGAGACGATCTGAATGCCGACCATCGACGAAGCGATCGCCCTGGCCCGGCAGGACGAGTACCTCAAGGCGCTGACGATGTTTGCCGACATCTACGGCACGGAGGACGCGCCGCCGCTCAACACGCCGCGCGCGGCCGCGGGGCTGTCGTACTTTGGGCTCTGTCTGGCGCTGGTGCAGAAGAAGTTCAAGCCGGCCATCGATCTCTGCCGCCGCGCCATCGAGCTGGAGTTCTATAACGGCGATCATTACGCGAATCTCGCGCGCGTGTACCTCGCCGCCGGGAATCGTAAGAAGGCGCTCGAGCATCTCGAGACGGGGATGAAGCTGCTGCCCGATCACGATTACCTGGTCGAGACGCGCAAGGCTCTCGGTGTGCGCGGCAAGCCGGCCGTCCCATTCCTCGATCGCAGCCACCCCATCAACGTCTCCCTCGGCCAGGCGCGCTACGCGAAGAAACTCGCTGAGGAAGAGCGGAAGAAACGGTAGCGGGATCGGGGGAACGACGGGAGGCCTCCGGCGGCTGGGGCCGAGGGCCCCAGACCCCATTGGTTGGCCTAGCCTCCGCGACACTGCTTCCAGGCTGGCGACACAGTGTCGCGGAGGCTA
>DASVQE010000071.1:0-5575 GCA_036389275.1 Thermoanaerobaculia bacterium
GGAACCGAGGAACCCGAGGAACCGAGGAACTGCTTCTTCAGCTCCTCCACCCATCCATATTCTCCAGCACCTGATCGATCGAGAGGATGCGCTCGTCGCCGGAGGCGTTGCGGAAGACGGCGTGGTACCAGCCGCGGACGCCGACGGGTGTGAGGAGCTCGCGGCCGATCTGGAGGCGTTTGCCGCTGCCGAGCTGGCGGAAGACTTTTTCGTAGGCCGAACGGCCGAGGCGCGGAGCGGAGGTGGGTGTGGTGGCGCGGCGCTCGGTGCGGTTGCGGCGCTCGAGGCGCGGCGGCAGCATCACGCGCGCGCGGCGGTCGCTGCCTTCACCGCGCCACGGCGGCGCGAGCTTCTCCTCGACGTCGACCCGGCGGCGGCGCGGCGCCGGCTCCGACTGCTCGTCGCTCATCGTCACTGCGTAATTCCGCAGTTCCGGAAGGGTGGATCCCCAGCGTACCTCCCGCCCCACGTCGTCGTACGCCGGCGGACGGTCGTCGAGATCGAGCAGCGACGGCAGCTCGCCCGACAGCACGGCGAAAAGGACACGCGTGCTGAAGGGATCGGCGTAGCGGCGGATGGAGTCGCGAAACGCCGTGGCCACGTCGCACGCCAGCTCGCGCAGCGTGCGCATCTTGCCGTCGCTCGACGGCCAGACCCGGTCGTCGACCGGCGTGTCGAACGGATCGCGCGGAAAGTGCGCCGGCCGCGCCACCCAGCCGTTGCGCGTGGCGTGCTTGGCCGGCTCGAGGCCGGTGATGGTCGGGATGCCGCGCGCGGCCAGCTCTTCAAGGCGGTACGAGTCCCAGCCGATCACCTCGCGCACGATCCCGACGATCAGCGCCGTGGTCGCGGCCATCAGGCCGGGATCGGGAGTGAAGTCGAGCGTGATCTCGATGCGGTCGCGCCGCGGCCGCACGCCCATGCCGCTCGAGCGCTTGTTCGCGCCGGTCACGATCACCGGCGCCGGCAGCAGATGCGTCAGCAGCAGGGCCAGCTTCTGGATGGTGCGGTTGCGGTTGCGCGCCTCGCGCGGCAGCTCGAAGCTGATGTTGAAGTGGCAACTGAAGGCCTGCAGCCGGACGCGCTTGGCGTTGCGCGTCTCCCACCGGTCGAGCTGCTCGCGCACGAAGCCGAGCTGTTCCCAGAGGCTCCGCGTCACCTGCGCCGTGCATTGCGCGCCGAGCTCGATCACCGGCGTCACCACCTCGAGCACGCCGCCGTCGAAGTAGACCGCGCCGCCGGTCGGCAGTTGCGAGGCCTTCGAGCTGCGCTGCAGCAGCGGCCGTTCGATGAACGCGCTCGGCGTACGCCAATACTCTTCCGGCACGACCGGCTGTTCGTCGATGTAGACCTGAAACTCCGATTCGAGGCCGATGACCGGCATGCGGAGCTGGTTGCGATAGGGAAAACGCGCTGAATCGGCGGACATACCCGGACCGGCAGCTTCCGGAGCAAGGATTGCGCCGTGACTTGGCGTCGCGCTAATGCCCGGCGGAGCGGCGCGCGATCTTGAACTCGACGGTGAGCTCGTGGACGACTTCGTGGATCTTTCCCTGATCGTCCTTGTACGGCTCGAAGCGCCAGTACTTGATGGTGTCGAGCGTCGTGCGCGCAAAGTCCTCGAGCGCCGGCGGACGGATGATCTTCACGCTCTTCACCTTGCCGTCGCGCCCGATGATGTAGCGCACCACCAGCGAGTCTTCGATGCCGCGCTGCAGCGCGAACGGCGGGTAGGGCGGGAACTCCTGCGCCTTGGCGAGCATCGGCAGCGGCGCATCGCGCTCGATCTCGACCGTCTCCGGCAGCGCCATCGGTTTGGGCGGCGGCGGTGGCGGCAGCGGGATCTTGATCTCCTCGGGTGGGACTCCGCCGACCACGCCGCCTTCGACGCCGCCCTCGATGCCGCCTTCCTCACCATGCTGCTCGACCGGCGGCGGCTCCGGCTCGTTCGAGACCACCGGCACGAGATCGGGGATGACGTTCGGTGCGACGTCCGGCATCTTCACCTTCACCGGCACGATCTGCGCGCGGCGCGGCGGCGGAGGCGGCGGAGGAGGAGGCGGCGGCGCCGAGGTGAGCGAGTACGCCATGTAGAGCTTCGGCGATTGCGCCGGAAACTCCACCGTCCAGATCATCGCCGCCAGCACACCGGCTGCGGCGACGACGTGGATGGCGATCGACAGCGGCAGCGTCTCGTAGAGAAGCTTCCTGCTTCGAGCGGCTACCGTCTCTGGAACGACAGTCTCGAACATGCGATGAATTGTGCGAAGCGGTCGCCGCGCAGCGTAGCATCGCGCCGGAAGAGGTCGTTGCTACAAGAGTGTCACGTTAGCGATGCGGCGACGCTCGCGAGCTGCTCGGCCACTTCGCTCGCCGAGGCCTTCGGCGCGGTGAAGCTGTCGAAGCGCACCAGCACCGGGTCGTAGATGCCGCGCTGGAAAAGCGCCGCGCGCACGAGGATGAACCGCTCGCGCAGCGCCGGCGACAGCTCGCCGCTCTTCATCGCTTCGGCGACCTGCGCGGCCGCCTCTTTCAGATTGTCCATTCGTCTCACTTCCTCTCGATGCCGAGGATCGCATACGTGGCCGCGTCGCCGCGCTCGACGCGCCGGAACGTGGCGATTCCATGTTCGGCGATGCGTTCCTCGGGCCAGCCGTCGACGCGGATCATTCCGCGATCGGAAAGATCGTCCTCGATTCCGACGAGGTCATAGCCGACCCACAACCCCGCGCCGCGCTCCTCGGTCGGCCCGAGCGATCCTACGCGCGTGAGCTTCTTGATGTAGCGGCCCATCGTTCGAAGAGTCGGTAGAAGAGCGCCGTGCCGAGACCCCAGGCGGCGTTGACCAGCAGGCCCATGACCAGCAGCTTCGGCCCGCCGCGCAGCGGCTGTCCCTTGAGCGGCGCGACCACGAAGGCCGCTACGAGCGTCGGCGCGATGGCGCCGAAGATCAGCGCGACCAGCCAATAGGCGCGCGTGCGCAGCAGCACCGCGCCGAGGATCAGACCCCAGACGCCGCCCCAGAAGGCGAGCGAGATCACCGACGGCACGCCGAATGGTTTGGTCGGCGCCATCGAGAACGGCGAGCGGTCGGTGACGGCCAGCGCGTGCAGGATGGCCAGCATCACCTGGTGGCAGAGCGGCACGGCGAGCGCGCCGGCGAGAAACCATCGAAGCCATCGCATGAGTTTCAGTTTATCCCGAGCGGAGCGAGGGATCTCCGGCGGCACCGCATGCTCGCGATAAACTCAGGCATGGAGCTCGTGATCTTCGCCGGACTGCAGGCCGCCGGGAAGTCGACGTACTACCGCACCCACTACGCGGCAACGCACGTGCATGTGAGCAAGGACCTGATGAAGAACGCTCGCAACCGCGACGCGAAGCAACTGGCGATGATCGAGGAAGCATTGAGCGCCGGCCGTTCCGTCGTCGTCGACAACACCAACCCGACGCCCGCCGTGCGCGCGCCGCTCATCGAGGCCGGACGCCGCCATGGCGCGCGCATCATCGCCGTCCATTTCGAAGCGGCCGTCAAAGACTGCGTGGCGCGCAATCGCAGCAGAGAAGGGAAGGAGCGCGTGCCCGACGTGGCCATCTTCGTCACCGCCAAGAAATTCGCCGCGCCGTCGTTCGGCGAAGGCTTCGACGAAGTCCGCGTCGTCGCGCCGCTGCCTCCGCCGATCGCATGACACCGCGTCAACTGCTGCGCAAAGTCTTCCCGCCGATGCTGGCGACGCTCGCCGACGCCGCTCCGCCCGACGAAGAGAACTGGACGTACGAGCTGAAATACGACGGCTTCCGCGCCGTCGCTGCAGTGGTCGGCGGCGAGGTGGCCATGCTCAGCCGCAACGAGCTCGATCTCGCGCCGCGTTTTCCGCGCACGTTCGCCGCCCTCGGAAAGATCAAGGCGCGCGAGGTCGTGCTCGACGGCGAAGTGGTCGTCCTCGACGAGAAAGGCGCGCCGCGCTTCCAACTGCTCCAGCAGGGCGGCCGCGAACAGATGTTCGTCTTCGACATCCTCTGGCTCGACGGCCACGACCTGCGCGGCCTCACGTACAGCGAGCGGCGCGAGCTGCTCGAGAAGCTGCTGGCGAAAGCGCCGGCCGGCATCGCCGTCTCGCAGACGCTGGAGATGAGCGGTGCCGAGGCGCTGCGCTTGTCGAAGAAAAACGGTTGGGAAGGGATCATCGTCAAGCGCAACTCGTCGAAATACGAGCCGCGCCGCTCGAAAGAGTGGCTGAAGGTGAAGACCCTCAACCAGCAGGAATTCGCCATCGTCGGCTGGCAGCCGAGCACCGCCTCCGACCGCGAGATCGGCTCGCTGCATCTGGCCGTCAACGACAAGGGCGTGCTGCGCTACGCCGGCAAAGTCGGCACCGGCTTCTCCTCGAAGCTGCGCGTGTCGCTGCGCAGCGCGCTCGCCAAAGATGAGATCCCGAAGAGCGAGGTGAAGGACGCGCCGCGCATCCGGACCGCGCACTGGGTGCGGCCGCGCCTCGTCGCGCAGGTGGCGTTCACCGAGTGGACGTCCGATCACCGCCTGCGTCATCCCTCGTTCCTCGGGCTGCGCGACGACAAAGCCGTGGAGGACGTCGTGGAAGAAAAGCCGACGCGCGTCGCGAAGAAGAAGACCACTGCGAAAACGAAAGCGACGCCGACCGCCACGAAAGCGCGCGTCACGCTGACGAATCCCGACCGCCTGCTCTATCCGCGCGACGGCATCACCAAGCAGCACATCGCCGACTACTACGAGGCGGTCTCGAAGCCGCTGCTGCGCGCGCTGGCCGATCGTCCGCTCGCGCTCGAGCATTGGAATCAGGGCATCGACAAGCCATCGTGGTTTCACCAGAACATCGGACGCGAAGGTCCGGAGTGGCTGACGGTGATCGACACGCCGACGCGCACGGTGCGCCGCAGCACGGTCAAGCATCTCGTGGTCGACAGCGTCGACGCGCTGCGCTGGCTGGCGCAGATGTCGGTGCTGACGATGCACATGTGGTCCTCGCGCGGCGCGAGCCTCGAGGAGCCGGACTGGGTGCTGTTCGATCTCGATCCGGCGAAAGGCAAAGGGATCGAGCAGGCCATCGAGGCGGCGTTCGTGATGCGCGCGCTGCTCGAGAACCTCGAGCTGCCGAGCGTGCCCAAGACGTCCGGCAAGCGCGGCATCCACGTGCTCGTCCCGGTGAAGCCGGGCTACACGCACGAAGAAGTGGCCGACTTCGCCTGCTCGATCTCCGCCGCCGTCGCCGCGAAAGTCCCCGGCATCACCGTCGAGCGCAGCCTCGACAAACGCCGCGGCCGCCTCTATCTCGATTGCATGCAAAACGGCTACGGCAAAACCGTGGTCGCCCCATACTCGCCGAGAGCCATCGACGGCGCCCCAGTCTCCGCGCCGCTGAAATGGTCCGAGGTCACGAAGAAACTCGACCCGCTCAAGTACACCATCCGCACCATGCCCAATCGGCTGGCGAAGGTCGGCGATCTGTTCGAGGACGTGTTCAGGAACCGGGTCAGTCTGCCGCAGTTGAAAGAGTGAGGGTCCTCGGCTCCTCGGCTCCTCGGCTCCTCGGGAGGA
>DASVQE010000072.1:0-4949 GCA_036389275.1 Thermoanaerobaculia bacterium
CCATTGGTTGGCCTAGCCTCCGCGACACTGCTTCCAAGCTCGCGACACTGTGTCGCGGAGGCTAGGCCAATCAGCGGGGTCCGGGGCCCGTGGCCCCGGCCGCCGGAGGCCCCTGGTCGTCGTCCCCGATCTACTCCGAGTACCACTCGGAGATCGCAGCGACGACGCCTTCTTTGAGGAAGATGCTCGTGTGGCGCGCGCAGCCTTCGCTCACGCGGCAGATGTAAAAGTACTCCATGTCGCCGAGCTTCTTGAGATTGTCCTCGGGGCGCGAGGCGGCATTCGGCTGCCCCATGCGCCGCACCACCTCGGCCACTGGATCGCCGAGTTGCACGCCGGCGCGCTCACGCACATCCATGGTCGGCCCGGTATCGGGACGGCGGCACGGCGGCGCGGCGGTGAGGATCACGCGCCACGGCTTTTGATCCTTCTTGTCGATCGAGACCAGCAGGTAACGATCGGGCGCGACCGCGTAGCACCCTTCGGATTTCAGCCCGGTGAATTCGCCCTGCAACGTGGCCAGCGGCGTCTCCACGAGCTGATCGAGGTACACCGCATCGGCCGCACGGCTGCTGCCCGCAACGAGGAGCAACGTCAGAACCGCGAGTGTCTGTCTCATCCTTCGCCCCACTTCAACTTGTTGCGCAACACGTCAAAGTAGTTCTTGTCGGGTGACTGCACCAAGAGTACTCGTTCTTCCGACCGGCGGATACAAACCCGGTCGTCGTCGCTGATGGCGAAGCCTTCCTGTCCGTCGAGCGTCGCGTAGACGTCGCTGGCGTCCGGCGTGGCCAGGCTGATCTCGATGTCGAGCTCGTCGGGCAACACGATCGGGCGGTTGGTGAGCATGTGCGGACAGATCGGCGTGATCACCACCGCGCCCATGGTCGGATAGATGATCGGACCGCCGGCGGAAAGGTTGTACGCGGTCGAGCCGGTGGGCGTGCAGACGATCAGACCGTCGCCGCGGAACGTCGAGACGAACAGCCCGGCCACGCTCACGCGCATCTCGATGATGCGCGCCACCGCGCTCTTGTTGATGGCCACGTCGTTGAGCACGCGGTAGCGATTGTTGCCGTCGTGCTTCGGACCGCTCACCGCCACCGTGAACGCCACGCGCGGCTCGACGAAGTAGTCACCGCTCAGCACGCGGTCCAGCATCTGCGGGAACTCCTCGACGCGGATCTCGGTGAGAAAGCCGAGCGTGCCCATGTTCACGCCGATGATCGGCACGTGCTCCGGCGCGTGCCGCGCGACCGACAGCAGCGTCCCGTCGCCGCCGAACGTCACCAGCAGATCGCTGCTCTTGCCGAGGAGCTGCTTCGGCTCGGTGGGATGCTCGTCGCCGATCTCGCGCCCGGTATCGTGATCGAAGATGACGCTCAGGCCGCGCGCGCGCAGCCCGGCGGCCGTGCTGCGGGCCAGCTCCAATGCCGGCGGCGTGGGCTTGGCGGCGATTCCGATCGTGCGCATGCGCTGCGCAGTCTACAGTTGTGCGACCGCCCGCCGCACATCGGGTCCTTCGACCGTGATCCGCTCGCCGGCGCGCTCCGGCCCGACGAAGAGGATCGGATGCAGCACGCGCTCGAGGATGGCGCGCAGCCCGCGCGCGCCGAGGCGCTGGCGGCGCGCGGCGGCGGCAACCTCGTAGAGCGCGTCGCGGCTGAAGTCGAGCTGGATCTGGTCGAGCGCGCAGAGACGCTGATACTCCGGCACCATCGCCTCGCGCGGCTGCGTGAGGATCGAGACGAGATCGTCGTCGGAGAGCTCGTCGAGCTCGACCCGCACCGGCAACCGTCCGAGGAGCTCCGGCAGGAAGCCGTACTTCACCAGCGCGTCGCTGGAGACTTCGCGGCGCCGCGGCGCATCCTGCTCGACGAAGCCGACGCTGCGCGCGTCGGTGGTGTCGTCGAGGTCGGAGAACGAGCCGGCGCAGATGAAGAGGATGTTGGCGATGTCGATCTCGACGTAGTCGTACTTGTTCCAGTGCGCGGTGACGTTGATCGGCACGAACAGCTTCTCGCCCTCGAGGATCTTGAGCAGCGCCTGCTGCACGCCTTCGCCGCCGATGTCGCGGCCGCTCGAGCCGGTGCGCGTGCCGCCGCTGCGCCGCGCGATCTTGTCGATCTCGTCGATGAAGACGATCCCGTTCTCCGCCGCGTCGACGTTCTGGTTCGTCGCGTAGAGCAGCCGTCCGATGGCCACTTCCACATCTTCGCCGTAGTACCCGGCCTCAGTGAACGCGGTGGCGTCGTTGTACGCGAACGGGACGTCGAGGATCTTCGCCAGCGTGCGCGCGAGATAGGTCTTGCCGCTGCCCGACGGTCCGATCATCAGGATGTTCGACTTGCGGATCGAGACGTCGCCGCCGAACTTCAGATACTCGATCCGCTTGAGGTGGTTGTAGGCGGCGATGGCCAGCACTTCCTTGGCGTGGCGCTGCCCGACGACGTACTGATCGAGCTGTTCGAAGATGCGGCGCGGAGTGACGTGGAGGAAGCGGTAGATCTCGCGCTTTTCCTTCATCGCCTCGCATTATGCGCCGCCCGGCGCAAAAAATCTTGACGTCCGCCGTTCCCGCCGTTTCGCGCAACTCGCAGCGATTCAGTCACTTGCCGCTTTCGCCCTCGTGGTCGCGCGATTGAACCGTACCGCCGCCGAAAGGAGGTGGTGCCGAGGTAGAGCCGATGCGCGAAGAAGGTCGAAACGGTTTCGTGTGGGAACGAAACAACAGCCATTAACGAGATTAATAACCATCAACGATTGAAAGGAGCAATGACCCTATGCGGAAGTCCCTCCACATCGTCACTGTCGCTCTGCTCATGGCCGCCTTCGCCGGCGCCGCGCTCGCCGATGCCGAGCCGGCCGGTGAGCCGGCCGCCGCGCCCGCGGGCGTCGTCAACATCAACACCGCCGACGCGGCGCAGCTCGCGCTGCTGCCGCGCGTCGGCGAGAAGGTCGCGCAGCGCATCGTCGACTACCGCGGCCAGCACGGCACCTTCAAGAAGACCAGTGAGCTGATGCAGGTCAAAGGCATCGGCGCGAAGACGTACGAGCGGCTCTCGCCCTACGTCGCCGTCGAGGGCAAGACCACCCTCGGCGCCAAGGTCTCGTCTCCGCGCAAACCGCGCGCGAAGTCTCCCGCCTCCCCGGCGTCGCACTGACGCCGCCCGCCCCACATCCCACCGGGGCCGCCGCGCGGTTCGGCGGCCCCATCTCGAGGAGCGCTCGTATGTCAGTTGCCATTCCCGCGCACGACCACCTTCTCCGCCTCGTACGTCTGGATGGCGGAGAGCGGCGTGGCGCGCAGCATCTCGTCGGTGAAGGCGTCGGTGAGCACGCGGCCGTCCATGTCGCGGCCGATCGGCAAACCGGCGGCGAAGAGGATCGTCGGCACGACGTCGACGACGAAGGCAGGCTGCGGATTCTCGCGATGCGCCACCGCGGCGCCGGCCATCAGCAGGAAGCCGTCGTCCGCGCCGGGGTCGTCGCGCGAGAGCGCCGTCATCGCCAGCGAGTAGGCGTCGGCGGCGATGTCGGGCGGCACGATGGCGGTCGGCGAACAGACCACGATCAGGTGATCGGGATGCGCGCGCGCGACGTCGCCGACGATGCGGTCGAGCTGCTGCGCGTACGCGCGGAGCGCCTGACCTTTGATCGAAGTCTGCGCGGGCAGCTCGTTCGAAAAGATGTGCAGCGCGCGCTGCGCGTCTTCGAAGCCTTCGAGCGCGACGACGCTCAGCGCCGCCGGCGACGGCGCCTCGAGCTGCCGGGCCGCGGCGAAGTCGGCGGCCAGCGCCGCGACGATGGCCGGCCGCGCCTTGCCTGTGGTGGTGAAGCGCTGCGCGAGCTCGCCCGGCACAGGTGCGGCGCGCTCGCTACGCAGCGACGGCCAGGCGCCGACGAGGGTCTGCAACCGCAGCCGCTCGAAGAGCGTCCAGAGCGGCAACGCGTCGCCGGACGGCAGCGGCGCGGAGATCCGCTCCACCGGCGGAATCAGACCCCACGCGGCAAAGCCGACGCCGCTCGGCAGCAGCAGAAACGGCTCGCGGCGATTGAGCGGCGTGCGGTAGGCGAAGCGGCCCGTCACGCCGTGGCGGTACGGCAGCTTGCCGGTGGCGAGCGACGCCCAGAGCGGCTTGGTGCTGGCGGTGCGGAACGGCTCGAGGCGCGTCAGGTACGCGCGCTGGCCCGCCGCGTCAAAGTACGGCAGCAGCCCTTCGCCGCGCATGGTCACGATCCAGTCGAACGGCAGATTGCGGATCGCGATCAGCACCACCGGCCGCCGTCGCGCCGGCGCGGCGATGTTCGCCACCACCACCTCTCGCTCGTCGGTGCGATAGCTCTCGCGGCGCTGATACAAAAAGAACGAGGAGATGATGATCAGCACCACGCCGCCGACGAAGAGCGCGCGCGACGCGCGGCGGTCGGCGTTGCGCTCCAGCACCCAGATCGCGAGCAAGACGAAGGCGGTGACGGTGATGACGGTGGTGGCTTTCGACAGGATGCGCACCGCGCCGACGGGCAGGTAGATGCGCACGGCGTTCAGGTGCAGCCAGTAGATGAAGGAGGAGATGAACGCAGCCATGACCACGAAGCCGAAGCCGCGCGTGCGGTAGGGCTCGGGCGTGCCGATCAGCCGCACGCGCAGCGCGTGCAGGAGCCAGAGGCCCGTGCCGAAGAGAAGGCCGCACGTGAGGCCGAAGACGATGGTGACAGTGACGAGCCGGCCCGGCGTGATGTCGACCTGCGGGTTGAGGAAGTACAGCAGGTGCGCCATGTACAGGCCGAAGATGGCGCCGGCGAGCACGCGTTTGAGGTAGCCCCAGCGGATCGGCAAGGCCTGATTCTATGCAGCGCGCTGTGGCTTCGCCAACGAATGGGGACGACGGGGGGCCTCCGGCGGCTGGGGCCGCGGGCCCCAGCCCCCATTGGTTGGCCTAGCCTCC
>DASVQE010000073.1:0-101420 GCA_036389275.1 Thermoanaerobaculia bacterium
TTGGAAGCAGTGTCGCGGAGGCTAGGCCAACCAATGGGTCTGGGGCCCTCGGCCCCAGCCGCCCGAGGCCCCCCGTCGTCCCCCGATTCTTCAGACCATTCCGAGTTGCCGGTAGAAGCCGAGGGCGTCGGTCAGGACCCAATCCTCCACGATCTTTTCGTCGCGGATGCGGTGCATGACCATGCATTGGATTGACACGCGCTCGTTCGTCGCGGCCACGCCGTGCCATTCGTGCTGGTGCGTGCCTTCCATCACCACCCAGGTGAAGACCTCGTCGCCGCACGCCACCGCATGCTGGATGCGCGCGCGCATGTCGGGAAAGCCGGCTAGCCAGTCGTGGACGTGCGCTTTCAACTCTTGCGGCCCGCGCGGCGTGGACGTCTCCGGCGCATTCGAGCGGAGCTGCCGCGTCGTGCAGTCGGGTGCGAGGAGGACGTCGGCGTAGTCGAGATTGCGGCGGTTCCAGATCTCCTCGAAGAACGCGCGAGAGATCTCGATCGGGGTCATCGCCGCGCGTTACTTCAGCGTGCGCTGGTAGCTCGCCTTCACCGCGGCGACGTAGGCCTGCGTCTCGCGGTACGGCGGCACACCCTTGTACTTTTCGACCGCGCCGGGGCCGGCGTTGTACGCGGCGAGCGCGAGGTCGAGATCGCCGTTGAACGTGTCGAGCAGCGTGCGCAGGTAGCGCGTGCCGCCGAGAATGTTCTCGCGCGGGTCGAAGACATTCGTGACGCCGAGGTACTTCGCGGTCTGCGGCATGAGCTGCATGATCCCGCAGGCGCCGGTGCGCGAAACCGCGGTCGGATTCCAAGCCGATTCACGGCGCGCCACTGCGGCGACGAGTCGCGGATCGACGCCGTGCTGCCGCGCCGCATCCTGAATCGCAGAGGCGAGATGCGGCGGGACGGGTGCGTCGAGACGTGCGCTCGAGTCGAACAACACCGAGCCGAACGAATGGAAGGCGACGCGCGAGCTGCGCAGCGAGACCAGCGCCTCGCGGATGTTGTCGAAGAAACGGTACGCGGTGATGGCGCGATGATCGTTCGAGATCACCACTTTCCCCGAGCCCTTCTTCAGCTTGGTGACTTTGACGTCGGACGCGGTGAAGCGGCGGTCCTCGGCGGCGGCGGCCGTCGCGACCAGCAATGTGACTGCGATCACAATCTTCAGCTTCATCGGGGCAATCACGGAACGGGCTTCTCGCGTATAGCATTCCGCGCATGCGTATCTTCGTCGCGATATTCTTCGCCGCTCTGTTCGCCTGCGCTCCGGCACAGCGCCCAGCAGAATCCGTTCCCGTGACCGAACGAAGCTCTGACAGCGGCACGCTCTTCCTCGGCGGCACGGTCGCGGCCGGCGCCGCACAGACGCCGCAGCGCGACTACGCGGTCTACGCCGAAAGCGGCGTCATCCGCGAGGTCGGTCCCGCCGCGCAACTGCGCGCCGCGCATCCGCACGCGCGCATCGTGGACGCCTCGAACGCCACCATCCTTCCCGGCCTCACCGACGCGCATGGCCATCTCTACGGCCTCGGCCTCGCCCTCGACACCGTGCGCCTCGTCGACACGCAGTCGTACGACGAAGTGATCGCCAAAGTGCGCGAGCGCGCCGCCAGCGCCACGTCGGGCGAATGGATCCTCGGCCGCGGCTGGGATCAGAACGACTGGCCGGTGAAGGAGTTCCCGACCGCCGCGGCACTCGATGCCGCCGTCGGCGACCACCCGGTCTGGCTGCGCCGCATCGACGGACATGCCGGCCTCGCGAACAGCGCCGCCATGCGCGCGGCGGGCGTCACCGCGGCGACGAAAGATCCCGAGGGCGGGCGGATCGTGCGCGACGCCGGCGGCAACCCGAGCGGCGTCTTCATCGACGCGGCCATGGACCTCATCGACAGCAGCGTGCCGGCGCCGTCGCAGGAACTGCGGAAGTCGCGCGTGCTCGCTGCGGCGCGCGACATCGCCGCGCACGGCCTCACCGAGATGCACGACGCCGGCGCCGACGGCGGCACCATCGCCGCGGTGCGCGAGCTCATCGACGAAAAGCGAATGCCCATTCGCATTTACACGATGGTCTCCGACGAGCCGGCGCTGGTCGACACCTGGCTCGCCAGCGGACCGCTGATCGACTACGGCGGCCGCCTCACCGTCCGCGCGATCAAGGTCTACGCCGACGGCGCCCTCGGCAGCCGCGGCGCCGCGCTGCTCGCGCCGTACAGCGACGATCCCGGCAACACGGGGCTGATGCAGGTCACGCCGCAGCACATCGCCGACGTGGCCCGGCGCGCACGCGGGCGCGGGTTCCAGGTGAATACGCACGGCATCGGCGACCGCGGCGTGCGCAGCATCATCGACGCGTACGAGCAGGCCGGCGTCACGCCCGCGGACCGCTTCCGCGTCGAGCACTTCCAGATCGTCGCGCCGGAAGACTTCGGGCGCACCGTCGCGCGCGGCATCATCGCCTCGATGCAGCCGACGCACGCCACCTCCGACATGTACTGGGCCGAGCAGCGCGTCGGGCCGCAGCGCATCCGCGGCGCATACGCGTGGCGCACGGTGCTGAATGCCGGCGGACGGCTCGCCCTCGGCTCCGACTTTCCGGTCGAAGAAGTCAATCCATTCTTCGGGATCTACGCCGCGGTGACGCGGCAGGATCAGAAAGGGTGGCCGGCCGGCGGCTGGTATCCGGAACAGCGGCTCACGCTCGCCGAAGCGCTGCGCGGCTTCACCAGCGACGCGGCGTATGCGGCGTTCGAGGAGCAGTCGCGCGGCACGATCGAGCCGGGGAAGCTCGCCGACCTCACCATCGTCGAAGGCGACTTTTTCAACGCGCCGTCATCGGACCTGTTCAAGACGAAAGTCCGCTACACGGTGGTCGGCGGCGAGATCGTCTACGACTCGAAGTCGTCGAAGTGAGTGAGCGCGCGGAAATCCTGATAGCGCTCGTGCACGTCATTCAGCGTCACTTCGCGCAGGCGGTCGAGTGAGAACTTCTCGACCGTGAATGACGCGAGCACGCTCCCGAAGATGATGGCGCGGCGCAGCTCGCGGTCGTGCACCTGGCTGCGCGAGGCGAGGTAGCCGAGGAAGCCGCCGGCGAACGTGTCGCCGGCGCCGGTCGGATCGAAGACGTTCTCGAGCGGATAGGCAGGCGCGGCGAAGATCGCGTCCTTGGTGATCATCACCACGCCGTACTCGCCGCGCTTGACCACCAGCGTCTGCGCGCCGAGCGAGAGGATCTGCCGGCAGGCCTTCACGAGGTTCGGCTCATTCGTGAACTGCCGCACCTCCGCCTCGTTGATGATGATCAGATCAACCGCGCCGAAGATCCGCTCGAGCGAAGAGCGCTTCGACGAGATCCAGTAATTCATCGTGTCGAGCGCGACGAGGCGCGGCCGCTCGCACTGCTGCAGCACGTCGTACTGCAGGTCGGGATCGATGTTCGCGAGGAACAGCACGTCCGCCTTCTTCTGCTGCTCGGTGAGCTGCGGCTTGAAGTCGGCGAAGACGTTGAGCTGCGTCTCGCGCGTCTTGGCGACGTTCAGGTCGTAGCCGTACTCGCCGCTCCAGAAGAAGGTCTTCGCGCCCTTCACCCGCTGCAGGCCGTCGATGTTGATGCGGCGGCCGCTGAAGACCG
Source organism: Thermoanaerobaculia bacterium (assembly GCA_036389275.1). Taxonomy (GTDB): domain Bacteria; phylum Acidobacteriota; class Thermoanaerobaculia; order Gp7-AA8; family Gp7-AA8; genus QHVT01. The sequence goes on from DASVQE010000073.1 coordinate 3,634, forward strand.
ACGCGTCCTGGTCGGTGAAGTCGTCGCCGACCACGGCCACGAGCTCGACGTCGGTGAAGAACGACGCGGCGACTGAAAAGTAGGTGGCCGAGCCGCCGATGCAGCGGTCGACTTTTCCGAAGGGGCTCTCGAGCGCATCGAATGCGACGCTGCCGACGACGAGGATGGACATGCCTGGTTCTCTTTCCTAGCTGATGTATTTGCCGATGATCGGAGCGAGGTCGCGTTTTACGTTCGCCGGGATCATCGCCGGATCGGTGAGGATTGCGTAGCGCAGCGCGTCGGCGCAGGCGCAGTCGCGCTTGCGCGCCGCGGCACGCGGTATGGCGAGCTGCAGGATCTTCTGCGCCATCGTGGCGTTCGCGCGCAGGTAGCCGAGGATCTGTTCGATGCTGACGTCGTCATGCGCCTCGTGCCAGCAGTCGTAGTCGGTGACGAGCGCCATCGTGGCGTAGCAGATCTCCGCCTCGCGCGCGAGCTTCGCCTCCTGCAGGTTGGTCATGCCGATCACGTCGACGCCCCAGGTGCGATAGAGCTTCGACTCCGCGCGCGTCGAGAACTGCGGACCTTCCATGCAGAGGTAGACGCCGCCGATGTGCACGTTCGCGCCCGCCTCGCGGCCGGCGTCGCCCATGAGAAACGAGAGGCCGGCGCAGATCGGATCGGCGAAGGCGACGTGGCCGACGATGCCGCCGGTGAAAAACGTATCGGGGCGGTGGCGCGTGCGATCGATGAACTGATGCGGAAAGACGATGTCGGTCGGCGCGTACTCCTCTTTCATCGAGCCGACCGCGCTCGCCGAGAGAATGGTGTGCACGCCGAGCGCTTTGAAGCCGTAGATGTTCGCGCGGAAATTCAGCTCGCTCGGCGAGATGCGATGGCCGCGGCCGTGACGCGACAGGAAGGCGACGCGGATGCCATCCACTTCGCCGATGGTGTACGGATCGGACGGCGCGCCGAACGGCGTGTCGATGGTGCGCTCTTCGATGACGCGCAAGCCATCCATCGCGTAGAGGCCCGAGCCTCCGATCACTCCGATTGCCACGTTCTCGTTCATCGATGAAGTCCTTGCATCGAGCGCTCGATCTCCGCGCCGACGCGCAGCGCGAGATCGACCGCGGCCAGCCCGTCTTCGCCGGCGACGACCGGCCTGCTGCGATCGCGCACGCACTGCAAGAAGGCGAGGTTCTCGGCGCGCAGCGGCTCGCTCTTCTCCACGACCACGTGCAGCGGATGGATCTCGCGATCGGCGAGGCGATAGCCCTTCACTTCCTGCTCTTTCGTGTCGACGGAGATGTAGATGTCGGTCCCGAAGAAGCGCTGCTTGCGCACGCGCTCCTGCGAGACGCGGCTCGCGGTGAGATTGGCCACCGCGCCGTTCGCGAACTCGAGGCGCACGTTGGTGATGTCGACTTTGTCGGTGAGCACCGGCACGCCGACGGCGCGGATGTCGACGACTTCCTGCTGCAGCAGCGAGAGCACGAGGTTGAGATCGTGAATCATCAGGTCGAGCAGCACGTCGACGTCGAGCGAGCGCGGGACGAACACGCCGAGGCGCTCGGCCTCGATGTAGCGGCACCCTTGCACGAGATCGGCGATGGCCACGATGGCCGGGTTGTAGCGCTCGACGTGGCCGACCTGCACGATGCGGCCGTTGTTGCGGGCGATGTCGATCAGCGCGCGCGCCTCCTCGGTCGTGGCGGTGATCGGCTTCTCGATCAGCACGTCGCAGCCCGCTTCGAGCAGTTCGCGCGCGACTTCAAAGTGCGACGTCGTCGGCGTGGCCACGACGGCGCAGTCGGCGGCGCGCGCCAGCGCGGCCACGCTGTCGAAGCGGCGCACCTTCAGCGACGACTCGATCTCGGCGGCGATGGCGTCGTTCGGCTCCACGAAGCCGACCATCTCCGCCTCGGCGATCTCGGTGAGGACGCGCGCATGCAGCCGGCCGAGGTAGCCGGTGCCGACCACGCCGGCACGCACGCGGCTCATCGAATCACGCCTCGCTTCGACGAGCGGACGAACTCCGCGAGATAGCGCACCTCGGAGTGAAATCCGAGCTCCGCCTCGATGCGGTCGAGCGCCTCGGCCAGCTTCAGCTTCGAGCGCACCAGCAGGCGATACGCGCGCTGCAGCGCCTCGATGGTCTCTTTCGAAAACCCTTTGCGCTCCAGACCGATCGTGTTCACGCCGTACGTCTGCGCCGGACGATTGCCGACCGTCTTCACGAAGGGCAGCACGTCCTGCGTGCAGATCGAGCCGCCGCCGATGAAGGCGTGATCGCCGACGCGGCAGAACTGATGCACGGCCGAGAACGCGCCGACGGTGGCGAAGTCGCCGACCTCGACGTGCCCGGCCAGCGTGGCGTTGTTCGCGAAGATGGTCTGGTCGCCGACGTGGCAGTCGTGCGCGACGTGCGAGTAGGCCATGAAGAAATTGCCCGAGCCGATCGTGGTGATGCCGCCGCCTCCGACCGTGCCGCGGTTCATGGTGACGAACTCGCGGAAGACGTTGTCGTTGCCGATGCGCAGCTCGGTGCGCTCCCCTTTGTACTTGAGGTCCTGCGGCGCGGTGCCGATCGAGGCGTGGCCGGTGATGCGATTGCGCTCGCCGATCTGCGTCGGCCCTTCGACGCGCACGTGCGGCCCGATCTCCGTGCCGGCACCGATGGTCACGTGCGGCCCGATCACCGCGTACGCGCCGACGGTGACGTCGGGCGCGAGCACGGCGTCGCTGCTGATGATTGCGGTCTCTGCGATCGTTCCCGGCATCGCTACTCCGGACGCATGGTCATGACGCTGAGCAGTTCCGCTTCGGCCACCGTCACGCCGTTCACCTTCGCCTCGCCGCGCACCTTCACGGTGCTGGCGCGCTTCTGCAGCACTTCGCATTCGAGGATGAGCTGATCGCCGGGGACAACCGGCTTGCGGAAGCGGGCCTTGTCGACGCCGCCGAAGAGGAAGAGCTTCTTGTCGCGATCTTCGATGTCGCGCAGGAACAGCACCGCCGCGCACTGCGCCATCGCCTCGACGATCAGCACGCCCGGCATCACCGGCGCGCCGGGGAAATGCCCCTGGAAGAACTGCTCGTTCGCGGAGACGTTCTTCAGTCCGATGATCCGTTTGCCGTCCTCGATCTCAAGGATGCGGTCGATCAGCAGCATCGGATAGCGATGCGGCAGCAGCTTCATGATCTCGATGATGCCCAATGCGCTCATTTCTTTCCTCGCTCGCGGCGGACGTACTCGCGCTGGCTGACGGCCGGGATGCCGCGCACCCAGACGCCCGGCGGCACGTCGTCGAAGACGGCGCTCTTCGAGTAGACGCGGGCGCGGTCGCCGATCTTCAGATGTCCGGCGAATCCGGACTGTCCGCCCACCTGTACGGCATTCCCTAATTCTGTCGATCCGGCAATCCCGACTTGCGCCACCAGCAGGCAGCCGCGCCCGATGCGGACGTTGTGGCCGATCTGCACGAGGTTGTCGATCTTCGTGCCTTCGCCGATGACCGTCTCGCCGAGGGCGGCGCGATCGACGGTGGTGCCGGCGCCGATCTCGACGTCGTCCTCGATGCGCACGATGCCGACCTGCGGGATCTTCTGATGCACGCCGCGCTCGTCGGTGGCGAAGCCGAATCCGTCGCCGCCGATGACCACGCCGCTGTGGATGATGCAGCGCTTGCCGATGCGGCAGTTGTAGTAGATCGAGACCTGCGGATAGACGATGCTCTTCTCGCCGATGGTGACGCCCGGCTCGATGGTGACGTTGGGATAGATGGTGACGTCGTCGCCGATGACGGCGTGCTCGCCGATGGAGGTGAAGGCGCCGACGGCGACGTTCGCGCCGAGGCGCGCGGTGGCGGCGACGGCCGCGTGCGGCGATACGCCGGACGGGCGCGGGCGGTCGGCGAAAAAGCGGGCCACGGTCATGGCCATGGCCACGTACGGATTGGCCACGCGGATCCACCGCGGCGAGTCGCCTTCGAGCTCGCGGCTGACCAGCACCGCGGCCGCGCGCGTCGAGGCGAGCTGCGGCGCGTACTTTGGATTCGAGAGGAAGGTGATGTGCCGCTCGGTGGCGTCGGCGAGCGGCGCCACGCCGGCGATTTCCACGTCGGGACCGGCGTACGCACCGGCGACGTAAGAGACGATTTCCGAGAGAGCGACGACTGCCATCGGCGGGCGCGCATTGTAACGTGCCACAAACGAAAACGGCGGGCCGGAGCCCGCCGTTTCGGCGTGAACGCGCGGTGAGGCGCGATCGTTACTGCTTCTTGGCCGGCTGCGCGGCCGCGCCGCCGTTGGCGTCGTTGAAGCGCTTGACCACCGTGTCGGTGATGTCGATGGCGTCGGAGGCGTAGACCAGGCCCGACTCGAACTTGTTGAAGATGGCGGCGATGCCCATCTCCTTTCCGAGCGAGTCGATGACCGGCTTGATCTTCGCTTCGAGCGCGGCCAGCTCGCGGTCGCGCGCCTCGCCGATCTCGCGCTCGGCGTCCTGCCCGAAGCGCTGCGCGGCGATGCGGCGGTCGGCGAGCTGCTTCTGCATCTCGGCCAGCTTGTCTTCGCTCAGCGACAGCTTCTTGGTGTTGATGTCGCTGTCGAGCTGACGCAGCTCGTCTTCCATCGACTTGGCTTTGGCCAGACGATCTTCCTGCATCTTCTTGAGCTTGTCGTACGCGGCGCGGCCCGCGACCGACTGCGTCAGCACCTTCTGCACGTCGATGATGGCGACGCGCTGCGGCGTGTTCTGGGCGACGGCCGGAAGCGCGAGCGCGGCCATCGCGAGGGTGACGAAAAACTTCTTCATGAGATCTCCTTTTGGACTCTGCGGCCTGTAATCGGCCTTGTTTTAGAACGTATTCCCGATGGTGAACTGGAACGATTCGAACTCATCGCCTTCCTGGCGGTTCGGGTTCATCGCGTAGATGAACCGCAGCGGGAACTGGAAGACCGGCAGGAACACGCGCATCTCCGCGCCGAAGCTGTAGCGCAGCTTGGCGAGGTCGAAGTTCTCGCGATATCCGTAGGCGCGTCCCGCATCGGCGAACAGCACCAGACGCAGCGGATCGTTGACCTTGAAGATGTACTCCATGTTGTACGTGTGGTACTTGTAGCCGCCGGCCGGCCGCGTCCCGGCGATGCCCGGGAAGTTCTCGAACGGGCCGAGCGTGCCGTACTTGAAGCCGCGCACCGAGAACTCGCCGCCGACCAGGAAGCGCTCCGAGGTCGGGATGCAAAGCTGCGAGACCTCGGCGGAAAGCTCCGAGTACTTGTGCGCGCAGTCGTCGCGCAGCGGGACGATGTAGCCGCCTTCCGCATTCACGCTGAACGAGCTGCGGCGCGAGATCCGGAAAAAGCGCGTCAGGCCGAGGGTCGGCTTGAACATGCCGATCGTGCCGCCGATCGGACCGCCCGCGTACGCGAGGCTCAGGTTGATGCGCGAGCCGCGCGTGGTGTCGTACGGGTTGTCGCGCGAGTCGTAGCGGTACGACGGCACCACCGACGACGTCGTCGAGCGGAGGTCCTGCACCACCGACACCGGGATGTTGCCGTTCGGGTCGGGCTGCTCGGCGGTCGAGTAGCGGTTGGTGGCGCGCTCGTAGCCGTAGACGACCGAGAGGCTGTCGAAGCGGTGCAGGCGATAGCCGTAGGCGACGGTGCCGCCCTTGCCGCGCTGCTCGTAGCCGAACGACGCCGGCAACTGCGTCTGGCGATCGTAGATCGAGACGCCGAGGCTGTTCGGCGTGTCGAGGAACCAGGGATCGGCGTACGAGATGCTGAAGAAATTCGTGCGCGCGCCGCGCTGGTAGCTGAGGCCGAAGTTCTCGCCCTCGCCCATGAAGTTGCGCGTGGCGAACTGCGCCTGCGCGAAGAAGCCGCCGCCTTCCGAATAGCCGCCGCCGAACTGGACGTCGTTCTTCCCTTCCTCGACGCCCTTGACCAGAACGTCCACGGTCTTCGAGTCGGGATTGACCTTCAGGTCCGGGTTCTCGGTGATCTTGAAGTAGCCGAGCTGGCCGAGCTTGTAGAGGCTCTGCTTGAAGGTCTCCATGTCCATGATCGAGCCTTCCTCGAGGAAAATCTCGCGGCGGAGCACTTTGTCCTTCGTGGTGGTGTTGCCCTGGAACTCGAGGCGGCCGAGGCGGAACTGATCGCCTTCGAAGACGCGCACGTTCACGTCGACCACATTGTTGCCGCGCTCGACGTACTCCGGATCGACGTACGCGTAGATGTAGCCGCGCATGCGATACGCGTCGCCGAAGGCATCGGCACGCGTCTGGATCGGCTTGCGCCGCAGCGTCTCGCCTTTCTTGAGCGGCCAGTCGCCGATGATCTGCTCGGCGGTGAAGACGGTGTTGCCGCTGACCGTGACGTCGCCGAAGGTGTGAATCTCGCCTTCCTTGACCGGCACGGTGATCTTCACGCGCGGCTTCCGCTTGCCGACGGTGGTGATCTGCGGATCGCCGAATGCGATGTCCTGATAGCCGCGGTCCTGATAGAAGTTCTTCACCCGCTCGAGGTCTTCGTCGAGCTTCGACGGGATGTAGAGGTTCTTCTTCCGGATCCAGGTCAGCAGGTTGTTCTTCTTCACTTCCTTCATCACGCCGCGCAGGCGGCGGTCGGAGAAGTGGCGGTTGCCGACGAAGTCGACGCTGGCGACTTTCGCCTTCACGCCTTCGTTGACGACGAAGACGATTTTCTTTTCATTCGTGCCGCCGGCCAGGTCCTCGGTGACGGCATCGACCTGCACGCCTTCGAAGCCGCCTTCCGAGTAGGTCTTGCGGATGGCTTCGGAGGCGCGGCGGACCAGCGTCTGCTCGATGGTGTTGCCGACGTGCAGATCGATCTTCTCGCGCTCGAGCGCTTCGTTGATCTTCTGCGTGGTGAGGTTCTTGTTGCCGCGGAACTCGACCGAGCCGATGCGCGGCCGCTCTTTGACGATGGCGCGCACGACCACGCCGGTGTCGCCCGGCTCGGCTTCGATCCGGATGTCGTCGAAGAGGCCGGTCTGCCACAGATTGGTGAAGTTTCGCTGGATCGCTTCCTGGTTGTACGGCTCGCCCGGGATGACGCCGAGGTAAACGCGGATCGTGTCGCTGGCGACGGAGGTGTTGCCGACCACTTCGAAACGCTCGACGTTGCGGCCGGAGAGGTTCGAGGTCGTGTCGCGGCGCGGCGTCTGCGGTGCGGCCGGCGCATCGGTGATGCGCCCTGCGGACGGGTTGTCGAGGATGAGCCCCGGCCGCGGCTTCGGCTTCTCCGCCGGCGGCGCCGGAGTCGTCTGCGCCTCTGCCGCCGCGGTCGACGCGAGGGCGGCTGCCAGCGCGATGGATAGCAATCGATTCATATGGTTTCGCTGAAGAGCAGAATTTTGTAGTGAGACGCGCGACCGCGAACGGAAGTCACGCGGGATTCCGGAACAGCAGGCGAACGCGGCGCATTCTACACGGCACGCATGCGTTTCCTCGCCGCGCTTCTCCTGCTGTCGAACACTCTCGCCGCCGCGGAACTGCCCGCGGTGCCGCTCCCGTCGCACGGCGCGGTGCTCCGGATCGCCGTCACCGGCGACACCGGCGAAGGCGCGGAAACCGTCGCGGCCGCCATCGCGGCATTGCATCGCCAGTCACCGGTCGACGCCATCGTCCTCGCCGGCGACACCTTCTATCCCTGCGGCGTCACCTCCGTCGACGACCCGCGCTGGCGGCTGGTCACGCCGCTCACGCGCATCGGCGTGCCGGTCTTTCCCGTCCTCGGCAATCACGACTTCTGCGGCAAATCCGATCCCGACGCGCAGATCCGCGCCAGCGCAGCGATCCGCAACTGGCATTTTCCGGCGCGGCAGTACGCGGTACGCGCGAAGCTCGCCGACTTCGCCTTCCTCGATACGACGCCGTTCGCCACCGCGCGCAGGCACGGCAACGAGCTCGAGCCGGCGCTGCGCGAGGCTTTTCGCGAAGCGAAGGCGCCGTGGCGCATCGCGGTCGGACATCATCCGCTGGTCTCGTCCGGCTATCACGGCTACTTCCCGCGCGATCAGGTGCTGCGCATGCGCACGCTCGCGCCGCAGATGCACGACGAGCAGGTCGATCTCTACATCTGCGGCCACGATCATCACCTCGAGCTGGTGCGCGGCCAGACCATGATGCTGGTCAGCGGCGCCGGCTCCTCACCCATCCCGCCGATCCGATTGCATCGCACGACCATCTATCCGGCGGAGATCTCGCGCGAGCGGATCGGCTTCGCGGTCGTCGAGCTTTCGGCGCGGACGATGCGGGTGCGCTTCTACGACGGCAGAGGCCGCTCGAAGAGCGAATGGGTGACCATCCGCGAGAAAAAATAAGTGGCCGCGCCGCCGTGTTCGGCGTAAATTATTCGGCACATCGTCCCGGTCCCGAAAGGAACTTTCATGTACAAGCGTCATGGCGCCGCTCTCGCGGTCTCTCTCTGCATTGCCATCTCCGCATTCGCGGATGCGGCGGTCACGCGTCTCGGTCCTCTCCGCAACGCGCCGGTCACGAAGGCCGCCGCCGATCGTCCCGATCTCGCGGAGCTCTACTACAACGCTCCGAAGCTCTCCGCCCTCGACCTGCACAACCTCGGCGTGCTGAGCGCCGATGAGCGCGTGCGCCTGCTGCAGCCCGACCGCCCGAACGAGCGCGCGCTGAAAGTCGGCATCGTCCGGCCGCTCGGCGAGCGCGTCGGCGTGAGCGGCCTCGCCGCCGCCGCGCGCGAGAACGCCCGCACCGGCGGCGGTCTGCTCGACCACTCCGGCAGCACCATGATCTGGACGGCCGGCTTCCGCTCGCCGGGCGCCGACGCCACGCGCCTCGAGATCGAAGGCTCGCTGCCGGCCGGCGCGCGCGCCTACGTCTACGCCGACACCGGCGAGGTCTACGGCCCGTACACGCACCAGCAGCTCGCCGGCGACACGTTCTGGACGAACATCATCTACAACGACTCGCTCTACCTCGAGCTGCAGTTCGACGCCGCCAGCGCGCCGTTCGTCAACATCCGGGTGACCGGCGTCGTGCACATGGAGTCGCCTGCGATGAAGGCCAACGCGCCGGTGACGTCGCTCGCCACCGAGTGCTTCGTGCCGGAGCCGTGCGTCGGCCTGGGCGAGTTCGAAGCGGTGGCCGAAGCCAGCGACGCGGTGGCGCAGTTGTCGTTCGTCAAGGACGGCAGCTCGTTCGTCTGCACCGGCGGCCTGCTCAACAACACGAACGAAGACGGCACGCCGTACTTTCTGACGGCAAACCACTGCTTCAACACGCAGGCGTCGGCGACCTCGCTCGTCACCACGTGGCGGTACAAGACGACGTCGTGCAGCGACACGAACTTCAATCCGTCGCGCTCGTCGTTTCCGCAGCGCGTCGGCGCGACGCTGCTGGCCACGAATTCGAGCAGCGACTTCACCTTCCTCCGCCTCAATCAGGCGCCGCCGGCCGGCTCGATCTTCCTCGGCTGGGACGGCGACACCGACGTCTCCACGCAGGTCGGCCTGAAGCTCTACCGCGTGCACCATCCGCTCGGCGCGACGCAGTTCTACACGCGCGAGGCGGTGACGACCTCCGGCTGCGTGGCCAGCGGACGTCCGCGCGGCAACTTCATCTACCAGAAAGACGAAGTGGGCGGCACCGCCGGCGGCAGCTCGGGCTCGCTGCTCTACCTCGATGACCTGACCGTCGTCGGCCAGCTCCTCGGCGCGTGCGGTCCCGACACCTCGGACGATTGCAACCGCAGCAACAACAGCATCGACGGCGCGTTCCGCGCGACCTTCCCGTCCATCGACGAGTTCCTCGCGCCCGGCGCGCCGACCGGCCCCGGCCCGTCCGTCTGCACGCCGTCGGCGAACGTCGCCTGCATGCTGAACAACCGCTTCAAGGTCGAGGTGAAGTACCGCGGCGGCTTCGACAACAACGCGGCCGACACGGCGGCGAGCGTGAAGTCGGTGAGCGGCTTCGCCGGCGCCGACTCCGAGACCGCCTTCTTCTTCTTCAACAGCGCCAGCAACATCGAGATGCTCATCAAGCTGCTCGACCAGGGCGCGACCGATGCGCAGGGCAATCGCACCGTGGCCGTGCTCTACGGCCTGGCCACGCCGCTGCGCGTCGAGGTCACGATCACCGACACCACGAACGGGACGCAGAAGAAGTACTCGAGCGCGTTCGGAACGCAGGCCGGCGTGACCGACTTCACGGCATTCCGCAGATAAGGAAGTGCGGCAAGGGGCTCACGACGCGTACGTCGCGAGCCCCTTGCCGAATGACCAGTTCTCTTTCGTCACTTCGACCAGCGAGATCAGCACGTCGTCGGGCCGCACATCCACCGCCCGCCCCAGCCGCACCACGATCTCCGCGTAGAGCGCCTTCTTGATCTCAACCGTACGCCCGGCGTTGAGCGTGATCTCGACGATGATCAGGTTCTCGCTCCGCTCGACGCCGCCGTACGACGGATGCGCGAAAAGCCGGTCGCTCTCCACTTCATCGAAGACCTGAAACCGATCGTCCGCCGGCACGTTCGCCGTGGCCACGAGCGCGTCGTGAATGGCCTCGCCGGCGGCCCGGATGAACTCGGACGATTTCCCTTTGCGCAGCGTGACGCGTACGAGCGGCATCAGTCGAAGAGCTCGCGCATCGGCAACGACCATCCGGGGATGACATCGCCAACGGTGAGCGTGTCGTCGATGGTGAAGTCGCGCGTGCCGTGGGGCGTATGCGCCGTCGCCGTGCGCGTATTCGGATCGATGACGATCACCACGCTCGTGCCGGCGGCGAGATACTCGCGGACTTTGCTTTTGACCTCGCTGTAGCGGTCGTTCGGCGAGATCACTTCGACGGCCAGATCGGGCGCGCCGGGAAAGTACTTTGGAGTTTCCACCACACGCTCCGCACGCACGAATGCCGCGTCCGGCGCGCGCACGGTGTCAGGAGCGGACGCCAGCACGAAACCGGTGTCGGCGGCATAGACGGTTCCGAGGCGGCGCTGCTTCACGTACTGGAGAAGGCGCGCCGCAATCACAACCGAGATAGCGCCATGATCGGCGCCCGCGGGTGACATCGTGATCAGCTCTCCTTGCACGAGCTCGTACTTATGCGACCCGTCATCCGGCATCGCCAGCAGCTCGTCGGCGGTCATCAGCTTCGCCTGCGTGGTCACGGGCAGTCCTCAGTTCGCGATCGGTTCCTCGATCGGGCGCGGGACGAGCAGCACCTCGTCACCGTTCATGGTGAAGTCGATGTGATCGGGCACCGAGTCCTTGTTGCGGATCATGTACTCCGACAGCTCGTCCTCGACGTAGCGCTGGATGGCGCGGCGCAGCGGACGGGCGCCGGAGTTGGTTTCCTCGCCCGCTTTCGACAGCAGCCAGACCACCACCGACTCGTCCACCGCGATCTGCACGTTCTTGTGGATCAGCGCGTTGTTCACGTCGTCGATCAGCAACTGGCAGATTGCGCGCAGCTCCGTCTCCGCGAGCGGATTGAAGATGATGACCTCGTCGATGCGGTTGATGAACTCCGGCGAGAACTCGCGCTTGAGCTCCGTGTGGATGAGCTGCTCGGCCGACTTCTGATCGACCTCGCCGCCTTTCTCCCGGAAGCCCATGTGACCGCGCGTGGCCAGATACCGCGTGCCGAGGTTCGAGGTCATGATGATGAGCGTATTGCGGAAGTCCACCTGATTGCCGAGCGAGTCGGTGAGGATGCCGTCCTCGAGAATCTGCAGCAGGATGTTGGCGATGTCGGGATGCGCCTTCTCGATCTCGTCGAGCAGCACCACGCTGTACGGATTACGCCGCACGCGCTCGGTGAGCTGGCCGCCTTCCTCGTGGCCGACGTAGCCGGGAGGCGAGCCGATGAGCTTCGAGACCGCGTGCTTCTCCATGTACTCCGACATGTCGAAGCGCACCAGATGCTTTTGCGATCCGAAGAGAAACTCCGCGAGGCGCCGCGCCACTTCGGTTTTGCCGACGCCCGACGAGCCGAGGAAGATGAACGAGCCCATGGGGCGATTCGGCGAGGCCACGCCGAGCCGCGAGCGGCGGATGGCGCGCGAGATCGCGCGGATGGCTTTGTCCTGACCGACGATGCGCCGCATCAGGATCTCTTCCATGTTGATCAGCTTCGCCGCTTCATCCGCTTCGATCGACGTCACCGGGATGTCGGTCCAGGAGCTGATGATCTCTTCGACGTCGCGCTGCGTCACTTCCATCAGCTCGTCGCCGACCATCTCGCGCTCCGCCTTGAAGCGCTCGATCTCTTCCTTCAATTCGATCTCGCGCTCGCGCAGGAAGACCGCCTTCTCGAAATCCTTGTCCGAGATGGCCTTCTTCATCTCCTTGACGATCGAGCGCGTCTCCGCCTCGAGCCGCCGCAGGTTCTGCGTGTCGGCCACGCGGCGCAGCTTCACCTTCGCGCCCGCCTCGTCGAGGATGTCGATCGCTTTGTCGGGGAAGAAGCGGTCGGTGATGTAGCGGTTCGACTGATAGACCGCGCTCTTGATGGCGGTGTCGCTGTACTTGACCTTGTGGAACGACTCGTAGCGTTCCTTCACGCCTTCCAGGATCTGCAGCGTCTCATCCTCGGTCGGCGGATTGACGATGATGGCCTGGAAGCGGCGCAGCAGCGAGCGGTCCTTCTCGATGTAGCGGCGGTACTCGCGAATCGTCGTCGCGCCGATGCACGAGATCTCGCCGCGCGAGAGCGCCGGCTTGAGGATGTTCGCCGCGTCGAGCGAGCCTTCCGCGGAACCTGCACCAATTAATGAATGAATTTCATCAATGAATATGATGATGTCTTGATTCTCTTTGAGCTCTTTGATGATGCCTTTGAGCCGCTCCTCGAACTGGCCGCGGTACTTGGTGCCGGCGACGATCAGCGAGAGATCGAGCGAGAGGATGCGCTTGTTGGCGATGAAGAGCGGCACGTTGCCGTCGACGATGCGCTGCGCCAGCCCTTCGACGATCGCCGTCTTGCCGACGCCCGGCTCGCCGAGGAGGATGGGATTGTTCTTCGTGCGCCGCGAGAGGATCTGGATGATCCGCTCCACTTCCTTTTCGCGGCCGATCAGCGGATCGAACTGCTGCTGATGCGCCATCGCCGTCAGGTCGCGCGCGTACTCGGCGAGGAACGGCAGCTCTTTTTTCTGCTTGTCCGCTTCCCGTTCCTTCAGGATGGAAATCGTCTCTTCCCGAACTCCGTAGACGTTCAATCCCTTGGCCGTGAGGATGCGCGCGGCCGTGGAGGACTCGACGCGGAGGATGCCGATGAGCAGATGTTCGGTGCCGACGTACTGATGCAGCATCGACTCCGCTTCATGCGCGGCGTACGCGAGGATCTTTTTCGACTCCTCGGAGAGCGGCAGCTCGGCCGAGGATGAGATGCGGTCGACGAACAGACGGTCGCCTTCGACTTCGCGGCGGATCTGTTCCGGCTTCACGTTGAAGCGCGAGAAGATCTCTTTGATGATCTCCTCGCCTTCACGCAGGACGCCGAGGAGGATGTGCTCCGACTCGATGACGCGCGAGCCGAGCTTGGAAGCTTCGTAGCGGGCGAAGAAGAGTGCGCGGCGGGCTTTCTCGTTGTATTTCTCGAACATTGGTTTGGTGATGCCGCTGCTGCTGGTTCAGTCAATCCGCAACTATTGTGGCACAGAGCACAGCGGTTGCCAGGACCGGCTTCGCACGACGTAACGGAATGCAGCGCTCCATTCATCCGCGCGGCGTTGCGCAATCGTGACAATGCGCGCGCGTCAGAAGCGGCGCTGCTTCATCTCGAAGACGCGGTCGCAGCGCGCGGCCAGATCGGGATTGTGCGTGACGATCACCGAGGTGAGGCCGCGCTTCGCGTGACAGTCGCGCATCAGCTCGAAGACGCGCTCGCTGGTCTCGAGATCGAGATTGCCGGTCGGCTCGTCGGCAAGAAACAGCACCGGATTTGCGAGCAGCGCACGGGCGATGGCCACGCGCTGTTGTTCGCCACCGGACAATTGATTTGGATAGTGGCCGCTGCGTCCTTCCAGTCCGAGCTCGCGCAGCAGCGTCGCCGCGCGATCGAGCGTCTCAGCGCGATCGGCGCGGCCGATCCAGCCGGGCATGGCCACGTTCTCGAGCGCGCTGAACTCCGGCAGCAGATGGTGAAACTGAAAGACGAAGCCGACGTTGCGATTGCGGAAGCGCGCCAGCTCGTCGGTCGAACAGGCGGTGAGGTCTTTGTCGCCGACGCGCACCGTGCCGGAGTCGGGACGATCGAGACCGCCGAGGAGATGCAGCAGCGTCGACTTGCCGATGCCCGACGGCCCGACCACCGCCAGCATCTCGCCGCGCGCCACGGCAAGGTCGAGCCCATCGAACACGACCACCGGCACCTCGGCATTGCGATACGTGCGCGAGAGCTGCTCGGCGACGACGAACGGGACGGACATCGGCGGCGGATTCTATGTCACCGCTGACTCGAGCGCCCGTTGCCACGCCGCGCGGCGCGCCGCCGCCATCGCCTCGACGGTGAAGTGCTGCTCGTAACGCTCGCGCGCGGCGCGGCCGAAGCGTTGCGCGAGCGCGCGATCGGCGAGCAGCGCGCGCAGCGCGGCGGCCAACGCGGTCGGATCTTCGGGCGGCACGAGCAGTCCCGTCTCGCCGTCGATGACCGCTTCCGGCAGGCCGCCGGCGCGCGTCGCCACGATCGGCCGTCCCATCGCCATCGCTTCGAGCGCGACGCGGCTGAACGACTCGCGGCGGCTCGGGATGACCACCACGTCGGCGAGCGCGTAGCAGGCTTCGACGTCGTCGCGGCTGCCGAGAAAGTGCAGCGGGATCGAGACGCGGTTCGCGAGCTCGCGCAGCATCGCTTCGTCGGGGCCGTTGCCGACGACGATGGCGGTGACGTCCGGCATTGGTCCGAGCAGCGCCAGCGCGCGCATGGCGACGTCCACACCTTTCTCGTGACGCAGGCGCGAGATCACGCCGACCACGCGCGTCGATTCGTCGATGCCGATGGCGCGGCGCAGCGCGATGAGCTCGTCGCGCGATACGGCGCGCGGCTCGGGCGTGCCGGTGCGGGCCAGCTCGATGCGCCGCGGACGATCGTCGCGCGTCGAGATTTCGTGAATGGCCTGCGACGGCACGAGCGTGCAGCGCGACAGCCGCGCGGCGAGCCTGCTGGCGAGTTGCACGCGCAAGCGTCCGCCGGCGTGCTGGCGGCGATAGATCACGGTGCGGCCGCGCGCGGCGAGGCCGGCGGCGATGGCCGGCATCGGCTCGCTGGCCTCGACCAGGTCGGGCTGCACGCGCGCGACGATGCGCCGCAGCGCAACGATC
Source organism: Thermoanaerobaculia bacterium (assembly GCA_036389275.1). Classification (GTDB taxonomy): domain Bacteria; phylum Acidobacteriota; class Thermoanaerobaculia; order Gp7-AA8; family Gp7-AA8; genus QHVT01. The sequence goes on from DASVQE010000073.1 coordinate 18,947, forward strand.
GCGCGCGGCAAGGCGCGCAACGTGGAGGCGGACGGCGGCAGCGGCGCGATCACTTCGACGCGCGCGCCGGCTGCTGCGAGCGCGTCGCGCACGCCGGCCGCGTCACCGCCCAGCACCACCGTCAGCTCGAGATCGGCACCGCGGAGCGCACGCAGCAGCGGGATCTCGCGGCGCAGCAGGATCGAACCTTCTTCGGCGTTGGCCGGACCGTTCCAGACGAGGAGCACCTTCACAGGGGCGGACATTGTACGTACCCGTTCGTGCATAGAATCGTCGGCATGCGCTCACTTCTCGCGATCGCTCTTCTGGCCGCGCTCACCGCCGGCGCCGACGACACGTCCGATCTCCGTGCCGCGCGCGCGGTCTTCGAGAAAAACATCCAGGCCATTCGCGACCGCGATCGCGATGCGTACGTCAGCGTCTACCTCAACAGCGAGCGGCTGGTGCGGCTCGGTCCGGCCGGTTTCGTCACCGGCTACGAGTCGTTCGCGAAAGGCGCCGGCGCGGCGTGGCCGGACATGATCGAGGCGAGTGACATGCACCTCACGCCGCTGCGGGCCGGGCTCGTGTACGGGACGTATCGCTATCGCGTGCGTTACGGCGCCGAGGAGCACAGCGGAATCTCGGAGCGCCTCTTCGTCGAGACGCCGCAGGGCTGGCGCATCGCGTTGACCGGCGCGATCGACGCGCCCGCGGGAACGCCGCCGCCGCCGCGCGCGATCGCCGGCGCCACGCTGCTCGACGGCCGCGGCGGAGCGCCGACCGTCAATGCGAACGTCATCGTGCGCGACGGCAAGATCGAATGCGCAGGCGCGGCCGCGCAGTGTCCCGTGCCCGAGGGTGTGGACGTGTTCGATGCGCGCGGCATGTGGATCGTGCCGGGACTGATCGACGCACATGTGCACTTCAGTCAAACCGGATGGGCGGATGGACGTCCCGACTCCATCGACCTGCGCGCGACCTACCCGTACGAGCAGACCGTCGCCGACTTGAAAGCGCATCCGGAGCGCTTCGGACATTCGTATCTCTGCTCCGGCGTGACGAGCGTCTTCGACGTCGGCGGATACGCCTGGACGCTGCGCCTCGCCGAGCGCTTCGCCAACGACAGCACGCTGCCGCGCGTCGCCGCCGCCGGACCGCTGCTCTCGACGCGCGATCACTGGCTGAACCTCCCGGCCGAGCGGCAGTTCATGCATCTCACCGACGAGGCGTCGGCGCGCGACGGCGTGCGCTACCTCGCCGCGCAAGGAGCGAAGGCGGTGAAGGTCTGGTACCTCGAGGACAACATCGCCGGCATCAATGCCGCGGGCGACGAGGCGGCGAAAGCGAAGCTGCCGCTGATCGTGCACGCCACCGAGCTCGCGAAGGCGAAGGCCGCGCTTCGCGCCGGCGCGAAGCTGCTCGTGCATAGCGTGTGGGACGCGCCGGTCGACGATGAATTCATCGCGCTGATGAAACAGAACGGCGCGATCCTTTCGCCGACGCTCACCGTCGCCCGCGGCTACGTGCGCATGTTCCAGTCGGCGGCGAGCCACGCCGCGCCGGCCATCGACGATCCGAACCGCTGCGTCGACGAGGCCACGCGCAAGAAGGTCCTCTCGACCGCGAACGTATCGTCGCCCGCGACCGCCGATCAGGTGCAGCAGCGCGACGTGCGCACGGCGGGCATCGAGCGCGTCGCCGCGGCGAATCTGGCCAGGCTCGTCGCGGCCGGGATTCGCATCGCCACCGGCACCGACGCCGGCAATCCGCTCACGCTGCACGGCGTATCGATGTACGCAGAGATGGAAGCGATGCAGGCCGCCGGCATGACGCCGATGCAGGTGCTCGTGTCGTCGACATCGGTGGCCGCGCGCGCGGCCGGAGTCGCGGACGTCACCGGCACGATCGAGAACGGGAAAGCGGCCGACCTGGTGCTCGTCGGCGCGAATCCGGCCGAGAACATCGCCAACCTGCGGCGCATCAAGCAGGTGATGCGGGACGGCGTGCTGCGATCGCTCGAGGACGTCAGCGCGATGGCGCGCTGAGCTGATTCATCCGCTTCTTCAATGCATCGACCGAGCGGTCGTCGAGCGCCACGTGCACGGCGCTCCAGCTCTTGCCGCGCTTCTCGAGCAGCCCGGCGGCGATGGGAAGATCGAAGCGGCGCGGTCCGGCGCTGGCCGGATTGAAGTAGACGACGCCGCCGAGCCGCTCGTGATGCGGCAGATGGCTGTGGCCGAAGATCACGTAGTCGGCCGGCTCGCGCTGCAGCGACTCGACCACGCGCGCGGCCGGACTGCGCGGCCGCGGCAGGATGTGGGTGAGGAGAATGCGCAACTCGCCGAGGCGGACGCGCACGATGTCTTCGCCCGTGGAGCGATCGTTGTTGCCGTCGACGTAGGTGAGCGGCGCGAGCGCGCGCAAGGCCTCGAGCACGTGCGCGCCTCCGACGTCGCCGGCGTGCACGATGGCGTCGACGTTCGCGAAGAGCTCCGCGATCCGCGGATGGACGCGGCCGTGTGTGTCCGCGATGATGCCGATTCGCCGCATGACAATCCTTTTCGTCTGGCGCAAAATCCGCACGAGATCGCTCATCCATGGCCGACCGTACCGAGCAGTCGCGCGCCGACTTCGAGTACCTGAGCAATGAGTATGCGCAGGCGCTGCAAGCGTTGGCGGCCATCGAGAAACAGGCCGCCACACTGCTCCTCATGGGCTACACCGACGACCTCCGCACGTTCATCGAGCAGTTCCTGGAGATGGCCATGCACGCCCGCGACCTCGCCGAGCAAAAAGGCGAAGCGAACTTTGCGGAGTGGTTCGACGAGCTGGTGACGAAGGCGGAAGCGTTGCGCGGCGGCGTGGCGAAGTAGCCCAATTACAATCTCGCGCATGTCCCGACTGATCGCCATTGCCATCCTCCTGGAGGTCTCCATGTCTGCTTCCGCCGCGGTGCCGGCGCTCGACCGTCGCATCGATGAGGCGGCGGCGCGGGTCGAGGAAAAAGTCATCGCCTGCCGGCGCGACATCCACCAGCATCCCGAGCTCGGCAATCGCGAGACGCGCACCGCTGCGCTCGTGGCCGAGCGGCTGCGCGCCCTCGGCATCGACGTGCAGACCGGCGTCGCACACACCGGCGTCATCGGCCTCTTGCGCGGCGGCAAGCCGGGACGCGTGGTCGCGCTGCGCGCCGACATGGACGCGCTGCCGGTCACCGAGCAGGTCGATCTGCCGTTCGCGTCCAAAGTGCGCACGACCTACAACGGCCAGGAAGTGGGCGTGATGCACGCCTGCGGGCACGACGCCCACGTGGCCATCCTCCTCGGCGTGGCCGAAGTGCTGGCCGGCATCCGCGAGGAGATCCCCGGCACCGTGAAGTTCCTCTTCCAGCCTGCCGAAGAAGGTGCGCCGGAAGGTGAGGAAGGCGGCGCGGGACTGATGGTGAAGGAAGGCGCGCTGGAGAATCCGCACGTCGACGCGATCTACGGACTGCACGTCACCTCGCGCTTTCCGGTCGGCGAGATCGCCTACCGCCCCGAAGGGATGATGGCGGCGGTCGACTCATTCAAGATCGTCGTGCACGGCAAACAAACTCACGGCGCGTATCCGTGGCTCGGCGTCGATCCGATCGTGGTGGCCTCGCAGATCGTGCTCGCGCTGCAGACGATCCCAAGCCGGCAGCTCGACGTCACCGTCGCGCCGTCGATCGTCACCGTCGGCGCGATCAAAGGCGGCGTGCGCAACAACATCATTCCCGATTCAGTGGAGATGCTCGGCACGATCCGCTCGCTCGACGCGAAGATGCGCGACGAGCTGCACGCGCGCATCCGCCGCACCGCCGAGCAGATCGCCACCAGCGGCGGCGCGACCGCCGACGTGACGATCACCGCCGGCTATCCGATCACCTACAACGATCCCGCGCTCACCGAGCAGAGCGCGCCGACGCTGCGCCGCAGCGGCGCGCAGAGCGTGCGCGTAGTGAACGCCGTCCTCGGCGCCGAGGACTTTTCCTTCTTCCAGCAGAAAGTGCCCGGCCTCTTCTTCTGGCTCGGCACGCGCCCGCCCGATCAGACCGCCGAACAGGCAGCGTCGAATCACTCGCCGCTCTTCTACGTCGACGAGCGCGGCCTGCTCCTCGGCGTGCGCGCGCTGTCGCATTTGGCAGTGGACTATCTCAGCGCGCCACGTGCGCATTGATCCAGGTGCGGATCGTCTCAAAGTACCCCGGCACGTAGCGCTTCAGGCGCGGGAGCTCCGACTCATAGCCGGTCACCGCTTCGAAGCCTTCGTGATTGCCGTCGGGAAAGAGCTTGATCGTGTAGTCGCGATTGCCGGCGGCTTTCAATAGCGCGTCGAGGCGGCCGACGTTGCTCGACGCGTACACCTCGCGATCCTTGCCGTGATAGATCGCCAGCACCGGAATGGTGACGCGGCGCCAGAGCGCGGTCGGATCGACGTCGACATTCATCATCAGCCAGTCGATGGCGCCACCGCCGCGATTGGCGTAGACGCTGACGAACTCGAACCACCTCGCATCCTTGATCCTGGCGATGGCGCGATCGACCGGGGCCCAGTCGCCGCTGCGCGCGGCATCGCGCTGCAGCAGGAGCAGCTCGCGATTCGCGGCGAGCGCCTGCGCGATCTCGGCCTCACTGAACGTGCCTCTCGCGCGCAGCTCTGTCTCCGTTTCGTGCTGCAGGTTTTCGAGCATCGGCAGCGTCTCGCCCGAGGAGATCATCAGGAACTTGACGCGCGGCGAGACGGAGGCGGCGATCACATTCACCCAGCCGGCCTGACTGCCGCCGGCGAGGCCGACGTGCTCGCGGTCGATGTCGGCGCGCACGGCGAGCAAATCGACCGCGGCGACGGCGTCGAACGCGAGATCGTTCATCGACGCGCGCCGCCAGTCTCCCGTCGACGTGCCGGTGCCGCGCTTGTCGTACGTCAGCATGGCCACGCCGTCGTACGCGCTCGCCTCCGCGACCTGCACGTTGCGCGGCGACGGCCCGCCGCCGTGCGTGCGCACGACCGCGGGAAACGGACCTTTGCCATTCGGCAGCACCAGCGTCCCGGCCAGAGTGATGTCGTTGTTCTTGAACGTGACTTCTTCCATGCGCAGCCGCACGCGCCGCGCCGCGCGACCGTCGATCGCGACCGCGGCGATGGCACCGCTCGCATCACGATCGAAGAGATAGTGCGACTCGACCGGCAGCGGCAGGCCGAGGGACGGCCCGGCGAAGAACGCATCGCGCGACGTCCGGAACAGTTGCCGCACCTGGCCGCTCTGCCGATCGAGCATCGACAGGCCGAAGGGACCGTTGCTGATGATGACGATGTGGCCGGGCGCCACCTCGTAGATGCCGCCGTACTCCGCGACGTCATCGGTCGCGATCGTCGCCACCGCCGCGAACGGCTTGCCGGCCACCGTGCCGCTCATTGCGTCGCCGCGCACCTGCGCGACCACCTCGCCGCCCGCGAACGTGAAGCGCAGCGAGCTCGCATCGCGCTGCACGTTTGCGATCGGCACCGGCCGCGGCGAGCCGATCGTGCCGGCGGCGAGGTCGAGGGTCAGCGGCGCGTCGGGCTGCGCGTGCAAGACGCCGGACCAGCGGCTCTGCTGCGCGGCAGCGTACGAGGTGAAGGCGAGCGCGGCGACAAGGGCGAAACGGCGCATCCCGATGATCCTCCGTACCGGTTAGTACGAAGCTCATCGTACAGTGTTTCAGCGCGGCATCATCTGCTTCAGCCGCGTAAAGTAATCCGCGCCGGAGAGCCACTGGCCGCCGTCGATGACGAAGTTTTCGCCGGTGACGTAGCCGGCGTAGTCGGACAGCAGGTACGACGCGGCGTGCGCGACCTCTTCGAGCTGGGCGAAGCGGCGCAGCGGGATGGTCTTGCGGATTCCTTCGACGATCATCGGATCGGGGAAGAGGCGCTGCGCGGCGCCCGGCGTATCGACCGGTCCCGGCGCGATGGCGTTCACGCGGATCTTGTGGCGCGCCCATTCGACGGCGAGCGTGCGCGTCATCGCCAGCACGCCTGCTTTCGCCGCGGCTGAATGCACGACGCCGGCGCCGCCGGTCCAGGCGTAGTTCGCGATGACGTTCAGCATTGCGCCGCCGTTCTGTTTGGCGATCATCCGTTTGCCGACCGCGCTCGAGCAGTAGAACGAGCCGTTGAGCACGATGCCGATCACCGAGTTCCAGCCGTTGGTCGAGAGCTGATCGGCCTGCACGATGAAGTTGCCGGCGGCGTTGTTGACGAGAAAGTCGATGCGGCCGTGGTCGCTCTCGACTTTCGCCGCGAACGCTTCCACCGCCTCCGCATCGCGCACGTCGAGCACGTGCAGGTGCGCGGCATCGGCGCGGCCGGTCTCGCCGCGGATCTGCTCGACCGCCTTGGCGAGATTCTCTTCTTTGCGGCTGGCCAGCACGACCGTGCCGCCGAGGCGGGCGACCTCGCGGGCGATGGCATTGCCGATTCCGGTGGCACCGCCGGTGACGATGCCGACCCGACCCTCGAACGTTTTCTCTGGAAGCACGGCCGGATCATAATTCGCGCCGCATGAAAAAGGCAGCGGCGTTTCTCATCGTCCTGGTTTGGCTCGCGTCCTGCTCCGGAGAGAAGCCGAAGCCGCTGAGCGAGCCGGGCGAGAAGCTGTACGCGGTGCGCGGCACGGTCGTGTCCCGCGACGCCGCCCAAAACAGCGTGAAGCTCGACCACGACGCCATCCCCGGCTTCATGGAAGCGATGACGATGGACTACAACGTGCGCGGCGCCGACGTGGCCTCGCTGCCGGCCGACAAGAGCCGCATCGAGGCGAAGCTGCACGTGACCGATCGCTCGTACTGGATCACGGACGTGAAACGGCTCCCATGACGAGCTACGCGAGCGAGCGGCGGCAGTACGAGCGGTTGCATCTGACCGAGCCGCTCGATGCCTGGTTCGGCGACTATCTGGTGCGGCTGATCGACGTCAGCACGGACGGTGCGCTGATCGAATCGGAAGACGACATCGCCGTCGGCTCGCGCGGACTGTTGCGATTTTTCTGGGACGGCGAAGACATCGAGCTGGTGGCGGAGATCGCCCGCGCGAACGAGATCCGCTCCGGCGTGCAGTTCGTCGAAGAGTGTCCGTCGCTGCGCGCGCTGATCGCGCGCTCGTCCGAGGCGGTCTCGCGCGCGATCGAGGCGAACGCGCGCGGCGAGCGCGCCGACAATCTGCTCGCCGACGAGACGCTCACCGCCGCCTGGAGCGTGCAGGGCTCCGGGTTCGTGATCTGGACGTACCGCGATGGCGCCTGGAAAGCGCGCCGCTCGCTGCTCGCCGATCAGCCGGAGGACGGCTTCACCGTTTCCGCCTCCGAGCCGGACGAACAGGTCGAGCTCCTCTGCCGCACGTACGAGCTGGGCGACGGGGAAACGCGGCGGATGACGCAGTTGCTGGCGGCGATGAGCGTGGGCGACGGCAACTAACACTGTGTCATCCCGAGCGTGAGCGAGGGACCTGGGCGGGTGGCGGTTCGACGCGCGTGCCTGCCGCGCCGCCCGCCCAGGTCCCTCGCTACGCTCGGAGCCCGACGAACAGGTCGAGCTCCTCTGCCGCACGTACGAGCTGGGCGACGAGGAAACGCGGCGGATGACGCAGTTGCTGGCGGCGATCAGCGTGGGCGACGGCAACTAACACTGTGTCATCCCGAGCGTGAGCGAGGGACCTGGGGCTCGGGTGGCGCTTCGACGCGCGTGCCTGCCGCGCCGCCCGCCCAGGTCCCTCGCTACGCTCGGGATGACACTAGAGCAGCAGCACGCGCACGACGTCGCCGGCGGCCACGGACTCGTCGACGATGGCCAGGCCGTTGGCGCCCGACATCGACGTCAGCGCGCCGGAACCCTGGCGTACGAGCGGCTCGGCGACGAGCTCGCCGTCGCGCACGATGACGCGCACGCGGGCATAAGTGCGGCGGTCGGGCGTGGCCTTCAGTGCGGACGTGCACCTCGCCGGAACGATGGAGGTGCGCACTTCCTCACCGATGGACTTGCGGAGTGCCGGACCGACGAAGAGATGGAACGCCACAAAGGAGGAGGCGGGGTTGCCGGGGAGTCCGAAGAAGAGGCGGCCGCGCAGGCGCGCCAGTACGAGCGGCTTGCCCGGCTTCATCGCCACGCGCCAGAACTTCGTCTCCGCGCCGAGCGCGTCGAGCGCCTCTTTCACGAAATCGAACGCGCCGACGGAGACGCCGCCGGAGGTGACGATGAAGTCGCACTGCGCCGCTTCTTCGAGCGCGGCGATGGTGGCCTCGCGCGTGTCGGCCACGATGCCGAAGTCGCGCGGGATCGCGCCGCATTCGCGCACCAGCGCCGCAAGCATCGGCGCGTTGCTGTTCACGATCTTGCCGGGAACCGGCGGCGCGTCCGCCGCGATCAGCTCGTCACCGGTGGAGAGGATGGCTACGGTGGGACGAACGCCGGCGGCGAGGCGCGTCTTGCGCACCGCGGCCAGCAGCGCCAGCTCGGCAGGACCGATGCGTACGCCGGCGCGCAGCACCACCTCGCCGGCGCGCATGTCGTCGCCGCGCTTGCGGACGTTCGTTCCCGGCGAGACCGCGCGCGCGATCGTCACGCGCTCCCGGCCGCCGTCGGTCAGCTCGACCTGCACCACCGTATCCGCGCCTTCCGGCAGCGACGCGCCGGTCATGATGCGCATCGCCGCGCCGGGTTGCAGCGAGATCGCCGAAGGATGTCCGGCCGGAATGTCGCCGATCACCGGCAAGACCACCGGCGCCTGCGCCACGTCCGCGGCGCGTACCGCGTAGCCGTCCATCGCGCTCACGTCCGCGGCCGGCGCGTCGTCGTCCGCGCGCACGTCCTCGCGCAGCACCCGTCCATGCGCGTCGTCGAGCGCGATCGACTCGGTCGCGCCGGGCGAAACCTCGTCCATCACCCGCGCCTGCGCTTCTTCGACGGTGAGCACGCCGCGATCATAGAATCACTTTTGCAAGGGAGCCCATCCATGACTGCAACGTTCACCGCGGCGGCCCCGGCGAAGGAGCGTCGTACGCAACGCATCCCGGTGGCCATCCTCGGCGCGACCGGCTCGGTCGGGCAGCGCTTCATCCAACTGCTCGCCAACCATCCCTGGTTCCGCGTGCACGAGGTGGTCGCCTCCGACCGCAGCGCCGGCAAGACCTACGCGGACGCCGCCGGCTGGCGGCTCGAGACGCTCCTGCCCGACGACGTCGGCGCGCTCACCGTCAAGAACCTCGGCGGCGAGCTCGAGTCGCGGCTGCTCTTCTCCGGCCTCGACTCGTCCGTCGCCGGCGAAGCGGAAGACGACTACGCCCGCCGCGGCTGCGCCGTCATCTCGAACTCGAAGAACCACCGCATGGACGCCGACGTGCCGCTGCTGATCCCGGAGATCAACGCCGCGCACATCGACGCCATCGAGGCGCAGCGCGCGCGCTACGGCGGCGGCTACATCGTCACCAATCCCAACTGCTCGGTGATGGGTCTGGCCATGGCGCTCGCGCCGCTGGAGAAACAGTTCGGCGTCGAGGCCGTGCACGTCACCACCATGCAGGCCATCAGCGGCGCGGGCTACGCCGGCGTCGCCTCCTACGCCATTCTCGACAACGTCATTCCGTACATCGGCGGCGCCGAGGAAGAGAAGATCGAAACGGAGCCGCGCAAGATCCTCGGCGAGTGGCGCGACGGCCGCTTCGTCGACGCGCCGGTCACGATCTCCGCGCAGGTGAATCGCGTGCCGACCATCGACGGACATCTGATGACCGTCTCGCTGAAGCTGCGCGAGCGCGCGCCGCTGCACGCCGTGCGCGCGGCCATCGAGTCGTTCGCCGGCGAGCCGCAGCGTCTCGGCCTGCCGTCCGCGCCGGAGCGCCCGCTGCACTACATCGACGCGCCCGACCGCCCGCAGCCGCGCCTCGACCGCGACCGCGAGCGCGGCATGGCCGTCTCCGTCGGCCGCCTGCGCGATTGTCCACTACTTGACTATCGCTTCGTCGTGCTCGTCCACAACACCATCCGCGGTGCGGCCGGCGCGGCGATCCTGAACGCGGAGCTGCTCGAAGCGCGAGGGCTGCTGTGAAAAGTGCTGAGTGCAAAGTGCTGAGTGCTGGGTGCGCGCGCGGCAAGATCGGACGCGCGCAGCGCGTCAGCACTTTGCACTTAGCACTTAGCACTTGGGCGCCGGAGGCGCGCCCGTGATCGTCATCAAGTTCGGCGGCACCTCGGTCGGCGATGCAGATCGCGTGGCCAACGCCATCGAGATCGTCGCGGAGCGGCGCGAGCGGCGGCCGATCGTGGTCGTCTCCGCGCTGGCCGGCGTCACCAACGAGCTGGTCGCCGCCAGCGAAGCGGCGTGCGCGCAGGATCCGCGCCGCGTGGCGGAGATCATCGAGTCGGTGCGCCGCCGTCACGAAGATGTGGCCATCCGCCTCGTGCAGCAAAAGTCCGACTTCTTCGAGACCTTCATCAAACAGCTCGACAAGCAGATCGAAGAAGTCGAGACCATCCTCCGCGGCATCGCGCTGCTCGGCGAAATTACGCCGCGCGCCACCGACAAGGTGATGTCGATCGGCGAGAAGCTCTCCTCGGTGCTCTTCGCCTACACCATGATGATGCGGGCGCTGCCCGGCGAGCACGTGCACTCGGAGGAAGTGGTCTGGACCGACGACCGCTTCGGCGGCGCCACGCCCGACATGGAGCTCACGCGCAAACATGCGCGCGCGGTCCTGCTGCCGCTCGTCGAGCGGCGGCGCATCCCGGTCATGGGCGGCTTCATCGGCCGCACCGCTTCCGGCGCCACCACCACCCTCGGCCGCAACGGCTCCGACTACAGCGCGGCCATCGTCGGCGCGGCTTTGGGTGCAGACGAAGTGCAGATCTGGACCGACGTCGACGGCCTGCTCACCTGCGATCCGCGGGTGGTGCGCGGCGCGCGCGTCATCGACCAGCTCTCGTTCGACGAGGCCGCGGAGCTCGCGCAGTTCGGCGCGAAGCTGCATCCGCGCACGCTCGAGCCGGCCGTCGAAGCGAACATCCCGGTGCGCGTGCTCAACACGCACAACCCGGCCTCGCCCGGCACGCTGATCACGCGCGAAGGCGCCGCGGCCGCCGCCGGCGCGCGCTCGATCGCCCGCAAGAAAAACATCACCATGGTGCACGTCACCTCGAACCGCATGCTCGGCGCGCACGGCTTCCTCGCGCAGCTCTTCGCCGCCTTCGCGCAGCTCGGGATCTCGGTCGATCTCATCGCGACGTCCGAGGTGAGCGTGACCGTGACCGTCGACGAAAAACCGGACGTCGAAGAGCTGCGGAAACGGCTGCTGCAGATCGCCGACGACGTCGAAACCTCCGACGGCCTCTCGATCATCGCCGTGGTCGGGCAGAACCTCATGTCGGACGCCCGCGTCGGCGCGCGCGTGCTCGAGTCGCTGCAAGGCATCCCGGTGAAGATGGTCTCGCTCGGCCGCGCGGGCCTCAACCTCAGTCTGGTCGTCGACGACGCGAACGCCGAGCGCGCCGTCGAGTCGATCCACCGCGCGCTCTTCGAAGTGGCGGTGCCGGCGTGAAGCTCGCCCTGCACGGCTACGGCAAGATGGGACAGACCATCGAGCGCGTCGCGCGCGAAGCCGGGCACGAAATCGTCTGCGTGTTCGACGTCGATCGGGAAGAGCCGGTCGCCGGCGCCGAGGTGCTGATCGACTTCTCGCATGCGAGCGCGCTCGATCACGCGCTCGCCATCGCCTGCAAGCACAAGCTGGATCTGGTCATCGGTACGACCGGATGGAACGACCGACTTGCGGATGTCCGGAAACGCGTAGAAGCGGCAGAAATCGCCGCGGTCTACGCCTCGAATTTTTCGCCCGGCGCAAACGCCATGTTCGCCCTGGCGCGCCGCGCGGGCGAGCTCTTCGCCCGCTTTCCGCAATACGCGGCCGGCATGGAAGAGCGCCATCACGCGCAGAAGAAAGACGCGCCGAGCGGCACCGCGCTGAAGATCGCCGCGGAAGTGCGCGACGGCAGCGGCGGCCGGCTCGATCCGCCCATCGCCGCCTCGCGCGTCGGCGCGGAGTTCGGTTTGCACACGCTCTACTTCGACTCGGCCGACGACCTGGTCGAGATCTCGCACCGCGCCCGCGGCCGCGAGGGATTCGCGCGCGGCGCCGTCTTCGCCGCCGAGCGCGTACGTGGAAGGAAAGGACTGCTGCGCTTCGATGAGATCCTCGATGTTTGAAGGCGTAGGGACCGCGCTGATCACCCCGTTCCGCGACGACGGCTCGTTCGACGAAGGCGCGTTCGAGCGCTTCGTCGACTGGCAGATCGCCGAGGGCGTGAATTTTCTGGTGCCGTGCGGCACGACCGGTGAAAACCCGGCGCTCACGCCGGAGGAACATCGCCGCGTGGTCGAGCTGACGGTGAACGTCGCCAACGGGCGCGTGCCGGTGCTGGCCGGCGCGGGCAGCAACAACACCGCGCGCGCCGTCGAGCTGGCGCGGCTCGCCGCCGACCTCGGCGCCGACGGCATTCTCACCATCACGCCGTACTACAACAAGCCGACGCCCGACGGACTGCTGCGCCATTTCGGCGCGCAGGCGGAAGCGCTCGAAGCGGTGAGGCCCGGCTTCCCGATGATCCTCTACAACGTGCCCGGCCGCACGGGACTGAACATGACCGCGGAGACGACGCTGCGCATCGCGCGCGAGATCCCGAGCGTGGCCGGCGTGAAGGAAGCGTCGGCGAACATGGAGCAGATCCTGGCCATCATCCGCGGCCGCCGCGAAGGCTTTCTCGTCCTCAGCGGTGACGACGCCTGGACCCTGCCGCTCCTCGGCGCCGGCGCGAACGGCGTGATCTCCGTCGCCAGCAACGAGGTGCCGCGGCTGATGCGGCAGCTCGTCGACACGCGCGACGTCGCGCTGCAGAACCGCCTCCTGCCGCTGCTCGTCGGCAACTTCATCGAGTCGAATCCGATCCCGGTGAAGGCGGCCATGAAGATGATGGGCATCCTCGACAACGACGCGGTGCGACCGCCGCTCGCGCCGATCACCGACGCGAATCGCCAGAAGCTCGCCGCGATCCTGCAGGAGTGCGGACTCGCATGAGCACTCTCGAACAGCGCGTGCAGGCGCTGACCGGCGCCGATCGCGACGCCGCGTTGCCGGTCATCCGCGAGCTGCTCGATGCGCTCGAGCGCGGCGAGATCCGCGCCGCCTCGCGCGGCGACGACGGCCGCTGGCGTCCGAACACGTGGGTCAAGCAAGGCATCCTCGCCGCGTTCCGCTTCGGCACGCTCACCGAGATGAGCGACGGCGCGCTTTCGTTCGTCGACAAAGACACCATTCCGGCGCGCCGCTTCGGAGTCAGCGACGGCGTGCGCGTGGTGCCGGGCGGCTCGTCGATCCGCCGCGGCGCGTACATCAGCAAAGGCGTGGTGATGATGCCGCCCGCGTACGTGAATGTCGGCGCGTATGTCGACGCTGACTCGATGATCGACTCGCACGCGCTGGTCGGCTCGTGCGCGCAGATCGGCAAGCGCGTCCATCTCTCCGCCGCCGCGCAGATCGGCGGCGTGCTCGAGCCGGTGGGCAACGTGCCGGTGGTGATCGAAGACGACGTCGTCGTCGGCGGCAACTGCGGCATCTACGAAGGAACGATCGTCCGCGCGCGCGCCGTCATCGGCGCCGGCGTCGTCCTCACCGGCGGCACGCCCGTCTACGATCTCGTGCGCGGCGCCATCTACCGCCGCGGCCCCGAAGGCCCGCTCGAGATTCCGGCCGGCGCCGTGGTGATCCCCGGCTCACGCCGGATCCAAGGCGCGTTCGCCGAGGAGCATCAGTTGAGCGTCGCCACACCGCTGATCGTGAAGTATCGCGACGAGAAGACCGATTCGAGCACGGCGCTCGAAGAAGCGCTGCGATGAAGATCGCCGCACGCCTGCGCGACGTCGAGCTCTCGCTCATCCGGCAGATCAACGCGCTGGCTACGCCTTACTCTGTGAACCTCGGCATCGGCGAGCCGAATGTCGAGCCGGATGCGCGGCTGCGCGAGCTGGCGGCGCGGGCGGCGGAGGCGCCGTGGCAGTACTCGCCGAACGCCGGCGCGCTGTCGCTGCGCAAGAAGCTGTGCGAGGACAACGGCCTCGATCCCAAGTCCGAAGTCTGCGTCACGGCCGGGACGCAGGAAGCGCTCTTCGCCATCTTCACCGCCTACGTCGAAGCGGGCGACGAAGTGCTCGTGCCGAATCCCGGCTTTCTTTCGTACGCGACGCTGGCGAAGATCTGCGGCGCGAGCGTCGTCACCTACGATCTCGATCCGCCTGACTGGGCCATCGACGTCGACGCGTTGCGCGCGAAGATCACTTCGCGCACGAAACTGATCGTCGTCAACTCGCCGTCGAATCCGCTCGGCTCCGTCATCGACGAGCCGACGCTCCGCGCGATCGCCGACCTCGGCGTGCTGGTGGTCAGCGACGAGATCTACCGCGAGCTCTGGTACGACGCGCCGCCGCCGTCGATGCTCGGCATGGGCGAGAACGTGCTCGTGCTGAACGGTCTCTCGAAGAGCCACGCCATGACCGGCCTGCGCCTCGGATGGATCCACGGAAGTGCGGACCTCCTGAAGCCGATCAGCACCGCGCATCAATACATCGCCACCTGCGCCTCGGTCTTCTCCCAGACCCTGGCCGAGCTGATCCTCTCCGACCGCGACTGGAACGCGCAGTGGCTGGCCGGCGTGCGCGCGCAATTCGCGCAGCAGCGCGAGGCCGCGCTCTACGCCATCCGCCACGAGCTCGAGTTCGATCTGACGCCGCCCGCTGGCGCCTTCTACGCCTTCGCCGCGGTGCCGTCGTGCGACACCATCTCCTTCGCCAAAACCCTGGCCACCGACGCCGCCGTGCTGGTCATCCCCGGCCTCGCCTTCGGCACGCGCGGCCAGGGCTTCATCCGCATCTCCTACGCCGCACCGGTCGACCAGATCACCGCCGGAATCGAGCGGATCGGGCGGTGGTTGCGCGCACAAGGAAGATGATTGCACTGATCCTCGCCGCGGCCGTCGACTACTCCACCTGGACGCGCCTCCTCACCACCTACACCACGCCGCGCGGCATCGACTACGCGGCGATGAAAGCGCACGACGCCGCCGCGCTGCAGGCCCTGCGTCAACAGCTCGGACGGGTGAACGTCGCCACGCTCGACCGCAAGCAGCAGCTCGCCTACTGGATCAACGTCTACAACGTGAACGTCGTGGCCGCGGTCGTCGAAGGCTATCCGGTCGACTCGATCCGCGATCTCTCCACCGATCCGATCGTGCGCCTCAACGTGTTCAAGAAGGAGCGCGTCCCGTTCGGCGGCGCGCTGCTCTCGCTCGACGACGTCGAGCACAAGAAACTGCGCGAAGGCTTTCACGATCCGCGCATCCACTTCGCCATCAACTGCGCGGCGCGGAGCTGTCCGCCGATCCGCGCCGAGGCGTACGCCGGCGAGCGCATCGACACGCAGCTCGACCAGCAGGTGCGCAGCTTCATCGCGCAGCACGTCCGCTACGGCCGCGCCGGCGACACGCTGGTCATCCACACCACGAAGATCATGGACTGGTTCGGCGAGGACTTCGACCGCTACGGCGGCGGCCGCGCCGCGTTCATCGCGCGCTACGCCGCGCCCGACAAACAGCGCCTCATCGCGTCGGCGAAAAAAGTCGAGATCGAGTACGACGACTACGACTGGGCGCTGAACGACACACGCAGGTAACAGACTTGCACTCTCCCGCCGCGGAGTTTCAGTAAACTGCGCGCGATGTCAGCGAGGGCCCATCACAACGAGCGTGTACCCGTCACGCCGCCGAAAGACTCGGTGGCGGCATCCGAGGTGTCGCTGTATCGCAACGTGCTCAAGATCAAACAGGATCATGGGCTCGAAGACCTCGGCATCTCCTTCTACGACGCGGAGACAACGATCCAGTGGTCGTACAACGCCGATCACTATTTCCACGCCGCGTCGACGATGAAGCTGGCGGTGCTCCTCGGCGTCTTCCGCCAGGTCGACCGCGGCGAGATCACGCTCGAGGCGCCGGTGCACGTGCGCAACCGCTTCACCTCGATCGTGAACCAGGAGCCGTTCATGCTCGACCTCGGCCGCGACGCCGATCCCGACGTCTACGGCCACCTCGGCAAGACCCTCACCGTGCGCGAGCTCGCCTACTGGATGATCACCAAGTCGAGCAACCTCGCCACGAACCTGCTCGTCGACGTGGTCGGCATCCCGACCATCCAGATCGCCCTCGACGAGCTCGAGATCGACGGCGTCAAAGTGCTGCGCGGCGTCGAAGACCAGCGCGCCTTCGAGGCTGGGCTCAACAACGAAGTCACCGCGCACGGCCTGCTCAAACTGCTGCGCCTCGTCGCGGACGGCAAGGCCTACTCGCAGCAGGCCTGCGAAGAGATGCTGGAGATCATGCTCGAGCAGCAGTACCGCAGCGGCATCCCGGCCGGGCTGCCGAAAGCCGCGCGCGTCGCGCACAAGACCGGCAACATCTCCACCGTCCATCACGACGCCGGCATCGTCTACCTCGAAGGGCGCAAGCCGTACGTGCTGGTGATCCTCACGCAGTTCAGCGCCGAACAGGGACGGGGCACGGCGGTGGCCGAGGTCTCGCGCGACATCTTCAATACGCTCGCGGGAAGTGTGTATGAGTGAGGAGCCGGCCACCGAACAGGGGCTGAAAGTCGTCGACGCCTACGATCTGAGCGACGAGCTGCGCTCGCTGCTGAAGCCGGGCGAGATGGTGCGCGACAGCCAGGGCAGGCGCCATCGCCTGCCGCGCTACTTCTACGAGATCCCGTCGAAGGAAGTAGCGGTGCGCACGCGCCTCACGCCGCACTTCGGCCTCAACGAGTTCCTGCTGGGCGACTTCAAGGAGGCGGCGCAACTGCAGCAGTACCCGCGCTACGTTCCCTGCGCGGTGCGCCTGCTGGCCTTCTACCTCGAGCAGTTCCGCGCCGCGGCCGGCGCGTCGGTGCACATCGCCGTCAACGGCGGCTACCGCTCGCCGTCACACAAGCTCGCCCACAACGCCACGCCGCATATGTGGGGCACCGCCGCCGACGTCTACCGCATCGGCACGGCCATCCTCAAAACGAAGGAAGCGATCGAGAAATACAACGAGATCGCCGAAGACCTCAGCGAAGACGTACACGTCCTGCCCTACGGCCACATCACCGGCCGCAATGCCGACGACCACGTGCACATCGATCTCGGCTACATCACCCTGGTCCCGCGGGAGATCAGCGAGGACCGGATGGAACAGCCGCAGGAAAACCGCCCCCGGTTTGCCTTCGAGGAGCGGCGCCGCCGGGAACGGCGGACCGCGGCCGTGGCCGAAACCGAATAATTTTGGGGCGCGCCGCCCGGCCTGCCGTTTGCTTAGGTCGGGTCCGCAGTGCTTTTGTCCCGCAGTCCACTTCTTCCGGAGTTCCAGTGCCGCCTCTGACGATCAAAGACGAGCTCGACAGCGAAGTCCTTCGTGCGCGAAGGAACTGGCTGGAGATGCCTGCCATCGGGATGGAGGCGGAGTTCAACGTCTGGCTCGACGAAGTCGAGATCAATCCCGAGCCTTATTGGAAGCACCCCAGCAACTTCATCGACCGGCCGCTGCTCAAGCGCGAGAAATCGTCGCTGCAGCTCCCGACCGGCGGCGCGGTCTACTTCGACCGCGGCGTGATCGAAGTGGTCACCCCGGTGATCGAGCTCGCCCCCGAGTCGACGGCGCGCATGGTGCGCAACCTCTGGGAACAGATCGGCTTCATCCGCGACCAGCTCACGAACTGGGGCAAGAAGAACGGCCACGACATCCGCCTCAAGGCGTACAGCACGCACTACAACATCTCCTACGAGATCCCGAAGTCGCAGCAGACCCGCACGCGCAACGTGAAGTCGCTGGCGCTGCTGCTCGCCTACATCCTGCCGGTGCCGGTGATGCTGGTGGCTTCGAACCGCCGCTCGACCGGCGTCGGCGTGCGGCCGCGCGGCAACCGCATCGAGATCACGGTCGACTTCACGCCGGATCCCGGCCTGATGATCGCCTCGGCCACACTGATCGTCGGCATCGTGCGCGACGTCATCTCCTGGCCTTCGTACGATCTCTCGCTGCTGGAGAAACTGCCGATCCCGGTCATCGCCGGCGTCATCCCCGGCAAGCACACGACTCGCAAGGGATGGCTGACAAAGGACTTCCACTATCCGCAGAGCCCCTACACCTCCGACGTCAACGCCCGTCTCTGGACGACGCAATTCGGAGAGAAACGCTCCCTTCGGGAGATCGGGAAGGATGTAGCGTGGTTTTTCCGGAAGTCCATCCGTCGGTACTCCGACCCCTTCAGCTTCCGGCTGCTGTTCGCCATCCTCGACGGCCGCGCGCCGTCGATGCTCGAGCTGGTCGACCGGCCGAGCGCGTATGAGGACGTCGGCCGCCTCTGCAAATGGGGCATGGTCATCCACGAGCTGAAGAACTACGAGGCGGAGATGCGGCTGCTGGCGCCATGGCGCGAGCGGACGGCGAATGCCTCGATCGACCAGTTCGTGCTCGAGCGGCAGCAGGCGCGCGAGAAACATCAGGCGGAGATGGCGAACGTCGGCGCGGAAGAGCCGCGCGCGCGGACGCGCTCGGTGCGGGCGAAGCGCGGCAAATCGGCCGAGGCTTCGCTGCTGGACGATCTGCGCCCGATGCCGATCGAAGGCGCGCCGCGGCGCGGACCGCGCCAGAAAGCGGTGCTCTCGCGCCGCCGCAACGACCGCCCCGGCAAGCTCGTCCCGAAACGGCCGTCGCAGTATGTCGACCGCCGCGGCATCTCGCTCCTCGGCGGCAACGGCAAGCCGGCCAGCACGGAACGCCGCCGCGGCAACGACCGCCGCCGCCGCAACTACGCCGTCCCGTTCCCCGACCGCCGCCTCACCCGTTCCGCGTACGAGCAGGTGTTCCTCAAGCTGGTCTCCGGCGGCCGCCTCCGCGTCGGCAACGATCTCTACACGCCGGTCGGGATGAAGGGCTGGTATCACGCCATCTTCCGCCGCGAATCGGACGGCGCTGAGAAACTCCTGACGATCGACCAGTTGCTCAAAAAGATGGGCGACTGGGTCTGACGCGCGGCTGCGCCAACGAATAGGGACGACCGGAGGCCTCCGGCGGCTGGGGCCACGGGCCCCGGACCCCGTTTGGTTGGCCTAGCCTCCGCGACACACTGTCGCGAGTTGGCAGGCAGTGTCGCGGAGGCTAGGCCAACCAATGGGGTCTGGGGCCTGTGGCCCCGGCCGCCGGAGGCCCCTCGTCGTCCCCGATCACTCGTTCCCGCGGCGCTGCCAGTCTTCCTTTAGCGCGTCGCCGGGCGAGCGGCCTTTGAGGCGCGGGCGCTCGAGGATCGTCGACAGCAAGTCGGCTACGCCCCACGAACAGAACGTCGTCACGGCGATCGTGGCGAACTGTCCGCGGGTGTGCAGATCGAGGAGCAGGAAGAGCGTGATCGGGACGGCAAGGGCCATCACGATCGCGCCGATGACCAGTCGAATGCCGGACACGCGCTGCTATTCAAGCACAATCAGCGTGCGACGGCGATTGCGTCTCCCGCCACGGCCGACGAGTCGGCGTGGTTCTCGACGCGATTGTGGAACTCCTGCTCGAAGCCGCGCACCTTACTCACGTACTTGCGCGTCTCGCGGAACGGCGGCACGCCGCCGAAGCGCTTCACGTTCCCTTCGCCGGCGTTGTACGCCGCGATGACCTTCGTCTCGTTGCCATCGAAACGCTCGTGCAGGTACTTGAGGTACTTCGCGCCGGCGCTGATGTTCTGCACCGGGTTGGTCAGGTCGCGCGCGCCCATCCAGCGGCCGGTGCGCGGGACGAGCTGCATCAGACCGACGGCGCCGGCGCCGGAGCGCGCGGTCGGCTTGAACTTCGACTCCTGCTGCACGATCGCCGCGACGAGCTCGGGACGCAGATTGTTCTTCTTCGCCTCGTTGTAGATGATCGAGCCGAACGGCACTTCCTTCTTGAAGAACTCCTCGCGCACCTGATCGGTCACGACGCCGAGCTTCTGCGGCGCGGCCGCGACCTTCTGGAGCGGCGACTGCGCGACTTCCTCGACGCCCTTCACCGCCGCCTGCACGCCGCCGGCGACCTGCTCCGCGATCGACTGCGCGGCGCGGATATCGCCTTCGAGCTGCGGATCGACGCTCGCGGTGTCGTCGCCCGGCGTGACCGTTCCCGCCGCAGCGTTGCGCGTCTGCGGCGTGCCGGGACGGCCGGCCGGATGGTTCATCATCTTCGTGAGCGGTGCGCCGATCCCGCCGAAGGCGAGCGACGCGCCGAGGGCCCACGTCGCGTACTTGCGGCGAAGGCCGGTCAGCTTCTGCGGCCGCACCGCCTGCACTTCGCGCCGGAGCTGGGAACGGTCGAAGTTATCGAGAAATCGCTCCTGATAGGGTCGTTTGGTTTTCAGCTCCGGCATCTGTTCCTCCCTTGTGGCAACAACTTATTTGCAAGGAAGAGACCACACCGAAACTGCTGAGGTGAAAAGATTTAATGCCGGGGAAATCGCCCGATTTGGCAGCGAAATTGGATTCCGCGTAGAATCCGCCACCGATGGTGAGAGCCGTATCGGTCACCCTCGCCGGATTGCTCCTGCTCGCGCCCGCCATGCGCGCGGAGTGCCCCGATGAGCCGCAGTTGCCAGCGTTCGCAGCCCGGAACGAGCCGGCCGTTGCGGCGTGCCCGAACATCGATCCGCCGCTCGCGCCGCCGGCCGCTGCCGACTCCGATCCGCTGCTGCAGCGGATCTTCCGCTACACGCAGCTCGCCCTGCAGCATCGCGTGACCGGCCTGGCCAGCTACTACTCGAGCTTCTTCGACGGCCGCAAGACCGCCAATGGCGAGGTCTACCGCAACCGCGCCTACTCCGCCGCCCACCTCACCCTTCCGCTCGGTACGTGGATCGAGGTGACCTCGCGCGCCACCGGCCGCAAGCTCCGCCTGCGGGTAAACGATCGCGGTCCCTACGTGAAGAAGTTCTGCCTCGATCTCTCCTACGCCGCCGCCCACTACCTCGGCGTCGACACCGCGGCCGACCGCCACGTCGACATCCGCATCATCGCGCTGCCGGGCGAAGACCCGCTGCCGGAAGCGGCCGACGCGACCGCGCAGGTCGCCAGCGCCGGACAGCCGTAGGCGCGCAAGCGTCGAACCGCTACGGCAACGTGAAACAGAACGTGCTGCCGGCGCCCTGTTCCGTTTCCACCGTCAGCTCGCCGCCGTGACTTTCGATCACGCGCCTGGCCAGGTAGAGGCCGTAGCCGGGGCCGCCGCCGCGCGCTTTGTCGAGCTTGCTCATGCCGCCGAGCTCGAAGACCTGATTGGCGTAGCGGTTGTCGATGCCGATGCCGTTGTCGCGGATGCAGAAGCGCACGCCGGGGCCGTCGGTCGAGCAGTCGATGGCGATCTGCCGCTCGCCTTTCGGGCGGTCCGTGAAGAAGAGCGCATTCGCGATCAGCGCGCCGATCGCTTCGCGGATCTTCTCCGGATCGACGTTCACCACCGGCAGGTCGGTCGGGAGGTCGACGTTCACGCCGCCTTCCTCGATCTGGAAGTTGTACTTGAGGATCACTTCTTCGACGATCTCGCGCAGCGGCGTCGGCTTGCGCGCATTCGGACGCGCCAGCAGCTTGACCATGTGCGACATCTCGTCGAGCACGCGCTTCATGTACTGCGCGCTCGAGCGGATGCGGCGCAGAAAGTCCTGCCCTTCCTCGTCGAGTTTGTCGAGGTAGTCGGTCAGCAGCAGATCGCTGAAGCCGTCGACCGCGAAGATGGGCGACTTCAGATCGTGCGAGAGCACGCTGAAGAATCGGACCAGTTCATCCTGCGAGACCGGGCGCTCTGCCGCGGGATGTTCGAGTGCCTCGATGCGCCACCTCCGGCGCCGCGACGCTGCAACGCCCGAGCCACTGCACGACTCGCTGCAACCGCCGCCGCTACGGCCGCCGGAACGCGGCCACGTTTCCCGCGCCGGCCACTTCCGCGGAGCCGTCCGCGCCGATGACCAGCGCGGTCTGCGACGGCAGCCCGATGCCGAGGTCGATCTCCGGGAGAGACATCATCCGGCGGAGAGCGGTGTCGTTGCCGGCGGTGAAGCCCGTCTCAACGGCGGTCCGTTTCAGCCAGCCGAATCCGGGGAGCGGCGCGTTGTTGCGCGGGTCGCGCGCGAACGCGCCGAACGACGACGCCGACGCGCCGATGGCCGCGATCACCGCGCCGCCCGCCGCCGCCGCGCGCAGCGCCTCCTCGGCCGGAGACTCGCGGATCGTGGAGAGCAGTTGATGCGGCAGGCCGCCGCCGAGGTAGACCAGACCCGCGGAGCGGATCGCGTCGAGACTCTTCTGGCGGCGGTTGTCGCGGCCGCGATAGATCGGGACGTTGATCACCTCGACGCTCGCGTCGAGCGCGCGCAGATACGCGCCAAAGTGCGTCGCGTACTCCGCCGAGCCCGACGCCGTCGGCAGGAAGGCGACGGTGCGGCGATCGGGCGGCATGCGCGCGAGCAGCAGCGCGTCGATCTCGCGCGTCTCGCCGAACGAGAACTCGCCGCCGCCGATGAGGACGAGGGTCTGCAGCGGAGTCTCTAGCGGAACGGCGAGCGGCATGGCGGTGTGAGAATATCCCACGCATGCGCATCGTCCGTTTCCTTGCCGTACTCACGTTCGCCGTTCCGCTCTTCGCACAATCAGCCGCGCCGAAGGCCGCACCGCAGGCCGCGCCCGCCGCGAAAGAAGCGCCGAAGGAAGTGACGACGCTCACGCCCGATCAGCTCTGGAGCGCCATGCAGCAGGGCGACCGCTTCTACGTCTCCGGCAAGGTCGACTATCCGAATCTCGTGCAGGAACGCGCCGCGGTGCGCGCGCACCAGAATCCGCCCGTGACGATCCTGGCGTGCTCGGACAGCCGCGTGCCGCCGGAGCTCGTGTTCAATCAGTCGCTCGGCGCGCTGTTCGTCATCCGCACCGCCGGCAGCGTCGCCGACGAATTCGGCATCGCCTCGATCGAGTTCGCGATCGTGCAGGGCTACACGAAACTGATCGTCGTCCTCGGACATGAAGACTGCGGCGCAGTCATCGCCTCGCTCGGCGTCGTCGATCCCGGCACGCCGTCACTGGCCGCGCTGGCCCGGCGCATCCGCTCGTCGTTCGCCGGCATCGCCTACAACTCCACCGATCCGGAGAACGTGCGCAAAGCGGTGGAAGCGAACACGCGCGCGTCGGCCGCGCAGCTCACCGCCGCCAGCGCAATCATCCGCCAAGCGGTCACCACCGGCAAAGTGAAGATCGTCACCGCGGTCTACGACATGGACACCGGCGAAGTGAAGCCGCTGGAGTAGGGAAACGGGGGACGACCGGAGGCCTCCGGCGGCTGGGGCCACAGGCCCCAGACCCCGTTTGGTTGGCCTAGCCTCCGCGACACTACCTGCCCAGCTCGCGACACTGTGTCGCGGAGGCTAGGCCAAGCAATGGGGTCCGGGGCCCGTGGCCTCGGCCGCCGGAGGCCCCTCGTCGTTCCCCGTTACCGACGCCAGACTTCTTCGATCCGGCGGCCCATGTCGCTGGGCGCGTTGACCACGTGGATGCCGGCTGCTTCGAGCGCGGCCATCTTCTCCGCCGCGGTGCCCTTGCCGCCGCTGATGATCGCGCCGGCGTGACCCATGCGCCGGCCCGGAGGCGCGGTCTGGCCGGCGATGAACGCGACCACCGGCTTCGTCACATTCGCCTTCACGAACGCCGCCGCATCCTCTTCCGCCGTGCCGCCGATCTCGCCGATCATGATGATCGCCTCGGTCGCCGCATCCGCCTGGAACGCTGCCAGACAATCGATGAAGCTCGTGCCCGGCAGCGGATCGCCGCCGATGCCGACCGCCGTCGACTGCCCGATGTGCCGCGTCTGCCCGACCGCCTCGTACGTGAGCGTTCCCGAGCGCGACACGATCCCGATCGGACCCGCCTTGTGAATGTGACCAGGCATGATCCCGATCTTCGCCTGATCAGGCGTGATGATGCCGGGGCAGTTCGGACCGATCAATCGCGACGGCGCGCGCCCTTCGGCCACGCGGCGCGCGTTCGTCTTCCGCATGAAGTCGTGCGCGCGGATCATGTCGTTCACCGGGATGCCCTCGGTGATGCAGACGATCAGCTCGATGCCGGCGTCGCACGACTCCATCACGGCGTCGGCGGCGAACGGCGGCGGCACGAAGATCAGCGAGCAATTCGCGCCCGCTTTCTCCCGCGCTTCGTTCACGCTGTTGAACACCGGGAACCCTTCGTGCGTCGTGCCGCCCTTGCCCGGCGTCACGCCGCCCACCACCTGCGTCCCGTAGTCGCGGCAGCCGATCGCGTGGAACGTGCCCTCGCGGCCGGTGATGCCCTGCACGATGACGCGCGTCGTCTTGTCAGCCCAGATCGCCATTACGCCGCCCGTCCCTTCGCCGCGGCCACCACTTTCTGCGCCGCGTCCCACATGCCGTCCGCGGTGATCAGCGGCAGGCCCGATTTCGCCAGGATCTCTTTCCCCAGCTCCACGTTCGTGCCCTCGAGCCGCACCACCACCGGCACCGGCAGTCCCACTTCCTTCGCCGCGCTGACCACGCCCTCGGCGATGCGATCGCCGCGCATGATGCCGCCGAAAATATTGATCAAAATTGCTTTCACATTTTTGTCACTTAAAATGATGCGAAAAGCATTCTTGACCTGCTCCGCGCTGGCGCCGCCGCCGACGTCGAGAAAGTTCGCCGGCTCGCTGCCGGCCAGCTTGATGATGTCCATCGTGGCCATCGCCAGTCCGGCGCCGTTGACCATGCAGCCGACGTCGCCGTCGAGCTTGATGTAGTTGAGGCCGAACTTCGACGCCTCCACTTCCAGCGGATCTTCCTCGTGCAGGTCGCGCATCTCGACCACGTCCTTGTGGCGGAACATGGCGTTGTCGTCGAAGTTCATCTTCGCGTCGAGCGCGAGCACGTCGCCTTCCTTCGTCACCAGCAGCGGGTTGATCTCCGCGAGCGACGCATCGGTCTCGACGTAGGCGCGCACGAGCTTCTGCACGAAATCGACGCAGCGCTTGAACGCATCGCCGGTGAGGCCGAGGGCGTAAGCGACGTTGCGGGCCTGAAACGGCTGCACGCCGAGGACGCTGTCGACCGGCTCGCGGTGAATCGCGTTCGGATCGTGCGCGGCCACTTCCTCGATGTCCATGCCGCCCTGCGCCGAGGCCATGATCACGTTCATGCCGAGCCGTCGGTCGAGCGTGATGCCGAGGTAGAGCTCCTTGTCGATGTTGAGCGCCTCCTCGATCAGCACCTTCCGCACGACCCGCCCTTCGGGTCCGGTCTGGTGCGTGACGAGCGTCATGCCGAGCATGTTCTTCGTGAGCGCGGCTGCCTCGTCGGCATCCTTGGCCAGCTTCACGCCGCCGCCTTTGCCGCGGCCGCCCGCGTGGATCTGCGCCTTCACCACGACGCGCCCGCCGAGCTCCTTCGCCGCCTGCCGCGCGTCGTCCGGCGAGTCGACCACGATGCCTCGCGGCGTCGGCACTCCGTAGCGCCGCAGAATCTCTTTTGCCTGATACTCGTGCACCTTCATGGGAGCGGCCTTGTATCAAATCGGAGATCAAATCACCATCCGTCCGACCGAGCTCGTCGCGGGCGGCGCGGCCCTCGCGAAAGTGGATGGTTTCCCCATCTTCGCCACCAACGTTTTCCCCGGCGACGTGGCCGTGGTGCGTTTGCACGAGGTGAAAAAAGGCTTCGCGAAAGCGGACCTCGTGGAGCTCGTCGAGCCGAGCCCGTGGCGCCGCGCGGAGCCCTGTCCGATCGCGAATGAATGCGGCGGCTGCGACTGGACCGCGCTGCGCCTCGACAAGCAGCTCGAGGCGAAGCGGCGCATCCTCTCCGAGTCGCTGCGGCGCATCGGCAAGATCGATCCGGCCACGCTGCCGGAGATCCGCATCCATCCGTCGCCGCTGAACTACCGCCTGCGCTCGCGGCTTCATCGCGACGGTGACGCCGTCGGCTTTTACGCCATGCGCTCGAACGACGTGGTGCCGCTGTCGGAGCATTGCGAGGTGGTCGGGCTGCGCACGCGCGAGGCGCCGATCGAAGGCGAGTCGTGGGAGCTCGGCGGACGCGTGATCGTCGAGGGCGAGCTGACCATCGGCGACTATCGCCTGTCGACCGGCACGTTCTTCCAGGTCAACCGCCATCTCCTCGGCACGATGCTGCGGCTGGTGCGCGAGCTCGCGTCGGGCCTGACCGCGAAGCGGAGCGCGATCGATCTCTACGCCGGCGTCGGCTTCTTCACGCTGCCGCTCGCGCGCGAGTTCGAGCGCGTGATCAGCGTGGAAGGCTCGCCGCGGTCGCACGAGTACGCGAAGCGCAACGCGCCGGCGAACGTGCGCGTGATGCAGGCGCCGGTCGAGGAGTACGTCGAGCGGATGCCGCGCGCCGATCTGATCTTCCTCGATCCGCCTCGCGCCGGCGCGAGGCGCAACGTCATCGACGCGGTGGCGCGGCAGGCGAACGAGCGGATTGGATTTCTCGCGTGTGATCCCGTAACCTTTGCGCGTGACGCGAGCCGGCTGATCGCGTCCGGCTGGCGCCTCGCCACGCTCGACCTCCTCGACCTCTTCCCCAACACGCATCACGTCGAGACGCTCTCCTCGTTCGAGCGTGATTCATGAAGACACTCCTGCCGCACTGCCACTGCTGTCACTGATCGCGGGCCTCGGGCTCGCGCCGCTCCTCGTCAACCGCAATGCCTGCATCTTGGCGATGCTCGCCGTCGCCTTGCTGCTGCGCTCGCGGCGATCGTCGCTGCCGCTGTTCGCCGCTCTCGGACTCGCACTCGCGCCGGCGCCGGTCGTCGCGCCGCCGTTCGATCCGGAGCGCTTCGTCGTCGTCGAGGTGCCGCTCGATCGCGACTGGTCGGAGCGCAACGGCTCGTACGTCGCGCGCGCGCCGCGCTTCACCCTCGGCGATCGAGAAGTGCGCGCGACGATCGCCGTGGTGGCGCGCTTCGAGCCGCCGCCGATCGGCCTCGCGAAAACGTTGCGCGCCGAAGGGTTCCTTCGCCAGGACGAGCGCGGCGGCTACGTGCTGCTCGTGAAGTCGCCGCGGCTGTTGTCGTACGACGGCACGATCGATCGGCGCTTGCCGTCGTCGTGGAACCGCATGCTCGCCAATCGTCTCGCGACGCACGCGCACGAGCATCGCGACGAGGTCGCACTCGCGGAGGCGCTGCTCCTCGGCCGCGGCGAACATCTGTCGGATGAGATGCGCGCGGCGTTTCGCCGCGGCGGCACCTATCACCTTCTGGTCTTTTCCGGACTGCAGATCGCCTTCGCCGCCGCGGTGCTGGCGCTGCTGCTGCGCTGGCTGCACGCGCCGCGGCTGGCCGACTGGCTGCTGCTCGCCTTCGCCGCGCTCGCGCCTCCGTTCATCGGCGCCACCGCCTCGGTCTCGCGCGCCAGCCTCGGCATCGGTCTCTACGCGTTGGCGCGCCTGGCCCGGCGTCCAACCTCGGTGGAGAACGTCTGGGCCGTCGCCGCGCTGCTGCGCCTGATCGTCGCGCCGCGCGATCTCGGCGACGCGGCGTTTCATCTCACCTACGCCGGCGCCGGCGCGCTGCTCTTCATCGGCAAGCGGCTGCACGGTCCGCGCTGGCTGCGCTACGCCGTGGCCGCCGAGGCGACCATGACGCCGCTCGTGCTCTTCCACTTTCATCAGTACGCGCTCGGCGGCTCGCTGCTGACGCTCGTGCTCTCGCCGGTGATCTTCGCCATGCTCGCCGTCTCCGCGCTCGCCTGCGCGTTCCCGTGCGACGCGCTTTTCGCCTGCATCGGCGCACTCCATCAGCTCTGCGTCTTCGTGAATCGCTTCGGCGTTTCCGGCTACTACGCGCGCCCGCCGCTCGTCGCGCTGCTCTTCGCCGGCTGCGCCGCGCTCATCGTCGTCGCCCGCTTGCGTGAACAGCGCCGCGCGTACGTGCTGCTGGCGCTCGCTCTCGTGCCGTCGATCGCCGCCGTCGCCGTCTCGCGCTCGCGGCGCAGCGTCGAGCATCCGCGCGTCACCTTCTTCGACGTCGGCCAGGGCGACGCCATCGCCGTGCGCAGCGGCGCGCACACGCTGCTCGTCGACGGCGGACCGGACACGCGCGTGCTGCCGCTGCTCGCCGACCGCGGCATCCGGCGCATCGACGCCATCGTCCTCACCCACGCCCATCCCGACCACTGCGGCGCATTGCCGGACGTCGTACGGCAGCTCGACGTCGGCGCGGTCTGGGTCTCGCCGCGACGCTTCACCGGCGACTGCGCGCTGGCACTGCTCGAGGCCTGCAGCGCCACGCGCACGCCGCTGCACCTCGTGCGTGATGGCACTATCCTGCACAGCGGCAATGTAACCACCACTGCACTGCTGCCGTCCCTCACCTTCCGCCACTCCCCGGAGAACAACGCCTCGGTCGTGTTGCGCGTGAGTGCAGACAAGCGCACTTTCCTGCTCACCGGCGACATCGAGCGAGAGGCAGAGCTCGACCTGCTCGATCGCGATCTGCATGCCGATGTGCTGAAAACTGCACATCACGGCAGCCGCAGCTCGACCTCGGAGGCGTTGCTGGAAGCGGTCCGGCCGCGCATCGCCGCCATCTCCTGCGGACGGCGGAACGTCTTCGGGCATCCCCATCCCGCGGTGCTCGCGCGGCTGCAGGAGCGGCGCGTGCGGGTCTGGCGCACCGATACGGAAGGAACGATTGACGTCGAGGTGGAACGAGGGAAACTGTACGTCCGCGGGCAAATGGACTAGAGTCGACGGTCAGCCGTCATGTCGACCACCGTCCTACGACTCGGTCTCTGGACGTTGATTCTCGTCCTGGCGTTGTACGTCGTCGCCAGCGCGTACAGCGAGGAGACTTGGGTCGAGATGATCCCGATGCCGATGCTCCAGCAGGTGCTGGTGGTGAGCATCGTCCTGATCGTCGCCGGCATCATCCTGCGCATCTTCGACAAAGGCGCGAGCGTCGTGGCGAAGAACCGCTGCCGCGTCTGCAAGACGCCCATCCCGGCCGGCGCGCTCTACTGCCGCGCGCATCTGCGGAACATCATCGCCGACGAAGACGAGCGCACCCACATGACGCGGGTGCGCCGCCGCTGACGCGTGCAGCCGCTGATCGTCATCGCCGGCCCCACCGGCGCCGGCAAGTCGGAGCTGGCTTTGCGTCTGGCGCAAACGCTCGGCGGTGAGATCGTCAACTACGACTCGGTGCAGATCTACCGCGGCTTCGATATCGGCAGCGCCAAGCCGCCGCGCGAGCAGCGCGCGCTCGTGCCGCATCACCTCTTCGACATCGTTGATGCGGACGAGGAGTTCAACGCCGCCGACTACGGCCGGCGCGCGCGCGCAGTCTGCGCGGAGATCGACGCGCGCGGCCGCCGGGTGATCCTCGTAGGCGGCACCTTCTTCTACCTGCGCGCGATGCTGTCGGGACTGCCGGAGATGCCGGGGCGCGACGAGGCGTTGCGCGCGCGCATCCGGCGCGTGGCCGATCGTCCGCGCGGCGCGGCTCGGCTGCATCGCTGGCTGTCGAACATCGATCCGGCCAGTGGTAGAAAGATCGCCGCCGCGGACCGGCATCGCGTCGAGCGCGCACTCGAGGTATGGCTCTCGGCCGGCAAGCCGATCTCGGAATGGGAGCGCAACACGGCCGACGAGCTGCCTTCGATCAAACTGGCGCTGACGCTCGAGCGCGCGCGGCTGCACGAACGGCTCGACGCGCGGGTCGCGGCGATGTTCGCGGCGGGTCTCGTCGAGGAGACGCGCGCGCTGCTGGCGCGCTTTCCGGCGACGGCGCGGCCGTTCGGCACGATCGGCTACAAAGAGGCGGCGGCGGTGGTGCGCGGCGAGCTCTCCGAGGAGACCGCCATCGCCGAGACGCGGCGGCGCACGCGCGCCTATGCGAAACGGCAACTGACGTGGCTGCGGGCGGAGCGGAATGTGCAGTGGCTCGACGCCACGAACGTCGATCGAACATTCGAGGCCGCGCTGCGGCTTCTGCGAGGTGAGGCGAGTTGATTCGAGCAAAAGCTGTCCTGCTGCTCGCGCTTGCGGTGCTCTGCGCCGCCTGCGCCGACACGAGCGTTCCCGTTCCCGAGGTCGCGCCGGAGCGTACCGACCGTTACCTGATCGATCCGCGCAGCGGCTACGACGCGGCGGTCTCGCCGCAGCTCGCCGCGCGCTTCGAGACGGCGTGGCGGTTCGTCCTCGCGAACAATGAGACCGAGGCGCGAAAGCGGCTCGGCGAGATCCGGACGAAGAATCCGGAGTACCTGCCGGCGCAGCTCGCCGAGGCCGCGCTCGATTTGCGCAACGACCGCTACGACGCGGCGCGCACGACCATTGATCTGATCCTCGCGCATTCGCCCGACTATCTCGCCGCGCGCGTCTATCAGGCGGAGCTCGCGTACCGGCAGCACGAGACGCGGCGCGCGTACGATCTCTATCGCGATCTCGCGCGCGATCCCGCCGCGCCGGCGACGGCGGCGGAGCGCGCCAGCGAGCTGCAGGCGACGCTGTTCAACGAGCTGTACGCCGCCGCGCAGTCGGCGCCCGACGCGGAGGCGGTGCGGCTGCTGCGCGAGGCGCTGACGTTCAACGCCGGCGCGACCGAGGCGCGCATTCTCCTCGGACGCAAGCTCGTCGCGCTGCGGCAGTTCGAGGAAGCGCGCGCGGCCATCGATCCGCTCCTCTCGACCGGCGACGTCGATCGCGCGGAGATCCAGGAGATGCTCGCCGAGATCGACGTCGGGCGCGGCCGCTATCAGGAAGCGATCGTTCGCTACGACCGCCTCTCGCGGCGAACCAAGGAGCCGCGCTACGCGCAACGCCTCGACGAGATCAAGGAAGTGTGGAGCGCGCAGAACATGCCGCCGCAATACCGGCAGGCCTTCGAGTCGGCCTCGCTCACCCGCGCCGACTTTGCGGTGCTTCTCTACTGGACCGTGCCCTCGGTCCGCTTCGCACAAAACCTCGCCGCGCCGCCGATCGCCGTCGACATCCAGGAAGTCACCGGCCGCGAAGAAATGATCCGCGCCATCGCCATCGGCCTCTACGAAGTCGACCCCGTCACGCGCCGCGTCAATCCCTACCGCCCGATGACCGCCGAACGTCTCTCGCGCATGACCGCCCGCCTCCTCGTCATCCGCGGCGCCGCCTGCGCGCGCGGCGTTCCGTCCGATCGCGTGCTGTCGTCGTGCGGAGTCACCGATCCGCTTACCAGCGCCACAACGCCCGACGCGCCCGTGACCGGCCGCACCGCACGGGCAATGCTGGAGCAGGTGGCAAAGGTGCTGTAAGGCAGTTCCTCGGAGTTCCTCGGGTTCCTCGGAGTTCCTCGGAGGGGCAGGCGACCGCACGATCCACTCCGAGGAACTCCGAGGAACTGCCGAGGAACTCCGAGGAACTCCGTCTAGAACAGGCTCAACCTCGGCAACTCAAACCGTTCCCGCACGATCCTTCTCAAGTGCGCGACGCGCGCCCGGTCGCGGCTTTTCTCGTCGGTGGTGCCGACGGCGCGTTCGGCTTCGGCGCGGAGTGCTTCGCCGTCGGTCGCGGTTGCGAGCACCGCGTCGACCAGCTCGTCTTCGAGCTCCATCAGACGCTCCTCGATGCGCGGGACGGTTTTCTCGGCGGCGAGGGCGCGGACCCGATCCGCAAACGGCGCGGCGGGTGAGGACTCGAGGCGCACGGCCAGCGCTTCGAGCAGCGCGCTGACGTCTTCCTCCGGCACCACTTCGCCGCTGCCGACGTGCAGCTCGCGGCGGTTGGCCCAAAGCTCCTTCACGGCGTGGCGGCAGTAGTGAAGACTGTTGACGCTCTTGCTTCGCTCCGTCGCCTTGTCGAAGACGCTGTCGATCGCTTCGAGCACCACCGACAGCGGGATTCCGGCCTCCGCCCATTCGCGCATCAGGTGCACGTCCTTCGCGGAAAGCACGAACGGCGTGCCGCGGCGGTGCGTGAAATGCGCCTCGATTTCCAGGTAGTACTCCGGCGACACGGCGCCACCCTACGATCAGCTACAATCACCCGTCAACGCCCACGGAGCCCACGCATGCAATCGGTCCCGCCGCGAGCGGAAGTCACGGTTTACTCGCCCCTGTTCTCTCCGTTCCGGCAGCCGCTCGAGGGCGGTGCCGTCTCGATCGGGCGCGCATCCGACTGCACCATTCCGATCAAGGACCGCTACCTCTCGCGCAAGCACGCCGAGATCGTCGCCATCGGCACCGCGTGGGTGCTCAAGGATCTGGGCAGTGCCAACGGCACCTACCTGAACGGCTCGCGCGTCGAGCGCGACGAGACGCTCAAGACCGGCGACCGCATCCGCCTCGGCGACACCGAGATCGTCTTCGAGACCAACGAGCGCAACACCGACCGCTTCATCGCCGTCGCCGAATCGGCGGCCAGCCCGACCATCGCCATCCCGGTTCACGAGATCACCGACCGTCCGCAGGAGCAGGACGTCACGCGCCTGCAGACGCTCACGCTGCTCGCGCGCGAGCTGATCGAAGACCGGCCGATGGACGAGCTGTTCGGATTCATCGTCGAGCGCGTGATGGAGCACCTCCATCCGTCGCGCGCCGCCATCGCGCTGCTCGCCTCCGACAGCCGCTCCTTCACCAAAGTCGAAGTGCGGCGGCAGGACAAGAGCGACGCCAGCGAGCTGACCATCAGCCATACGCTGCTCTCCGCGGTGGTCGAGGAGAAGAAGGCGCTCGCCTTCGTCGACGTCTCCATCGACGAGAAGCTGCGCACCGCGCAGTCGATCATCATGCAGGGCATCCACTCGATCCTCTGCGCGCCGCTGATGATCGGCGACGCGGTGGTCGGCGTGCTGTACGTCGACTACCTGTTCACGCAGCGTGCGATCTCCGAGGATGACGTGCGGCTGATCGCGCAGATCGGACGCTTCGCCGCCATCAAGCTCGAGACCACGCGCCTGCGCGAAGAAGCGATCGAGAAGCGGATCATGGACGAGGAGCTCAAGACTGCGTCCAACATCCAGCGGCGCCTGCTGCCGGTCGCGCCGAGCGGCGTCGACGGCTACACCTTCAGCGGACGCAATCAGCCGTGCCGCACCGTCAGCGGCGACTACTACGACTTCGTCATCCGTCCTGACGGAAAGGTGTACTTCGTGATCGGCGACGTGAGCGGCAAAGGCGTCACGGCCGGTCTGATGATGGCCGGACTGCAGGTAGCGTTTCGGATTTTCTCGAAGAGCGATCCCGATCCGGCCACGCTGGTGACGCAGCTCAATCTCGCCCTCAAAGAGAACCTGCCGCAGTCGAAGTTCGTGACGCTGTTCCTCGGCCGTCTCGACACGAAGACGGGCGCGGTCGAGTACGTGAACGCCGGCCACACGCCGCCGCTCTGGCTGCGGCGCGAAGGCGTGAGCGAGCTCGGCGAGAGCGATCTGCTGCTCGGCGTGGTGACGAAGGCGCACTTTCTCAACCGCCAGCTCACGCTCGCACCGGGCGACTCGCTGATCCTCTTCACCGACGGCGTGAGCGAGGCGCGCAACGATGACGGCCAGGACCTCGGCTCGAATTTTCCGCTCGGCGCAATGCACGGCGCGCCGGCCGAAACAGTCGCGCGCGCCGTCAACGACGCCGTGCTCGCCCACGTCGGCGACGCCGAGAATCTCGACGACGACGTGACGCTGGTGGTCGTGAGCAGGTCGCTGTAACGAACTACAGCAACCCTTCCGACCGCAGCCACTCTTCGATGGCGAGCGTCGCGCGATCGTTTTTGAAATTGAAGAAGCTGCGCTCGGTGCGACGGTCCTCGGTCAGTGCGGCGCGGAATGCGCTCGCGTCGTCGACGAGCCGCGCGAGATGCTCGCGCGTCACCGACAGCGGCAGCTTCTCCACGAACAGCCGCCGGTCCTCCGCTTCGCTCTCGGCCGTGCGCGTCGGGATGCGGCGGTAGCGCGTGGCATCGCCGGGCGGCTCGTCGTCGAGCGGCTGATCGATGATGTCGCCGCTCTCGGTGTCGAGATAGTGCGCCAGGGCGACGCCGAGGTAAGCGACTTGCAGGCCGTCGAGATCGAGCATGCGAAACCCGATGATATCTTTCCCGCGACGATGAGCGATCGCCTCGCGGAGAGCCTCGACATCGATCGGCTGCCGACTACCGAAGTCGTGCGCATCATCCAGGAGCAGGACGCGCTCGTCGCGCGCGCCGTCGCCGCGCAGGCCGAGCGCATCGCCCACGCGATCGAGCAGATCGCCGAGCGCCTGCGACACGGCGGCCGCCTCTTCTACGCCGGCGCCGGCACCAGCGGCCGCATCGCCATGCTCGACGCCTCCGAGGTTCCGCCCACGTACGGCCTCGACATCATTCGAGTGCTCATGGCCGGCGGCGAGCGCGCCTTCTTCCACGCCGCCGAAGGCGCCGAGGACGACGAAGACGACGCCATCGAAACCGTGAACCGCGAAGTGAAAGCGGACGACGCCATCGTCGGCATCGCCGCATCCGGCACCACGCCCTACACCGTCGCCGCGGTGCGCCGCGCGAACATGCTCGGCGCGCTCACCGTCGGCGTGACGTCGGTGGCCAACTCGCCGCTCGCGCGCGACGTCGACATCCCCATCGTCGTCGAGACCGGACCCGAAGTGATCATGGGCTCGAGCCGGATGAAAGCGGGCACCGCGCAGAAGCTGGTGCTCAACGCCATCTCCACCGGCGTGATGGTCCGCCTCGGCCGCGTCTACTCGAACCTGATGATCGACATGCCGGCCACCAACGAGAAGCTGCGCCGCCGCGCCGTGACCATGGTCGAGCTCGCGGCCGGCGTGCCGCGCGCCGCCGCCGTGCAGGCGCTACGCGATGCGGATGGCAACGTGCGGCTGGCGTCGGTGATGGCGAAGCGCCGCGTGAGTGTTGACGAAGCGCGGGCATTGCTCGAGGAGAAATCGCTGCGCGAGGTACTCGAGTGAACCGCCTCGAGCGCCTCATGCACGTCGCCACGAAATACTCGCGGCGCATCATCGGGATGATGTCCGGCACCTCGCTCGACGCCATCGACGTGGCCATGGTGCGCATCCAGAAGCACGGCCTCAACGCCGTGGTGAAACTGGAGCACTTCCGCAGTTACCCCTATCCACCAAAAATCCGTTCCGTCGTTCGGGATCTCTTCGACCCGAAGCGCTCGCGCGTCGACGACATCTGCCGCTACGACTTCATCCTCGGCGAGGTCTTCGCCGCGGCCGTCCAGCGGCTGCTCGAAGAGACGAAGATCAAGGCCGACACTGTCGATCTCATCGCCTCCGCCGGACAGACTGTCTGGCATGACCCGGAGCTCATCATCGTCGAGCCCGACGTCGACTGGATCGGCCACTCCATCGAGACGCGCTCGACCTTCGCCATCGGCCAGAGCGCCGTCATCGCCGAGCGCACCGGCATCATCACCGTCGGCGACCTGCGCGTGCGCGACGTCGCCGCCGGCGGCCAGGGCGCGCCGCTCGTCCCCTACTTCGACTGGGTGCTGCTGCGCCACAAATCGCGCGGACGCTGCATCCAGAACATCGGCGGCATCGGCAACGTCACCTACATTCCGCCGAAAGCGACGTGGGAAGACGTGATCGCCTTCGACACCGGCCCCGGCAACATGATCATCGACGAGCTCGCGTGGATTGCCACGAACGGGCGGCAGACTTACGACATCGACGGCGCGCTCGCCGAGTCGGGAACGATCCACCACGACCTGCTCGAGCAGTGGATGAGCGACGGATACTTTGCGAAGTCGCCGCCGAAGACGACCGGGCGGGAGCTGTTCGGCGCGCAATTTGCGCGGCGCATTCTGGCCGAGGCGCGGGACGTGCCGATTCAGGACCTCATCGCAACGGCGACGGCGCTGACGGCGGAGAGCATCGCCCGCGCGTACCGCGACTTCGTGCATCCGCGCGGCCCGGTGCACGAAGTGCTGCTCGCCGGCGGCGGCGCGAAGAACCCGACCCTCGTGCGGATGTTGAAAGAGCGGATGCCGAAACAGCGGCTGCTCGTCTACAAGGCGAGCGAAGCGAAAGAAGCGATGGCCATGGCCATGATCGCCAACGATTCGGTCGTCGGCCTGGTGACGAACGTTGCCGGCGCGACCGGCGGCCGGCCGACGGTGTTGGGGAAAATTTGTTTGTGATGTTCTGCAGCTCATGAGCATGACCAAGCTTCACGGCCGCGCCTGGGTCGACGGCACGCTGCGCGACGACGTGCTCGTCACCATCGACGACGGCATCCTCGTCGACGTCGCGCAGGTGGCGCATGCGCCGGCCGATGCGGAGCGCGTCGGCGGGATTCTCGTGCCCGGCTTCATCGACGTGCACGTGCATGGCGGCGACGGCGCCGACTTCATGGACGCGCACGAAGAAGGCATCGAGCGCATCCTCACCTTTCACGCGCGCAACGGAACTACCGCGTTGGCGGCGACGACGCTCTCGTCCTCGCGCGCCGACCTGCAGACCGCGGTCGAGACGGCGCGGCGCGTGGCGGCGTCGAAGCCGCGCGGCGCGGAGATCGTGGCGCTGCATCTCGAAGGTCCGTTCATCAGCGCCGCGCGCGCCGGCGCGCAGGACCGCACCTCGATCCGGCCGGCCGACATTCACGAGCTGGCGGCGCTCATCGCCGAGGCGCCGCATCTGCGGTGGATGGTCACGGTGGCGCCGGAGATCGAGGGCGTGCGCGCGCTGATCGAGCACTTCCGCGACCGCGTCCTTTTCTCCATCGGCCACACCAACTGCGATCACGCCGCGGCGGTAGCGGCGCTCGAATGGGGCGCGGCCCACTTCACCCATCTCTACAACGCCATGACCGGATTGCATCATCGCGATCCCGGCGTCGTCGGCGCGGCGCTCACTTCCGCCGACGCCACCGCCGAGCTGATCGCCGACGGCATCCACGTCCATCCGGCGGCGCTGCGCGTGGCGGTGATGGCCATGCCCCATCGCATCGCCCTCGTCACCGACGCCATGCGCGCGGCCGGGCTGCCCGACGGCACGTACAAACTCTACGACTCCGACGTCATCGTGAAAGAGGGCGCGGCGCGGCTCGCCGACGGCACGCTGGCCGGCAGCGTGCTGACCATGGCCGGCGCGGTGAAGAACATGATCGAGCTGGCCGGGCTGCCGTTCGACGCCGTCCTTCCGCTGGCCACCGAAGTGCCGGCGCGCATTGCGATGTGCGCCGACCGCAAAGGAAAAATCGAGACGCGCTACGACGCCGACCTGGTCGAGCTCACCGAGAAATTCGAGCCGGCGCGGGTCTGGGTGCGCGGAGAGCTGCTGGCGTGATCTGGGAAACGTTCGCCGACGGCGATGCGCTCGCCGCGCGCGCCGCCGAGATGCTGCTCGCCGCGATCCGCGAAGAGCCGCGCATGGTCCTCGGCCTGCCCACCGGCCGCTCGCCCATCGGCATGTACGAGCGCGTCGTGCGCGAATGCTCGCGCGAGTATCACTGCTTCCGCGACGTCACCACCTTCAATCTCGACGAGTACGTCGGCGTGCCGCGCGAGCATCCGGCCAGCTACTACACCTTCATGCGGCAGCACCTGTTCGACCACGTCGACATGGACCCCTCGCACGCGCACATTCCCGACGGCAACGCGCCTGACCTCGAGGCCGAGTGCGCGCGCTACGAGCGCGAGCTCGCCGCCGCCGGCGGTCTCGGCCTCACCTTCCTCGGCCTCGGCCGCAACGGCCACATCGGCTTCAACGAGCCCGGCACGCCGCATGACTCGCGCACTCGCGTGGTCGAGCTGACCGAGTCGACGCGCAACGCCAACGCCGACCTCTTTCCCGGCGGCCGCGTCCCGACGCGCGCCATCACCATCGGCATCGCCACCATCCTCGAGTCGCGCGCCATCGTCCTGCTCGTCTCCGGCGAAGGAAAACGGGACGCCCTGCACCGCCTCGCCTCGGGCGAAGTGTCGGCGGAGTTTCCGGCGAGCGCGTTGTGGACGCATGCGGATGTGACGGTGCTGGCTCAGAACTAGCTACGGCTCAGAGCGTCATGCGCGTGCTGAAGCGCGTCGCGCTCATCGGCGCGGCCATCCTGATTCTCGCCGTCGCCTACCGCGTCCTCGGCGTCTACCGCTTTCACGCCGGCGACTGCACGGCCGGCGGGCCGCAGGCGTTCGCGCGCACGTATCCCTCGCACCTCGTCGTGATGACGTACAACATCGAAGGGCATGCGGCGCTGCTCAAAAGCCAGCACATCGCCGAGATCGCCGAGACCATCCGCCGCTATCACCCCGACGTGGTCGGCCTCAACGAGGCGCATCGCTGGACGTGGCAGGCGCGCTTTCACGATCACGTCGGCGAGCTCGCGCGCCTGACCGGCATGCACGCCACCTTCGGCCGCAGCTACCGCTTCATGGGCGGCGAGTTCGGCAACGCCGTGCTCACGCGCGGCACCATCGTCTCGCAGCAAGTGCACGAGCTGCCGGGCACCGGCGAGCCGCGCACGATGCTCGAGACGGTGATCCGCGTCAACGGCGGCACGATCGATTTCTACGTCGGCCACACCTCCGCCTGGTCGCGCCTCGGCTCCGCGCCGCGCGCGCTGCAGCTGCGCTGCATGGACCAGCACGTGCGCGCCAGCCGCTATCCGTTCATCGTCACCGGCGATTTGAATGCGCCGCCGGAGAGTGCCGAGGTGGCGGCGTTTCTGCGCGATGGCATCGCGCGATTCGTGGGCGATCCGAAAGCGCCGTCGCACAAGCTGATGGAACAGCGCCTCGACTACATCCTCACCGATCCCGGCTGGCGCGTGGTGCGCTCGCAGGTGCTCGACACCGGCCCGTCCGACCACCGTCCCGTCATCGCCGAGCTCGCACATTAATCATCCATGAGAAAACGTAACGATAATCATTTCCGAATCTGGCACGAGCACGGCGACACCTACGTCCACCTTCCGCTCATCCTCTTCCTCGGCCTGCTGCTGGCGCTGGTCGCCGTGACCACGCTCTACTGGTCGGTCAAGCGCAAGCCCGACTGCGTGCTGAGCGTGCGCAACCCGGGCGAGCTCGGCACGCTCATGCCGTCGCTGGTCGGCCTCACGCAGTCGAGCCTCGATCCCGGCAACCGCGTCGAGGTGCTGCAGAACGGCGATCAGTTCTTTCCGCGCATCGCCCAGGACATCGCCGCCGCGCGCGAGAGCGTGCACATCGAGTCGTACATCTGGAGCGACGGCGTCGCCGCGCGGCAGCTCGCCACGCTGCTCGCGCAGAAAGCGCGCGAAGGCGTGGAAGTGCGGCTCATGGTCGACGGCTCCGGCGGCCGCTCGCTCAAAGGCGACGTGCAGAAGATGCTCGAGCAGGCCGGCGTGAAGGTCGCGCATTTCCATCCGTTCCGCTTCAGCAACCTCGGGCGGATGAACAACCGCGATCACCGCAAGCTGGTCATCGTCGACGGCCGCATCGGCTACACCGGCGGCTACGGCATCAGCGACCACTGGACCGGCCACGCGCAGGACAAGGACCACTGGCGCGACACCGGCCTGCGCATCACCGGCCCGGCCGTGAACCGGCTGCAGGGCGCGTTCTGCGAGAACTGGATCGAAGAGGTCGGCGCCATTCCGGCCGGCGACAAGTTCTTCCCAAAGCTGCCGCCGGCCGGCCCGTCGCCGACGCACGTGGCCTACACCTCACCGACCGGCAGCGTCTCGTCGGTGCAGGTGCTCTACTACATGGCCATCAAGGCAGCCAAACGCGAGATCATCATCCAGAACCCGTATCTGCTGCCCGACGACGAAGCGATTCAGGCGCTCGAGGAAGCGGTGCGGCGCGGCGTCGACGTGCGCATCATGGTGCCGTCCGACGACGCCACCGACAGCGCGATCGTGCAGCACGCCAGCCACCATCACTTCGGCACGCTGCTCAAGCGCGGCGTGAAGCTGTACGAATACCAGCCGACGCTGCTGCATCAGAAGGTCATGGTCATCGACGGGATCTGGTCGTGCGTCGGCTCGACGAATTTCGACGAGCGCTCGTTCCAGCTCAACGACGAGATCAACGTCGGCGTGCTCGATCCGGTTATCGCCGCGCAGCTCCGGGCCGCCTTCGCCGACGACCTCCGCTTCGCCAAAGAGCGGAAGTTCGACGAGTGGCAGCACCGCTCGATCTGGCACAAGCTCGAAGACGGGGTGGCATACTTGGGCCACTCGCAACTGTGATCGCTCATGGCCACGCTTCCCGCCGAAGGACGCTGGTCGCTCCGGCTGCTGTCGGATGACGACGTCAAGGGCGCGCTGGAGTTTCTGCAGCGCGATCCGCTGATCCACGTCTATCTGATCTCGCGGCTGATCGAGGAGCGCACCGTCGCCGCGACGCAGCTCGTGGTGGTGCGCTACAACGGCGCCATCGTGCTGGTGGCCTCGCTGGCGACGAACATCGTCCTGGCCGGCGATCCATCCATCCCGCCCGACATCACCGACAGCGCCATCGCCCTGGTGGCCGACCGCATCCTCACGCGCATGCTGCCGGTGCGCGCCATCATCTCGCCGGCCACGCTGGTCGAGTCGCTCTGGAACCAGCTTCGCACGCGCCTCGATCCGCCGACCGTGGTGCGGCTCAACCAGCCGATCTACGCATTGCGCGGGCGCTTCGACTATCCCGACCTCACCGCCGCGCGCTACTCCACCATGCGCGATCTCGATCCGCTCGTGCCGGCCTGTGCCGCGATGCATAAGGAAGAGGTCGGAATCGACCCGCTCGAGCGCGACGCCGCCGGCTATCGCGAGCGCATCCGGGAGCTGATCGAGAAGAAGCGCTCGGTGATTCTCGTCGCCGACGGACTCATCGCCTCGAAATGCGAGTACTCCGCGGTGACGCCGGAGGCAGTGCAACTGATGGGTGTCTGGACGCATCCGCGCTACCGCCGCCGCGGCCTCGGCCGCCTGCTGCTGCGCGAGGTTTGCGGCCACCTGGTCCGCAAGGGGAAGACCGTGACGCTCTTCGTCAACGACTTCAACCTGCCCGCCGTGGCCCTCTACGAATCCCTCGGATTCGAGCGCATCGGCGTCAATCGCGCGCTGATCTGGTAGGCCTCCGCACGGGCGCGGGCATTGCACAAATCGCATTGCCGCCTTGCAGTTCGCGGCGATGTGCAATGTCGCAGTACGCGCCGTCCATTCGCGGCGCGTCGGAGGTATGAAATGCCTGAAATCGGTGAAGTGAAGTGGTTCAACAACGACAAAGGTTACGGCTTCATCAAGCGCAGCACGGGTGAGGATGTCTTCGTCCATCACACCTCGATCCAGGCGTCGGGCTACCGGTCGCTGAACGAAGGTGAACGGGTCGAGTTCGATGTGAAGCAGGGTCCGAAAGGCCTGCAGGCCGAAAACGTCCGCCGCGCCGAAGGCGGCGCTCGCGAAGAAGCCCGTTGACGGATTGCCGTGTGTCGCGCGAGACGGAACCGTTTCGCGCGACACAGGGTCGTGCGGGTCTACTCTTCGATCGTCGGCTGGACTCGTGAGGCGAAGAATGCGCCGAGCGCGCCGCCGACCGCTACCGCCGGCAGAGCCTGGCCATAGCCTTTCAGCGCGAGCACGATCGCAGCCACGCCTCCGGCCACGACGAAAAGCGAACGGAGAGCGATATCCTGGAGGTCGTATTTCATTGGATTGTGGTGGCGGATTGGACGGCCGCCGCCGGGATTGTAGCACCCTGCACCAGACGCCCGTCTACATGCGCGCCGGCACCGGAATCCCTAGCAGCTCCATCGCCGCGGTCATGGTCCGGCGGAAGATTTCCGCGCAGACGGCGCGGCGCTGCCGCTCGGCCGGGTCCTTCTCATTGAGGATCGGATACTTGTGGTAGAAGCTGTTGAACTTCTGCGCGAGCTCGAGCAGGTACTGCGTCACGATCGAGAGCTCCAGTGAGTCGACGGCGCGGCGGATCGCGGCCGGCAGCTCGGCGCTGAGCCGCACCAGCTCCCACATGTCGTCGTTCAACCCCTGATGCAGCGTGAGGTCGTCGACCGCGCGCTCGTCGATGCGCGGATCGACGCCGCGCTCGCTCATCTTGCGGAAGATGTTCTGCACCCGCACCGTCGAATACTGCAGGTACGGTCCGGAGTCGCCCTCGAACCGGAGGGCCTCGTCGAAGTCGAAGGCGATCACTTTGTTGCGGCCGTAGCGCAGCATGAAGTACCGAAGGGCGGCAATCGCGACCTGCCTCCCGACTTCATTCTGTCCTTCCGCCAGTTCGGCGTTCCGCTGCACGGCCTCGGTGGCCTTCGCCTCGAGCGCGTCGAGCAGATCGTCCGCCTTCACGCCGAGCCCCTTGCGTCCCGACATCTCCACGTACGCGCGCGACGCGTCGTCGTCCGAGATCTCCATGCCGAGCGCGCGCGCCGTCGCCGGCGTCAGCGCCACCATTTCGTACGCGAAGTGAATCGAGGCCTCCGCGGCCGACGCGCCCACCACCTGCCGCACGCCTTCCTTCACCACTTTCTGCAGGTACGCCTGGCGCGAGTCGATGACGTTCACCACGCGCGAGGCGCCGCCGAACTTCGGCGCCGACGGATCGCCGTCGTCCGCATGCGTCGTCTCCCACAGCACGTACTCGAACGGGAAGCGGCGGTAGCGGAAGGTGCGGTCGATGCGGCCGAGCTTCCAGAGCTGATACGCGATGTCCTTGCCGGTGTAGGTGACGGTGCCGTTCGAGCGCACCAGGATCTTGTCCGCCGTTTCCATCCCGGCGAACTCCTCGCTCTCGGAGAGCCTCATCACCCAGCAGCCCTTGTGCTTTCCTTCTTCCTCGTACACCACCGCGCCCGACTGCTTGAGCAGCTCGAAGGCGCGGTCCCAGAAGTGGAGGCCGATGATGTCGCTCTCCTTCGGCAGCAGGTCGTAGCGGATGCCGAGGCGCAGCATCGTCTGCAGGTGGCGCGTGACGATGGCGCGCGCGATCGTCGCCGCGAGCCGCGCCGTCTCGCCTTCCTGATGCTCGATGCGGTGCAGCGTCTCGCGCCGCCACTCGACCGCCTCCGGATGCTCGGCGTAGTACTGCGCCATCTTCGAGTAGAGGTCCCAGCAGACGTAGTCGAAGCGCGGCGACGAGGCGATCATCTGCTCGACGTCGGCGACGCTGCGTCCTTCCAGCCGCTCGAACGCGACCACGACGTCGGCCACCTGCACGCCGGTGTCGTCGATGTAGTTCTGCGTCTCGACGTGCTCGCCGAGCCACTTGCAGCAGCGGACGTACGTGTCGCCGAGGATCGAGTTGCGGAGGTGGCCGATGTGCGCGGCCTTGTTTGGATTGATGTTGGTGTGCTCGACGATGACGCGCGTGCCGCCCGCGCCCGGCGAGTCCATCACGCTGCGAAAGTGCGCGGCGGTGAAGGCGCCGCGGTCGAGCCGGAAGTTGAGATAGCCGGCGCCTTCGACCGTGACCGAGGCGACGAGCAGCGGCAGCTCGAGTCCGTTCGCGAGCTGCTCGGCGATCTCGCGCGGCTTGCGCCGCAGGGTCTTCGCCAACTCGAGCGGCAGCGGCGTAGCCAGATCGCCGAGGGCCAGCTTCGGCGGCGCCTGCAGCACGATGCGCTCGACGGCGTGGCCGAAGAGCGCCAGCACGCGCGAGCGCAGCGTGTCGGTGAGTTGCTGATGGATGTCTTCGAGAATCATGTGAGGTTCCAGTGTTTCAGAATCCAGCGGTCCTGCCGCCATACGAACACGTTCATCGCCGCATTGTCCTGCGCGAAATGGCGCGAGGCCATGACCGGCAATTCGAGCAGCGCCGTCACGCCGATGCGGATGGCCGTGCCGTGCGTGACCACGACCGCGCGCTCGGCGTCGATCGAGGCGAAGGCGCGCTCGAGCCGCAGCCGCACGTCCGCGTGCGACTCGCCGCCCGGACAGGCGCACGACTCGTCATTGATCCAGCGTTGATACGTCTCCTCGTCCTCGCGCCGCACGTCGAGAAACGAGCGGCCTTCCCAGCCGCCGTAGTTCATCTCGCGCAGCTCCGGCAGTTGCACGATGTCGAGCTTCGTCGTCTCCGCGATCGCTTCCGCGGTCGACAGCGCCCGGCCGAGCGTCGAGGAGTAGAGCGCGGTCGGTTTGAGCTCGGCGATCCGCGCGGCCACGCGCCGCACCTGTTCGCGCCCGGCCTCCGACAGCTCGCTGTCGTTCCAACCCTGGGCGATGCCGGCGACGTTGTGCACGGTCTGCCCGTGACGGACGAGGATGAGCTGCTTCACGTCGCCCTTCACGTGGCAACGACCGCCGGATCGGGCACGAGCAGCGACTCCGCCGTCATCTCCTCAGGCTTCTCGATGCCGAGGATGGTCAGGATCGTCGGCGCGACATTCGACAGCACGCCGCCGCCGCGCAGCGCGCCGAAACGCTTCTTCGCGTCGACGAGGATGAGCGGCACCGGGTTGGTCGTGTGCGCCGTGTGCGGCTGATTCGTGCGCGGATCGAACATCAGCTCGGCGTTGCCGTGATCGGCGGTGATCAGGGCGATGCCGTCGACCGCTTCCGTTGCGTCGAGAATCCGTCCGACCGCAACGTCGGTGTCGTGCACCGCCGTCACCGCCGCATCCATGACGCCGGTGTGGCCGACCATGTCGGGATTGGCGATGTTCATGATGATGACGTCGTAGTTGCGCGACGCGATGGCCTCGACCACTTTGTCCGCGACCTCGAACACCGACATCTCCGGCTTCAGATCGTACGTGGCGACCTTCGGCGACGGCACGAGCAGCCGCTCCTCGCCGGGGAACTGCGTGTCGGAGCCGCCGTTGAAGAAGAAGGTGACGTGCGCGTATTTCTCCGT
The DNA here is from genome assembly GCA_036389275.1 of Thermoanaerobaculia bacterium. GTDB lineage: Bacteria > Acidobacteriota > Thermoanaerobaculia > Gp7-AA8 > Gp7-AA8 > QHVT01. The sequence goes on from DASVQE010000073.1 coordinate 63,843, forward strand.
CTCGGCGATGCGGAACTGTTTGAGGCCGGCGCGCGAGAGCACTTCGCCGAGGTTGTTGCGCACCTGCTGCGGCGGAAAGACGACCGGCAGGTCGAACTTCTCGTGATAGCGATTCATCGTCAGCAGCCGCGCGCGCGGATGCACAGCGCGGTGGAAGCCGTCGAACTGCTCGTCCTTGAAGGCGGTGACGATCTGGCGCATGCGGTCCGCACGGAAATTGAAGAAGAGCAGCGCGTCGCCGTCTTCGACGCGGCCGAGGTGCGCGCCGGCGGGCGTGAGCACGGAGATCGGCTCGACGAATTCGTCGGTGACGTTCTGCTCGTAGAAGCGGCGCAGCGTCTCGAGCGGATCCTTCGTCTCCGTGCCGACGCCGAGGGTCATCAGATCGTAGCCGCGCTGCACGCGTTCCCAGCGCTGGTCGCGATCCATCGTGAAGTAGCGGCCGATGATCGTCGACAGATGGGCGCGCGGCTTGTCCGCAATGTGCGCGAGCAGCTCGCCGAGATACGTCTCCGCCGATTTCGGCGGCGTGTCGCGCCCGTCGAGGATCGCGTGGACGAAGACGTTCTCCGCGCCGAGCCCCATCGCCGCGTCGATCAAACCGTGCAGATGCTCCTGCAGCGAGTGCACGCCGCCGTTCGAGAGCAGTCCGGCCAGATGGATGTTCTTCGAGCCTCTGACTGCATCGACGAAGACGTCATTGCGCGCGAGCTCGCCGCCGCGAATGGCTTTCGAGATGCGCACGATGTCCTGATCGACGACCCGACCCGCTCCGATGTTCAGGTGCCCGACTTCCGAGTTCCCCATCTGTCCCTCGGGCAACCCGACCGCGAGGCCCGAGGCCTCGAGCGTCGTCCACGGCGACTCGCGCCACAGCCGCGCGAACCGCGGCGTCTCCGCCTGCGCAATCGCGTTCCACTCGGTTTCCGTGCGACAGCCGAAGCCGTCCAGCACGATCAGGATCAGAAACGGCCGCTCCGCCATGCGGCGGCGAAGATATCAAAAGGGGGAGTGCGGAGTGCTAAGTGCTAAGTGCTAAGTGCTGCTCAGCACTTGGCACCCGCGCCGAACGGAGCGCTCGGCAGAAGGCCGCCCAGCACTTAGCACTGCGCCGTTCAGGCGCTCGCCTTTTCCCGCTTGAACACCATCCCGATGTGGTCGGTCGCGCCGGTCTTGAAGTTGATCGAGGTGATGCTGACCAGCTCCCATCCGTCGTCGCCCAGCCGGTTGAGCTCTTCCGCGCGGCGCGGGTCCATCGAGTAATTCTCCGACCGGACGTTGATGATCTTGTATTCCCAGGTCTTCATGTCCGCACCCTCCCTACCGGCTGGTTGTGTGATTGGGTGTGGAAGTGTAGCAAACGATCAGGTTGCCAGCGCAGCGCGCCATTGCACCGCTTCCGCCGGCAGGTCGGTGATGACGCCGTCGCACCCGGCCTCGCGCAGCCGCTCCCATTCGTGTCTGCGGTTCGCCGTCCACGGCACGACCTTGATGCCGCGCGCATGCAGCGAGGCGATCATCTCCTCGTCGACGTAGTGATAGTTCGGGAAGCACCAGCTCGCGCCGAGGCGGGCGGCGTAGTCGGCGACGTCGACGAGATAACCGTGAAAGGTGATGCCCATCGGGAAGGTCGCGCCGCGCTTCCGCATCTCCGGCAGGATGGAATGATCGAAGGAAGCAAGGACGAAGTCGCGCCACTTCCCCACTTCCGCAAGTAACGCCTCTTCCCACCGGCCGCGCTTCACCTCGAGGATCATCGTGCCGCGCCCGTCGAATTGGGAGAGGTCCGCGAGGCGCTCGATCATGGCGCCGCGCTCGGCGGCCTGGGTGAAGGTGAGCGACTCGATCGACTCCTCGTCGAGCTCGTCGTCGTGGTAGAGCACGGCGGTGCGGTCGAAGAGCAGGCGCAGGTCGGTTTCGAAGCCGTCGGCGCCGGCGCGCAGCGTCTCCTCGAACGAGGCGATCGTGTTTTCGGGGAAGCGCCGCGGACTGCCGCGATGGCCGAAGATCAGGAAGTGCTCAACAGGCGTAATCGCTTGTCCCATCTCGACTACACGTGGTAGGTTGACTCGAAATCCAACGGAGCCGAATGATGCCGAAAAGAATCCTGCTCGCGGATGACAGTATCACCATTCAGAAGGTCGTCGAGCTGACGTTTTCCGATGGCGACTACGAGGTCACCGCGGTCAACAACGGCGCCAAAGCGGTGCAGAAGCTGGCCGAGATGCGGCCCGACATCATCCTCTCGGACATCATCATGCCGGAGAAGAACGGCTACGAGGTCTGCGAGTTCGTGAAGTCGCATCCCGAGTACCGCAACATCCCGGTGGTGCTGCTGACCGGCACGTTCGAGCCGTTCGATCCCGACCGCGCCGAGAAGGCCGGCTGCGACGCGGTGGTGACCAAGCCGTTCGAGTCGCAGAGCCTCATTCACAAAGTCGAAGAGCTGATCTCGCAGGCCGCGCAGCAGAGCGCGTCGGCCGCGCCCGCGGAAGCGGAGCCGTCGCCCTGGATGGAAGAGACTCCGGAAGAGACGCCGGAAGCCGCGCCGCCTTCGGCGTTCACCACGCCGAGCGGCGCGTTCGTGGCGGCCGAGCCGTTCTCGTACGGCGCCGATCTCTTCAGCACGCCGACGCCCGAGGCGACGACGGAGATGCCGTTCGATGCGACGCCGGCCGCCGGTGAGCTGGGCGGCGAGACGCGCGCGTTTCCGCGCATGACGTTCGACGAGATGCAGCGGATGGACGCGCAGGAGCGGCCCGCGCCTGCACCGCCGCCGGTGGAGACGTCGATGCCCGCGTGGGATGCGCCGGCTCCGCAGTCGACTTCGTCCTTCGACACGCCCGCATTCGACGCGCCGGCCTTCGATGCCGCGCCTTCGTTCGATGCCGCGCCTTCGTTCGAGCCGACGGCATCGCCGTTCGAAGAGCCGGCATCCGCATCGCCGTTCGAGCAGTCCTCCGATTTCTCCGGCGAGACGCGCGCGTTCACGAAGATGTCGTTCGACGATCTGCCGTCCGCCGCGCCGCAGCCGCAGACACCCGATCCGGAGTCGCCGTTCGGCGCCGCGCCGCCCGCGGAAGAGTTCAGCGGCGAGACGCGCGCGTTCCCGCGGCTGAGCCTCGAGGAGCTGCAGCAGATGGCGCCGCCGCCCGCGCCGGAGCCGCTCGCCTCCGAGCCGCCGCCTGCACCGGCCGCGCAGGAAACGTCGCCGTGGGATGAGACGCCGCAGGAAGCGCCCGCGTTCGGCGGCGAGACCCGCGCGTTCCCGAAGCTCGACTTCGACGCGATGCAGTCCGCATCGACTCCCGAGCCCGCGCCCGAGCCGGCGCCGTGGGACGAGCCGGCAGCCTCGCCGTTCGAGCCCGCGCCCGCCGCGGCCGAGGAAGCGCCGGCGTTCGGCGGCGAGACGCGCGCGTTCCCGAAGCTCGACTTTGATCAGTTGCAGGCGATGTCCGCACCGGAACCGGAAGCGGCGTCCGCGCCCGCTGCACCGACTGAAGAAATCTCCGCGCCGCAGCAGCAGGACGAGTCGCCCGCGTCCGCGCCTGCCGCGATCGCGCCGGAGGAAACGCCGGCGCTGCCGATCGCCGCGCGCGGCGAGCTCACCGACGATCAGGTCGACCGCATCGCCCGCCGCGTGGTCGAGCTGATGTCCGACTCGGTCGTGCGCAACATCGCCTGGGAAGTGATTCCCGATCTCGCGGAGATGGTGGTGAAGGAGCGCATCCGTCAGCTCGAAGCGGAAGCGTGATCGCTTCTTGAAGATTTACACGAAGACCGGCGACGCCGGCACGACGTCGCTCTTCGGCGGCGCGCGCGTCGCCAAGCACGACGCACGCATCGAGGCCTACGGGACCGTCGACGAGTTGAATTCGTTCCTCGGCGCCGCACGCGCCACAGCGCTGCCCGCCGAAGTGGAAAAAACGCTCGACGCCGTTCAGCACGACCTCTTCGAGATCGGCGCGCATCTCGCCTCGCCCGGCACCAGCCGCTTCCCCGGCGTCGAGTCCGCGCGCATCGCGGATCTCGAGCGCGCCATCGACGCGATGGAGTCGGAGCTCGAGCCGCTGAAAACGTTCATCCTGCCCGGCGGCACCGCCGCCGCCGCGCAACTGCACATCGCCCGCACGGTCTGCCGCCGCGCCGAACGCCGCGTCACCGCCCTCGATGACGGGAGCGAAGCAACACGCTCAACGATCGCCTATCTCAACCGCTTGTCCGACTACCTGTTCGTCGCCGCGCGCTTCACCAACGCTCGCGCAGGATGCGCGGACGTGCCCTGGAGGCGCTAAAGGGAACGACGAGGGGCCTCCGGCGGCCGGGGCCACGGGCCCCGGACCCCGCTGGTTGGCCTAGCCTCCGCGACACAGTGTCGCCAGCTTGGGAGTAGTGTCGCGGAGGCTAGGCCAACCAATGGGGTCTGGGGCCCTCGGCCCCAGCCGCCGGAGGCCCCCCGTCGTTCCCCTTAGTCGCCACCAGACCGCGTCTGCTTCCTGCCCGAGTTGATCCAGGCGGACCACCAGAGGTCGCGAAGGAGCGATGCGCCGGCGGCGAGGCGGTCGGCGGCGAAGGCGACACCTTCCTTTGAGCCGGGCTTCATTGGATCGAACGCGCCGTCGCGATCGAGTGCGTACAGCGGCTCGACCAGTGCGTTCGACGCACGCACCGCTTCCACCGCGGCGGCGAAGTAATCCTCGCGCAACTTCGGCGGTGCGAGCTTCGGAACGACATCGGCGACGTCGAGCGCGTGCGAGACGAAATCGCGCTCGAAGCGAGCGTGCGTCCCGCAATCATTCGCGTACCCGTGCGGATTCGGCGACACCCAGCCGTTGTAATTCATCGTCGCGTGATGCGGATTCGACGAGTCGCCGGCGTAATGTCCGAGGATTCCGGCCAGGTGAATCGCGTCGTGCTCCGCGTACGCGCGCTCCGCCGGCGACTGCGCCGTGCGCCAACTGCGGAAGGCGATCTGCAACTGCTGCGTCACCTCGGCGATGCGCCACGGCAGAAAGCCCGCCTCGTCGTTGCGCAGATCGTGCTGGCGCAGACGTCCGGAGCGTTCCATCAGCGCGATGAACTTGTAGCGATCCGCCGGCAACTGCAGCCCGGCCGCGTACTCGTAATCGAGAAAATGATCGGGCGGATTCACCGCATCGAGCGACGGCCCGGCGCCTTTCCACCGATCGGGCTCGAACGCCAGCCAGACCAGATCGGGAAACGCGCGGTAGAAAAACGGCGGCATGTCGTACGTCGTGCCGAGCGTCGCCGCCTCGCCGACGATGTAGTGCCCTTTCTCGCCCCACGCAAAAGCGCTGGGCGCGATCACGGCGGCGAGGAGCAGCGCGAGGATCCGTTTCATCATTCGAATGGTCGGGGCAAGAGGATTTGAACCTCCGACCTCACGGTCCCGAACCGTGCGCTCTGACCAGGCTGAGCTATGCCCCGATTTTAGGCAGGCGACGGGAGTGGGCCCGTCGAAGAGTCGCGGATTCTAGTGAACTCCCGCCGCGCGGTCAAACATTCCGCGGTCAGTAGTGATAGACGATGCCGACGCCGACCACCAGCGGACGCACGTGCAGCTCGGCCACCTGATCGTCGCTGCCGAAGCGCGCGGAGCCGCGCGTTTCCACCGGCACGTAGCGCGCGTCGCCGGCGAGGCTCCAGCGTTTCGAGAACGGGATGCGCAGCCCGGCGTCGAGCACGAGGCCGGTCGGATCTTCGAACTCGATCGCCGGCGTGAGCGGCGTGGCCTCGATGTTCCGCGTGATCACGTGCGCGACGCCGACGCCGAGGTATGGACGCAAGGAGCCCTTCTCGACCGGATGCCACTGCAGCACGGCGGTGATCGGATACATCTGCGCGCGGCCGAGGTTTGCGCGCGCGACGAAATCGGACCCGGTGATCTGCACGTGCATCTCGGAGACGAGCGCGGCGATCTTCACCTCCAGCGAGGTGCGGCCGGAGAAGTGCCAGTTCACACCGCCGCCGATGCCGCCGCCGGTCTCGAACGTGGGGTCGTAGCGGATCGGACGCGAGGGACCGTCGTCGTTGCGGCGCACGCCTTCGACGTCGAGAATCAGATCGACGCGCTGCGCCAGCGACGGCAGCGCGATCAGCAGCATCGAGCAAAACAGCAAGGCGCGTTTCATGACCACCGCGGAGGCGCAAGAAACGAACCAGTGACGCCGGAATCGCCGCCGGACAGGCTCGGTTGCGATTCGCGTAAAGGAGCCTTCATGAAACGCCTTGCAGCTCTCTTCGTGAGTCTCGCTCTCGGCGCGGCTCTCTCCGCGCAGCAACCGCAGCAGCCGCAGCAACCATTCGGCGAGCGCATCGACGTCAACGTCGTCCTGCTCGACGCCATCGTCACCGATGCCAAAGGCAACCAGATCCTCGGCCTCGGGCCCTCCGATTTCATCGTCAAGGAAAACGGCGTGGCGCAGCAGGTCGAGTCGGTGGATTACTTCACCAACCGCCGCCTGCTGAACGAACGGGAAGAGAACGCGCCCTTCAACGTCGAGCGCGTCCGCGAAGAGCGTTACTTCATCTTCTTCTTCGACAAGCCGACCGATCCCGGCGCGCTGTTCGACGCCACCGCGCGCGCCCGCGACGCCGTGCGCGACTTCGTCCGCAATCAGATGAAGGAGAACGACCGCGTGGCCATCGTCGGCCACGACACGCGCCTGAAGGTCTACAGCGATTTCACCAACGACCGCAAACAGCTCGAGCGCGCGCTCAAGGACGCGGCAGCCTTCGGCACTGGCATCGATCGCCCGACCAGCTCCGCCTCGATCCTCGGCGGCATCGACGCCGGCGCGATGCGCAATCAGACCGGCACCGTCTACGAGGCGCTCGACGTGCTGGCCCACTCGCTGCGCGGCATCCGCGCGCGCAAGAACCTCGTGCTCTTCTCACCCGGCATCATGGGCGCCGACGAAGACGCGCGCGGCGGCGTGATCGTCAACCGCAGCCGCTTCGTCGATCCGATGCTGCAGTCGCTCAACGCCGCCAACGTCTCCGTCTACGCGGTGCAGTTGCAGCAGGACGCCGACGCGACGCCGCTCTTCCATCAGCGCCTGACCGAGCTCGCCAACGAGACCGGCGGCCGCTACTTCCAGTTCAACACCTCGTTCAAGCCGGCCATCGAGCGGATCGAGAACGTGAGCAACGGCTACTACCTGCTCAGCTACCGCTCGCAGCACTCGCGCGGCGAGCGCGGGTTTCAGAAGGTGACGGTGTCGGTGAAGGATCCGTCGCTGCGCGTGACCTCGCGCGCCGGCTACGCCTACGGCGACTGAGCGACCAGCGTGACGCGCTCGCCCGGCATGAGCTGGGCGAGCTTCCACGTCTCGCCCGACATCACCGTCATCGGCTGCAGGTAGCCGCCGGTGACGGGATGGTCGGGACCCATCACCACCACACTTCCATCCGGATGGAGTTGCACCGTTCCGCACGTCATGCCGATGGAGCGGAGGTCGGCCGGAATGTCGATGCGCAGCGTTTGCAGCGGACGCAAACGGATGCCGACGCGGTCGAGGCGCGGCGTGACTTCGCATTCGAGCGCGTCAATGCCGGCGTCGTGCGGACCGCGCATGGTGCGGATGACCAGACGCTCGTCGCGCGCCGCGCCGCCTGAAGGTTCGTCGAAGCCGACGTAGCCGCGCAGTCCGCCCTCGACCCGTCCCTCGGGCACTCCGCGCCGCACGCGCAGGTCGGGTCCGCACGACCAGACCTCGCGCGCGCTGCGCAGCCGCGGCCAGACCAGCGGACATTCGAGCAGCGGCAGCGTGGCGAAGTGCGAGGCGAGCAGGTCGTCGAACGGGCCGCCCGCGGGCAAACCGCGCTCGAGGTTGCGCCAGTCGCGTGCGTGTACGACCGACGCCAGCGGTGCGCTGGTCAGCTCGACGCCTTCGATCTGTTGCGCGGCGGGCATGCGCGGTGGCGGCGTGCTCACGGCATCGACCACTTCGATGACCAGCACGTCGCCGGCGGCGAGAGCGTGCTCCAGATCGGCGTCCGTGCGGCCGAGGAGATTCCAGCCGCCGGGTGAGTCGATCGGATAGAAGCCGGCCACGCTGCCGGCGATGGCAAACGATCCGCGCGCCACCGGACGCGACGTGGCGCGGCGCGGCATCGACCACTCGGGCGGCCAGCCGTCGAGATAGGCGAAGCCGCCGCGGAAGCCGAGGTAGCGCGCGGTGAGGCGAAGGCCATCCACCTTGCGCAGAAAGCTCGCCCGCGATTGCTTCGTCAGCCGAAGGAACTCGTCAAGGTCTTGACCATCGAAGGCGACCCGGATGGTGCGCGTCGTGCCGAGCATCGCCGCCGGAGGCGCGTTGCGCAGCGCGTCGAAGAGCGCGTCGCGACGCGGCGTGCCGATCACGTACAGCGACGAATGCCCCGGCACCACCGCCCGCACGCCGCTCACCGCGTGCGCCGCGGCGGCGGCGGCGTGCAGCGCCTGCGCGTCGAGATCGTCGCGGAGCGTCACCAGGAGCGCCGCGTCGCCGGCCGGAACGAGTTCCACGGCATGGTGATAACGTCCGCCATCATGAATCGCAAGCACGAACCGTTTCTCGTGGAGATCGCCCGCGACGCCATGGTCGAGCGCGGGCTCGAGCCGGAGTTCGATGACGCCGCGCAGCGGCAGCTCGACGGCATCCGCGGAGCGGCGCGCGACGACGATAAAAGCGTCCGCGATCTGCGCGAGCTGGCCTGGTGCTCCATCGATAACGACGACTCGCGCGATCTCGACCAGCTCACCTGGGCCGAGGACCGCGGAGACGGGAACGTGCGCATCCTCATCGCCGTCGCCGACGTCGATGCGCTCGTCGAAAAAGACACGCCCATCGACCTGCACGCGCGGCACAACACCACCTCCGTCTACACCGCCGCGAAGATCTTCCCGATGCTGCCGGAGAAGCTGTCGACCGACCTCACCTCGCTCAACGAGGGAGAGGACCGCATCGCCATGGTCGTCGACATGAACGTCTGCGACGACGGCTCGGTGAGCCAGGGCGACGTCTACCGCGCGCTGGTGCACAACCACGCCAAGCTCGCCTACGACCGCGTCGCGGCGTGGCTCGACGGCACTGACGACGAGCCGGAGAAAGTCACCGCCGTCCCCGGCCTCGCCGAGAACCTGCGGCTGCAGGACCGCACCGCCGATCTGATGCGCGCGCTGCGGCACGAGCATGGCGCGCTCGATCTGGAGACCATCGAGGCGCGGCCGGTGATCCGCGACGGACAGGTCGTCGACCTGCAGCAGTCGCGGCGCAACAACGCCCGGCTGCTCATCGAAGACTTCATGATCGCCGCGAACGGCGCGACGGCGCGCTTTCTCGCCGCGCGCAAACTGCCGAGCATCCGCCGCGTCGTGCGCTCGCCGGAGCGTTGGGATCGCATCGAGAAAATCGCCGAGGAGCTGGGCGAGCGGCTGCCGCCCGACCCTGATGCGCGCGCGCTCGAGGAGTTTCTCGTGCGGCGGCGCAAGGCCGATCCGACCCGCTTTCCCGATCTCTCGCTGTCGATCGTGAAGGCCATGGGCGCGGGCGAATACGTGGTCGAGGAAGCGGGCACCGAGCCGATCGGACACTTCGGCCTGGCGGTGAAGGACTACACGCACTCCACCGCGCCGAACCGCCGCTATCCCGACCTCATCACCCATCGCATGGTGAAGGCCGCGCTCCGCAACGCGCAGCCGCCGTACACGCTCGACGAGCTGGGCGAGCTCGCGCGGCACTGCACCGATCAGGAAGACGCGGCGAACAAAGTCGAGCGCCAGGTGCGCAAAGCCGCCGCCGCGCTCATGCTCTCCGACCGCATCGGCTCGACTTTCGACGGCATCGTCACCGGCGCCTCCGCCAAAGGCACGTGGGTGCGCATCTTCCATCCGCCGGTCGAAGGAAAGCTCGTGCACGGCGCGCAAGGCCTCGACATCGGCGACCGCGTGAAGGTGAAGCTGACGGACGTGAACGTCGAGCGCGGCTTCATCGACTTCGTTCGTCGATAGCTCACAGCCCCTGCGCGAGCTCCTCGATGACGGAGCGCAGCCACATCGCGGCGGGATCGAACTGCGCGCGCTCGTGCCACAGGACGACGCAGGGCGCCGGCGGAAGAGGCAGCGGGACGTCGTGCACGCGCAGCTTGTAGCGCGCCGCTTCGGCGCGCGCGAGCCGCTCCGGGACGATGCCGGCGAATCCGGTGCGGGCCACTAGGCGCGGCACGCTGACCATGTGCGCGACGGTCGCGCCGATGCGCCGCTCCAGGCCGCGCGCGTGCAGCAGGTTGTCCATCTGGCCCGTCTCCGCGGCCGCGGCGTAGATCAGACGGATCTGCGGGATCGCGACGAACGTGCGGAGATCGAGCTTCCGGCGCGGCAGCCGCTGACTGGCGCGGAGCAGGCAGACGAACCGCTCGTCGAAGAGCTTCGAGGCGATGGTGTTGAACGGCGCGAGATGGCGGTAGAAACCGATCGCGAGATCTGCTTCTCCCGATTGCAGCTCGTCGATGGGAGGATCGAAGAGCGCGCCGGCGGAGATCGTCCAGATGCGTACGCGCGGCGCGATCTTCTGGAGATACTCGACGAGCAGCGGCAGGAAGATCGCCTCCACGTAGTCATTCGCCACGATCCGAAACTCGCGCAGCGATTCCTCCGGGCGGAAGAGCGGCGTCTCGAAGGCTGTCCGCACTTTGCCCAGCGCCTCGGCCAGCGGTCCGATCAGCTCGCGCGCGCGGCGCGTCGGGACCATCCGCCCACCGCTGCGCTCGAACAGCGGATCGCCGACCACGCTGCGCAGCCGTGAGAGAGCGATGCTAACGGCCGGCTGCGTGAGCCCGAGGCGGGCCGCCGCGCGCGTGACGTTCTGCTCCGCCATCAACGCCTCGAAGACGCGCAGCAGGTTCAGATCAATCGCGTCGAACGCCGTCATAAGCGGTGGCAATAGTAGTCATTCGAAGAATCAATGAATCCAATAGTACGCCCATGCGTATTCTCGGTGCATGACCGCACTTCGAGTTGCCTCCGCGTCGTTCGCCGCGCTGCTGATCGTCTCCGGCTGTTCGGTCGCGACCTCACCCGTCGCGCCGGCGAAAGTCGCGCTGACGCCGTGTCACGTAGCCAACATCGAGGAAGAGGTCCGCTGCGGCGTGCTGCCCGTTCCGGAGAATCGCGAGCGTCCCACCGGACGCATGCTGCCGCTGAAGATCGTGGTCCTCCCGGCGCACTCCGCGCAGCCGGCGCGCGAGCCGGTGTTCTTCCTCACCGGCGGGCCGGGCAACGCGGCCACGAACAACGCGCCGCAACTCGTCGAGTTCCAAGAGCGGCAGACCCACGACATCGTGCTCGTCGACGCCCGCGGCACCGGCGAAGGCCACGCGCTGAACTGCCCCATCCCCGGCTCGGACGGCAATCTCCAGTTGTACCTGCAGCCGCTGTTCGCCGACGTGGCGGCGTTCCGCACGTGCCGCGAGGAGCTGCAGAAGACGGCCGACCTGACGCAGTACACGACCCTGCACATCGCCCGCGACCTCGAGGACGCGCGCCGCGCCCTCGGCTACGAACAGATCCACCTGCACGCCGTGTCGTACGGCACCCGTCTGGCGATCGCGTACATGCAACTGTTCGGCGCGCACGTGCGCAGCGCGATGCTCAACGGGCTGGCGCCGCTGGCCAACCGCAATCCGCTGTACATGCCGGCCAACGCGCAACAGGGGCTCGACGTGCTGATCGAAGAATGCAACGCGGAGGCGGCGTGCCGTCAGGCGTATCCAACCATCCGCGCCGACGTCGACGAAGTCATGCGCAGGCTTCGCCAGGCGCCGGCGCGCGTGCAGGTCAAGCATCCCGCCACCGGAGCAGCGGCCGAGGTCCTGCTGACGGACATCACGTTCAGCGACATGCTGCGGACCATGCTGTACGCGCAGTGGATCAGCACGCGCGAGATCCCGGCGCTGCTGCAGCGGGCCAAAGCGGGCGATCTCACCGCCTTCGCCGACCTCGCCGTCCGCTCGCGCGCCGGCATGTTTCGCGGGTTCGCTCTCGGCGCGGCGATGTCGGTGCTCTGCAGCGAAGACATTCCGCGCATCACCGAAGAAGACATCGTGCGCGAGACCGCCGGCACGTTCGCCGGAGACTATCGCGTGCGCAGCAACATCGCCGCGTGCGCGGAGTGGCCGAAAGCGCAGCTTCCCGCGACGTACTTTCAGGACTTCCGATCGAACGTGCCCGTCGTTTTCGTCTCCGGCAAGGGCGATCCGGTGACGCCGCCGCGCTGGGCAGAGGCGGTGAAGGCGCAGTTCCCGAACAGCCTGCACCTGATCGTGCCCGGCGGGCATGTGCCGATGAACGAATGCATCGACGCGATTCGCGCCGGACTGTTCCGCAGCGCGAACATCGCCACGCTCGACACGAGCTGCGTCGCCGCGCTGCGCAACGATCCATTCGTCACGACGAAGCCGTAAACGTGCACGATCTCCGTTTCCGCGACGAGACGACCGGCCTCTGCGCGCACATCGTCTTCGACACGATCCGCTTCGGCCGTGCCGTCGGAGGCGTACGCACGTTTGCGTATGCGAGCGAAGCGGACGCGGTGAGCGATGCCGCGCGTCTGGCCGGTGCGATGTCGCTCAAGACCGCCATCGCCGGTCTCCGCGCGGGCGGCGCGAAAACAGCGGTGCTTCTGCACGATCGCCTCGATCGCGCGCAAGCCTTCCGCCGCCTCGGCCAATTCATCGAGGACCTCGCGGGTCTCTACCGCTGCGCCGGAGACCTCGGCACCACCGCGGACGATCTGCTGTCGATGGCGGAAACGACCCGCTACGTCCAGACCCGCGACCTCGCCGACGGCGCCGCGCGCGGCGTCGTCAATTGCATGAACGCGTGCGCGCGGCTGCGCGGTCACGACAGCGTGGCCGGATTACGCGTGGCCGTGCAGGGCTGCGGCAGCATGGGCTCGGCCGTCGCGCAGCGCCTCGTCGCGAGCGGCGCCGAGGTGCTCGTCGCAGACGTCGATGAGAAGCAGGCGCGGGCGGTGGCGCGCGCGATCGGTGCGCGCGTGATCGACGCCGAGGACGTGCTGCTCGCGAACGTAGACGTCGTCGCACCCTGCGCGATCGGCGGCGTGATCACCGAACGGATCGCAACAGACATGCGCGCCTGGGCCATCTGCGGCGCCGCGAACAATCAACTCGCCGCGCCGGAGGTCGAGCAACGTCTCGCCGCGCGCGGCGTGCTCTTCGTTCCCGACTTCGTCGCCTCGTGCGGCGCCGTCATCGCCGGCACGGCGATGGAGCTGAACGGCGTCGAACCGCTGCCGCTCATCGACGCGCTCACCGACACCACGCGGGAGATTCTGGAGACCGCCAGCGCCGAGCGGCGGACCGCCACCGAGATCGCCGAGCGCGTCGCTCGCGAGCGGCTCGAGCGCGGTTTCATCGACTTCGTTCGTCGATAGCCGTCACCTCGTTGCCTTCGCCGAGGGTGACGATCTTCGCGCTGTGGTTCAGCGTCTGCCCGTCGTGCAGCAGGCCGTAGGCGAGGATGCTCACGCGATCGCCGGCGCGCATGTTCGGCGCGTGCAGCTCTCCCGCCGCCGCCACCTCGGCGAATGTCGTGACGTGCGCGCCGGTGGCGTGGTTCACCAGCTCCACTTCTTCGAGCGGCAGGATGTTGGCGGCGGCGAGAACGGCCGCATCGGCGCGCAGCGTGAGCGCGTCGCCGTGCGTCACGGTGGCGTTGCGGATCGCCGCGCGCAGCAGCCGGCGCATCACGAGCGCGCCACCCGGATGTTGTCGATCAGGCGCGTGCGGCCGATGCGCACCGCGCCGGCCAGCAGCAGCTCGCGCGCGAAGTCGGCCGGCGGCAGGAAGGTCTCCGGATCGACGACCGCGAGGTAGTCGACCTCGACGCCGCCTTCCTCGGCCACGACGCGGTGCATCAGCTTCTCGACGCCCGCGACCTCGTGAATCCCATGCGTGATCGCTTCTTCGCCGGCGCGCAGCGCGCGATGGAGCACCGGCGCTTTGGCGCGCTCGCTCTCCGACAGATAGCTGTTGCGCGACGACAGCGCCAGGCCGTCGTGCTCGCGCACCGTCTCGCCGAAGATGAGGCGCAGCGGCACGTCGAGATCGCGCACCATCCGCTCGATCACCGCGCACTGCTGCGCGTCCTTCCGGCCGAACGCGGCCAGGTCGGGCTGCACGATCTCGAAGAGCTTCATCACCACCGTGGCCACGCCGTCGAAGTGGCCGGGGCGGCGCTCGCCTTCGAGCGGTGCGGAGACGCCGCCGACGACGATCGATGTAGTCGCGCCGGGCGGATACATCGTCTCCACTTCCGGCATGAAGAGCAGATCGGTGGCGGCCTGCTCGAGCAGCTCGCGGTCGCGCGCTTCGTCGCGAGGATAGCGGCTGAAATCCTCCGACGGGCCGAACTGGCGCGGATTGACGAAGATCGAGGCGACCACGAACGTCGCCCCGGCTTCGCGCGCCGCGGCGATCAGCGAGAGATGCCCGTCGTGCAGGAACCCCATCGTCGGCACGAAGCCGATCGTGGCGCCGTGCGCGCGCGCTGCCGCCACCGCCGCCCGCACTTCCTCGATGGTCCGGACCAGCTTCACTGCGCGGCCTTCGGCATCTCCACCACCACGCCGCTGTCGTCGCGCGTGGCGTAGAGGCGCTTGAGCTCCTCGTCGCTGGCCATGTGGAACGACTCCTTCGACTCGTCGGGGAACTGGCCGTCGCGCACGTCGCGCAGATACGCCTCGAGCGCGCTCTGCATGTCGGCGCCGATGTTCGCGTAGCGGCGCACGAACTTCGGCGTGTGGCCGTCGTACATGCCGAGGACGTCGTGGAAGACGAGCACCTGCCCGTCGCACGACGGACCGGCGCCGATGCCGATCGTAGGGATGGTCAACTGCTCGGTGATCATCGCCGCGAGCTCGGACGGCACGCACTCGAGCACGATCGAGAAGCAGCCGGCGCGCTCGAGCGCGACCGCCTCGTCGATGAGCCGCCGCGCGTCGTCGGCATGCTTGCCTTGCAGCTTGAATCCGCCGAGGGCGTTCACCGACTGCGGCGTGAGTCCGATGTGACCCATCACCGGAATCTCCGCGTCGAGGATGGCCTCGATGGTGCGGATGCGGCTCGCCTTCGCGCCCTCGACCTTCACCGCATGCGCGCCGGCCTGGATGAAGCGGCCGGCGTTCCGCACCGACTCCTCGACCGACACGTGATACGAGAGATACGGCATGTCGCCGACCAGCAGCGCCGACTGGATGCCGCGCGCCGCGGCCCGCGTGTGGTGCAGCATGTCGTCGACGGTGACGCTGAGCGTGTCGGGATACCCGAGCACCACCATGCCGAGGGAATCGCCGACCAGGATCACGTCGGCGCCGGCGGCATCAGCGATGCGCGCGCTCGGATAGTCGTACGCGGTGAGCATCCCGATCCGGGACACACCCTTCATCGCGCGAATGGACGGGACGGTGAGTTTCTTGTTGGCCATCAGCTCCTCCTTGGAACGAGAGGAGCGAGGCGAACACGGAACTCGGAACACGGAACACGGAACGACTGCTGCCTTCGTTCCGTGTTCCGAGTTCCGTGTTCTGCGTTCCCCTACGTCTTCGTCTCGGTCCGTCGACTCAGGATCCAAGCGGTACGTAGTACTGCGTGCCCTTTTGAGCGCTTCGGATCTGTTCGACCAGTTGTTCGAAGTGCTCGGGCGTATTCACAAAATCGATCTCGTTCGTGTTCACCACCAGCAACGGCGTCTCGTCGTACCGGTAAAAGTAGTGGGAGTACGCCTCGCTGAGCTCTTGCAAATACGAAGGCGAGATCGCCTTTTCATATGCGCGGCCGCGTTTGCGGATGCGCCGGGTCAGTGTATCAAGACTCCCCTGAAGGTAGATGACCAGTTCCGGCTTCGGCACCTGCTCCCAGAGCAGGTCGTAGAGCCGGTTGTAGATCATCAGTTCCGAGTCGTCGAGCGTGAGATAAGCAAAAATCTTGCTCTTCGCGAATGTGTAGTCCGCGAGGATCAGCTCGGTGAAGAGATCGCGCTGCGCTACCTGCCGCTGCTGATCGAAGCGCGAGAGCAGGAAAAAGAGCTCCGTGCGGAAGGCCGCGCCGCGCTTGTCCTTGTAGAAGTCGTCGAGAAAGGGATTGTCGACGTCCTCGAGCACCTTCGTCCCGCGAAAGCGCTTCGCCAGAAGGCTCGTCAGAGACGTCTTCCCGACCCCGATCGGACCTTCGACGGCGATGTGTCGCCACGGCAGAGACGGCATGGTGCGGCCGAAGGATAAACCAGACGTGATAAAACGCGCCCTCGCATGCTGACCCTCGACGAGTACCGTCTGCCCAACGGCCTCCGCGTCATCCTCAACGAAGACCATTCCGCGCCGCTCGTGGCGGTCAACCTCTGGTACCACGTCGGCTCGAAGAACGAGCGTCCCGGCCGCACCGGCTTCGCCCACCTGTTCGAGCACATGCTCTTCTCCGGCTCGGAGCACGTCGGCAACAACGAGCACTTCCGCCACGTGCAGTCGGTGGGCGGCGTGCTCAACGGAACGACATTCTTTGATCGCACCAATTATTTTGAAACATTACCGTCTAACTATTTAGCGCTTGGTTTGTGGCTCGAGTCGGACCGCATGGGCTTCTTCCTTCCGGCCCTGACCCAGGAGAAGCTCGACATCCAGCGCGAAGTGGTGAAGGAAGAGCGCCGCCAGCGCTACGACAACGTCCCGTACGGCACCGCCTTCGAGCGGCTGCTGCATCTCGCCTTCGATCCCGACTACTCGTATCACTGGCCGACCATCGGCTCGATGACCGATCTCGAGGCGGCGTCGCTCGACGACATCCGCCAGTTCTTCGAGACCTGGTATCGGCCGGACAACTGCACGCTCACGATCATCGGCGACTTCGCGCCGGCCGAGGCGCGGCGGCTGGTCGAGGAGTACTTCGGCGACATCGCGCCGGGGCGCTCGTTCCCGCAGTTCACGTTGGAGCGCCAACCGGCCGGCAGCGAGCGGCGGGAGACGTTCGCCTCGCAGGTGCAGTTGCCGCGGCTGTATCGCCTTTATCACCTGCCGAAGATGGGCGCGCGCGATTGGGTGCACGCCGATCTGCTCACCACCATCCTCGCCGCCGACAAGGCCAGCCGCCTCGATCGCGCGCTGGTGCACGAGCAGCAGATCGCGCAGGACGTGGCCACGTACGTGCTGCCCACCGAGGCCACCGGGATGCTGATGCTGCAGGCCACGGCGCGCGAAGGCGTGGCCATCGAAGCGATCGAGTCGGCCATCGACGCGGAGATCGCGCGCATCGCCACCGGCGGCATCACCGAGGACGAGCTCACGCGCGCGAAGAACCGCGCGGAGATCGAGTTCGCGCATCAGCTCGAGACCTTCGACGCGCGCGCCGATCTCCTCGGCATGTTCGCGACGTACTTTGACGATCCCGGCCTGATTCACAACTGGCTCGATCCGTATCGCGCCGCGACCGTCGACGACCTCGCGCACGTCGCGCGGAAATACCTGATCCCCGAGAACCGCGTCACGTCGCTGTTCGTACCGGAGCATTGATGCCCATCGACCGCACCGCCGCACCCGCACCGGCCGCGCCGCGGCCGTATCACTTCCCGCAGATCACGCGCGCGACGCTGCCGAACGGGCTGCGCGTGCTGGTGGCCGAGACGCACAACGCGCCGCTGCTGTCGTTGCGCGCGCTGGTCCGCTCCGGCGCCGATCACGATTCGCTGCAGACCGCCGGCCTCGCCTCGCTGACCGCGGATCTGCTCGATGAAGGCGCCGGCGAGCGCGACGCGATCCGCCTCGCCGAGGATGTCGGGCTCCTCGGCGGTTCCCTCGGCACGGGCGCCGATTGGGACGCGTCGTACATTTCACTCGATGTGCTCAGCCGCAACGGCGAGCCGTCGGTGTCGATCTTCGCCGACGTCGCCGCGCGCGCCACGCTGCCGGAGGACGGCCTCGAGCGCGTGCGCGCCGAGCGGCTGAACGAGATCCTCCAGCAGCGCAACGAGCCGGCCGCCATCGCGGGCAAGCGCTTCGCCAACCTGCTCTACGGCACCGGCGCGTACGGCAACTCCGTGGTCGGCAACGCCGACAGCGTGGCGCGCATCGGCATCGACGACGTGCGCCGCTTCTACGCCGAGCACTACCTGCCGAACAACAGCTCGGTGATCGTCTCCGGCGACGTCGAGGCTTCGCGCACCATCGAGCTGCTCACGCAGACCCTCGGCGCGTGGCAGCCCGGCCCGGAGCCGCCGCGTCCCACCGTGACGCCGCGGCCGGTCGAAGGGAACCGCATCTACGTCGTCGACCGTCCGCAGGCCGTGCAGTCGGAGATCCGCGTCGGACACGTCGGCGTGCCGCGCTCGTGCGAGGACTACTTCGCGATCTCGGTGATGAACGCCATCTTCGGCGGCGTCTTCAACTCGCGTATCAATCTGAATCTGCGCGAGCGCCACGGCTACACCTACGGCGCCCGCTCGCAGTTCGCCTTCCGCCGGCAGGCCGGCCCGTTCGTGGTGGCCGCGCCGGTGCGCAACGAGGTGACGCGCGAGTCGGTCGCTGAGATGCTGAGCGAGCTGCGCCGCATCCGCAGCGGCGACGTCGAGACGCAGGAGCTCGACGACACGAAGAACTACCTGATGGGCGTCTTTCCTGCGACCGTGCAGACCGCGTCCGACATCGCCGGCCGCCTCCTGGACATGGAGCTCTACGGCCTCCCCGAGGACTACTTCGACCGCTACCGCGAAAACATCGCCGCCGTCACCGCCGACGACATCGTCCGCGTCGCCCGGAAATACCTCGACCCCGACCGCATGCTCATCGTCATCGTCGGCAACGCCGGCGAGATCCGCGAGCCGCTCGGGACGCTCGGCTTCCCGGTGCACGAGATGGACATCGACGGGAACATGCTGGCGCTCGGCTAGTCCTGGCCCAAACCGGCGATCAAGTCGTTACGGCCGATTCGCGACCACGCTTCGCGGGCGGCGGCGAGGTGCTGGCGGCGGAGTGTGGCGTCCGTTACAAATATCGCCAAAGCTCTGTGCGCGCGGCCGATGGAGTAAGGCTCGCCCAGCGCTTCGAAACACGCGAGCGCCTGCTGCGTCAGTAGCAACGCACGCTCCTTTTCTCCGCGTGCTGCAACGATTTCAGCCATTCGCATCAAGCAATTCCCTTGACCGAGCGGACTACCGGTTGCACGGTAGATTTCGAGTGTCTTTTCGAATTGCGCGAACGCTGCACCGGCGTCGCCGCTCCGGTACTCGACTTCGGCGAGGCCGATGAGCGCGTTTGCGTACGAGGTGACGTCGGCGGGATCGTTCAGCTCGAGCGCGTCGCGAAACTTTGCTTTGGCGACCTCGTAGTTTTTTGCAGCGAGCTCGATCTTCGCGAGCGTTAGCGCGCAATAACCTTGACCGTGAGTGTCACTGACCTCACGAAATATCTCTAACGCTTCCAAGATCATAGAGCGCGCCGCGTCGTCTTCGTCGAGGTTAAACGCGACGGTGCCGAGGCGAGCCACCGCGAGCGCTTCAATGCGACGTGCGCCACGTTCGCGGGCGAGAGTCCGGATGCGCTCCAAGTTGGCGCGAGCCGGCTCGTAGTCGGATCTGTCAACGGCAAGTTTCGCGCGGTCCAGGACGTGACTGGTTTCCGTCGCGCGATCGTCAGCCTCCGCCGCCCGGACACAAGCGCGATCGAGAATGCTGACGGAGCCAAACCCGGTATAGCGGATGAATTCAGCCCATCCGTGGATGGCGTTCGACGATTCTTTCGGCGCTCTGGAGGCCAATAGCCGCAGCAGCACGGTCTCGATGTTCGCCACCTCCGGCGTGATCGTCTCGACCGCCGCAGCCCCGGCGGCGCGGCCGACTTCGTCGCCGCGAACAGCCAGAGCTGCGTAGTGCTCGTCGGCACGTGCGGCGTCGGCCGGATCCGGTGGATAGCGCCGGGTGACGTACGCGCGCAACGGCGCCAGCATGCGCAGGCGATCGCCCTCGTTGAACGCGACCGCGGTTCCGCGAAGCACGGCCGCTGCTTCCTCGCCGTCATCCATGATCGCGTTCAAGTGGGCGTTCGCGATCCCGCCGGGCAATGTTGCTAGCACCGACGCTAATCGCTTCGCTTCGGCGGTCATGCGCGGACTGCCGATCGAGAGCTCGAACGAGACTTCGATGTTGTTCGCTTTGTTCGCGCCGCCGGCGCGTTGAAGCATCTCCGTCCGTTTGTCGTTCCAACGCTGCAGGAGCGGTGCGAGAGTCGCCTCGCGTTGGGCGAGATGCGACATGAGGCTGATCGCGATCGGGAGACGGTCGATCGACTCGAGCAGCGGGTCGAGCGACGGATCGTTCGCGAACTTTTCGCCGGCGATTGCAAGGAACGCACGGCGTGCATCCGGGAGCGGCAGCAGCGGCGGCTCGACGGCTGCGGTCCAGGCCACGCCGGCCGGACGCTCGGTGCCGCGGATCGTGACGACCAGGTTGAGCGAGTCGATGCCGCTGATCGCGCCGAGGTACTCCTCGACGTCCATCATCGCCGCCTGCCACGGCGTCTCGAAATTGTCGAGAACGAGCACGGCCGGCTTCGCGGCCAGCGCGGCGAGCACGGCTTGGTCGAGGCGTGCCACGCTGGAGACGCCGAGCTGCGACGCGATCGCGCCGACCACGCCGTCGCGGTTCGTCGCGCCCTCGCAGCGGACGAAGTGCCGCGCCTCGGTGAACCGCGCCGCGACCTGCCGGTCGCGCAGCGCCTTGAGCGTGAGCGTCGTCTTCCCGATGCCGCCGGTGCCGAGCACCGTCACGCGCGCCGGCGTATCGGCGAGCAGCGCCCGCACGATCGTGTCGATCTCCGGCTCGCGCCCGAAACAGGGACCGGGATCGGGAAGAGCGGCATGCGCCGGCCGAGCCGGCGGCGGCGCGACCGCGGGATGTGCGCCGCGCAACAAATGCAGGAACGGCACGAGCTTCGTGAAGTCGTCGCCGTATCCGATCGGATGCAGCTTTCGCTCGGGAAGATGCTCACTGCGGATCTTCTCTGCTTCGCTGTCGCGGCAGAGGATGAAGTGGCGAAAGCGCGAGTCGCTGAAAGCCTGCTCGGTCCAGCGGAAGAACGCGCCGAAGTGCGGGTCGTTCAGACCGTCGCCGCAGCCGATGAACAGCATCGTCTTCAGCATGCGGATGGCGGTGAGCACCGCCGTCGCGTGCGCGCTCGACTTGATCCGCTCGTACGACTTGAGGTCGAGGATTACCGACTGCGGCTTCTCGTAGTCGCCGTGCAGATGGATCACGCCGCGGCGTTGGCCGCGCAGGATCTCCTCGACGGACGCGGCGTCGGTCCAGTCGAACGGCCGCAGCTCGTGCGTGCTGAGCAGATGGTCGTAGTTCGTCGTGGCGATGACCGCGCCGAGGTCGTGGATCGCCTCGATGATTGCCGGCTCCTCGGCGTGCAACGGCCCGACGCTCCGCTTGAGCCACGGCCCGAGCTCCGCACCCAGCTTGGCCGTGATCGTCTGCGCCGCGCCGATGAGCATGTCGGGCTCGTTCAGCGCGATCTGCTGCCGTGTGAGATTCGCGACCGGTTCGCTCATCAGCCCGAGCTCGCGCGCATGCTCGACGCCGTTGAGCAGCAGCCCTTTCCAGGAGGCGCACGGCGCGTTCTTCGTCGCCTGCACCGAGACGCCGGTACCGGCGACCACGACCACCTCGCCGGCGGCGAGGTGCTCCTTCAATTCGTCGAGGAGTTGCGGCACGCCATCATTATGGATCTTCGTCCAACGCCACCGCCAGACCGGCGGCAATCGCCTGCGCGACGAGCAGCATCATCGACAGCCCGTGCAGCGCGCCGAACTTGCGCCTCAGCGGATCGCCCCGGTCGAGCGACGAGATCGGCACGGGCGAGTTGTTGCGCATGCGGCGGATGGCGATGTCGGTGAAGACCTGCAGCGACGCGAGAAAGACGCCGGCGAGGACGAAGCTCAGCACGATGCCGCGGCCGCGCTGCAGCGCGAACAGGAAGAGCAGAAGCGGAGCGATCAGAGCGATGTAGTGCCACCGCGCGAGCATCGCCCCGACGACGTCCGCGGCGGCAGTGGGAGTCGGCGCGGCACGGAACGCCGCCACCGCCGCGAGCATCAGGAACACCGCGCTGCCGAACCAGAGCGCCGCGACAAGGCGGCGGAAGCGACCGGAGAAGCGGCTCGGTCGAGAGGAGCCGCGCTCGTGCGGCGGCGGCTTGACACGCGCGCGATCACCTCGCGCGAGGTGGTTCTGCGCTAGCGCGTCGTGCGACGCCGGTGCATCGTACGGCGCGACTGCATCGTCCGACGCGAGTCCACCGCGCGGCGTAAGTCCGTCATGCGACGCGAGCGCACCGTGCGATGCGAGTTCATCGCGCCGTGCGACTCCATCGTCGTCCGGCACGCGCGCGTCGTCAGGCGCAAGCACCTCGCGTGCGGCGCGTGGGTCGTGCAGCGCCGAGACATCGTGCGCGGCAAGTCCGTCACCCGACCCAAGTCGATCGTCGCGCGCGACCTCCTCCTCCGCCCCACCCACCGCCCGCTCCTCCGTCTCCTTCTCCTTCATTCCTTCTCCGCGAACGCTCCCGCGATCGACTCCTCGTACGGCGCGCGCAGCACGCCGCGGTCCGTGATGATGGCCGTGATCAAACGCGCCGGGGTCACGTCGAATGCGGGATGGCGGACGTGGATGCCTTCCGGCGCGACGCGCGAGCCGAAGATCTCCGTTACCTCCAGCGCGCTGCGTTCTTCGATGGGGATGTTGGCGCCGGTCGGGCAGTCGCGGTCGATGGTCGACAGCGGTGCGGCGATGTAGAAGGGAACATCGTGCGCGTTCGCGAGGACGGCCACGGTGTAGGTGCCGATCTTGTTCGCGGTGTCGCCGTTGGCGGCGATGCGGTCGGCGCCGACGACCACCGCGTCGAATTTTCCCTGCTGGAAGAAATGGCCGGACATGTTGTCGGTGATGAGGGTGACGTCGATGCCGTCCTGCTGCAGTTCCCACGCGGTCAGCCGCGCGCCTTGCAGGTACGGGCGGGTCTCGTCGGCGAAGACGGCCACGCGTTTGCCGCTGTCGATGGCGGCGCGGATCACGCCGAGGGCTGTGCCGTAGCCGGCGGTGGCAAGCGCGCCAGCGTTGCAGTGCGTGAGCACCGTCGACTGACTGCCGAGGAGCTCCGCGCCGTAGCGGCCGATGCGCATGCATGACTCCACGTCCTCGATGTTGATGCGCTCCGCCTCCGCGACGAGATCGGCGCCGCGCCGCGAGGCGTCGAGCATGCGGTCGACGGCCCAGGCCAGATTCACCGCCGTCGGGCGCGACGCTTTGAGAATCTCCGCCGCTGCATCGAGATCGTCTCCGCGCTGCGCGGCCAGCGCCATACCGAACGCGGCCGCCACTCCGATGGCGGGCGCGCCGCGCACGACCATGGTCCGGATCGCCTCGGCCACCGCCGGCGCGCTGTCGTACGCGAGCCACGTTTCCTGCACCGGAAGCAGCCGCTGATCGAGCAGAAACAATGCGTGACCATCCCACCGTAGCGGCGTTACGTGCACGGAGTTCGCAGTCGGATTCACCTCGATATACTACCGCCCCGTATGGAGGATTCTTGATGGTGAAGGTTGGGATCAACGGCTTCGGACGCATCGGCCGCAACGTGTTGCGCGCCGCGCTCGAGCATCACAGCCGCGACATCGAGTTCGTCGCGGTGAACGACCTCACCAGTGCCGACACGCTGGCCTACCTCCTGAAGTACGACTCGGTGCACCGCACCATCCCGAACCAAATCCGCCACGGCGAGAAAAGCCTTTTCATCGACGACAAGGAGCTGCGCGTCTTCTCCAGCCCCGACCCGGCCGAGATCCCGTGGGACGAGCTCGGCGTCGAGATCGTGGTCGAGTCGTCCGGCCGCTTCACCGACAAAGCGAAAGCGTCGCGGCACCTGAAGAAAAGCGTCGAGACGGTGATCATCTCCGCTCCGTCGAAAGACGCCGACGCCACGTTCTGCATGGGCGTGAACGAGGACGTCTACGACCCGGCCCAGCACCGCATCATCTCCAACGCCTCGTGCACGACCAACTGCCTCGCGCCGGTCGCGAAGGTGCTGCACAACCGCTTCGGCATCACCATGGGCATCATGACCACGGTGCACTCGTACACGAACGATCAGGAGATCCTCGACCTGCCGCACAAGGAC
The DNA here is from genome assembly GCA_036389275.1 of Thermoanaerobaculia bacterium. Taxonomy (GTDB): domain Bacteria; phylum Acidobacteriota; class Thermoanaerobaculia; order Gp7-AA8; family Gp7-AA8; genus QHVT01. The sequence continues at coordinate 88,085 of DASVQE010000073.1, forward strand.
CTCCGCCGCGGCCGCGCCGCCGCGCTCTCGATGATCCCGACCACCACCGGCGCCGCGAAAGCGGTCGGCCTCGTGCTGCCCGAACTGAAGGGCCGCTTCGACGGGATCTCCGTGCGCGTGCCGACGCCGAATGTCTCGCTGGTCGATCTCACCTTCCACACCGAGAAGCCGACGTCGGCCGACGAGATCAACCAAGTGATCCGCGAAGCGGCGAACGGCGAGATGAAAGGCATCCTCACCTACTCCGACGAGCAATTGGTCTCGGTGGACTTCAACCACGACGCGCACTCCTCGATCGTCGACACCACCTTCACCCGTTCGGTCGACAAGCAGATGCACAAGATCCTGGCCTGGTACGACAACGAATGGGGCTACAGCAATCGCATCCTCGATTTGATCGCGCATGTGGCGCGGGTGAAGAAGGAGGCGCTGGCGGTGCGGTGACGCGACGAACGATGAACGCGGAACGATGAACGATGAACGTTCGCCGCTTCCGCCCGTTCATCGTTCATCCTTCATCGTTCATCGTTCTCATCGCATGATCACCATCCGCACTCTCGCCGATCTTCCTCTGACGCAGAACGCGCGCGTCTTCTATCGCGTCGACTACAACGTGCCGCTCGAAGGCGCTCGCATCACCGACGCGACGCGCATCGAGGAGACGCTGCCGACACTGCGCATGCTGCGCGAGCGCGGTGCAGCCGTCGTCATCGCCAGCCACCTCGGGCGGCCGAAGGGTGAGCGCAATGCGAAGTACTCGCTGCAGCCGGTGCGCGAGAAGCTGGCCTCGCTCCTCGGCATCGACGTGGCCTGGGCGGACGACTGCATCGGCACCGACGCCGAGACACGCGCCGCGCAACTGCAGCCTGGAGAGGTGCTGCTCGTCGAGAATCTCCGGTTTCACAAGGGTGAAGAGAAGAACGACGAGTCGTTCGCGCGCGAGCTGCGCAAGCTCGCCGACTTCTACGTGAACGACGCCTTCGGCGCCTGCCATCGCGCGCACGCCTCGATCGACGCGCTGCCGCGGCTCTTCCCGAAAGAACAGACCGCCGGCGGCCTGCTCCTGGCGAAGGAGCTCGAGTTCCTGCAGAAGGTCACGCACGTTTCCGACCGCCCGTTCGTGGCGCTCCTCGGCGGCGCGAAGATCGCGGGCAAGATCGAGCCGCTCGAGGCGCTCATGAAGCTCGCCGACAAGATCCTCATCGGCGGCGGCATGGCCAACACGTTCCTCGCCGCGCGCGGCGTGCCGATGGGCGGCTCGCTGGTCGATAGCGACTCGATCGAAGTCGCGCAGCGCATCATGGAAAGCGACGGCGCGGAGATCATCCTTCCCGAAGATCTCGTCGTCGCCGACTCGCTCGACAACCCGACCGAGATCGACGAAGACGCGGTGGTGAGCGACGGCTACACGGACAACGAGAAGGCCTTCGACATCGGGCCGCGCACGATCAAGCTGTACGAGACGGAGCTGAAGGATGCGAAGACGGTCTTCTGGAACGGGCCGATGGGCGTGTTCGAGAAGGAGCAGTTCGCGAAGGGCACGATGGCCATGGCCCGCGCGGTCGCCGAGGCGGACGCGGTGACGGTGGTCGGCGGCGGCGAATCGGTGGAAGCGGTGAAGAGCTCCGGCTTCGCCGACCGCATCACGCACATCTCGACCGGCGGCGGTGCGTCGCTCGAGTTCATCTCCGGCGCGAGCCTGCCGGGCGTCGAAGTATTGCGAGCCTGATTTTGGCCCAGGAAATCGAAGTGAAGTTCGTCCTGAAGGACCGCAACGCACTCGTGCGCAAGCTGCACGAGATCGGCGCGCAGCGCCTCTACGGCGAGACCTTCGAAGACAACATGGTGCTCGACCGCCGCGGCGAGCTGCGCACGAAAGGCGCGCTGCTGCGCGTGCGCAAATTCGGCCGCTACGCCATCGCCACGTTCAAGGGTCCGGTGGCGTTCGACGGCGGCGTGAAGACGCGCGAAGAAGTGCAGACCGGCGTCGAGAGTTTCGAGCTGGCCATCCAGCTCTTCGACTCGCTCGGCTACAAGCCGGTCTTCCGCTATCAGAAGTTCCGCGAGGTGTGGCGCGTGCGCGAGGTGGAAGTGGTCCTCGACCGCACGCCCATCGGTGATTACTTCGAGATTGAAGGACAGATGGATGTCATCCGTTCCGTAGCTGAGGAATTGGGGATGAACATGGATGCGGCCATCCGTCAGACGTACGCGGATCTCTACCGGCAGCATCGCCGCACGCGCGCCGACCTGCCGGAGAACATGGTCTTTCCGCCGGAGCAGCTCCCGTCCGCATGATCGGCTTCATCCTCGCCGCCGGCTACGGCACGCGGCTCCGCCCCGTCACCTACACGCTGCCGAAGCCGATGGTGCCGCTCTGCAACCGGCCGCTGATCGCCTGGGCGGTCGAGTCGTTTCTCGACGGCGGCGTGCGCGAGCTGGTCGTCAATCTGCATCATCTGCCGGAGCCGCTCGAGCGTTACGTGCGCGAGCGCTACGGCGACGCGGCCACGCTGCACTTTTCGTACGAGGCAGAAATCCTCGGCACCGGCGGCGCGATCCGCCGTGTCGGTCCGCTGCTCGAGCGCGAGGAAGCGTTCTTCCTGGTCAACGGCGACACGGTGCAGTTTCCGCCGTACGCAAAACTGGAAGAGGCGCGCCGCGCGCAGCAGGCGCTGGCCGCGCTGGCGCTGCGCCATCCGCCGCAGGGCGACCGCTTCACCTCGGTGTGGCTCGACAACGGACGCATCACCGGCTTCGGCCAGGGTCACGGCGAAGCGCTGATGTTCTCCGGCGCGCACGCGATCAGCACGCGCGTGCTGCGGCATCTGCCGGACAAAGAGTTCTCCGGCATCGTCGACGAGGTCTATCAGCCGCTGCTCGCCGACCGCAGCGAGACCATCGCCGGCGTGATCGATGACGGGCTCTGGTTCGACGTCGGCACGCCGCAGCGTTACCTCGTCGCATCGCGGGCGTTGCTCGAAGCGACCGTCCGCGGCGATTTGCGTCCGGTGCAAACCTCGCGCGTCGTCGGCGACTCGCTGGTCGACGTCACCGCGAAGACTCCCGGCACGCTGGTGCGCTCCACCGTCGGCGCGCGCAGCATCGTCAAAGGTGAGCTGCGCGACACCACGGTCTGGGACGACTGCACCATCGGCGGCAGCGTCCTCCTCGAACGCTGCATCGTCGCCCACGGCGTCGAGCTCTCCGGCCCGCTCGAGCTCCACGACGCGCTGGTCTGCCGCGACGACGCTGCCATCCCGAACGACGTCGCGTACGAGCGTCGCGACGGGCTGGTGATCGCCCACGTGACATCCCGAGCGTAGCGAGGGACCTGGGCGGGCGGTGCTCGAGGCGCGTGCGACGCGCCGCCACCCACCCAGGTCCCTCGCTACGCTCGGGATGACAGCGGAACTGCTACCATGACCGCGATTCCCATGTCCGCGCAGGGCTCTCCGCAATCCGCTTCGCGGCGGCGCGTCATCTCGGTCTTTCTGATTCAGGGGCTGGCCGGGCTGGTGGTCATGTCGTGGCTGACGTGGCTGCGGCACGATCAGACCGCGCAGATTCTGCGCACCCTCGGCACGAGCGGGCCGATCCTCATCGCCATCTTCGTCGTCTTCGCCACGACCCTGGCGCTGCTGAAGTTCGAGCTCACCGATCTCGTCTACGTGGCGCTCGTCATCACCGCCTACATGGCCATGTTCCCGCTTCTCGGGATCGTGCTGTCGTCGTGGATCGCCGTGGCCGTCTCCATCGCCACGCGCCTGCTCTCGCTGCATCAGATCGGGCCGGCGCGATTCGCGCGGCAGGATCCCGCCACCGACTACGTCAAAGCCTTCGGCCTCTTCGGTACGTACGGCATTCCGGTCGTCGTCGCCGCCACCACCTACGAATACCTCGGCGGGCAGTTCCCGGTGATGCAGGCCACGCCGGGCAACGCCGCGCGCATCGCCGCCGGCGGCGCGGCGCTGGTGATCACCAACAGTCTGCTGATGTTCTGGCCGCAGCGCTCGTACGGCTATTCGCTCGCGAAGATCGGCAAGCTCTATCTCGTCGACAGCGGCATCTCCTGCGTGGCGCTGCCGTACGCGGTCGTGACCGCGCTGTCATTCGGCACGATCGGTTGGGGCGGCGTGATCGCGCTCGCCTTCACCGGCTCTGTGGCGAACTACATCGCCCGCAAGCTCGCGCTGACACGCTCGAAATCCGAGGACCTGCTGCAGCGCCTTGCGTCGCTGACGAACATCGGCAAGACCATCTCGCTCCGCTTCACCACCGAGGAGCTGCTGATGGCGATTTACACCGAGTGCAAAGCGGTGATCGACTGCTCGCTCTTCTCCATCGCGCTGCTCGAAGAGTCGACGAACGAGCTCTCCTTCGAGCTCGACATTCGCGACGACGTGCGGCTGCCGCGCGAGCGCATCCCGGTCGGCGAAGGATTGAACTCGTGGGTGGTCGAACATCACCAGCCGCTGCTGCTCGGCAGCACCGCGGAAGAGCAGCGCTTCGGCGTGAAGTCGGTCGCCGACACGAAGCCGACCGAGTCGTGGCTCGGCGTGCCGATGATCGCGCGCGACCGCGTGGTCGGCGTGATCTCGGTGGAGAGCTACAAGAAAAACGCCTTCACCGCCGACGACCTGATCCTGCTCACCGCCATCGCCAACCAGGCCGCGGTCGCAATCGAGAACGCGCATCTCTATCGCGATCTCGAAGGGCTCACCTACGCCCTCGAGCAGCGCGTGCTCGAACGCACGAACGAGCTGCGCGAGACGAACCTGCGCCTGCTCGCCGCGGACCGCTCCAAGAACCAGTTCCTGGCGAACATGTCGCACGAGCTGCGCACGCCGCTCAACTCGATCATCGGCTTCTCCAGCGTGCTGATCGAAGCTACGCGCGGCGTGCTGCAGCCGCGCATGCACCGATTCCTGGAGAACATTCACGCCGCCGGCAATCACCTGCTCGAGCTGATCAACGACATCCTCGACCTCTCGAAGATCGAGGCGGGCAAGATGGAGTTGCGCGCCGACCTCTTCGACCTGCGCGAGACCATCGCCGCGGTCGAGCGCGTGATGAAAGGCTTTGCGTCAGAAGCAAAAGTGCAGATCGTCTCGTCGATCGACGCAGCCGTGCCGCAGGTGCGGCTCGACGAGGGCCGGCTCAAGCAGATCCTCTTCAACCTGCTCTCGAACGCGGTGAAGTTCTCGCCGCGCGGCGGCCTGGTGGCGATCAACTGCCGCTTCGTGCCGGCGCCGCTCTCGCCGCTCGGCTTCGAGACGGTGCGCGTCGACGTGGCCGATCAGGGCGTCGGCATTCCGGGCGACGAGCTGCAGCGCATCTTCGACGAGTTCTACCAGACCGAGGATGGACGGCGCGCGCGCAAAGGCGGCACGGGACTCGGACTGTCGCTCACGCGCAACTTCGTCGAGCTGCACCATGGGCGGATCGAGGTGCAGTCGACGCCCGGCAAGGGCTCGACGTTCACGCTGCTGCTGCCGGTCGACTACGTCGAGGCATCGCAGACCATCCCGGTTTCCCGGCCGCACGACGGGCGGCCGCAGGCGCGGATATAATCCGCCGCCCGAAAGGAAACCTGATGTCCAACCGTACATTCACGATCATCAAGCCGGACTCCGTCCGCAAGGGCAATTTCGGCCGCATCATCAGCCGCATCGAGTCCGAGGGCTTCAAGATTCTCGGATTGAAAAAAGTGTCGCTCTCGCAGCGGCAGGCGGAAGGCTTTTACGCCGTCCATCGCGAGCGGCCGTTCTACCGCAGCCTGGTCGAGTACATGACCTCGGGGCCGGTGTACGTCGCCGCGCTCGAGCGCGACAACGCCGTGACTTCGCTGCGCACGCTCATGGGCGCGACCGACCCGGCCAAAGCCGACGCCAACACGATCCGCAAGGAGTTCGGCGAGTCGATCGAGCAGAACGCGATCCACGGGTCGGACTCGGACGAGAACGCGAAGATCGAGATCGGGTTCTTTTTCGCGGAGTCGGAACTACTCTGACACGATGATCGCGGAGATCCCGTTCGCTTCGAGCGTCGTGCGTGCGCGCACGGCGGCGTCGCGGGTGTCGAAGGGGCCGAGGCGGACGCGGTAGAGGTCCTCGTGATCGATCCAGGCGCGCTGCCCGATCGTCGTCAGGCGGTCGAGCAGCGACTTTGCGTTTGCTTCAACGGAGAACGCGCCTACCTGCACGATGAACTGACCGGCCAGGCTCTTGCGCGTCACCGGCGGTGAGGCCGGCGAGGTCGCGCGCGGCACGATGGCCACCGGCACGTCTTCGATGGTGCGGCCGTCGGGCGAGACCTGCTTGCGCGTGATCACGTCGGCGTGCTGCTGCTCGACTTCGACGCGGTCGACGACGATCGGCTCGGGCGGCGGCTGCGGCACCGGGAACGCGACTTTCGGCGCGTCGCTCTGCGGCACGACCGCGGGCACCGTGGCCGGCGCTTCGGCGATCGTCACCTCGAGCGGCGCCGGCGGCTCGCGCTCGCCGTTGCCGAGCTTCACCACGTGAATGTCGACTTCGCCCGTGCCCGGCTCGATGAGGCCGATCTTTTGCGCCGCGGCGTACGAGAGATCGATCACGCGATTGCCGATGTACGGCCCGCGATCGTTCACGCGCACGCGCACGCTCTGCTTCGTCTTCGGATTCGAGACGTCGACCACCGTGCCGAACGGCAGCGTGCGATGCGCGGCCGTGAGCAGGAGCGGATCGAAGATCTCGCCGTTCGCGGTCGTCCGGCCGGCGAACTCTTCGCCGTACCAGCTCGCCACGCCGTGCATCGGCTGCGGCGGCTGTTGCGGCGGCGGCGTGCTGGTCGCGCAGCCGTACGCCACCACCATCAGCAGCGACACCACCACGATGCGCACTCTCATACGCGCAGATCCTCGGCGACCTGTTCGATGTTCTGGCCGATCAGCAGCGGATCGATCTCTTCGGCGAGAAAGCGCTCCGTCTGCTGCCGCGCGAGTCCCGTGTACGCATCCGGGTTCGCCAGCGCGGCGATCGAGGCGCGGTCGATGCCGAACAATGCGTCCGCGGCGATGCGGTCGAACAGATCGTTCGCGCCGCCCGACTTCATCGCGTCCGCCGCGGCCTGCGAGTGAATGCGCACGCGCTCGTGCAGCACCTGCCGGTCGCCGCCGCGCGCCACGCCTTCCATCATCAGATTCTCGGTCATCAGGAACGGCAGCTCGCGCGCGACGTTCGCGGCGATCACTTCTTCGTGCACGACGATGCCGGCGACGATGTTGTCGTAGATCAGCGCGATGGCGTCGGCGGCGAGGAATGCTTCGGGGATGGCGATGCGGCGATTCGCGGAGTCGTCGAGCGTCCGCTCGAACCACTGCGTGGCCGCGGTGAGCGCCGGGTTGAGTGCGTTGACGATGAGGTGCCGCGCCAGCGCGTCGATGCGCTCGGCGCGCATCGGGTTGCGCTTGTACGCCATGGCCGAGGAGCCGACCTGCTCCGCTTCGAACGGCTCTTCGATCTCGCGCAAGTGCTGCAGCAGGCGCATGTCGTACGCGAACTTCGAGGCCGACTGCGCGAAGCCGGAGAGCGCGGCCACGACCTGCGCGTCGACTTTGCGCGAGTAGGTCTGGCCGGAGACCGGGTAGCTGCGGCGGAGGCCGAGCTTCTCGGCGACGAGCTGCTCGAGGCGGTGCACTTTCGCTTCATCGCCGCCGAAGAGGTTGAGGAACGAGGCCTGCGTGCCGGTGGCGCCTTTCACGCCGAGGAGCGCGAGCTGGTCGATGCGGAACTCGAGCTCGCGATAGTCGAGCAGCAGGTCGTGCAGCCAGAGCGTGGCGCGCTTGCCGACGGTGGTGAGCTGCGCCGGCTGAAAGTGCGTGAAGGCCAGCGCCGGCGTCGCGCGCCAGCGCCAGGCGAAGTCGCGCAGCTTCGCCATCAGCGCGACGAGCCGGCCGCGGATGATGCGCAGCCCTTCGGCCATCTGCAGGATGTCGGTGTTGTCGGTGACGTACGCCGACGTGGCGCCGAGGTGGATGATCCCTTTGGCCGACGTCGCCTGCAATCCATAAGCATGGATGTGCGCCATGACGTCATGCCGGATCTCTCGCTCCCGCTTTTCCGCGTCGTCGTAATTGATGTTCTCGGCGTGCTGCTTGAGCTCCGCAATCTGCGCGTCGGTGATCGGCAACCCGAGCTCGCGCTCCGCCTCCGCCAGCGCGATCCACAGCCGCCGCCACGTCCGGAACTTCGCATCGGCGGAAAAGAGATACGACATTTCCCGCGACGCATAACGCTCGGTCAGCGGGTTGGAAGCACGGTCGCGCGGCACGAGCGGAATTATAGATGTTGCGGGTACACTAGCGCCGGATGCAGCCGCAGGTCGCGCAGCCCGTTTCCCGACGCGCCACACAGGTCACGTTCAAGGCCGTGATCCTGCTGTCGAGCGCGCTCGTGATCGTCTTCACGATCTCGTTCTTCTTCAGCGATCGCGGCCTGCCGGAGCTGCAGCATTCGCGGGCGCGCGTCGACCAGTTGCGCAGCGAGATCGCGCGGCTGGAGGCGGAGAACGCGCGCCTGCGCGCCGAGATCGACAGCGTGCGCAAGTCGTCCTACGCCGTCGAGCGCATCGCCCGCGAAGACCTCGGCATGTCGCGGCCCGGCGAGACGGTGTACATGCTGCCGAAGCAGCAGTGAGGATGGGCGACGCGACGGCGTTCCGCTGGAGTGACGCGTGGCTGCTCGGCGCGATCTTCTGGGCGCGGCGTGCGGAAGAACGGGTGACGCTCGCGCAGATCATCGGCTGGGGCGACGCGATGAATCACGCCATCTTCACTCCGGAGGAGCTCGAGAGCGGTCTGGCGCGGCTCTCCGCGGCCGGGCTGATCGTCGAGCAGGACAAAGCGTTCCTGCCTGCCGGCCGCGCGATCGATTGGAGCGATGAGCTGCAATCGCGCAGCCTCGGCGGCGTCGACACGATCCGCTGGCTGGAGAAAAAACTCGGCGCGACGCCGTACCGACCCGGCTTCGAGCGGACGCTCGACGCGCGCTATCCCGGCTTCACGCGGCAGCGCTACGACGCCGCCGTCAACGGTTACGAGCTGCGCGCGGCGCAGGTGCTTCGCGACCTCGGCCTCTGACGCCGCTACTTCGCCTCCAGCATCTTCGCGTAGTTCTCCAGCACCTGCGCGGTCACGCGGATCTGTTCGTTCACGTCGGCGAACTTGCGTTGCTCGATGGCTTCGCGGATGGCCGGGAGCGTCTTGACGCCGTAGCCGGTGTAGAAGCCGGGCGCGTAGACGTAGTGCTTGAACCAGGCGCGGTTCGGGAGGCCTTCGGGACGGGTGAGCGCGCGCTCGAGCTGCATGGCGATCCGGTCGCGCTCGGGCGATGCCGGACGTTTGTCGAAGTCGGTCGCGGCGCGCTGCAGGCGGGCGACGGCGTTCTCGAGCGGCGCGAACTCGAAGTGCGGGACGGCTTGCTGCTGCTTCGGCGCGACGAACGGTTTGGCCGGATCGGCGGCGAGCTCGAAAGTCCGGTCCTGCAGCGAGCGGTTGCGCTCCTCGGTCTCACCGCGCATCGTGTCGGCGAGGCTCTTCACCTCCGTGGCGTAGCGCGAGACAGTGGTCGCGAACGACGAGGCCTCGAACGGCAGAAAGTCGGCGTTGGCCAGGCGCAGCATCATCCGCCCGACCGTCTTCGCCTCGGCCAGTCCGTAGTCGAACTTCGGATCGCCGAAGCGCATGAAGTGATCGAAGGAGTCGTACGCCGAGTGATAGACGCCGTACTCGCCTTCGCCGCCATAGCCGACGTCGAGCGAGGCGATGCCGGCGAACTGCAGGAACGGCGTAAAGTCGGAGCCGGAGCCGAGCGCTTCGAGACGGAAGTTGGCGCGGTTGCGGATCTCGTTCTTCGCATCGTTGCCAGCGTCGACGATGTCCGCCGCGCGCCGCCGCTCGAGCACGGAGACGTTCCGCTCGGGATCCACGACGTCGCGCGCGACCTCGGTGACGAACCGCTCGAGCGTGTGCGAGCCGCCGGCGTCGAAGAAGCCGCGGTTGTTCGAGTCGGAGTTGATGTACGACACGGCGTGCTGCCGCAGCTCGTCCTGATGCGCCTCGACCCATTCGGTCGAGCCGAGGAGGCCCGGCTCTTCGCCGTCCCACGCGGCGTAAATCATGGTCCGGCGCGGACGCCAGCCGCTCTTCGCGAGCAGCCCGACGCCGCGTGCTTCCTCGAGCAGCGCCACGAGGCCGCTGATCGGATCGAGCGCGCCGTGCACCCAGCCGTCGTGATGATTGCCGCGGATCACCCACTGATCGGGCAGGTCGCTGCCGCGCAGCCGGGCGATGACGTCGTACGCGGCCACGGTGTTCCAGTCGAAGGCGAGCTGCAGGTGGACGCGCGACGGGCCGGGGCCGAGGTGATAGGTGATGGGGAGCGCGCCGCGCCAGTTCGACGGAGCGACGGGACCGCCGAGGGAACGGAGCAGCGGCAAGGCGTCGCCGTAGGAAATCGGGAGCACGGGGATCTTCGTGAGCGTCTTCGCCTCGCTCAGCGCGAGCCGCTTGGTGCCGGGGGTCGAGCCGGCGCCGGGCGTCAGAGGATCGCCGGCATGGAACGGCATGTCGGCGACGGAGCCGCGCTGCGCGCTCTGCTCGCTGCGATACGCGCCGCGCGGATAGGCGTCGCCGGCGAAGTAGCCGTCGTCGCGCGGATCGGAGTAGATGAGGCAACCGATCGCGCCATGCTCGGCGGCGACCTTCGGCTTGATGCCGCGCCATGAGCCGCCGTAGCGGGCGATGACGATCTTGCCGCGCACGTCGATGCCGTTGCGCTCGAGCACGTCGTAGTCGGCGGGCACTCCGTAGTTGACGTAAACGAGATCGGCGGTGACGTCGCCGTCGATGGAGTAGGCGTTGTAGGTCGGCAGGATCTCGGCGGTCTGATTCGAAGTGCGGTCTTCCGCCAGCGCGGGCTCGGCGAGCTTCGCGGTGAAGCGCTCCGGCGCGACCAGCTCGAGCACGCGCGTGCGCGGCGTCGGGAAGAGGACGTCGAAGCGCTCGATGGTGGTGTCGAAGCCGAAGGAGCGGAAGAGCGAGGCGATGTACTCGGCGTTTTCCTTGCCGTACGGCGAGCCGACGTTGTGCGGACGGGCGGTGAGATGCTGCATCCATTCGCGCAGATCGTCGCGGCGGAGCGAGGCGTCGAACTTCGCCTCGAGCGCGCGCTGGCTCGCCGCATCGTTGAAGCCGTAGATCGGCTGCTGCGGCTGCGGCTGGGCGACGAGGGTGGCGGTGGCGGCGGCGAGGAGCGAAGCGACGAGTCGGCGCATGGGCGGATTCTAAGCGAACGACGAGGGGCCTCCGGCGGCTCCCCTATACTCGCGCGCGATGTGCGGTATCAACGGGATCTTCGCTTATGGCGACGGCGCGCCGGCCGTCGATCGGGCGGAGCTCGACTGCACGCGCGAGCGGATGCATTCGCGCGGCCCTGACGCCGGCGACTCCTGGATCTCGGAGGACAGACGGGTCGGGTTGGGGCATCGGCGCCTGGCCATCATCGACCTTTCGCCGGCCGGCGCGCAGCCGATGCGCCGCGGCGCGTGCGCGATCACGTTCAACGGCGAGATCTACAACTACGCCGAGCTGCGCGAGGAGCTCACGCGCGACGGCGTCTCCTTCGTTTCGCACTCCGACACCGAGGTGCTGCTGGCGCTGTACGAGCGCGAAGGCGTGACCATGTTCGGCAAGCTGCGCGGCATGTTCGCGCTGGCGCTCTGGGACGGGGCGAAGCGGCAGTTGCTACTCGCGCGCGACCCGTACGGCATCAAGCCGCTCTACTACGCCGACGACGGCGCGACGGTGCGCATCGCCTCGCAGGTGAAGGCGCTCGTCGCCGGAGGACGGGTGTCGAAGCAGTTCGATCCCGCGGCCGCGGCCGGCTTCTTTTTGCGCGGCACCGTGCCGGAGCCCTTCACGATGTACCGCGGCATCCGCGCTCTCCCGGCTGGCTGTTACGCACTGATCGACAGGTATGGGTTCCAAGCGCCTGTACAGTACTTTTCGATCGCAACGACCCTGAAGGATGCCGTCGAGCATGGGCGGGAGGTGAGCGACGACGAGCGGCTGGCGATCGTGCACGACGCGCTGCTCGAGTCGGTGCGCTATCACATGGTCGCGGACGTGCCGGTGGGCGCGTTTCTCTCCGCCGGGATCGACTCGAGCGCGATCGTGGCGCTGGCGAAAGAGAGCGGCGCGAGCGACCTGCAGACGCTCACGCTGCGCTTCGAGGAGTATCGCGGGCGCGACAACGACGAGGCGCCGCTGGCGGCGGTCGTGGCGCAGCAGTACGGCGTGCGGCACACCATCCGCGACCTGACTCTCGCCGATTTCAAGGCCGAGCTGCCGCGCATTTTCGAGGCGATGGATCAGCCGAGCGTCGATGGCCTCAACAGCTACTTCATCAGCAAGGCGGCAGCGGAGTTCGGACTGAAAGTCGCGCTCTCCGGCACCGGCGGCGACGAGCTGTTCGGCGGCTACACGTCCTTCCGCGACATCCCGCGCTGGATGCCGATCACGTCTCTCCTCGCACACGTCCCCGGCCTCGGCGAAGGCGTCTATCGCCTCAATCGCGCGCTGGCGCGGCGCAGCCGTCACATCAGTCCGAAGATGGGCGAGATCGTTCGCTACGGCGGCTCGTACGCCGGCGCGTATCTCGTCAAGCGCGGGCGCTTTCTCACCGCCGAGCTGCCCGAAGTCCTCGGTGCCGAGGTCGCGGAAGAGGGTTTGCGGCGCCTGCAAATCCTGCCGCTCATCGAGCGCACCGTCACGCCCGATCCGGGGCAGCCGTACGCGCGCGTGGTCGCGCTCGAGTCGTCGCTCTACCTCCGCAATCAACTGCTGCGCGACATGGACTGGGCCAGCATGGCGCACTCGCTGGAAGTGCGCGTGCCGCTGGTCGACGCGCATCTGTTGCGCAAGGTCGCGCCGGTGCTCGTCACGCGCCGCGAGCGCGGCAAGCAGATCCTGGCGAACGCGCCGCGGCCGCCGCTGCCGCCCGCCGTGCGCGCGCGCCGCAAGACCGGCTTCACGCTGCCGATCAAGGAGTGGCTCTCGCAGGACGGCAACGGCGCGCGCGTCGAATTCGGCAAACGCAGTTGGGCGCGCAAGGTCTACGAGGTGATGTTCTCGTCCGGCAACGGGTCGTTCTAGGCGGCAGGCTTTCGGTTCGCCGAGGGTTGGGGGACGACGGGAGGCCTCCGGCGGCTGGGGCCACGGGCCCCAGACCCCATCGGTTGGCCTAGCCTCCGCGACACGGTATGGCGAGCTTGGACGGCAGTGTCGCGGAGGCTA
>DASVQE010000074.1:0-17810 GCA_036389275.1 Thermoanaerobaculia bacterium
ATTGGCCTAGCCTCCGCGACACAGTGTCGCGAGCTTGGAGGCAGTGTCGCGGAGGCTAGGCCAACCAATGGGGTCTGGGGCCCTCGGGCCCCAGCCGCCGGAGGCCCCCGGTCGTTCCCTGTCGCCCACAACGCCGACCGCGCGGTGTCTTACAGCAGGTGATGGCGACGCGGCATCCGATCACCTGCATCGTTCGCGGCGATGGCGTTGCGCCGCACGAGCGCATCGTCAGCGTTGGCGGGATCGATCCTGAAGGCTATCGCTGGCGGTTATCGCAGCGCGAAGTCATTGCCGGCATCGAGTCGGGCAAATGGTCCTTTCACGTTGCGGGGGCGGAGACGAACGTGCGCATCGTCGTCGCCGTCGGCATTGGCGGCGAGAAATACCTGAAAGGCGAGATCGACGGCGAGCAACCCGACAGCCTCCTACGGCTGCCGGAGTGTCGCGCTACGCCACTTCGGCTTTGAGCGAGCGCGTCATGAGACGCTGCACCGCCGCGCGCGCGGAATCGTTCTCGTACAGCACGCGATGCATCTCCGTCGTGATCGGCATCTCGATCTCGTGCTCCTCCGCGAGCCGCCGCGCCGACTTCGACGTCTTGATCCCTTCCGCCACGAACTTCGCGTCGCGCAGGATGTCCTCGAGCGTGCGCCCCTTGCCGAGCTGCACGCCGACGCTGCGGTTGCGCGACAGCGCGCCCGTGCAGGTCAGCACCAGATCGCCCATGCCGGCGAGACCGGCGAACGTCTCCGGACGTCCGCCGAGCGCGCGGCCGAGGCGCGCCACCTCGCGCAGACCGCGCGTGACCAGAGCCGCGTTCGTATTCGAGCCGAGCCCGAGACCTTCCAGCACCCCGGCAGCGATGGCGATCACATTCTTGATCGAGCCGGCCAGCTCGACCCCGGCCACGTCATCCGAGTGATAGAGCCGGAACGAAGGACACGACAGCATCCGCTGCGCCTCCTGCGCGAACTCGCTGTCCGTCGACGCGATCACCGCTGCCGTCGGATCGGCGCGCGCCGTCTCGATCGCGAACGTCGGCCCGGAGAGCACCGCGAACGCCGCGAGCCGCTCGCCGAGCACCTCGGACGAGATCTGCGACATCCGGTCGAGCGACTCGTTCTCGATCCCCTTCGTCCCCGAGATGATCTTGGCGCGGCCGGGCAGACCGTTGGCGAGATTCGTCAGCACCTCGCGATAGTGATGGCTCGGCACGATCATGAAGATCACGTCCGAGAACGCCGCCGCCTCCGCCAGATCGTTCGTCGCCTCGATCGACTCCGCCAGCGTCACGCCGGCGAGGTAATCGGGATTCGTACGCGTCTCGCGGATCGTCTGCGCGACGCGCGCGTCGTGCGCCCACAACATCACCTCGTTGCCCGCGCGCGCCGCGTTCACGGCCATGGCCGTGCCGAACGCGCCCGCGCCGATGATCGAGATCCTCATCGCTCTTCCTTCTTCTTCCGCCCCAGCTTTCTCTCGGTGCCGTGCACGAGCCGGGCGATGTTCTCGTGATGCTTGACGATCACGGCCAGAGCCATGGCGATGCTCAGCACGATGCGCCAGAACGGCGCCTCGTGCGCGACGAAGCGGAAGAAAATCGGCACCGACGCGGCGCTGACGATCGAGCCGAGCGAAACGGTGCGGAACAGAAGGATCACCACCACGAACACGATCATCGCCGCGGCGAACACGCGCGGATCGAGCGCGAGAAAGACGCCCGCCGCCGTGGCCACGCCCTTGCCGCCGTGGAAGCCGAGCCAGAGCGGATACATGTGCGCGAGGATCGCCACCAGACCCGCGAGCGCGATCCACATCTCGCGCGACTGCCACGGCGCCGGACCCGACGCGAACGGCCAGGCCGGCAGCAGCACGACCCATCGCGCCAGCGCCACCGCGCCGTAGCCCTTGGCGATGTCGAGCAGCAGCGCGATCACGCCGGCTGACTTGCCGGCCGTGCGCGCCACGTTCGTCGCGCCGACGTTGCGGCTGCCATGCTCGCGCACGTCCTTGCCCGACATCACGCGCGCCACGAGAAAGCTGAACGGAATCGATCCGATTCCGTACGCCAGCGCGATCAGCGTGACCGGCAGCACGCGCTACACCCCGTCGAACGCGTTGTCGACGTCGGCGATCAGATCCTCGACGTCCTCGATCCCGACGCTGATGCGCACCAAGCCCGGCGTGATGCCGAGCTTGCGGCGCATCTCCTCCGGCACCGAGCCGTGGGTCATGCTCACCGGATGCGAGATCAGCGTCTCGACGCCGCCGAGGGACTCGGCCAGCGAGCAGAGACGCACGCGGTCGAGAAACTTCTTCGCATTCTCGAATGAGCCGAGCTCGAACGAGATCATCGAGCCGAAGCCGTGCATCTGCTTTCTCGCGAGCTCGTGCTGCGGATGATCGGCGAGGCCAGGATAGTAAACGCGGTTGACCTTCGGATGGTTGGCCAGGTAATTGGCCATGGCCATGCCGTTCGCTTCGTGCTGGCGCATGCGCACCGCCAGCGTCTTCACGCCGCGCAGCACCAGCCACGAATCGAACGGCGAGAGGATCGCGCCGACCGCGTTCTGCAGGAAGCCGATCTGCTCGGCGAGCGCGTCGGAGTTCGACACCACCACGCCGCCCACCGAGTCGGAATGCCCGTTGAGAAACTTCGTCGTCGAGTGCACGACGATGTCCGCGCCGAGCTCGATCGGCCGCTGCAGATACGGCGAGCAGAACGTGTTGTCGACCACCACCAGCGCGCCGCGCTGGTGCGCGATCTCCGCGCAGGCGGCGAGATCGGTGATGGTCATCATCGGATTCGTCGGCGTCTCGAGAAACAGCATGCGTGTCTCGGCGCGCATGGCGGCGCGCACCGCGTCGATGTTCGACGTGTCGACGTAATCGAACTGCACGCCGAACTTCGTCAGCACCTTGCTGAACAGACGGTACGAGCCGCCGTACATGTTCTCGCCGGCCAGCACGTGATCGCCCGACTGAAGCAGGCGGAAGACCGTGTCGGTGGCGGCCATGCCGGAGGCGAAGCAGTGCCCGTACTTGCCGCGCTCGAGCGCGGCCAGGTTCGCTTCCAGCGCCGAGCGCGTCGGGTTCTTCGTGCGCGCGTATTCGTACCCTTTGTGGCGGCCGAGCTCCGGCTGCACGTACGTCGAGGTCTGGTAGATCGGAATGGTGACGGCGCCGGTGTGCGGCTCCGGCTCCTGGCCGGCGTGAATGCAATCGGTGGAGAAAGCCATGGTGCTCCTGCTAGTCGGCGTGGTCGGGCGCGGGCGGCTTGCGCCAGCGCGTGTAGATGCCCTTCGACATGTAGCGCTCGGAGGCATCGGGAATGATCGTGACGACGCGCTTGCCGGCGCCGAGGCGGCGCGCCACTTCGAGCGCGGCAGTGACGTTCGCGCCGGCCGATGACGCGCCGAGGATTCCTTCTTCCGCGGCCAGACGCGCCACCATGTCGAAGGCGGGATCGTCGTCGACGCGGATCACTTCGTTGGCCAGGCTCATGTCGAGCACCGGCGGGATGAACGACGATGCGCCGATGCCTTCCACCTCGTGCGGTCCGGCCTCGCCGCCCTTGAGGATCGAGCCCTGCGGCTCGACGACGGCGCAGTAGATCTCCGGATTGCGCTCGCGCAGATACTTAGCCACTCCGGTGAACGTGCCGCCGGTCCCGGCGCCTGCCACCCATCCGTCGATCCGTCCTTCCATCTGTGCGTAGATTTCCGGAGCGGTGGTCTCGTAGTGCGACTCGGTGTTGAAGACGTTCGCGAACTGCTGCGGCACATACGAGCCCGGAATCTCCCGCGCCAGCTCCTCGGCGCGGGCGATGGCCGCCTTCATGCCGCCGTCTTTCGGCGTCAGCTCCACCTGGCCGCCGAGCGCTTTCATCACCTCGCGCTTCTCCATCGAGAAGTTCTCGGGGACGCAGAGGATGACGCGGTAGCCCTTCTGCACGCCGGCCAGCGCCAGGCCGACGCCGGTGTTGCCCGCGGTCGGCTCGATGATCGTGCCGCCCGGCTGCAGCAGCCCGGCGCGCTCGGCGCGCTCGATCATGCCGATGCCGATGCGGTCCTTCACAGAGAGGCCGGGGTTGAGATACTCGAGCTTCGCGAACAGCTCCGCGTCATCGGGACCGGTGAGGCGGCGCAGGCGCACCATCGGCGTGTTGCCGATGACGTCGAGGATCGAGTCGACTGCCGGAGGAGGGTTCAGGCGAGGCAAGCGCGCGGATTGTAGCCGGTACGACGGGCGGCGTCGATGAACGCATTCGCGCACAAAAAAACCGGCGCCCCGTGAAGGGCGCCGGCTGGTTCGGGTCGAATCGAACTTGGTTCGGAAATTACGCCCAGCTCGACGGGCGGCTGGAGGACCGGCGCTGGTTGTAGCAATCGCGGCAGTACACCGGCTTCCCGCTGACGGGCGTAAAGGGGACTTCGGTCGGGATTCCGCAGCTATCGCAGGTCACGCTGACCATCTGGCGCGAGCGGCCTTCGCCACCGTTGCCATCGCGCGCGGTCTTCCGCTTGTCGCGGCAGTTCTTGCAGCGCTTCGGCTCGTTGGTGAATCCGCGCTCCGCGTAGAACGCCTGTTCGTTGCGGCTGAAAATGAATTCCTGCCCGCAATCGGCGCAGTTGAGGCTTTTGTCGTTGAAAGTGTCCATGAAACCTTGATCTCCTAAACGGTTGTTGCCAGTGTGTGGATACTACGTGCGTTACGTCGACCCTTCCGAACCATGGACGCAACACGACCGCCCGAGCGAATGCCGCTGTTTGCTGAGATCGTTCGCATTGAGTCCGATGGACGGCTATTTAGCATGAAATTTTCACGGAAGGCAATGAAAGCGATGCTTGTCAAAATAAGAATGTCAACGTGTTGACCAGTTGAAAATGACTCATCCCATTCGCATCGGACCGGCCGGCTGGAGCTACACGGATTGGGAGAATGTCGTCTACCCGCCGCACGGCTCGAAGTTCGATCACCTCGCCTACCTCGCCTCGTTTTTCGACACGATCGAGATCAACTCGCCCTTCTACCGCATCCCGCCGCCGACGCACGCGCGCAGTTGGGCGCGCCGCGTCGCCGCGAATCCGAACTTCCAGTTCACCACCAAAGTCTTCCGCGGCTTCACGCACGAGAAAGCGAACCTCGCCTCCGCCGACGTCAAAGCATTCCGCCACTATCTCGATCCGCTCATGGACGACAACCGACTCGGCGCGCTGCTGCTGCAGTTTCCGTGGAGCTTCAAGAACACCCCCGAGGCGCGCGTGAAACTCGTCGAGCTCTTCGCGGCGTTCGCCGACTATCCGAAGGCGCTCGAGGTGCGGCACGCCTCGTTTCAGGACGACGACTTCTTCGCCTTTCTCGACGAGCAGAACGTCGGCTGGGTGAACGTCGACCAGCCGCTCTTCTCCGATTCCGTCAAGCCATCCGACACCGTCACCGGCCCCGTCGCCTACGCCCGCTTCCACGGCCGCAACTACGAGAAATGGTTCGCGCATCAGGAATCGTGGGAGCGCTACAACTATCTCTACTCGAAGCAGGAGCTCGAGCCGTGGGTGGCGCGCATCGAGAAGATGTCGCAGAGCAAAGACACCTTCGTCGTCACCAACAACCACTTCCGCGGCCAGGCCATCGTCAACGCCGGCGACCTGCAGGAAGGCCTCGGCCAAACGCCGAACCTGCCGCCGCAGTTGAAAGAGGTTTATCCCGATCGGGTGAAGTAGGGATACGCGAGCGTCAGCGCGGCGATGATCGCCGCCCACAGCAGGATCGTGCCGGCGATGCGCAGCGTCGTCGGCATGGGGAGCGGGCGGACGCGGCGGGCGACGAGGTCGCGGAACGCGGTCCAGTCGTTTTCGTCGCGGAAGAATTCGCGGACGAAAATCTGTGCGAAGAACTGAGCGTGATAAAGCATGACTAAATCATCGCGCACTAACGCGTGCGAGAATTCGCTCCAGGCGAGGTGCTCGCTCCGCTCGAGCTCATGCACGGTCAGCCGCTCCTCGCTGGCGGCGCCGCTGATGCGGGTGTTGAGCTGCGCGTTGATGACCGGCTTGGCCAGGCCGCGCGTCAGCAGGTAGCCGCCCATCGCGGCGGCGAAGATCGGCATGCCGAAGCGGGCGATGTCGAACGGCGGAGGCTGCAGGATGAAACCGATCACGCCCGCGGCGAAACAGAGCGCGCCGACGATCAGCGTCACGCGGCTGCGCGGCGAGGAGCGGTGCAGCCGCTCGAGCAGCGCCGCATCGATCGTCCCTTCGAACTCGATCACGCCCGCAACTCTACGCCGAAAGCCAGGCCAGCATCTCGTCCCAAACCGGCTCGCCCTCGCCGCGCCGGAAGACCTCGAAGTGCCCGAGCCGGTCGAGATGACGGCGCGTGACGATGGCGCCGGAGTAGCGCGCCACCAGCGCGTCGACCGCGGCGCGCGGCGCGTAGTGATCGCCCTCGAACGACCAGGCCATCAGCGGCACGCGCAGCCGCGCGTACTGCTCCGGATCGTGCTCGCGAAACAGATAGTCGCGATGGCGTCCCCAGTACGCCCAGCGCGAGGCCACGCCGCGCGGCAGGTCCTCGCTTCCGAGCCCGGCCAGCCGCGCCGGAAAGAAACCGATCGCGCGCGAGATCGCCGGCATCGCCAGCCAGAGCGCGCCCAATCCCCATTTCCGCACGCCCGACCAGTGGCCCCAGTAGCCGCTCTGCGCCGCGACGAGGATGATGCGCGAAAGCGAAGTCGCGTTCGGCGCCAGCCCGGCGAGCTGGCCGCCGGCGCTGTGGCCGACCAGCGCCAGCGACGACGGCCGCAGCACGCGCGTCGCCCAGGCGATGGCGGCGGCGAGATCGAGCCGGCCCCAGTCGCTCATGTCGGCGGCGAAGCCGCGCAGCGATTGCGGACGCGAGCCGCCGATGCCGCGGTAGTCGAACGTGATCACGCTGCGGCCGTGCGCGGCGAGATGCGTGGCGAAGGCGTGGTAGTAACGCCGCTTCACGCCGAGGGCGGAGGCGATCAGGACGACGTCGCTGCCGGGAGACTCGTAAAGCGTGCCGGCGAGCGGCGTCCCGTCGGCGGCGCGGAACTCGATGTCCATGGCCGCGCGCGAATGTACGATGCGCGCGCATGACTCGCAAGAAACGCGTGGTCGGGACCGCGGGCCACATCGACCACGGCAAGACCTCGCTCGTGCGCGCGCTCACCGGCATCGACACCGACCGTCTGCCGGAGGAGAAACGCCGCGGCATCACCATCGACCTCGGCTTCGCGAGCTGGTTCACCGACGACTACCAGATCGGCTTCATCGACGTGCCCGGCCACGAGCGCTTCGTCAAGAACATGCTCGCCGGCGTCGGCGGCATCGACTCCGCGCTGCTGGTGGTCGCCGCCGACGAGTCAATCAAGCCGCAGACGCGCGAGCATTTCGCCATCTGCAAGCTCCTCGGCATTCCCACCGGCGTCGTCGCCATCAACAAGCGCGACCTCGTCGAGAGCGACATCATCGAGCTTGTGCGCCTTGAGATCGAAGACCTCGTCGCCGGCACTTTTCTCGAAGGCAAACCGATCGTCGCCGTCAGCAGCACCACCGGCGCGGGCCTCGACGAGCTGCGCGCCGCGCTGCTGCAATCGGTGTCGTCCGTCGACGATCGCGACGCCACCACGCGCGTCTTCCGCCTGCCGATCGACCGCGTCTTCACGATGAAAGGCTTCGGCTCGGTGATCACCGGCACGACCTACTCCGGCTCGGTGGCGGTGGAAGACGAAGTGGAAGTGCTGCCCGGCGGCGGCCGCAGCCGCGCCCGCGGCGTGCAGGTGCACGGCGAGCCGCGCGAGCGCGCGTCGGCCGGCGAGCGGACGTCGATGAACCTCTCCGACACCCCGCTCGAAGAGCTGCGTCGCGGCCAGCAGGTCGTGCATCCCGATACGCTGCGCGCCTCGCAGGTGATCACGGTGAAGCTCGAGCTGCTGCCCGACGCCAAGCCGCTCGGCGAGCAGACGCGCATCCGGTTCCACCATCTTTCCGCCGAGCTCCTCGGCACGATCCGCTTCGTCGACACGACCAAAGAACTGCAGCCGGGCGCCGCGGCGTTCGCGCAGGTGCGGCTCGAAGCGCCGGTCGTCGCCGCCGCCGGCGACCGCTTCGTCATCCGCCGCTACTCGCCGGCCTTCACCATCGGCGGCGGCACGATCCTCGACGCGCACCTGCCGAAGCTGAGCCGCGGCACGCGCGGCGAAATTCTCGAGACCATGTCCTCCGGCACGCTGCTGCAGCGCGTCGAGCTGATGGCGAAACTCGAAGGGCTGCGCGGTCTGCCGCTCGACGCCATCCAGACGCGCACCGGCATCCGCGCCGAGACGCTCGCGAAGGAACTGCGCGCCGTGCCGAACGTCGTGAAGACCGGAACGACGTTTCTCCACAACGACGTCCTTGCGGACTTCCGCAGACGCGCCATCGAGTTCCTCGACCGCTACTTCAAGACGAACAAGATGGCGCTGAACGTGCCCAAGGGCGAGTTCGTGCAGAAGCTGATTCCATCCGGCGCGCCGGTGAACTTCCTCCTGCACGATCTCGGCAAGGAGAACATCGCCACGCTGCAAGGCGACGCGCTCGACATCCCCGGCCGCTCGAAGACTCTCGGCGGCACGGAAGGCGAGCTCGCCCGCGCCATCGAAGCCAAGTACGCCGAGGCGGGACTGCAGACGCCGGCGACCTCCGAGATCATCAAAGCCATCCCGCAGAAGCCGAAGGTGATCGAAGGCGTGATCGGCTATCTCGTCAAACAGGGCACGCTGGTGCGCCTCGCCGACGGCGTCTACCTCCACCGCGACACCATCGCCGGCGCGCGCGAGAAACTCGGCGCCCGCCGCGGCGAGACCATCGATGTAGGGCAGTTCAAGGATTTCTTCGGGATCTCGAGAAAGGTGGCGATCCCGCTGCTGGAATGGTTCGATCGCGAGGGCGTGACCAGGCGCGTTGGGGACGCGAGGGTGGTGCTGTAGAACGATGAACGATGAACGATGAACGATGAACACGGCGCTTCTGTTCATCGTTCATCGTTCATCGTTCATCGTTTCGCGCCGCGGCGCGGCGCCGCCGCCGGCGTCACATCCTTGTACCCACGCGGCGCCGTCACCATCGCCTCCGGCACGTCGCGCTGCTCGACGCTCACGACGGCGCGGGCGATCACCATGTCGTCTTGTGAACGCACAACACGGAACGAGGCGCTAGCGCAGACGCCGTTCCGTGTTCCGTGTTCCGCGTTCCGTGTTCGCTCTCGGCGTCACATCCCGATATCCCTTCGGCGCCGTCACCATCGCCTCCGGCACGTCGCGCTGCTCGACGCTGACGACGGCGCGGTCGATCACCATCTTCTCTTTCCCGATGGCCAGCTCCGCGTGGTCGAGCATCGGGAAGGCGCGCGTCGCGACGAGAGCGTCGTCGGCGACGCGCATCATCGGCGCGAGCGGCGAGCTGAGGACGTCGCTGGCGTGCAGCATCGCGAACAGGCCGCGCGGGATCGACGGATGCTCGGCCAGCCAGAGCTCGCGGCGATACGCGCCGGCGGTGATGACGCTCTGCTCCGCGTTCACGCCGGCGATGGCGCGGCGCGCGCCGGCACGCACCAGTTGCGCGCGCGGATAGTGCGGCGGCAGCGTTTTCGCGAGCGTCTCGCGGCGGCGCTTCACGATCGCGGCGAGCGGCTCGGTGCGGATCGTTTTGGCGATGTCGTCGACGAACGTGACCGTGTTCGCCTTCGTGTCGAAGAGGCGCCAGGTGTCGTGCTCGTCGGTGCTGCGGGCGCGGTTGCCGGCGATCACCAGCGTGTGCGTGGTGGTGCGATTCTCCGGCTGGATCGTGGTCTTGATCGTCACCACCGTGGCGCGCACCTGCGGGCCGGAGGCGGCGCGCGTGGCCGCCGGCTTCGGCGCCGGTTTGCACGAGACGCAAACGATCAGGAGCAGCAGCGCGGCGCGTGCGGCCGGCTCACTCTTTCGCATCGAACCAGCTTTTTCCCCAATGTGCATCGACCGCCAGCGGCACGGCCAGGGGATAGATGCTCTCCATCGTTTCTTTCACGATTCCCGCCACCGCCGGCGCGCTCTCTTCCGGCGCCTCGATCACGATCTCGTCGTGCACGGTGAGCAGCATGCGCGCGCCCGCGGTCAGCTTCTGCTCCAGCGCGATCATGGCCAGCTTCAGCAGGTCCGCCGCCGTCCCCTGGATCGGCGCGTTGATGGCCATCCGCTCCGCGTTGCCGCGCACGGTGAACGAGCGGTTGTGGATCTCCGGGATGTAACGCACGCGCCCGAACAGCGTCGTCACCTTCCCGGTCGCGCGCGCCTCGTCGAGCGTGCGGTCGAGATACTCCTGAATCTTCGGATAGCGCGCAAAGTAGGCGTCGATCCAGTCCTTCGCCTGGCCGGTGGAGATGTTCAACTCGTTCGACAGCCGGAACGCCGACATGCCGTACAGCACCCCGAAGTTGATCACCTTCGCCGCGCGCCGCTGCTCCGCGGTCAGATCCTCCGGCGGGATGTTGAACATCTTCGACGCGGTGGCGCGATGGATGTCGTCGCCGCGGCGGAAGGTCTCGATCAGCGACTCGTCGCTCGACATGTGCGCGAGGATGCGCAGCTCGACCTGCGAGTAGTCGGCCGACAGCAGCACCTGCCCTTCGTCGGCGATGAAGGCTTTGCGGATCTCCCGGCCGGCCTGCGTGCGGATGGGGATGTTCTGCAGATTCGGATCGGACGACGAGAGCCGTCCCGTCGCCGCCACAGCCTGATTGAACGTCGTGTGCACGCGCTCGTTCGCATCGACGAGCTGCGGCAGCGCGTCGACGTACGTGCCTTTCAGCTTGTGCACCTCGCGGTGCTGCAGGATCAGTTGCGGCACGACGAAGCCGTGGCCGGCCAGCTCCTCGAGCACCTCGACACTCGTCGAGTAACTCTTGGTCGTCTTCGTCTTCTTGATGACCGGGTAGTTCAGCTTCTCGAACAGGATGTGCCCGAGCTGCATCGGCGAGTTGATGTTGAACTCCGTCCCGGCCTCGGCATAGACGCGCTGCTCGAGCTCCGCCAGCGTCGCGCCCATGGTGCGGGCCATGCCGCGCAGCAGCTCGACGTCGACGCGGATGCCGCGCTCTTCCATCGCCGCGAGCACCGGAAAGAGCGGCATCTCGATGCGCTCGTAGATGTCGAGCAGGGCAGGGTCGCGGCGCAGCTCCGGCTCGAGGATCTCGCGCAGCGCGGCCACGACGTCCGATTTTTCGCCGAGGTACTGCTGGTAGGCGCCGAGGGCGGTGGAACCGATCTCGTGATCGAGGGCGAAGAGAGGCGCCGTCTTCTGCACGTCCTTGATGGCCAGCACGTCGAGCTTGAGGCGGTCGCGGGCGATGTTCGGCAGCGCGTGACTCGGCAGGCCGGGATTGATCACGTACGACATGAGCATCACGTCGGCCCAGCGCGCCGGCACGGGCCATTGCGCCGCACGCAAACGGCGGCTCTGCGCTTTTGCGTCGTACGCAACGAACAAAACCTCGCTCGCGAACACCTCGCGCAACGCCGCCGACAGCTCCTCGTTCCCGCCGAACGGCGCGGCCACCGGCACGAGCAGCGACTCCGACGCGCGCACCGAGAGCGAGACGGCGATCGGCGCGTCGAATCCATCCGGCGTCGACGGCTCCAGCCACACCGCGATGGCCTCGTGGCCGTGCACGAAGTCGCGGATCTCGTCGCCGGATGAAGCGATGCGATAGTCCTTCGCCACCGGCGGCGCCTGCGGCAGGAACTCCTGCATCAGCGAGGCGAACTCGAGCCGCGAGAAAACGTCGTGCAGTTTGGCGCGATCGGGATCGCTGCGGCGCAGCGTGTCGAAGTCGATGTCGAGCGTGAGATCGCACTTGATGCGGGCCAGCTCGCGCGAGAGAAAGGCCTTGTCGCGGTGCTCCTCGAGCTTCTTGCGCATGGCCGGCTTGGCCACGTCGTCGAGCCGCTCGTAGATCGCGTCGAGCGAGCCAAACTGCTGGATGAGCGACTTCGCGCCTTTCTCGCCGATGCCGGGAACGCCGGGGATGTTGTCGATGGCGTCGCCCCAGATGGCCATCACGTCGACCACTTTTTCCGGCGGCAGGCCGAACGCTTCCTCGACTCCTTTGGCGTCGTACATCGTCTCGCGGCCGGTGTGGTAGAAGCGGATGCCGTCGCCGACGAGCTGGAAAAAATCCTTGTCGCTGGTGGCGATGACGACCTCGTAGCCGCGGTCGCGCGCGGTGCAGGCGAGCGAGCCGATGAAGTCGTCGGCTTCCCACTCGCTCGAGCGGATGATCGGGATGTGGAAGCCCTCGAGCACTTCGTACACGAGCGGGATCTGCACGACCAGATCGTCCGGCATCGGCCGGCGGTCTTTCTTGTAATCCTCGAACTGCGAGGAGCGCGCGGTCTCCTGCCCTTCATCGAAGGCGACGGCGATGCAGTCGGGATCGTGATCCTTGAGCAGCTTCCGCAGCGTGGTGACGAAGCCGTAGACCGCATTCGTCGACAACCCTGCCGAGTTCGTCAGGTTGCGGATAGCAAAGTACGAGCGGTAGACGTTGTTCGAACCGTCGATGATGAACAGCGTCTCGCGCTTCTTTCTCACGGGCGCGGATTGTAGTAGGCGGAGAGTGCTAAGTGCTAAGTGCTAAGTGCTAAGGCGGCTGCCGTACGAGCCGCACTCGCGGCGCGCGTGACACCCTGCAGCGCGAAACCGCTCTCGGCTTGCGCGTGCCTGCACTCAGCACTCAGCACTCAGCACTTAGCACTTTCCCCTAAAAGCACTAACGGAGCCTTTCGGCTCCGTTGTGGTACATCGGTGGTTGGACCGCTGCGGCTGGTAGGTAGGGTTCAAGGAAGCTTAGTGAGTAATCGTCCAAAATCGGTCCAATAGTCAAGGAGGGAGCCCGCAGCGGCCACTTGGCGCAGGCAGATCAGATGGGACCCGCGCAAGTGCGGTTTCGCAATTTCTGTCGAAACCTGAATCATCGTGCTCTCCCCAATTGCCAGATCGCTGCCAACTCTGGTCTCCAGGCGAAAATAAAGTCGCTGCGAGCAGCGGCCCACCGGCCGCAACCGCAGAAATCTCAGGAATTCAGCGAGATACGCGCCTCGCTTGTGAAAAGAAGCACATGCTCCAAGCTCCGTTTCCGCCCGGAAACTTTTTCCTCGGCTGGCTCTCCCGTTGCAAATCTGACCAATCGCCATGAAGAAAGCCTTTGTCGCCGCCGCGCTCCTCACCGCTCTCGCTCTTCCCGCCGCCGCACAGAACTGGAGCCTCGGCGCGCGCACCGGCGCCTTCGTCTTCGGCGACTTCATCGAGCGGAAGCTGCGCCAGCCCGGCGTTCCGCCGTCGGGCGGCGCCGTGACGACCTCGACGCTCTCCGCGAAAACGCGCCCCGGCCTGAGCGTCGATCTCGAGCGCGTCCTCGGCTCGCGCTGGGCGTTCCGCGCCGAAGGCACCTTCACTCACGCGCCGCTGGCCATCAAGAGCGAAGGCTCGAGCAGCGGCACCGAGCTCGAGGCCGGCGATCTCGACGTCACCACGCTGGCCGTGCCGATCGTCTTCCGCATCAACCGCAACGGCGCCTTCCGCTTCCACCTGCTGGCCGGTCCGGCCTACGCGATGTATCGCATCAACGGCCGCGCCCCGGCCGGCGCGCCGGTCAACGTGAGCGACGAGACCCGCTCCGAATGGGGCGCCATGGCCGGGCTCGGCCTCGGCTGGCAACTGAGCAACCGCTTCGCGCTCGAGGGCGAGATCTCCGACACCGTCACCACCTCGCCGTTCCGCGAGGACGTGCCGGACGACATCCCCGGCTTCAAGGTGCCGACGCCGCACAACGTGCACACGACCGTCGGGATCCGCTACCGCTTCTGAACGAGCGCGTTCAGGTCGGCGAGAAAGCGATCGAGCGGAATGCGATAGCCGTCGGCGAGCTGCGCGAGCGTCTCGTCACCGGAGCGCTCGCACTCGACGCAGCCGCGCAGGTGGTACGCGGCGAAGACCCAGCGCGCCTTCGGATGCATCTCCAGCGCCTCGGCCACGACCGTGTGCGACTCGAACATAGGCGTGACGATTCTACGCTCACGGCTGCAGCGCCAGCGCCTCGCTGCCGCCGGCGGTGAGCACCACCCGCTTCACACTCGGCAGCTTCTGCAGCGTGCGCGTAACCGACTCGCGCACCGCCGTGGCCGCGCACGCGCCGCCGACGTTCTGCAGACGCTCGTTGAAATCGACGGTGAGCACGCCGTCGCGCAAGACCACGCTGCGTACGTCCGATCCGTCGGGAAAGGCCGCCGTCGCACTGCCGGCGCGGTCGCCCGATGATGGCCCGGCGAGCAGCGCCTCGACCAGCAGCCGCGCCATCGCCACCGACTTCGGCAGCTTGCGCACAACCGGCTCGATGCGTGTGCAGTCGCCGTGCGGAAAGAAGAGCGCGGCCTCGAGCAGCGCGCCACGGAACGGAACGGTCTTCGTGACGAGCGAGCGCTCCGAGCCGTCTTTCGCCGAATATTCGAGCGCCTCGACGGTGATCGACGCGCCGGGATCGCGCACGAGCCAGAGCTCGGCGCTGTACGGATTGTGCTGTCCCATCTCGCCGACGCTCATCACATGCTCTTCGGCGAGCAGCGCGCCGCGCGCGTCGCGCACGCGCACCGACAAGGCGTTCTCGAACGTGCGGGCGCGGCCGCGCACGATCAGAGGATTGGTTCCGTCGACCGAGTCGATGGTGATCTCGCGCGGCGTTGCAGGTGCGGGCGCGGCGGGCGGAGTCGCGGTCGCAGTCGCAACCATTGCAGTCGGCTCAGTCGTACTCGGCGCGGTCGCGCTCACCGGCGGCTTCCCGCCGCACGCCGCCACGACCATCAGCGCCACCATCATCGTTCGCATCGTGCGCGCAGCATAGAATGCCTGGCGATGCAGGTGCGCCTTCTCTTCTTCGCCGTCCTGCGCGACATCGCCGGCGCCGACACGCGCGAGCTGGCCCTGGCCGACGGCGCCACCGCCCGCGACGTCTGGCAGTCGCTGCGCGCCGACTACCCGAAACTCGCCGACTACACGCAGCCGCCGCTCACCGCCATCAACGAGTCGTACGCCTCGCCCGATACGCCGCTGCGCGACGGCGACGAGCTCGCCTTCATCCCGCCGGTGGCCGGAGGCTGACGTGTATCTCACCGACGACCCGATCGACGCGCCGGCGCTGGTCCGGAGCGTGCTCCGCGATTCCGACGGCGCGTACGTGCTGTTCGAAGGCGTCGTGCGCAACCACCATCAGGGCAAAGCCGTGACCTCCATCTTCTACGACGCCTACCGCCCGATGGCGGAGAAAGAGATCGACGCCGTCGTCACCGAAGTCCGCGCGCAATTCGACGCCGTCGCGCTGGCGGTCGTGCACCGCCTCGGCCACCTCGTCGTCGGCGACTCGTCGATCGCCATCGTCGCCGCGTCGCCGCATCGCGCCGAAGCCTTCGCCGCCTGCCGCATGACCATCGACCGCATCAAGGAGACGGTGCCGATCTGGAAGAAGGAGCGCGGACCGGACGGAGAGGAATGGGTCGGGTGGCAGGGACGCTCGTGACGCCACTGCCCGCCGCGAGCGCGATCGTGCTGCGCGACTCGCCGCTCGAAGTGCTCCTGCTGCGCCGCAGCGAGCGCAGCTCCTTCGTCCCGAACGCGTGGGTCTTCCCCGGCGGCGCCATCGAAGCGGGCGAGACTCCCGTACAGGCCGCGGTGCGCGAGACGCTCGAGGAATGCGGGATCACTCTCGACTCGCGGTCGCTCGTGGCCACCTCGCGCTGGATCACGCCGGCCGGCATTCCGAAGCGCTTCGACACCTGGTTCTTTCTCGCGCCCGTCGACCGCGACGCCGCGGTGCGCATCGACGGCCACGAGATCGTCGAGTCGATGTGGATCGCTCCGGCCGAGGCGCTGCGGCGGCGCGACCTGCACCTCGTGTTTCCGACGATCAAGAACCTCGAAGCCGTGGCCGCGTTCGACGACGTCGAGACGCTGCTCGCCTCGCGGCGCGGCGCGATCATCGAGCCGATCGAGCCGGTACTGGTGAACGGCAAGCCGACGCTGCGCGCATGAAGATCCGTTCGCTCACCGCGCCGAACCCCGGCGCCTTCACGCTCGACGGCACCCGCACGTACCTTCTCGGCGAGTCCGCGGTCATCGATCCCGGTCCCGACATCGCCGCGCACGTCGCCGCCATCGCCGAAGCCGTGCCGCGCCTCCGCACCATCCTCATCACCCACCGCCACGGCGATCACGCGCCCGCCGCCATTCCGCTGCGGCGCATGACCGGAGCAAAAGTAATCGCGCCGCGGGACGTGCTCGATGATCAACATGTTGACCAACGCGTGCGCGGCGGCGAGCGCATCGAGATCGAAGACGTGACCATCGAAGTCATCGCCACACCCGGCCACACCGGCGAGCACGTCTGCTATCTCACCTCCGACGGCGATCTCTTCACCGGCGACACGATCCTCGGCAGCGGCACCACGGCCATCTTTCCGCCCGACGGCAACATGGCCGACTACATGCGCTCGCTCGCCACGCTGCGCGCGCGCAACCCGAAGCGCATCTTTCCGGCGCACGGACCGACGCGCGACGACGCCGTCGCGCTCATCGACGAATACCTCGCTCACCGGCTCGAGCGCGAGCGGCAGGTGCTCGAAGCGCTCGCCGCCGGCGCGCGCACGACCGCCGAGTTGCGCGAGCGGATCTATCCCGATCTCGACCCGCGCCTGCATGGTGCGGCCGAGGTGCAGATCGAGGCGCATCTCGGGAAGTTGCGGGAGGAAGGACGCGCATAGAATGCGCGGCGTATGCGCCACAAAGACTTCATCGAGATCCACGACTACACCGCCGACGAAGTGCGCGAGATTTTCGAGCTCGCCGCCGCGATCAAGGCGAAGCCGAAAAAATATCGCGACGCCCTCGAAGGGCAGACCCTGGCCATGATCTTCGAGAAATCGTCGACGCGGACGCGCGTGTCGTTCGAGGCCGGCATGTTCCAGCTCGGCGGCCACGCGCTCTTCCTCTCCGCGCGCGACATTCAACTCGGCCGCGGCGAACCGATCTACGACACCGCCAAAGTGCTCTCGCGTTACGTCGACGGCATCATGGCCCGCACCTTCGCGCACAAGACCGTGACCGACCTGGCCGAGTACGCGAGCGTGCCGGTGATCAACGGCCTCACCGACCTCTCGCATCCGTGTCAGGCCATGACGGACTACTTCACCGCGTGGGAGAAATTCGGCGGCGAGCTGCGCGGCCGCAAGATCGCCTACGTCGGCGACGGCAACAACATGGCTCACTCGCTTCTCTTCGGCGCTCCGAAAGTCGGCATGGACATCGCCGTGGCTTGCCCGGCCGGTTACGCGCCCGACGGCACGGTGGTCGCGCAGGCGGGCGTCGACGCGCAGCAGGCCGGCACGCGCATGCTCGTCACCACCTCCATCGAAGAAGCGGTGCGCGACGCCGACGTCATCGAGACCGACGTCTGGGCGTCGATGGGGCAGGAAGAGGAAGCGGAGAAGCGCCGCCGCGACTTCGAAGGATGGATCGTCGACCCGCGCCTCATGTCGCTCGCCCGCAAGGACGCCATCTTCATGCACTGCCTTCCCGCCCACCGCGGCGAAGAAGTGGCCGCCGAAGTCATCGACGGCACGCAGAGCGTCATCTACGACGAAGCCGAGAACCGCCTGCACGTGCAGAAGGCGATCATGGTTGCGCTGATGAAGAAGTGAGGCTCCTCGGGTCCTCGGCTCCTCG
>DASVQE010000075.1:0-12923 GCA_036389275.1 Thermoanaerobaculia bacterium
AACAGCGTCGACAGCGTGACCGGCAGGAACACCGGCGACAACACCGGCCCCGGCTCGCCGGTCTTTCACTTTCATCAGTGGCGCAAGCCGTACGTCGAAGTGAAGCTGATGCTCAAAGGCGGCGGCTGCGAGAACATGAACGCGCAGTATTCGCTGCCGCACCCCGACCTCGGCGGCCGCGATCTCAAAGGCGTCGAAAACGCCATTCTCGACTCGGTACTCCAGGCGCAAGGCCAGGGCTGCGGCCCCGGCATCCTCGGCGTCTGCATCGGCGGCGACCGCGCCACCGGCTACTCCTTCGCCAAGGAACAACTCCTCCGCACCATGGACAACGCGAGTGACGACCCCGAGCTCGCCGCCCTCGAAGCGCGCGTCGTCGAAAAAGCCAACCAGTCCGGCATCGGCCCCATGGGCTTCGGCGGCAAAACCACCCTGCTCGCCTGCAAGATCGGCAAACTCAATCGCCTGCCGGCGTCGTTCTTCGTGTCGGTGGCGTACATGTGCTGGGCGTTTCGGCGGCGCGGCGCGGAGCTCGACCTCAACGGAGCGGTGACCGAATGGCTCTACTGAAGATCGCCACGCCGCTCGACGAGGCGACCGTGCGCTCGCTCCACGTCGGCGACACCGTCGCCATCACCGGCCGTCTCTACACCGGTCGCGACGCCGTGCATCACCGCTTGCACACCGGTGTGAAGCCGCCCGTCGATCTCGCCGGCCAGATCATTTACCACTGCGGGCCGGTGATGGTGAAAGAGGGCGAGCAGTGGGTGTGCAAGGCGGCCGGGCCGACCACATCGTCGCGCGAGGAGCCGTATCAGTGGGAAGTGATGCGCGACTACGGGATCCGCGGCGTGATCGGCAAGGGCGGGATGGGTGAGAAGACGCTGGCCGCGTGCAAGGAGTATGGCGCGGTCTATCTGCACGCGGTGGGCGGTGCGGCGCAGGTGTGCGCGGCGTCGATCAAGCGCGTTGACGGCGTCGACTGGATGGACCTCGGCTCGCCCGAAGCCATCTGGCACTTGTGGGTGGAAGACTTCATGGCCATCGTCACCATGGATGCTCACGGGCAGTCGCTGCACAAGCAGGTCTTCGACGAATCGCGCGCGCGCCTTGCAGCACTCAAGGCGTGATGCGCATCGAGAAAGACACCCTCGGCGAAGTCCACGTCCCCGAAGAAGCGTTGTACGGCGCGCAGACGCAGCGCGCGGTCGAGAACTATCCGATCAGCGGCCTCCGCGAGCATCCGCTCTTCATCCGCGCCTTCATCCTGCTCAAGCGCGCCGCGGCCGAAGCGAACGGCGAGCTGAACGCGCTCGATCCGGTGCTCGCCCGCGCGATCACCGGCGCCTGCGACGTGATCCTCGGCGACTTCGAGGCGCATCGCAAACACTTCGTCGTCGACGTCTTCCAGGCCGGCGCCGGCACCTCGTTCAACATGAACTGCAACGAGGTCATCGCCAACATGGCCAACGTCGCCCTCGGCGGACGCATCGGCGAGTACAAGCCGGTCCATCCGAACGATCACGTGAACATGGCCCAGTCGACCAACGACGTCTTCCCGACGGCGATTCGCGTGGCCACGGTCTTTCTGCTCGCCGAGCTGCGGCCGGCGCTGCAACTGCTGATCGACGCACTCGATGCGAAAGGCGACGAGTTCGCCGACGTCATCAAGTCGGGCCGCACCCATCTGCAGGACGCCGTGCCGGTCACGCTCGGCCAGGAGTTCAAAGCCTACGCGTCGGCGGTGCGGCGCGCCGTGCGCCTGCTCGACGACGCCGCAATCGAGCTGCGCACCCTCGGCATCGGCGGCACCGCCGCCGGCACCGGCATGAACGCGCCGCGCGGCTACCGCTTCGCGCTCATCAAGCACTTCAACGCCGCCACCGGAGTCGAGTTCCAGCCGACCGACGACCTGCGCGAAGCGATGCAGTCGCAGCTTCCGGTGGTGGCCGTCTCCGCGGCGCTGCGCAATCTCGCCCTGGAGCTGACGCGCATCACCAACGACCTCCGCCTGCTCGCTTCCGGGCCGATGACCGGACTCGCCGAGATCCTCCTGCCGTCCGTGCAGCCGGGCTCCTCGATCATGCCGGGGAAGGTGAACCCGTCGATGCTCGAGTGCATGAACCAGGTGCTCTTCCACATCATCGGCGCCGACACCGCCGTCGCCTACGCCTCGCAGGCCGGCCAGCTCGAGCTGAACGTAATGATGCCGCTGATGGCCTTCGAGATTTCCTTCTCGATGGAGATCCTGAAAAACTTCCTTCCGGTCTTCGTCGACAAATGCGTGCGCGGCATCGAAGCGAACCGCGAGCGCTGCGAGGAGTACTACATCAGCTCCCCATCCCTCGCCACCGCCCTCAACCCGATCATCGGCTACGCCGCCGCCGCCGAAATCGCCAAGGAATCGGCCAAGAGCGGCAAACGGATCCCGGATCTGCTGCGCGAACGAAAGCTGCTCGATGAAGAGCAGATTGCCGCGATCTTCACGCCGGAGTTTCTGGCTGGACAGGCGGAGAGGAACTGAACGCGCCTGCTACAATCCCGCCTTTCCCGACAATGCGCCTTTTCCTTGCGACGAGTTTTCCGGCGGAGGTCCTGCGCGATCTCAATGCGCGGGTTTCGGCCCTCAAGCCGCGGTTGCCGGCGGCGTCGTGGGTGCGCGAAGAGGCGCAGCATCTGACTTTTGCGTTCCTCGGCGAGCAGCCGGAGTCGCTGGTCGAGGCGATCGCGGCGCCGCTCACGTCGGCACTCGGCGCGCTGCCGAGGTTCGAGGCTCGGCTGCGCGCGGCCGGCTTCTTTCCCCATCCGCGACACGCGCGGGTCGGCTGGGTCGGGCTCGATCCGGAGGAAGGCTTCGTCGACGTCGCCCGCGCGGTGCGCGAGGTGGTCACGCGCCATGGCGTCGCGCTCGACGGCGGCGACTTCAAGCCGCACCTGACGATGATGCGCATGCGCGACCGCTGGCCGCCGGCGTCGATCGATCTATTCGCGAAATCGCTGCGCGACTACGCCTCGACGCCGTTCGCCGTCGAACAGGTCACGCTCTACTCGAGCCGGCTCGATCCGAAAGGCGCCGTCCACACGCCGCTGCGCGCCTTCGCGCTCGCATGAAACTGCATCCGCGATTCGCCGACGACGCGTACGACGAGACCTCCTTCTGGAGCGCGCGCTTCGGCGCGCTGCTCTTCGAACATCTCGAGCTGCGCCGCGAGCTCGACGTCCTCGACGTCGCCTGCGCCACCGGCTTTCCGCTCTTCGAGCTCGCTCACGTGCACGGCCCGTCGTCGCGCTTCACCGGCGTCGACATCTGGCCGGAGGCGATCGCGCGCGCGAAGCGGAAAGCGGACTACTACGGCCTCACCAACGTGACGCTGCACGAAGCGGACGCCGCGTCGATGCCGTTCGCCGATGGCTCCTTCGACCTCATCACCTCGAACCTCGGCATCAACAACTTCGCCGATCCCGCCGCCGCCGCGCGCGAATGCTTCCGCGTGGCGCGCCGCGGCGCGCGCATCGTCCTCACCACGAACCTCACCGGCCACTACGCCGAGTTTTACGCGATCTTTCGCGACGTGCTGCGCGGCGATGCGGAGCTGCTGGCGAAACTCGACGCGCAGGAAGCGCATCGCGGCACGCGTGCCAGCGTCGAAGCGCTGCTCACCGACGCCGGCTTCAACCTGTCGCGTACGTTCGAGGATGCGTTCACCATGCACTTCGCCGACGGCACCGCGATGCTGCGGCACTCACTCGTGCAGTTCTTCCTCGATGGGTGGCGCGGAGTGACGGAGGACGCGGAAATCTGGAACGCGATCGAGCGGCGGCTCAATGACGCCGCGCCGCTGACGATGACGGTTCCGATGCTGTACGCGGAGGCCGTGCGACTCCGCCGGTAGCGCGGCTCTTCGCGATCTCTTTCCCGCGCAACTGGCCGCACGCCGCGGCGATGTCGCGCCCTTTCGAGCGGCGCACCGTCACGCGCACACCGTTGCGCACGAGCGTGTCGACGAAGCGGTCGATGGCGCGGTCGGTCGGGCGGCGCATCCAATCGGGCAGATTCGCATCCTCGTTGAACGGGATCGCGTTCACCTTCGCCGGGATGCCGCGGATCAGCCGCGCCAGCGCCATCGCATCCGCCGGCGCGTCGTTGTAGCCGGCCAGCAGCACGTACTCGATGGTGATGTCGCGCCCTTTCTCCACCGGGAAGCGGCGCAGCGATTCCATCAACTCGTCGAGCGGATACTTCGAGGTGATCGGCATGATCTCCTCGCGCCGCTTGCGGTCGGGCGCGTTGACGGAGATGGCCAGGTTCGGCCGCCGCTCCATCGCCGCGAGCTGCTCGATGCCGGGGATGATGCCGGAGGTCGACACCGTCACGCGCCGCGGCGCGAGGTTGCGATAGAGCACCTCCAGCGTCGTCACCAGATGCTCGAAATTCAGCAGCGGCTCGCCCATCCCCATGAAGACGACGTTCGTCTGCTCCATCGACAACTGCTTCTCGCGGACGATCGTGAAGAACTGTCCGAGCATCTCCGCAGGCGTGAGATTGCGGCCGGCGCCGAAGAAGCCGGTCACGCAGAACGTGCAGCCCACCGCGCAGCCGGCTTGGGAAGACAGACAGATACTCGCGCGCTCACCCATCGGCATGAACACCGACTCGATGCGCTGCCCGTCGGCGAGGCGGAAGAGATACTTCTGGCTGCCGTCGGCGGCCGGCACGGTGCGCGTCAGCACCTCCGGGAACGTCAGCGTGAAGCGCTCGGCCAGCGCCGCGCGCACGTCCTTCGGGATGTTCGTCATCGCCTCGAAGGAGTCGACGCCGCGCACGTGCAGCCACTCTTCCACCTGGCGGACGCGGAACTTCGGCGCGACCAGCGCCGCCAGCCGCGACTCCAGCTCGCGCGGCGCGAAGTCGTAGAGATTCAGCCGTTCGCCGGCATCATTCGTCATTGGCCTGCGCCAGCGGCGAGACGCGCCGGGCCGACCGCACCTTGCGGGTCGGATCGATGCCGAGGGCGCGGAGCAGCGCCAGGTCGTTGACGTTGATGCGGAACTGCACTTCGCGCGGCGGCTCGATCGTGGCCGGCTCCACCGCTTCGTCCGCATCCTGCTTGTTGAGGCCGATGGTGGCGTCGAGCACGACGTAGAGGTCGTAGCCTTCGTCGCGAATCCGCTGGATGTGACGGTTCACGTCCTCGGAGCTGGAGATCGAGTCGTTGATCGCGGTGCCGAGCTCTTGAAGTAGCTGCTTGATCTTTTCGTCCACGCGCTCTCCCAGAAAGATGCACGTAAAGTATTGACGAATAAGCAGCTTATATTTACGTGCTCGAAACGATTATCCAAACGGGGCGCTCCGCGGTCAATATTCCGATTCGCGTTACAGCGGCGTAGACTGTTTGCCCCCGTCCGGCTGCGGCTGCTGCAAAGCCTCGGCCACGCCGCTCCACGATTCCGACCAGTAGGCGAGGTACTTCCAGCGGCCCCATTTCGCGTAGCGGCGCAGCATCGTGGCGTCGCTCACTTTGCGCCCGCCGTGATAGCGCTCGCGCACGAAGCGGCGGAACTCCGTGTCGACGGCGATGAAGTCGTGGCGGCCGTCCATCGCCAGCAGATGCGCCGCGCCGTACGGGCCGATGCCGGGCAGAGTGAGGTAGCGCCGGAACGACTCCTCGGTCGATAGCGCGCGGTCGCCCATCGACTCGAGCTCGACCGTGCCGTCGGCGATGCCGCGCGCCAGCGCATGGATCGACTTTGCTCGATAGCCGAGGCGGCAGTCGCGCTGCAGCTCCTCCTCGGAGAAACGGAGCACCTCGCGCGGAGCCGGAAACGCGCCGCGCCGCCCGCACTTGGCGACGAGCAGCTCGACCATGCGCACCGTCTGCGCCCACGTGGTGTTCGTCGTGGCGATGATCTTCACCGCGTCTTCCCACACCGTCGCGCCGCAGAGCAGCCGGCCGAAGCCGGAGCGTTCGACCCACGCGTGCGACTCCTGCTTTCGCGCCAGCGCGAGGAACTCGGTGAGATCCACCTCGAGCTGGAACATGCGCGCGATGCGCCGCTGCAGCTCGTCGGATGCTGCCGCGCCGCGAATCGTCAGCGCGTTCTTCGCGTGCGTGATCTCCAATTCGACCACGCCTTCGGGCAGCGCTTCCATCCGTCGGAGCACCGCCTCGTCGCGCGACCAGCGAAAGGGCGCGAGGCGATACCAGCCGTGCGATTCGACGGTGGGACGGAACGCGAATTTCGGAGGAGTGTTGATGGAGGCGACGGCCGGAATCGAACCGGCGAATAAAGGTTTTGCAGACCTCTGCCTTACCACTTGGCTACGTCGCCCTCGAAGGGTGAGCGAGTGTAGTGAACCGCTCCCGGAGCGTCAATATTCGCCGCCATCAGGTGTCGTAGGCGAGCGGTCCGATGAGCGGCTCGAGCGCCGGCTGCAGGTCGAATTCCGCCATCGGCGTGACCAGCGCGTCGAAGCGGATCTCCTGCGGCGGCAGCGTCATCGACGCCTCGAGTTGCGAGCCGAGCTTGAGCTGCGTGATGCGCGGCAGGAGGAACGTGAGCATGAGCAACACGATCAGCAGCGGCAGGAGCGCGGCGAATGCCGTACCGCCGATGATGCTCGGGTTAGAGAGATGCGTGACCCACAGAATGATGATCTGCACCATCATCGCCGCCGCGAGCACCCAT
This sequence comes from Thermoanaerobaculia bacterium, assembly GCA_036389275.1. Lineage (GTDB taxonomy): Bacteria > Acidobacteriota > Thermoanaerobaculia > Gp7-AA8 > Gp7-AA8 > QHVT01. The sequence goes on from DASVQE010000075.1 coordinate 6,688, forward strand.
TGCAGTCGCGGATTCACCGTCACCGACAGGCGCGACTGCTGCTCCTTCGCCGCGTTCCGCAGCGACGTGACGTAGCCCTGCAGGCGCGAATCGGTGATCGCCGCGAGCGCGCGCAGCGCCGCCCCGGGACGCTGCCGCTTGAGCTCCGCCCAAGCCAGGAGCAATAGCGCGTCGCCGTGCTGCGGCTGTTCGCCCACGACGGCGGCGATGTGGTCGAGCGCCTCGCGCAGCCGCGCCTCCGCCGCCGACGCATCGCCCGTCGTCAGCAGCAGCCGCGCGAGCTCGAGCCGCACTTCGAGCAGCTCGGACGCGTCGCATTCGGCCAGCGCCCGCCGCAACTGCAGCTCCGCGCCGGCAGTGTCGCTCGCGCTGAAACGGATCGCCGCCAGGATCCGCGCAGCGGCGGCGCTGCCGGGATTGCGATCCGCCGCCTGCTGCGCGTGCTTGCGGGCGTCGTCCGTCTTGCCGAGCTTCAGCAGCACCGCCGCCAGCTCGATGCGTGCGCGGGCATGTTCGGGATGCGCGTCGACCGCAGTGGTGAGCTCCTTCTCGCTCTCTTCGAGACGCCCGGCGCGCCGGAGCGTCGCGCCGTAATTCACGATCAGATCGACGTCATCCTTCGCCGCCGCCGACGACGCCTCCAGCAGCCGCAGCGCCTTCCGCCGCTCGCCGCGCTTCCAGGCGACGACGCCGCGTACGCCGAGGACGCGGGCGTCGCGCGGGTGGTGCACGCTTGCGCGCGTGCAGAGCTGCTCGGCCTCGTTCCATTCGCGCACCGTGTTGCCGGCTGCGTAGCTCCAGGCAAGATTCATCATCGCCTCGACCGCTGCCGGCTGCGCCTCGAGCGCTTCCGCGTAGTAGAACCGCGCGTAATGGAGATCGCGCCGCCGCTGCGCGATCGCGCCGAGGCCGGTCTTGGCCATCACTGCCGCGCGCGCGTTCTCGCGCGACCAGTGGAAATCGTCCGTCGCGCCGCGCACGTCGTCTTCTTTCAGGCGCAGATAGCCGCGGCAGCCGCGCAGTCCGGGGCTGTCGGTGAAACGCGCCAGCGCCTCTTCGAGCGTCACGAAGGCGGCGTCGACGTCGGGAACCTTGTACTGCGCGATGGCCTTCATCTGCGCGGCCACGGTGTCGGAGCGGTCGAGCCGCAGCGCCTCGTCGAGCACCTCCACCGCTCGCTCCGGTTTCTTCTGGCGGATTGCGCATTCGGCCACGGTATGGCGCAGATCGAGCCGGTCGGGATGGAGGTTCAGGAGACCTTCGGCGAGTCTGGTCGCGGCATCGATCTCGCCGCGGAACAGGAGAATCTCCGACTGCACGATCTCGGGGTAGGACGACGCGGGCGACCGTTCGATGGCCTGCGCGATCACGCGCTCCGACTCCTCGTAGCGGTCGTCGTTCGCGAGCAGCCACGCTTTCAGGGCGAGGATCTCCGGCTCGTCCGGGAACGCCGCTTCGGCTTCCGTCGCCGTTTTCAACGCCGCCTCGTACTCGCCCTCGGCGATGTCGATGATGATCCGATAGTTCCAGAGCAGTGCGGTCTGCTCGCCGCTCTCGCACGCAACCTCGCGCGCGTTCGCGAACTCGCGTACGCACATGAACGCGTCGATCACGCTGCGTCCGAGCGACGCTGAATCCGCGGCGAACGGGCGGTACGTCGCGGCGAGCGTGCGCGCCGCGGTGAAGTCGCCCTTGCGGCGGGCGATGTCGAGCTCGAGCTGCTTGAGCTCGAACATGTCCCGCTCTTCGGACTCGAGCTTCCTGACTGCCGCTTCGGCGCGGTCGAGATGCCCAAGCTCCACGGCGCGCGTCGCGTAGCGGCGCAGCACGCGCGCGCTCTCCGGAACCGTCTGCGCGGCGAGCTCCGCGGCGGCATCGGCGAGCTCCGTCTCGCCGCATTTTTGCAGCGCCTCGATGCCGCGCAACCACGGCCACTGCGAGCGGTCGTGGTCCTTCACGGCCAGCTCGACCGCGTCGAGCGCCTGCTCCGGCTTGCCCGTGCGCGTGAGGAACAGCGCAATCGCCGACTGCACCAGGAAATCGCCCGGCCGCGTTTTCGCGAGCAACGCGGCGAGCAGCGGTTCGACCTCCGCGGCGCGGTCGCCGAAGTTCGCCGCGAGCGCGAACATCGCCGTCTGATTGAACGGATCGCGCTGCAGCACCTGCGTCAGGATCGTCCACCCTTCGGCGGCGTTCCGCTGTGCGAAGCCTCTCGTCGAGAGAATCGCTCCGCGCTCCGCCTGCAGCGCGACGCTCTCCGGATGGCGCACCAGCGCTTGGTCGACCAGCGCCAGCGCGGCGTGATGCCGCTCGCGGAAGCGCAAGCCGTACACGAGCACGCGCGCGCCGGTCTCCGTTTCCCGGTGCCGCGCCGCGAGCGCGTCGGCACGGCCGTAGTAGCCGCGCGCCACCCACCACTCCGCCTCTTCGAGGTCCGCGCCAGCCGGGTCGGCGGCGCGAGCCTGGTCGATGAACGGCTTCGGCGCGGCGAAGTTCTCCGCGAGCCGCAGGATCTTCGCGTGGCGCAGAAGAGCCGCCGCGCCGCTGGAAGGCAGCAGCTTGGCGCTCTCCTGCAACGCACCTTGCAGGTCGTGATGAGCCAGCGCGTCTTCGATACTCACGGGATGCGCTGATGGTACCGCAGCGCTACGTCACCAGCAGCACCGAAGGCACGGCGCGCGAGTCGTAGAGGCGGAGATAGAAGTAGCCGATGCCGGCGGTGCCGAGCAGGAGGTTCGGCGTCTCGCCGCCCGACATCACGCCGCACGGCCAGGGGTTGCGCGGCGCGTGCACGGCGTGAATGCCGCGGTCTCCGACCAGCTCCGCGGCGGCGCGATAGCGCTCGTCGCCGAAGGCGTCCGCGGCGACGAGGAAGAGCTCCGCGTTTCCGGCCAGGCCGTGGCAGAGCGAGAAATTGTCGGCCTGCGTGGCGACGGTGAGCGGCCGGTACGTGCCGGCGATGGCCGCCTCCGCCTCGCGCCGCAGCGTCTCGTCGCGCGTCAGCTCGAAAGCGCGCACGCGCGAGAGACCGATGCCCGGCGCGCCGTGGCACCAGGCCGTCGAGTAGCCGGGCTGCCGCGGATTCGGCGAGGCGAAGGAACGGAAGTCCGGCCAGTTCTGCTGTTCCGGAGAGAAGGACTGCCGTTCGTACGCGAATCCACCCTTCGCGCCTTCCATCCATCGGGAATCGCCCGTGCGCGCGAAGAGCTCGGCCAGCGCCAGGGCGATGCCGGCGGCGCCGTGCGAGAAGCCGTTGAGATCTTTCTGCGCCGCCGCGCCCATCGGCGGCATGGTGGTCCAAGACCACGCCTCGCCGTCGCGGTGCGCCTGTGCGAGCAGGTGCTCGCCGAAGCGCGTGGCCTCGTGAAGATGGCGGTGCTCGCCGAGGCGGTGGTCGATGGCGAGCAGCCCAAGGATGGCGCCGGCGGCGCCGCTGATCACGTCGAGAGAAAGCGGATCGAGTGAGGCGGCGCGCACACCGGCGGCGAGGCGCAGTGCGTCGCGGCGCATGGCGCGATCGTCGAGCAGCCGCGCGATCTCGAGCAGCGCGAAGGCCATGCCGCTCCAGCCGCTGTAGAGCGCGTGACGCAGCGGAGGCGGCACGTCGTCGGCGCGCGAGAGCGACTGCCGCGCCGCGCCGCGCGCGGTCGTGGCGAGCAGCGGATCGGGACGCATCCGGTGCAGCGAGGCGAGGAAGAGCGCGATGCCGATCGTGCCGGAGTAGAGCTCCGGACCGAACGACTTGTGCGCCACCTTCCACTCGCCGCCGTACGCCTCCATCGAGTCGCCGAGCCAGTTGCAGCGATCGCCGTCCCAGATCGCGTCGCGGCAGAGCCGCGCGCCGATCGACCAGGCCACGTCGAGAAAACGCTCGCGCGGATCGGCCGTCGCGGCGTCGTGCGGCAGCGCGCTCATGCGACCTCCTCGTAAATCTCCGCGCTCGCCGCGCGCAGGTGCGGATGCTCGAGCGAGAGACCGTTGCGCTGGAACTGGATGGCCAGCTCCTGCATCCGCGATTCCTCGCTCTGCATGCCGCGCGCGTAGGCGTCCCAGATCGCCTGCGCGATCAGCCGCGTGCGGTTCATGCCGAAGCTCTCCCCATTCGCCGGATCCTCGGCCAGGCCGATTCCGTCGAACAGCTTCCTCGCGAGCAGCGGCACCTCCGGCCGCAGCCACGCGCGGATCTCCGCGCCGATCGACGGCACCACCCGCGCCACGATCTGGTAGTAGCGGGCGGCGAAGAAGAGCACCGCCGCGTCGGCGCGCGTGTAGGCGCCGCTGTGCGAGAGCGTCTTGAAGCGGAACGGCACCTCGAAGCGATTGAGCAGCGTCGACACGGCGCGCGTGAGCGGCACCGCCGCCTCTTCGGCGATGTGCCAGTAGATGCGCGTCATGCGGCTCTCCGAACCGCTCGGCGCCGGGGTCTCGCCGTTGACGATGTAGAAGCCCGGCTGCTGCGTGCGCGACTCGCGCGCGAAGAGCACGTTCAGCGGCGCGCCGGGCGCGGGCGGCGTGCGGCCGGGCGTCGCGTACTCGCCGGGCGCGAAGAGGTTCGACAGCTCGCCGCGGCGCGCCATGACGTGACCGTCCGGCATCACCTGCACCGCGATCCAGTCGCGCTCCCAACGGTCGCGGCCCGCGTTCGCGGCGGAGAGCGGCTCGATCAGACTCGCGCCAGGCTGCAGCGGCGGCTCGGTGCGCGTGCCGAGCGGACGGCAGTAGGCCTCGTCGTAGATGCGCATCTGCAGATCGCCGACGAGCGGCGGCTGCGCGCTCTGCCAGACGCCCCACTGCGTGCCGGCGCCGAACGGTGCGACCTTGAACGTGCGGCCGGCGAGCTCGTACTCCATCGGCGAGCGGATCGCGACCGCGCGGAGCAGGCGGCGGAGATCGTCAGACATGCACACCTGCCTCGAATCCGAGGAGATCGACGGCGGCGGCGCGCGGCTCCTTCAGAATGTTGATGCACGCCTGCACCTGCCACACCGCCTGCGGCGTGAGCGCGGGCGCCCAGGCCATCGACTCGTAGACCGTCTGCAGCATGCGCGCGCCGGCGTAGCTGACGGCGCGCTCGAGCTCCGCGCCGGCGGCGTGCGGCTCGATGCCGCGCGCGGTCGCGTACGCATCCCAGAACGCGCGCATGGCCGGCTGGATGCGCTCGAGCGGATACTGCGCGCCGTCGCCGGCGTCGCCGTCCGACGGCACGCGCTGCAGCGTGGCGATCCACCAGGTGAGATACGCCTGAAGGATCGAGCCGACGTCCCAGGCAGAGTCGCCGGCGTCGGCCAGCTCCCAGTCGACCACGGCCATCGAGCCGTCCTCGCGCACGACCAGGTTCTCGAACTTCATGTCGCCGTGCATGAGCGCATTGCGCCGCCAGCCGTTGCGGATGCGGTCGAGCGACTGCGCGAAGTCGGGATAGCGCTGCAGGATCTCGATGAACTGCCCGTTCGCCGCGCTCAGGTTCTGCAGCGAGCCGCGCGGCACGAGGTGGAACGAGAGGATCCACGGCGGCTGCCCGCTGAAGATGGCCGCGTTCGCGCGCGGCAGCAGCTCGCGCGCGGAGACGTCGTGGTAGCGCGCCAGGAGCTCGCCGACGCCGCGCGCCAGATCCTCGGGGAACTCATTGCGGCGGCGGTGCAGCTCGCTGAGATTCTCGCCGCCGCCGATCAGCTCCATCACCAGGATGTGGCGGTCGGGATCGTACGAGCGGAAGCGCGGCATCAGCGCGTGAATCGGCTCGAGCGCCGGATCGGATTCCATGATCGCGTAGCAGGCCGCTTCCTTCTGCAGCGTCTGCGCGGAGAACGGCTGGTCCGGCTGCATCTGCTTGACGAACAGGCCGGCGCCGTTGCGGCGGACCACCGAGTAGTTGTGATGCCGGCGCGCGCCCTCGACGACCATCACGTCGCCGTCGACGACCGCGCGCCGGTCGAGAAGACCGCGCTCGATGAGGTAGTGGACCAGATCGTTCCGGTTCATGCGCCTCGCTTACGCACAGAAGTGAGTGACACAGTTGAAGCGCGTGCACGGGAAAAACGTGTTCACTTCCGGCCGCGGCGGACAGATGAAGCAACGCGTCTGCGGCGTCGGCCACGCGCCGGGCGCGTTGCAGAGCCGCGTCGGGCATGCGTCCACCCACGACGCATTCGGGCAGTGCGGACCGTAGCGCGTGCAGACCGTGGCCGCGGTGCCGGGGCAGTGGTCCGCCAACTGCGTGCAGACCGTCGCCGCGG
>DASVQE010000076.1:0-28295 GCA_036389275.1 Thermoanaerobaculia bacterium
AAGGCAGTGTCGCGGAGGCTAGGCCAACAGACGGGGTCCGGGGCCCGTGGCCCCGGCCGCCGGAGGCCCCTGGTCGTCCCCATTCACCGACCGAAGTCAGTGCGCGCCGTTGCCGCGGTCCGCGATCTGCGGCAGGTGCGAGGCGAGGTCGCGCATGCCGCGGTCGTGGGAGCTCATCAGCTCCTGCCGCGTCTGCGAGTCGTACCCATGCACGCACAGCCGCACCAGATTGCCGAGATCGGCCACCTCGAACGGCTTGCGGAGCACGCCCGACACCACGTTCGGGTCGACCTCCTTGAACTTCTGGTCGGCGTACGCGGTGATGACCAGGATCACCGGCTTGAAAGCGGGCGGATGCTCCTTCAGATACTCGATGACCCCGAAGCCATCGAGGCGCGGCATCATCAGATCGAGAAGGATCACGGCGTAACTGTGCTGCGAGAGCTGCTCGATCGCTTCCTGCCCGTCGGCGACGCAATCGACCTCGAGCCCTTCACGCTGGACGATGGTGCAGACGAGCTGGCGGATAGCCTGGTCATCGTCCGCGATGAGCACTCGCGAGACCCACGATTCGTTTCGATTTTGGTGTGACATTGCTGAGCGTTCCCGCTCTCCTCGATTGAAAGATTCGTGCCTGCCGGCGCGCGATCTAATTCGCTGCAAACACGCTTCTTACGTGCACCAAAAATGGTTATACGGCGAGTGCGCCGATCGAGCCGACCACCCAGCCGCCGCCGCGCGGCACGAGCGAGATCCAGTACCACGAGGGATGCTGCCCGCCGAGGGAAACGCGGGCGAAGAGACCCGCCTCGCGCGGCTCGAACGGATTCACCATCGGCGCGGAAAGCTCGACGGCCATCAGGTCGAAATCGTGCTGCGGATCGAGGCGGTCGAGCGGCTGCCAGGCGCACGAGCCGCTCAACTCCAGCGGCAGCGCCTTTTGCGTCTGACGCAAAGCCTCCGCGGCACGCTCCGCGCTGGCGCGCCGCTTCGACGTCGCCGACAGCGCCACCAGCGCCGGCATCGACACGATCGGCTGCGTCGTCTTCACCACCGCGATCGGCGCGCCGCTGGCGATCCCTTCGGCCTGCAGCCGCTGGCAGAGCGCGTCGACCACGCCGCCGGGCATGGCGTCCCATTCGGGAGCGGCGATCGGTTGCGGATCGGAAGCAGCGCAGGCGGCGAGGAGCAAGACGGCGAAGGCAATTCTCAAAACACGATCCTCAACTGCGGCGTGGTCGCTTTCGCTTCGAAGAACGAGCGGATGTCGCTGGCGGCCTTGCGCGAGACCAGCTCGCGCGGCGACTCCTCGTACCAGTCGGACGGGAAGTAGCGCGTGTAGCTCTCCTGCGTGAAGCGCTTGCACAGCAGCGCGATCACGCCGACGTCGCGCTCGCTGCGGATCACGCGGCCCGCCGACTGCACCACGCGCGTCATCCCCGGAATCAGGTACGCGAACTCGAACCCTGCGCCGTACTGCTCGTCGTAGTAATGCTTGAGCAGCTCCTGCTCGAAGCTCACCTGCGGCAGCGCCGGCCCGACCACCATCACGCCCGAGAGCATGTCGCCCTGATAGTCGATCCCTTCGGCGTACATGCCGCCGGAGACGGCCAGGATCAGGTTTCCCTTGTGACGCCGCTCGCGCAGGATGTCGAGGATGGCGTTGCGCTCGTAGTCGCTCATGTCGGTGCGCTGCACCATCACCCGCTTGGTGATGGGCGGCATCCGCTCGGCCACTTCGCGCAGGAAGGCGTAGCTCGGAAAGAGCGCCAGGAAGTTGCCGTCGCCGGCGTCGGCGATGTCGGCCACGGTCAGGGCGATCTTCTCGTAGTGATCGGCGCGGCGCTTGTACGTGGTGTCGACTTCCGGCACGACCACGATCTTGCGATTCGATTTCGGGAACGGCGAGCGGAGCGAGAGCTCGTCGGTGCGATCGCGCGGAAAGCCGAGGGTCTTGCGGTAAAAGTCGAACGGCTCGAGCGTCGCCGACAGCGCCACGGTCGCATGCGCGGAGTCGAAGATCTTGCCGAGGAAGCGCGACGGGTCCTTGCAGAAAATCTTCAGCTTGATGCCGTCGTTGGTCCGCTCGACCAGATGCGCGAACTCGTCGCCATCCTCGGCCAGCAGGTTCGTGAACTTCACCAGCTTGAAGTAGAAGTCGATCAGCGGATCGTCTTCCTCGGCGATGCGGTTGTCGATCTTCCAGCCGATGTACTCGAGCAGGATCCGCTCCCATTCCACGCGCTGCTCGAGGAACAGCTCGCGGCTCGGCTCGCACAGCGACTGCCGGATCTCGCCTTCGAGCACCTCGGCCAGCTCGTGAAAGTGCGAGCGCAGCACTTCGAGCAGCTCTTCCCATCCGTCGATCCAGCAGTTGCGGCTCATCATCAGCCGCTTGATCTCGTCGAACTGCTGCTCGTGCAACTCGGGCGAGTAGTAGCCGCGGCCGCGGTCGACCAGGTTGTGCGCCTCGTCCACGACCAGCACGCAGTCGCCGTAGTCGTGCTCCTGCGAGTACGCCTTCAAGCCGACGTAGGGATCGAAGATGTAGTTGTAGTCGCAGACGATCACGTCCGCCTGGTCGATCAGCTCGAGCGAGACCTCGAACGGGCAGACCTCGGTCGACTTCGACAGCTCGAAGGTGAGGTCGGGGTCGTAGTAGCTCATCGACGTGGTGATGTGCGAGAGCAGCCCGCTCTTCTGCATCTTCTCGGAGTAGCGCGCCGCGAACGGACAGAAATCCTCGTGGCAGATCATCTCCGAGTGCGCGCACATCTTCTGCTTGCTGCGGATGCGCAGCACGCGGAACGAGCCGTCGTTGAGGCGGTCGAGCGCCTGCACCGCCGCGTCCTGTTGCAACGTTTTCGAGGTGAGGAAGAAGAGTTTCTTACCGAGCTTGAGCGACTGCCGCACGGCCGGGTAGAGCACGGCCATGGTCTTGCCGATGCCGGTCGGCGCGGAGATCAGCAGCGCCTCGCGCTGCCACACCGCGCGGGCGACGGCGGAGACCATCTCGTCCTGGCCGGGACGCATGAAGTCGAACGGGAACTGCAGCGAGTCGGCGAAGGCGCGCTTGGCCACGCGCAGCGCCGCCGCGGCGTCGAGCTCCTCGATCAGCTTGGCGAGACTGGCCTGCAGCGTGGCGGCGACGCGGTCGCGATCGAACTCGGTGTCGACCAGCTTTGTCTCGCCGGAGACGAGGTCGATCAGCACGAGTTGCGGCGCGAACTCGAAGCCTTCGAAGTCGGGCTGGCTCGACAGAAAAAAGGCGTATAGCAGTAATTGATACAGATGCCGCTGCATCTTCTCGGAGCGATAGAGCGCTTCGAGCTCGAGGTCGAAGTGGATCGATTTCACTTCCTCGATCGACACCCGCTTTGCCTCGCGATCGACCGACAGTCCGTCGATGCGGCCGGTGATGGTGATGCTCCAGCCGCCGACGGTGGTGCGGTGCACGCAATGCACCTCGGCGCGGTAGTGCGGGTCCTCGCCGGTGCGCTGCTCCGCGCGACGCGTGTGGATGTCCTGCCCGATCCACATGCGCCGAAAGCCGTCGCCGCGCTCGACGCCGATGCGCCGGTACGTCGACTCATGCACGAGATCGCCCACCGAACAGACGATCTCCCGTTTCTCGTAGTCGACGCGCATGAGCGAGGTTATTTTACTCTGCCCAGCCCTACAACTTCTCCACAACCTCCCCAAGAATGTACGCGTCGTATTCGCCGCCGCGGTAGGGCGCGAGCGTCGTATCGGGTGCGAGCGTTTTCATGGAGAGCCGTTCGTACATTTCGCGCACGCTCTCTTTTTTGCCGGCGAGCAGGTCGGCGTTGAGCACGCCTTTGAGCGAGAAGAGGCGTTGAAAGTCGCCGCGCGGGAGACGCAACGGGCGGCGCACGTCGTCCGAGCGCGGGTCCCATTCGCCGATCAGCACCTCATCGTCGTTGTCGCCCGGCCAGCTCTTCACGCAGATCACGATCTCGCTGCTGATGGCGCGCTCGCTGGTGGTGGTCTCGAGCGAGGCCGCGCGCCACGCGCCGGACGAGGTCAGCTCCTGCTGCAGATGAAAGTCGTGGCGCAGCAGCGTCACCAGCGGCTCGGCGGCGTCGATCGGCAGAATCTCGGCGGCTTCGCCGGCGGCGAACGGCACGATCTCGCCGATCTCCACTTTGCCCAGGCCTTTCAGCGGCACCATGCCGAGCAGGCGGATGCCGAGCATCTCGACGCCGCTCACCGCCGGCTCGAAGGCGATGTAGTTGCCCCACGGTGCGCGCAATCGATAGAGCTGCTGCGCTTCGCTCCCGAGCTCGTTCGAGAGCTCCTGCAGCAGCGCCGTCGAAGTGACGATGCCTTCGTTGACCAGATGCCCGTTCGCGTCGAGGTACGCGTAGAACTCGCGCGCGTGCTGCGCTTTGTCGGTGACGTCGACGCCGTGCGCCAGCGGCGCGAAGAACTGCTGCACCTTCGCCTCTTCGTAGCCGTGCGCGACGAGGAACGACGAGAACTCCTCGATGTCCTTGGTGGCCTTGCCGGTGGTCAGCCGCGAGAGCTCGACGATGCCGAGGCCGTAGAACTCGGTGATGCGCTCACCCTCGGCCGACGCTTTCATCGGCAGCAGCCGGTAGTAGCCGTAGTTGAGGGCGATGCGCAGCCCTTTGTTGAAGGCGAAGCCCTTGCGCTTCATCTCGGAGTAGAAGCGCTGGATCTCGGTGGCCGCGCGCACGAGGCGCAGCGCGCGGCGCGTGGTGTAGAACGCGCCGTCGCCGAGGAACTTCTCGAACTGCAGCAGGTGCCGCTGCGCGATCGTGTCGAGGCGGCGCTGGAAGAGCAGCATCTGACGATACGAGCGGATCTCTTCCTTTCCGCCGCCGCGGCGGATATTGCCGAGGGTCTCGGAGAAGGAGGAGATGTCGTAGATCATCCCGAAGCGGTGCACCATCGGGTCGACCACGCCGGGACGGCCGAAATCCATCGGGCGCGTCGAGCGCGAGTACTTCGTCTCGTTGCGGCGGTCGGCGGAGACGATCTGCCCGTCCTGCAGCATGGCCATCCAGACGATGCCGCGCCGCAGTTGATGCAGCACCGCGAACTCGCGCAGCCGCCGCGCGACGAGGTACCACTGCTCGCGCTCCTCGCGCGAGACCGCGTTCTGCGCCGCCGGCTGCTCGAACAGAAACGCCTCGAAGCGCGGATCGAGCAGCAGCGCCAGCGTCACGCCCTGATCGGGATTCGCGCCGAAGAGCGGCAGCGCCGCGCGGAACGGCCGCTCGCGCTGCACCAGTTCGTTGGCAACGGTGCGCAGCCGCTCGAAGGCATCGCGGAACGCCTGAAAGTCGCGGCGTAAATAGCCGTTTACAAACGAGCGCAGCTCGCGCAGATCGGGCCCGATGAACTCCTCGGTGAGGATCAGCACATCGTCCTGCAGCAGCCGGAGGAACTGCAGGCCGCGCTGCTCTTCGCCTTCGAGCACCGGCGCGACGCGCGCGACGAGCTGCGTCATCTGCTCGCGCGTCTCGCTGATCCAGCGTCCGGCGATGCGGTACTTGAGCGTGTCGCCGAGGGCGCGGCCGGCCTGCGTGTCGATGGCGCTGACGCGGCGCGGAATCGCGCAGAACTGCTTCGACAGATCGATCGAATGCGCGAGCCAGAAGACGCCGTGATAGTCGGCGACGAGATTCGACAGCAGCGCGTTCTCGGCCGTCTTCATCAGCGCGTTGATGTAGGTCGCGAAGGCGAGCTGCGCGCGCTCTTTCAGCTCCGCGGCGCGATTGACCTGCCATGCGATCTCATCGGCCAGCCAGCGCTCCAGCTTCTCGGCCAGGTCGCGCATCACCGGCGACTCGCCGACCGCGAAGCCGAGCAGCGGCGGCTGCGTCTCGTCGGCCGGAAAAATCTTTGCCGGGGCAGGCAGCAGCGACTCCGGCCGGGTGAAGAGCTCGCGCAGCGTCCGCTCCATGTCATGGGTCAGGAGGAACGTGGCCGCGTCGGCGCGCTGCGCGAAGTACGAGACGAGCGACTGCATCGGGAAGAGCGAAAAGTATAGATGCTAAACTCGGCCGGTCCATGATCCAGGTCTCCGCACCCGCGTCGACATGTCCGCGCTGCAACGGCTCCGGATGGGTGCCGGTGGCGGGCGACTCGCTGCGCGTGGAAGCGTGCGGCTGCCAGGGTGAGCTGCGCCGCCAGCAGCGGCTGGCCAGCGCCAGCATCCCGAAGCGCTACGAGCACTGCACGCTCGAGACGTTCCGCGAGAAATCGACGGTGCTGAAAAACGCCAAGCGCCGCCTGCAGGAGTTCGTCGACCTCTGGCCGAACACGCCGGAAGGAAAAGGGCTGCTGCTGATGGGCGGCTGCGGCGTCGGCAAGACCCATCTGGCCGTGGCCGCGCTGATCGAGATCGTGCGCGCCGGCAAGCCGGGACGCGTGCTCTTCTCGAATTTCCAGGACCTCATCCAGGAGATCCAGGCCTCGTTCGGCAGCGATCAGGTGCCGACGAAATCGGAGCTGCTGCGGCCTCTGCTCGAAGCCGATCTGCTCGTGCTCGACGAGCTCGGATCGCAGAAGCCGACCACCTTCGTGCAGGACATCCTCTACTACGTCATCAACACCCGCTACAACGAAGAGCGCGCCACGATCTTCACCACCAACTACTACGATCGCGCCGGCGACGCGAAGGAAGAGACGCTCGAGCAGCGCATCGGCACGCGGCTGCGCAGCCGCCTGGCCGAGATGGCCGAGCGCATCGAGTTCACCGGCGCGACCGATCACCGGCGGAACACGCTGTGAAACGCGACGTCGTCGAGATCCTCAAGCGCGGCTTCGATTCGGCCCTGGCCAACTGGCAGCTCATCGCCATCCACGTCGGCGCCGCGTTCGTGATGGTCATGGTGACGATCCTCGGCGCCCTGGCGATGCTCGTGCCGATCCTCGTCTCGGTCGGCGTGAAGCTGGCCAGCCTGAAGTCGCCGGAGCAGTGGAGCGGCCTGCTGCAGGGGCTCGTCACGAAGTGGATGCTGCTGGTGTGGCTGGCGGTCGGCGTGACCATCCTGCTGACGATTGTCACGGCGATCTACGCCGCGACCGCCGCCGGCGCCGCGCGCATCTTCGCCGACGCCGAGCGCGCGGCCGGGCCGGGCGCGATCGGGCCGCGGTCGCGCTTCGCTGCCTTCCGGATGGATCGATGGATCTCCGGAGTGAAGGAAGGGTGGTGGCCGGTCTTCTGGATGTACAACATCGCCTGGGCCGCGGCGCTGGTCATCGTGCTGATCCCGCTGCTGGCGACCGGGCTGCTCATGTTCCTCTTCCGGAATGTCGAGCCGGCGCTGGTCGGCATCGGCTGCATCGGCGTCCTCATCGCGCTGCTGCTGTTCTTCCTGCTGGCCATCGCCACCGGCATCGTGCTGATGCGCGCCATCGCCGAATGGGCGGTGCGCGGCGAAGGCGCGCGCGGCTCGCTCGCCAATGCCTGGCAGGCGGTGCGCCGCGACTTCGCGCGGCACGTGCTGGTCGCGCTCGCGCTGATCGTGATCAGCATCGCGCTCTCGTCGGCGTTCGCCAGCGTCAACTTCTTCTCCGGGATGATGCAGGGCATGGGACGCCAGGCGCCGATGCTGGCGCTGGTGCTGCTGCCGCTGCGCCTCGTGATGTCGATCGTCAGCACGATCTTCTCCGCCGCCGTGACGAGCTGGTATCAGGCGTCGTTCACCGCGCTGGCGGTGGAAGATCGCGGCTGAGCCGCCGCAAGCGCGTTCCGTGAGATGCTGCGCGCGCTCATGCCGGACTCGTACGCCTCGTACTTTTCGCGCGATGCGCGCGCCTTCCGTCCCTCGGCCATCCGCGCGTTCGCGAAACTGATCAACGACCCGAACATCATCTCCTTCGCCGGCGGCGTGCCGAATCCGGAGACTTTTCCGGCCGCGCGCATCGCCGAGCTGGCCGCGCGCGTCGTGCGCGAGCGTCCGCAGGTCGCCCTGCAGTACGGGCCGACGCGCGGGCTGCCGCGGCTGTGCGACTCGATCGCCGCGATCTGCCGCGCGCGCGGCATCGACTGCACCGCCGCCGACGTGCTCACCACGACCGGCTCGCAGCAGGCGCTCGACCTGATCGCGCACGCGCTGCTCGACCCCGGCGACGTCGTCGCGGTGGAGCTGCCGACCTACATCGGCGGCACCGCCTCGTTCTTCGCGCGCAGCGCCGAGCTGGCCGGCGTGGCGCAGGACGACGACGGCATCGTGCCGGAGTCGCTGCGCGAGCTCGCCTCGCGCCGCCGCATCAAGCTGCTCTACACCATTCCGAATTTTCAGAATCCGTCGGGACGGCTGATGAAGCAGTCGCGGCGCGCCGAGGTGCTGGCGCTGGCCGAGGAGTTCGACTTTCTCGTCATCGAAGACGATCCGTACGGGGAGCTCGTCTACGTCGACGATGCCGACACGACGGCGATGAAGTCGCGCGACACCAGCGGCCGCGTGCTCTACCTCGGCTCGTTCTCGAAAGTGCTCGCGCCGGGGCTGCGCTGCGGCTGGATCGTCGCGCCGCGGCCGCTGCTCGAGACTCTGGAGATCGCCAAGCAGGCCGCCGACCTCTGCTCGGCCATGCTCGATCAATCGATCGTCGACGAGCTCGTGGCCGCCGGCGAGCTCGCGCCGCAGATCGAGCGCGTGCGCGCCTTCTACCGCGGCAAACGCGCCACGCTCCTCGGCGCGCTCGAACAGGAATTCGCCGGCCGCGCCACCTGGACCAGCGCCGCCGGCGGCCTCTTCACCTTCGTGACGCTGCACGGCGACATCGACACCGCCGCACGCGTGACCGATGCCGTGAAAGCCGGCGTCGCCTACATCCCCGGCGCGCCATTCTTCATCGACGGCAGCGGCACGAACACGATGCGGCTGACGTTTGCGAAGGAGAGTGATGAGCGGATGGTTGAGGGTGTAGCGCGGTTGGCGCGAGTGTTATCCTGAAAACAACTTCTCTCGGAGGTCCTCATCCCTTGGACGGTCATCGCGGCGGCTGGATTGAAATCATTGCCGGAGGCATGTTCTCCGGAAAATCGGAAGAGTTGATCCGGCGGCTGCGGCGCGCCGTCATCGCGCGGCAGCGCGTGCAGGTGTTCAAGCCGCTCATCGACGATCGCTTCGCCACCGACGAAGTGGTCTCGCGCGACGACCGCCGCCTCAAGGCGCACGCCGTCGCCACGAGCGCCGAGCTGCTCGCGCGCGTCGAGATCGGCGTGCAGGTGGTGGGCATCGACGAGGTGCAGTTCTTCGACGGCGGCGTGGTCGACGTCTGCATGCAGCTCGCCGACGCCGGCATCCGCGTCATCGCCGCGGGACTCGATCAGGACTACATGCGCCGGCCGTTCGGCCCGATGCCCGCGCTCCTTTCCGTCGCCGAGGAAGTCTCGAAGATGCACGCGGTCTGCGTCCGCTGCCGCGGCGCGGCGCATTACTCGCAGCGGCTCTCCGGCGGCAACGCGCAGGTCGAAGTGGGCGACTCCTCGTACGAGGCGCGCTGCCGCGGAT
This sequence comes from Thermoanaerobaculia bacterium, assembly GCA_036389275.1. Taxonomy (GTDB): domain Bacteria; phylum Acidobacteriota; class Thermoanaerobaculia; order Gp7-AA8; family Gp7-AA8; genus QHVT01. The sequence goes on from DASVQE010000076.1 coordinate 9,516, forward strand.
GCTACGAGCAGTACCACGCCGCTCCCGAGGACGTGCCGGCCGTGCAGTTGACGATCCCGCGGCCGGTCGTCGGGAACGCGTGATCGCGCGGCGCGCCGGCCTCCTCCTTCTTCTACTGCTCTCGGGCGCGTGCCGCCGCGCCGACGGCGTCGCCGCCGATCCCGTCGATGCCGAGGCGGAGAGCGCGCTCGTCGCGTACCTGCGCATCGACACCACCAATCCGCCCGGCAACGAAACCAGCGGCGCGGCCTATCTGCGCGACCTGCTCGCGAAAGACGGCATCGCCGCGCAGCTCGTCGGCGACGACGCGCGGCGGCAAGGCGTCTACGCGCGCCTCGTCTCGGGCACGAACGAGCCGGCGCTGCTGCTGCTCAGCCACATCGACGTCGTGCCCGCCGATGCGAGCGCGTGGACCCAGCCGCCGTTCGCCGGCGAGCGCTCCGGCGGCTACATCTGGGGCCGCGGCGCGCTCGACGACAAGTCGCTCACCATCGCCGAGCTGATGTCGGTGGCCGATCTGAAACGCCGCGGCGCGAAGCTCCGCCGCGACGTGATTTTTCTGGCCGCGCCCGACGAGGAGCTCGGCGGCGCGCGCGGCGTGCGTGCTTTGCTCGACAAGCAGCCCGACCTCTTTCGCAACGTCGGCTTCGTCATCAACGAAGGCGGCGCGAACGAGATCGCCGTCGACCGCGCGCTCTTCTGGGGCATCGAGGTGCAGCAGAAAGTGCCGCTCTGGCTGCGGCTCACCGCCGAAGCGGCCGGCGGCCACGGCGCGGTTCCCCAGCAAGGCGGCGGCGCGCCGATGAAGCTCGTGCGCGCGCTCACCGCCGTCGCCGCGATCGACACGCCGTACCGGCTCGATCCGAGCGTGGCGCGCGCCGCGGCGGCGGCATCGGCGGCGCGCAAGGACGCGCGCGGAAAATCGCTCGCACTGCTGCGGGAGCCGCTCGACGTCGCGCGCATCGAGCGCGAGCTGCCGCCCGGCTATCGCAACCTGCTGCACGACACGATCGCCGTCACGCACCTCGCCGCCGGCAGCAGCGTGAACGTCATTCCGCCGCGCGCGATCGCGGATCTCGACGTGCGGCTGCTGCCCTCGTCATCCGCCGCCGAGATGCTGCAACGCGTGCGGCAGGCGGTCGGTGAGAACGCGTCCGTTGAAGTGCTGCTGCAGGGCGAGCCGGTGCCCGACAGCCCGCATGGCGGCGAGCTGTTCGACGCCATCGCGCGCGCGATGCGCGCCGAGGCGCCGCGCTCCGCGGTCGCGCCGCTCGTGAGCGCCGGCACCACCGACAGCCGCTGGTTCCGCGCGCGCGGCATCACCGCGTACGGCATCGCGCCGTTCAAGGTGAACTACTACGACGCCGACAGCGTGCACGGCACCGACGAGCGCATCCGCGCGCGCTTCTTCGCCGAGGGCGTGCACCTGGTGCGGAGCATCGTGCGCGACTTCTGCGAGACGAAATGAAGCAGCACCGCTTCGAGCTCGCGCTCGTCGTCACCGTCGCCGCGATGCTGTTCCTGCCGGCGCTCGTTACCGGACACGTCTTCACGCTGCGCGATCACTTTGATTATTTCCAGCCGCTGCGCTGGTTCACGGCGCAGGAGCTGCGCGCCGGGTATCTGCCGCTCTGGAATCCGTACAACGCCTCGGGCGAGCCGTGGCTGGCCAATCCGCAGACCGGCGTTTTCTATCCGCCGGCGTGGCTGTTCGTCGTCCTGCCGTTCGCCACCGCGTACATGCTGTTCCTCTTCGCGCACGTGGCGCTCCTCGGCTGCGGCGCGTATCTCTTTTTCGCGCGCAACGCCTCGCGCGGCGCGGCCATGGCCGGCGCGGTCGCGCTGATGCTGAGCGGCCCGGTGCTCTCGCTGCTCGACATCAACAACAACCTGGCCACCTTCGCCTGGATCCCGCTGGCGCTCTGGTGCGCGGCGGAAGGCGCGTGGCGGCGCGGTGCCTTCGCCCTGGCGCTGGCGTTCCTCGGCGGCGAGCCGTTCTTCGCCGCGATCGGCGCATTGCTGTACGTCCTGATCGGCAGAAAGACGCACGTGCTGAAGGCCGGAGTTGCGGCCTTCGGGATCTCCGCAATTCAGCTTTTCCCGTTTCTGGCCTCGCTGCGCGGCAGCGACCGCGCGGCGGGACTCGACGCCGCGCAGATCCTGCGCGACTCGATGCCGCTGCGCGACTGGCTGCGCGTCGCCATTCCGCCGTCGCTCGACGCTTCCGCGCTCGACCCGCACCTCGGCCAGCACTTCATCCCGGTGGTCTACACCGGCGTCGCCGTCGCCGCGCTGGCGCTCCTCGGCATCCGCCGCCGCACCGCCGGCTGGGTCGCGCTGCTGATCGCCGTCGCCGCCGTCGCCGCCGGACCGCGTCTGCTGCTGATGATGCCGGTGACCTTCTTCCGCTATCCGTCGCGCCTCGTACCGTTCGGCGCGCTCGCCATCGCCGCGCTGATGACCGCAGGTTGGGACCGCGTCCGTACCGACAAACGGTGGCTTGATCTGCTGCTCGTCTGCGTCATCGCCGGCGACCTGGTCTGGCACACGCGCGCGCTGCTGCGCACGGCGCCTTTCGATCCTCATCCGGTGCCGTACGACGCGGCGCTGGCGAGCGACTCGAAGTTCCTGCGCGCCGGCAACATCGAGCCGCGGCATCGCGCCGCCTGGATCTCCGGCTACCTCAATCTCTACGACCATCGCTACGACAGCTTCACTGCGGCGCCGGTGGTGGCGGAGCGTTACGCGCGCATGCATCGCGCGCTGCTCGAGCGGCCGACGCTCAACGCGCTGGCGACGCTCTCGGCCGGCTTCGTCATCACCAAATTTCCGCTCGCGCCGCCGATGCAGCGCGTGGCGCGCGCCGGCGGCGTCGACGTCTACGCGAACCCCTTCGCCTGGCCGCTGGCGTCGTACGCGAGCGGCCGCGTGGTGCAGGGCGTGATGTACGAGTTGGGAACCTCGCGCGCGCGCGTCGTCGTCGACACGCCGCATCCCGCGCTGGTGGTACTCACGCAGCAGGACGGGCCCGGCTGGTCGTTGCGCATCGACGGGAAAAGTGCGAAAACACGCCTGATTTCGGGACTTTTCCGCGGCGCGGACGTTCCCGCGGGACATCACGAGATCCTCTGGAGCTATCGTGCGCCGGGACTTTTCGGAGGCGCCGCGATGACGCTCGTCACACTTCTCACGATGCAACTCGACGTGTTTGTCAAGCGCCGTCGAGGAAGAAAATTTTTGTTCGTGTCACTCGAATCTTGAGTAGTAGAATCTCGCTCCTCCAACGTCACCACTGAGGTCAACATTGAAATGGTAAGCATCGACGATCGCTTGAACGCCATCATTCGCGAATTGATCGGCAACGGAATCACACTGGCACAGGCGGTCGAGGCTTTCGAAGGGAAATACATCGTCGCTGCGATGACGGTCAGCAAGGGCAACGTCACCCAGGCCTCGCGCAAACTGGGCGTCCACCGCAACACCCTGCACAACAAACTGCGGACGCAGACGATGCTCAACGGCTTCGCCGAATCCGTCCGTCCGGTGCGCCGCCGCGTCTCCCACAAGCGCGTGAGCGCGCCCGCCTCGTCGAAGCCGGCCCGTCCGTCGCGTACCTCGCGCTGAGGTCCGGCGTCCGTGGCGCGCTCGCTTTCTCTTCCCGAACGTCCCGCGCTGCACGAATCGATCATCGAACTGCTCCGGCAGCGCGGCAATCGCCTGCTCGGCATCCGCGAGATCTTCGAGCGTCTCGAAGATCCCGACGTCACGCGCGAGCAGGTCGACCGCGCCGTCGATGAGCTCGAGCAGGACGGCATCATCATCGCGGTGCGCGGCAAGCGCTACTCGCTGCTCGAGTTCACGCCCTATCACGCCGGCGCGGTCAAGGTTTACAACGACGGCCACGGCAACGTCCTCGGCGGCGAAGGGCAGCCCGACATCTACATCGACCGCCGCTCCATGAAGGGCGCGATGAACGGCGACCTGGTGGTCGTCCGCGTCGACAAGCGCAATCCGAAGCGCCGCAAGATCCGCGACCGCGAGTACATCGACGGCGAGGTGATGGAGATCCTGCGGCGCGCGCACCGCACCGTGGTCGGCCGCTTCCACCTCGAGCCGCAGCCGTACGTCGTGCCGTTCGACATGCGCATCGACACCGACATCCTCATCGAGGAAGGCGGCACCTTCGACGCGCGTGAAGGCGAGATGGTGAACGTCGAGATCGATCGCTATCCCGATCGCTCCACCGAGTTCGCCACCGGCCGCGTGGTCGAGGTCCTCGGCTTCATCGGCGATCCCGGCGTCGACATCGAAGTGGTCGTGCGCAAGCACCACATCCCGCACCATTTTCCGGACGAGGTGCTGGCCGAGGCCGAATCCATCCCTACGGAAGTCCCGCAGGACGTCATCGCCACGCGCACCGATCTGCGCGAGCGCAACATCGTCACCATCGACGGCGAGACGGCGAAGGATTTCGACGACGCGGTCGACGTGCAGATCCTCGGCAACGGGAACTATCTCCTCGGCGTACACATCGCCGACGTCGCTCATTACGTCACCGAGGGCAGCGCCCTCGACGCGGAAGCCTTCGAGCGCGGCACGTCGGTCTACTTTCCGGGACGCGCCATTCCGATGCTGCCGGAGCGGCTGTCGAACGGCATCTGCTCGCTCAATCCGAAGATCGAGCGGCTGACGTTCTCGTGCGAGATCGAGATCGACGCGCGCGGCCGCTTCGTCGATCACAAGATCTACAAATCGGTGATCCGCACCAAAGAGCGGATGACGTACACCGACGTGAACGCCATCCTCACGGCGCGCACGCCGGAGCTCGAGCAGCGCTACGGATATTTGATCCCCGATTTCGAGCGGATGCACGCGCTCTTCGAGATCCTGCGCGCGCGGCGCGAGCAGCGCGGCTCGATCGACTTCGACCTGCCGCAGGCCGAGGTCATGCTCGATGCGAGCGGCGACATCGAGGCCATCCGCCCGACCGAGCGCAACGTCGCCCATCGCATCATCGAAGAGTTCATGCTCTCCGCGAATGAAGTCGTCGCGCGCGAGCTGGTGATGGCCTCGCAGCCGGGCCTCTTCCGCGTCCATCCGCCGCCCGACGCGCAGAAGCTCGAGGATCTGAAAGAGATCCTCAAGGAGTTCAAGCTCAAGCTGCGCGGGAACGTCGAGGAGATCCGTCCCGGCGAGCTGCAGCGCGTGCTGAAGGAAGTGGCCGGACGTCCGGAGGAGCGCTTCCTCACCAATCTCGTGCTGCGCTCGATGAAGCGCGCCTACTACTCGGATGAGAACACCGGCCACTTCGCGCTGGCGTTCGAGCATTACTGCCACTTCACCTCGCCGATCCGCCGCTATCCCGATCTGATCGTGCACCGGCGGCTCTTCGAGCTGCTCGCGCAGGGCCCGCTGCACGGGCAGCGGCTCGAGGACATCAACCGCGCGCATCCGCTGTACGCGCTGCAGTCGAGCGAGCGTGAGCGTCGCGCCGAGGAAGCGTCGCGCGAAGTGCTCGAGTGGAAGAAGGTCATCTTCATGCGCGACAAGGTCGGCAACGAGTACGAAGGGCTCGTCACTGGTGTGGCCCCGTTCGGCCTCTTCGTCGAGCTCGAAGAGATTTTCGTGCAGGGCCTCGTTCCGGTGGCCACCATCGGCGGCGATTACTGGGTCTACCACGATCGCGAGCACCGCATGCGCGGCGACTCCACCAACCGCGAGCTCCGCCTCGGCGACCGCGTCCGCATCCGCGTCGAGTCCATCGACGAAGACCGCCACCAGATCGAGTTCCGCCTGCTGGCCATCGGCGATGTGCCGATCAAGGAACGGGAGAGGTAGGGGAGTCGAAAGAACCTGCTACTCTTCCCCCGTATGGACCGCACCGATCTTGCGACACGACTCCGGCAGCTCGTCGATGAGCGGGTCGCGCTCGAAACACGGCTGCAGAACGAGAGCGGCGAGATCTCCGAGGGCGCGTCGCGTGGGTACGACCGGGACTATCAGTCGCTGCAGCGGCAGCTTGCGAACCTCTTCAAGGAAGCCTCCGAGGATCAGCAGCGCGTCACGATCATGCTCGAGATGATGCGCATCCTCGAGAACCGCCTCGTCTATCTGCAGAACTTCATCGTCGACCCGAGCTCCGAAAACCGCATCCTGGCCCAACTGGTCACGCGCTTCATCGACGAGACCAGCCGCGAGCGCAGCACCATCCTCACCACACTCGAAGCGACGTACTACCGCGCCGTGGCCGCGCTCTACGCCGGCGATCTCGCCAAGGCGCGCGAAGGCTTCGGCGCCGCGTGCGCATCCGAGGAGTCGGACGAGGCGAACGACATCAAGTACAAGTCGTACGTCATCCTCGGACATCTCTCGCACGAGGAAGAGGACTACGAGAAGGCGAAGGAGCTGCACGACCAGTCGATGCGCTACTCGCCGAACGACAACGTCACCGCGCAGGCGCTGGCGCTCAAGGCGCTGAACTCGTACGCGCTGCAGGATTTCGACGAGGCGCTGCATCTCTTCTCCGACGCGCTGCGCCTCTTCGACGAGAACAAGCCCTTCTTCAACTCCTACTTTTTCCGCAACGCGCTGCTCTTCTGCGGAGCGATCCACTTCGACCGCCGCGCGTACGACGAGGCGGAGTCGTTCTATCGGCGCGTGATCGCCAGTGTCGACCAGACTTCCTTCGACTACTTCGACGCGCTCTCGCACCTCGGCCGCATCTACTACGCGCAAAACCGCTACGACGACGCCGTGACCTCGTTCGAGAAAGCGGTGCAGACGCATCGCTTCAGCGAGAACGAATACGTCGTCGACACCTGGTTCTGGATTGCGCGCTGCCATCTGCGCCGCAACGCCTCGGCCGAGGCGCGCAAGTACCTCGAGAAAATCGCCGCGACCGACGTGCGCTACGACAAGAAGCCGCAGGCCGTCGAGCTGCTGCAGCGCATCGCCTGATGACGCTCGAGGAATTCGAACGGCAGGTGATGGCGGCGCTCCTCGCGGGCGACGATCCGCTGCTCGCAACCTTGCGCGCGCAGTACGCGGCGGCGACGGTGCGCGACCGCGAGATCGGCACGACCGGCTTCGTCACGCGCTTCGACGTGCCGGAGTCGGCGCCGCCCATCGAGCGGAAGCTGCTGCACCTCGATGACCTGCAGGTCGAGCTCGAAGGCGCCACCACGCCGGCCGATCCGTCGCTGCACGTGCACAACGGCCGCCTGCGCTCGCTGGAGTGCTTCGTCTACGAAGGCACCTTCCCGCAATCGCCGAACGTGCGCGCCGCGTGGTACTACGGCACCGAGCGCTTCGACGGCATCACGCCCGAGCTCCTCGCGCAACGTGAAGTGGAAGAGCTCCTCGAATCAGACGACGACTAGCTACTTCTCGCGCGGCATCACGACCACATCGCTGTACTGATTGAACAGCGACGTCACCCAGATCTCCGGACGCTTCTTGCCGCGCGCGAGCTCCAGCGTGAGCGGCTGGTTTGAATCGCCGAGGACTTCGCTGCCGGCCATCACCCGCAGCTCGACCGGCTTGCCGGTGACGGCATCGCGCGCATGAATGGTGATGTGGTTCTTGCCGCGCTTGAGCTTCGACGGCGCCGGTGTCATCTCCACGATCGCGCGCGGCACGTCGACGGGCATCGCGAAGACGACCGGCGGATAGTCGGCAGCCGTCACGGTGACGTTCGGCGCGCGCAGATCGGTGTGGCCGGCGGCGTTCGGCACACGCACGTACGTTACCTTCCACGGCACCGGCCAGCTCGTGGTCGGCTGTCCGTTCGGCACGTCGGGCGCGTAGACGTTCTGATTCTCGATGCGCACGTCGGCCATGAGCGGCGCGTGCGTGTCGGCGTCGATCGCGTAGACCGTGAACTTCCCTTTGTAGTCCGCGCCGATCTTCTCCGGCACCATCCACACCTCGGGCGGTTTTCCGGAAGGGTGGAAGTTCTCCTTCGCGCACGCCTGCAGCGGCTCCCATTGCGGGCGGCTGCCGAAGTCGTTCGTGAGCTGCCACGCGCGCAACGTCATCTCGCACTGCCGGTGATCCTTGCTGTCTTTCGGCCAGCGGTCGCAGACCTTCAGCATGTCGTGCAGGCCGAGCTCATTGCAGAAGATGAAGTAGTTGCCCTTCGTGGCGTAGCAGTTGACGATCTTCTGGCACGCCGGCTCGGCGGCCGTGCGCAGCTCGTCGATGTGCGCGGCCAGCCAGTTGCTGTCGATCTCGTAGCCCTGGAACTGGAAGCCCATCCGCACGATGCGGTACTGATCGATCGGCCGGCAGGTCTGGCCCGCGGCGCAAGGGCTCGGCTTGTAATCGTCGGGATACGGCGCGCGCGTCTGCGCGAAGGAGACGAGCGGAGCGAGAGCGAGGAGCAGGAAGAGGAGACGTTTCATTCGTCGGTCGCGGCTATTGAAACCGCGTCAGCACGAACGCAATGTCATCCTTGAATTCTTCCGTCGTGGAGAAATTGCTGACGTCGTCGTAAATCGCGGTGTAGACGGAGTCGAGATCGCCTTCCGACTGCTCGAGCATCTGCGCCACGCGGTCGATCGAGTAGAAGTCGCCGCTCGCGTTGACGCGGTCCGTCAAGCCGTCGGTGTAGACGAAGAGCGTGTCGCCCGGCGAGACGATCAGCGAGTGCTCCTCGAAGGCCATGTTCGGCATCGCGCCGAGGAGATTGCTCGGCTGCTCGAAGACCTCGGTGCGCCTGCGGTCGCGGTTGTAGAGGAGGAACGGCGGATGCGCGGCATTCGAGTAGACGAGCTGCCGTCCGTCGTGCACGCGGAAGAGCGCCGCCGTCGCGAACTGCGTCGGCAGGCTGACGCTGAAGAGAAAGTCATTGAGGCGCGACATGAACTCCGCCAGCGATCGTCCCGGCGCGGCCTCGGTGTGGATGTAGCTCTTGAGCAATGACACCAAGATCGCGGCCGGCAGGCCGTGGCCGGAGACGTCGGCGACGAAGAGGTACAGCAGCTCGTCCTGCAGAAAATAGTCGTAGAAGTCGCCGGAGAGCACTTCGCTCGGGATGTACGCGGAGCGGATCTCGAGGCGCGGCGAGACGAACGTGCGCTCCGGCACGAGCGCTTCCTGCACGCGCCGCGCGATCTGCAGGTCGCGCGTCATCTGCTGATTCATGCGGCGGAGCTGGTCCTGATACGCCTTCATCCGCAGCAGCGCGCGCAGCCGCGCCACGACGATCTCGATGTCGGAGCCCTTCGTGACGAAGTCGTCCGCGCCGGCGCCGAGCCCTTCGACCACGTGCTGCGCGGAATCGGAGCCGGTCAGCATCAGCACCGGAATGGTCTGCAGCTCCGGGTCGCCTTTCACGCGCCGGGTGACTTCGAAGCCGTCCATGCCGGGCATGCGGTAGTCGACCACGATCGCGTCCGGCAGCACCTGCTGCGCGAGCCGGATCCCTTCTTCACCCGACAACGCCGGCACGGCGTCGTACCCGCGCCGCTCGAGAAAGCGTCGCGTGACCTGCAGATCGTTCGCGTTGTCGTCGATGACGACGATGCGCTCTCGCTTGTCCATACCTGAATCGTCCGCGAGCTTATGCAGGATTCCGGGTCTCAGGGTCAAGTCGACGGAGGAGGTGGCGGACGCGCGTGAGAAGCTCCGGCACTTCGGTGAGCGCGAGTGCCCAGATCGTCGTCTGGTCGAGCCGGCGATAGCCGTGCACGAGGACGTTGCGGAGATCGACGATGCTCCTGGCGTCCGGGATCATCTGCTCGAGGTCGCGTCTCGCACGCAGGACGTGGCCGACGGCTTCGCCGATCGTGATGAGCTCGCGCTCGACGGCGGCGCGCGTGCGGCGGTCGGCGGCGAATTCGGCGAAGGTCAGGCCGCCGACATACCCGACGATCGCGCTGCAGCAATCTTCGATGTCTTCGAGGCGCGCGCGAACGGAATCGTCAGGCGGCGGCATCGTAGATTTCGACTCGCGAGGTGTCGATCGCGCGTGCAAAGTACGAGGAGCCGAGGGTCTGCACCTCGAGAAGGTCGATCTCGCGATCGAACAACCGCCGCAGCGCTTTCCAGAGATCGAGATAGGCGCGGCCGTGACGGAGCGGGTCGGGCTCCGGGAGAAACTCGACGACCAGGTCAATGTCACTCCTGCCGGAGTCGAACGTTCCCTTCACCGCCGAGCCGAAAATCTCCAGCCGTTTGACCCGGTGCTTCTCACACAACGCGCGCACGTCGTCGAGTTTGTCGGCGATCTCGCGTGGTAGCGCGGGCATGGCCGAGATTGTACGCTTCGCGCCGCGCATGAAACTGATCGTGGGGCTGGGGAATCCGGGCGCTCAGTACGAGCGGACGCGGCACAACGTCGGGTGGATGGCGGTGGAGGCGTTCGCGCGGAAGTTCCGGATCGACATCACCCGTCACGAGAAGAATGCGATGACCGGCAGCGGGCGGGCGGCGGGCGGCAGCGTGATGGTGGCCAAGCCGCTCACGTACATGAATCTCTCCGGCGACGCGGTGCGGCTGCTGGTGAATGCCTATCTCGACTCCGCGGACGATCTGATCGTCGTGTACGACGACATCGATCTGCCGCTCGGCAGGCTGCGCATCCGTCCGAGCGGCTCGGCCGGCACGCACAACGGCATGCGCTCGATCGTGCAGGAGCTCGGGCACGAGCGCTTTCCGCGGCTGCGCATCGGCATCGGGCAGGCGTCGGGCGGAGCGCTGCGCGACTACGTGCTCGACGAGTTCGCCGCGGACGAACAGCCGGTCGTCGACCGCGCCATCGAGCGGGCGGTCGACGCCTTGCTGCTGTTCGTGCGCGGCGATCTCAAACGCGCCATGAACAATTTCAATCGTGACGAAGACGCGGAGCCACGTAGCCCGTCATGACCGCCTCGCGCAGCAGCGCCGGCGAGAGCAGGCCCTGCGCGAGCACGTAATCGTGATACGACTGGCGGTCGAAGTTCTTCCCGAGCATCCGCTCCGCGTCCGCGCGCAGCTCCATCAGGCGCGAGTAGCCGACAAAGTACGACGGCGCCTGCCCCGGAGCCCAGAACGTGTAGCGCTCCACTTCCTGCAACGCCATGCCGTGCGAGAGCACGACGTCGTCCTCGAGCACGCGGAACGCTTCCTCGCGCGTCATCCGGCCGAGCTGCAAACTCGGGTCGAGGAACGCGCGCGCGGCGCGCATGAGGCGATGCTGCAGGGCGATGAGCTGTCCGTCGAGCGGCTCATACGGTTTCATCTCCGCCTCGGCGTACAGCGCCCACCCTTCCACGTTCACGCTGTTGAACGCGAAGAGCACGCGCGCCTGCGACACGCCTTTCTCCAGGATCGACGCGAACTGCAGCTCGTGGCCGGGACGTCCCTCGTGCGCGGTCAGCGTCCAGGCCGCGGCGTCGAAGGTGAAGTCGTCGAAGCCGATCTCCTTGCCGTCCTCGCCGGGGATGCGCAGCGGCAGCACGAAGGCGGCCTTCTCGCCGGTGTTGCCGATCAGGCGCGGCGGATCGACGTGCGGCGCAGGCGTGGCGGCCGTCTCCGCGGGCGAGCCGAGGCGGATGACCATCTCGCGCTGCGGCAGCGTGACGATGTGCTCGTCGCGCACGATCTGCTCGATCTGCTTGAGGCGCGACTGGTAGTGCGGCAGGATCGACTCGCCGGCGAGCTGCTGCTTTTTCAGTTCTCTGATTAAGTCACGATAATCAGTGACGGTAAAGCCTTTCTCTTTTGCGACCAGCGGCGCCAGCGAGCGCATCGCGTTCTGGATCTCGCGGAACGACGTCTTGGCGCGGCTGATCAGCTCCTCGACCGGCATGTCCACGCCGCGCGTGCGCAACTGATAGCGATAGAGCTCTTCCGGCAGACGGAAATCGGTTGTGGCCCGCGGCATCATCTCGGCACGCAGGAACGCGTTGTACTCCGCCATCTGCTGCTTGAGCGCCGCGTACGGCTGCTCGTAGCCGGCGATCTTGTACTGCTGGAACAGTTGCTCGATGCCGGCCATGTAGCGGTCGCTGTTGGCGAGGTCTTTCTCGAGGTTGTCCTTGAACGGCCCGATCAGCTTCGGGTTCTTCATCGCCGCGCGCGTGAAGGCCATGGCCTGCTGCGTGAGCGGCGCGATCCCTTTGACGCCGCCGGTGTAGCGGCGCAGGCGCGTGAGCGCGGCGGCGCGGCGCTCCGGCGCCACGCGCTCGTCGAGCAGCGCGCGCGTGCCGTTGAAGAAGGTCTGGGCGAGGTTGAAGTAGGGGATCTGATACTTCTCCGAAAGGCGGATGCCCTCGATGCCGTCGCGCATCGAGTCGATCAGGATCTGCAGGTCCTGCCGCACCGCCGGATCTTTTTCCGTGGCGAGCTTCGCCTGCAGTTGCTTGAGGGCCGCCTCCTGCACGGCGATCGATTTCGCATTCACGTCGAGCGGCAGTTGCACGGTCTCGGCGTCGAGACCTTCGACGCCGAGGGCGGAGGCGCTTTCCGGCTGGAACCGCGCCAGCGCGTCGAGGAGAACCTTTGCGTTTTCGTTACTGCGCTGCACCCACTGGGGCGAAGCGCTCTGCGCGAACGAAGTGGCGGCGGCGAGCGAGAACGTCAGTGTGAAGAGAAGAGAGAGCGTCGGGCGTTGCGTGGTCGTTAGTACGAATCGTAGTAGCCCAGGTTTCGCGGAGGCTCATGCTACGCTCCGCGGCCATGACCTCGATCCACACGCTTGGCGAGCTGCGCGCTTCCGGCTACCGCGTTCGCTCGGTCAAAGACGAGATGCGCGGAAACCTGCTGGCCGCACTCGGCCGCGGCGAGACGACCTTCCCCGGCATCCACGGCTACGAGCGCACCGTCATCCCGGCCATCCACAACGCCATCCTCTCGAAGCACGACATCATTCTGCTCGGCCTGCGCGGCCAAGCCAAGACCCGCATCCTCCGTTCACTCACGGCGCTGCTCGACGAGCACGTGCCGGTGATCGACGGCTGCGAGATCAACGACTCGCCGTACGAGCCGACCTGCAAGCGCTGCCGCCGCCTCGCCGCCGAACAGGGCGACGACCTCCGCATCGGCTGGCTCTCGCGCGGCGAGCGTTATCGCGAGAAGCTGGCCACGCCCGACGTCACCGTAGCCGATCTGGTCGGCGACATCGATCCGATCAAGGCCGCCAATCAGCGCCTCACCTACGCGGACGAAGAAGTCATCCACTACGGCATCATCCCGCGCACGAACCGCGGCATCTTCGCCGTGAACGAGCTGCCCGATCTCGCGCCGCGCATCCAGGTGGCGCTGCTGAACATCCTCGAGGAGCGCGACCTGCAGATCCGCGGATTTCCGATCCGCATCCCGATGGACATCGTGCTGGTCTTCAGCGCGAATCCGGAGGACTACACGAGCCGCGGCAACATCATCACGCCGCTCAAGGACCGCATCGACTCGCAGATCCTCACGCACTATCCGCAGACGGTGGAGACGGCGCGGCGGATCACCGAACAGGAAGCGTGGACCGAGCGCGACTCGGCGGCGCGCATCGAAATTCCGGCGTACGTGCGCGACCTCGTCGAGCAGATCGCCTTCGTGGCGCGCGAGTCGGAGCTGGTCGACCAGTCGTCGGGCGTCTCCGCGCGACTGACCATCGCGGCGATGGAGCTGCTGCAGTCGAACCTCGAGCGGCGCGCGGCGACGACGGGAGACCGTCTGGTCTATCCGCGCCTCGCCGATTTTTCGATGGTCCTGCCGGCCATCACGGGCAAGGTGGAGATGGTGTACGAGGGCGAGCAGCAGGGCGCCGAGGTGGTGGCGCGCAAGCTCGTCGGCCTGGCGATGGGGAAGCTGTTCGAGTCGAAGTTTCCGCCGATCGAGCGCGCCGGCGTCGCGCAACGCGCGGAGCGCCGCGGCTACGGCGAGATCGATCCCGACGAGCTGGACGATGCCTTCTCCGGAAGGCGCGGCAAAAAGAAGGAAGCGGCGCGCGCCGAGGAGCCGCGCGCGCAGGCGCAGGCCGAGCCGGCCTACGACGCGATCATCGGCTGGTTCGCCGCCGGCAACAAGATTCTGCTCTCGGATGAACAGCCGTTCGCCGACTACTGGCGCGCGCTCAACTCCTTGCCGGGCCTGGCCGACGTCGCGCGCAAGTACGCGGGCGCGACGCGCGACGAAGAGCTCGCGTTCTGGATGGAGCTCGTGCTCGAAGGATTGCACCAGGCGCTGCGCATCGCCCGCGAAGATCTCGACTCGACCATCACCTTCTCCGAGCTGATGAAGTTCAACGTGCTCCGGAGCGTACGATAATCGTCGCCATGCCGAAGCTCACCGCCGACATCCCCAACGAGCTCTCGCGGCAGATCGACCGGATCGTGCGCGACGGCTGGTATCCCGACCAGGAGTCGGTGCTGCGCGAGGCGCTGCAGCAGTTCGTCGACGGCAAGTCGTTCCTCGGCGACTCGCCGCGCATGCTGCACCGCTTCGCCGCCGACGCGCTGAACGACTCCAAGCCGGAGGTCGCGCTCAAGTTCGCCACGCGCGCGCTCTCGCTGCTCTCGCATCAGGACGTCACCGACTTTGCGCTCTACCAGGCGCTCGTCGAGCTGCGCGTGCAGATCCTCCTCGTCCTCGACCGCGAGGCCGACGCGCTCGCCTCGCTGGAAGAAGCGCGCGAGAAACTCCCGAACAATCCGACGGTGGCGAGGTGGATCGAGCGGCTGAAGAAGAAGTGACCTGAGCTCCGACCATTGCGCACCCGCTACTCCTACCTCGACCCCGACCTCATCCGGCAACTGCTCAGCGAGATGGGGCTGCGCCGGCTGTTCAACCATCTGCTGCTGCAGACGGGTGGCGACGTCGAAGAGGCGATGCGGTGGATGCGCATGCTGCAGGAGCGCGGCTACATCGATCCCGACATCGACCTCGACGCGTTCTTCGCGCAGCTCATGGACGAGAACATCATCGGCACCGACGGCGAAGGCAACCTCACGCTCGCCGCCGGCGGCGAGCGGCAGATCCGGCGCGACGCGCTCGACGAGATCTTCGGCGGCCTGCAGAAATCGGTCAGCGGACATCACTCCGTCAACACCGCCGGACAGGGGAGCGAGCGGCTCACCGAGACCCGGCCGTATCAGTTCGGCGACGACCCGATGTCGATCGACTCGATCCGCTCGCTGCAGAACGCGATGAAGCACAACGATCCGTCGGGACAGATCGGCATCACCGAGGACGATCTGGAGGTGTACGAGACCGAGCACAACTCCGCGTGCGCGACGGTGGTGATGATCGACATCTCGCACTCGATGATCCTCTACGGAGAAGACCGCATCACGCCGGCGAAGAAAGTGGCGCTGGCGCTGACGGAGCTGATCCTGACGAAGTATCCGAAAGACGCCATCGACGTGCTGCTCTTCGGCGACGAGGCGAAGGAAGTGCCGATCTCCGAGATTCCGTACGTCGAGGTCGGCCCGTACCACACCAACACCAAGGCCGGGCTCGAGCTCGCCCAGCGCATCCTGCGCCGCCGCAAGCACGCCAACAAACAGATCTTCATGATCACCGACGGCAAACCGTCGGCGCTGACCGAGAACGGCCGGCTCTACACGAACTCCTTCGGCCTCGACATGAAGATCGTCAACCGGACGCTCGAGGAAGCGGACCGCTGCCGCCGCGCGAACATCCCCATCACCACTTTCATGCTGGCCACCGATCCGATGCTGGTGAACTTCGTCGAGCAGCTCTCGAAGATCAACCGCGGCCGCGCCTTCTACTCCTCACCCGACCGCCTCGGCGAGTACATCCTGGCGGACTACATTCGGAACCGGCGGAAATTTGTGCACTAGCGGCGCGTTACTCGTCGCGTGCGAAAATTATTCGCAGTTCTCCTGATCGCCGCCGCCGCCCGCGCGAACGAAGTCTCCGTCCGCGCGCTCCAGTCCGGCTCGCCCACGGGCGGCACGCCGCTGCACGACCGCGGCCTTCATGGTGAAGGGCAGATCATCGCCATCCTCGACACCGGCGTCGACTACACCTCCTGCTACTTCGCTGAGCCCGACGCCTCGCTGCCGCCGTTCAACACCGGCACGCCGGGCGGCGGATTCGCCTGGACGAACGTCGATCTCTCGCGCCGCAAAGTCATCGCGTACGACTTTCTCTACTCCTGCGATCAGTTCCCCGGCGCGAAAGGGTGCGACGTTCCCGGCGCGCCCGGCGCCGACGACAATCAGGGTCACGGCACGCACGCCGCCGGCGCCTCGGTCGGCGACAGCGGCGCGCCGATCCAGCACGACTTCGCCGACGCCATCGCCACCGGCGCGAAGCTGGTCGTGCAGGACGCCGGCTACATCGGCGGCGACAACTGCTCGCAGCGTCCCGGCATCGGCTGCCCGGTGAAGATGACGCCGATCCTCGATCAGGCGTACAAGCAGGGCGCGCGCATCCACTCGAACTCGTGGGGCGATCGCCAGGGCGCCGGGCAGTTCACGAATCCGCCCACGGCGAACTATCCGCAGTCGGCGCGCGACGTCGACGCCTTCGTCTGGTCGCATCCCGACATGCTGGTGGTCTTCAACACCGGCAACTTCGGCACGCCCGACGCGGAGCCGCCGCAAAGCTCGCTCTCCGCGCCCGGCAGCGCCAAGAACACGCTGCAGGTCGGTGGCACGCGCGCCGGCAGTCACGACGACGACTTCCTCTGGCCGTACACGCTCTTCGGCCCGGCGCGCGACGGGCGCATCAAGCCCGACCTCGTCGCCGCGGCGCGCGTCACCGCCGGCGACGCCGACTTCGACAACGACCCGCGCACCTGCGACGTCACCACGCAGGAAGGCACGTCGTGGTCGTCGCCGACGGTGGCCGGCGCGGCCGCGCTCGTGCGGCAGTACTACACCGACGGCTTCTATCCGACCGGCGCGCGCGTGCAGGCCAACGGCTTCACGCCGAGCGCGGCGCTGCTGAAGGCGACGCTGATCTCCGCCGCGCGCCCGGTGCTCTGGCGCCGCATCGGCTCGCGCAATGTCGCGGCCAAGCCGGTGCCGTCGTACGAGCAGGGCTGGGGTTTTCCGGTGCTCGACGACGCGCTCTACTTCGCCGGCGACGCGCAGCGCATGCAGGTGGTCGACGTGCCGCTGTCGGCCGGACTGACGCAGGGCGACTCCGCCACCGTGCGCGTCAACGCGCGAGCCGGCACGCCGCTGAAGGTGACGCTGGTCTGGATCGATCCTCCCGGCACGGTGCGCGGCGCTACGGACACCACTCCGCAACTCGTGAATGACCTCGATCTGGAAGTGCGGAATGGTGTCCGTACGTACTTCGGGAACGGCACCACTCCCGATCGCCTGAATAATGTCGAGGTGGTGTCGCTCGACGCGCCGAACGCCGGCGCCTACGACATCACCGTGAAGGCGCATCGCCTCGGCTTCGGATCGCGCCAGAGTTACGCGCTCGTCATCACCGGCGATCTCGTCTCGGCCGCTCCGGCGGGCAAGCGGCGCGCGGCGCGACATTAGGTATCATCGCCGGCCTGATGCTGGCCCGTGAGTACCTTCGTGAACATGCCGACGACTATCGCCGCGCGCTGGAGAACCGCCGCGCGAAGGTCGACCTCGAGCGCTTCGTCGAGCTCGACGCCGAGCGCCGCCGCTCCATCGCCGCGGTCGAGACGCTGAAGGCGCAGAAGAACGCCGCGTCGCAGGAGATCGCGACGCTCAAGAAGAACAAGCAGGACGCCAGCGCGCAGATCGAGGCGATGAAGCGGGTCGGCGAGGAGATCAAGACTCTCGACGACCGCCTCGGCCAGCTCGAAGACGAGCTGCGCACGCTCGAGCTCTTCTTCCCGAACGTCCCGCACGAATCGGTTCCGGTCGGGGCCGACGAGTCGGACAACCGCGTCGAGCGCCACTGGGGCAGCAAGCCGGCGTTCGCGTTCACGCCGAAGTCGCACTGGGATCTCGGCGAAGCGCTCGGCATTCTCGACTTCGACCGCGCCGCCAAGATCACCGGCGCGCGTTTCTCCGTGCTCTACGGCGCCGCGGCAAAGCTCAGCCGCGCGCTGATGAACTTCATGCTCGACCTGCACGGACGGCAGGGTTACCTCGAGGTGCTGCCGCCGTTCATCGTCAACAACGACTCGCTGCGCGGCACGGGGCAGTTGCCGAAGTTCGAAGAGGATCTCTTCAAGCTGACGCACGAGAAGCCGCTGTATCTCGTCCCGACGGCGGAGGTGCCGGTGACGAATCTCCATCGCGACGAGATCCTCGACGCCGCGCAACTGCCGCTCTACTACACCGCCTACACACCGTGCTTCCGCAGCGAGGCCGGCTCGTACGGCAAGGACACGCGCGGCCTGATCCGCCAGCATCAGTTCGAGAAGGTGGAGCTGGTGAAGTTCACCACGCCGGAAACCTCTTGGGACGAGCTGGAGAAGCTGGTGCGCGATGCGGAGGAAGTGCTGCAGGCGCTGAACCTCCACTACCGGGTGGTCACGCTGTCCACCGGCGACATGGGTTTCACCTCCGCGAAGACGTACGACATCGAGGTGTGGCTGCCGGGGCAGGAGACGTATCGCGAGATCTCCTCCTGCTCGAACTTCACCGACTTTCAAGCGCGCCGCGCAAACATCCGCTACCGCAACGCCGAGAAGAAGACCGCATTTGTACACACGCTCAACGGCTCCGGCCTGCCGCTCGGCCGCACGCTCGTAGCCGTGCTCGAAAACTACCAGCAAGCCGACGGCACGGTGATCGTCCCCGAAGCGCTGCGGCCGTACATGGGCACTGACCGGATCGGGAACGACGGGAGGCCTCCGGCGGCTGGGGCCACAGGCCCCAGACCCCGTTTGGTTGG
>DASVQE010000077.1:0-19156 GCA_036389275.1 Thermoanaerobaculia bacterium
CGCCAAAGGTGTGCAGTTCGGTCCCTACGAGATCGTGTCCCACCTCGGCTCGGGTGGCATGGGTGAGGTGTGGCGTGCGCGCGACCACCGCATCCGCCGCGACGTCGCCATCAAGATCCTCTCCGATACCTACCTTCCGAACGAAGAGCAGCTCCAGCGCTTCGAGCAGGAGGCGCGCGCGGCCGGTGCGCTCAATCATCCCGGCCTCGTGACCATCTTCGACGTCGGCAGAACGCCCGAGGGTTTGCCGTACCTGGTGATGGAACTCCTCGAAGGGCAGACCCTGCGCGACTGCATCGGCGAGAGCGAACCGGCGCCGCTGCCGCTGCGCAAGGCCATCGATATCGCCATCCAGGTCGCCTCGGCGCTCGCCGTCGCGCACGCGAACGGCATCATCCACCGCGACCTCAAGCCGGAAAACATCTTCGTGATGTCCGATCGCCGCGTGAAGATCCTCGACTTCGGCCTGGCGAAACTCGCGCGCGACTCCAACGACGAAGTGGACGGCCGCCGCCGCACCGCGCGCCGCCTCACCTCGGCCGGCATCGCCGTCGGCACGCCGGGCTACATGTCGCCCGAGCAGGTGCGCGCCGCCGCGCTCGATCACTGCACCGACATCTTCTCCCTCGGCTCCGTGCTGTACGAGATGATCTCCGGCCGTCCCGCATTCGACCGCTTCTCGGCCGTCGAGACGATGCACGCCGTGCTCACCGACGAGCCCGCGCCGATCGAACAGCCGGAGATCTCGCCCGAGCTCGAGGCGACGCTGCGCCATTGCCTGGAGAAAGATCCGCGCGAGCGGTTCCAGTCGGCGCGCGATCTCGCCTTTCACCTGCAGACGCTGCCGGAGATGCGGCGCAACGGCTCGTCGGCGCGGCGTCCGCACCAGCAGGCGGCGCCGCGGCGGCTGCGCTATCGCGCCGGCATCGTGGCGCTGCCGTTGGTGCTGGCCGTGGCCGGCGGCGGCTTCGCGCTGCGAACGTTTCTCAATGGCTCGCCGCCGCCGGCGACGCGCGCGTATCGCCAGCTCACCTCCGCCGACGGCCTCGAGTTCTTTCCGACGCTCGCGCCCGATGGTAAGTCGTTTGCCTATGTATCGGGACAGACCGGCAATCGCGACATCTACGTGCAGCGCGTCGACGGCCGCACCGCCATCAACATCACCGCCGACTGGCCGGAGGATGATTCGGAGCCGGCCTTCTCGCCCGACGGCTCGCAGATCGCGTTCCGTTCCGAGCGCGACGGCGGCGGCATCTTCGTCATGGGCGCGACGGGCGAGTCGCCGCTGCGCGTGACCGACTTCGGACACAATCCCTCGTGGTCGCCGGACGGCACGCAGCTCGTGTTCGGCACGGAGCTGGTCGAGCTGAAGCCGAACTTCCGCCCGACCTTCAGCGAGCTGTGGGCGGTCGACGTCCGCACCGGCGCGCGCCGTCCGCTGATCCAGCCGCGCAAGGGCGGGCCGGACTTCGGCGGCAACAGCGACGCGGTGCAGCCGAGCTGGTCGCCGCACGGGAAGCGCATCGCCTTCTGGAGCACGTCGCTCTCCGGCCAGCGCGACATCTGGACCATCGATCCGCGCGCGGCCGAGCCGAAGAAGACCGCCGTGCAGTTGACGAAAGACGCGGCCATGGACTGGAACCCGGTGTGGTCGCCCGACGGCCGTCATCTCTACTACGGCAGCGACGCCGACGGCACGCTCAGTCTCTGGCGCATGCCGATCGACGAGGAGAGCGGCGCGCCGGCAGGACCGGCGGAGGCGGTCGGTCTGCCGGCCGCGATCGCAGGCAACTTCGCCTTCGACAAGAGCGGCGAGATGGCCTACGTCACGGTGATGAGCTCCTACTCGGTGGTGGCCATGCCGTTCGACGTGCAGGCCGGCTCGGTCGGTCCGGCGCGGCAGCTCTTCGGCGGCTCGCAGGAGATCCTGATCTACGAGCCGTCGCCCGACGGCCGCACCATCGCCTACGCCACCAGCGGCGCGCGCGAAGATCTCTTCGTCACCGACGGCATGCGCGTGCGGCAGGTGACCAACGACGCCGCGCGCGATCGCGGCGTGCGCTGGTCGCCCGACGGGAAGCAGTTGTACTTTTACTCGAACCGCGACGGCTCGTATCGCATCTGGAGCGTGCACGCGGACGGCAGCGATCTCCGCCCCGTCACCACCGACGCCGACCTGAAAGGCATCGGCATGCAGGTGCTGAGCGCGCCGGTGCCGTCGCCCGACGGGCGCACGCTGCTCGCGCAGGCCGACTCGCTCGGCAAGCCGGCGCGGCAGATCTCGGTGCTCGTGCATCTCGACCGTCCGGCCGGACAGCGGGTCGAGGCGCTGCCGGTGCTGCTGCCGTCGGCGCGCTGGTCGCCGGACGGGCAGTTCCTCGTCTCGCGCGACCGCCGCGATCCCGACGCGCAGCGCGCCGCGCCGAACGATCCGCCCGGTGCGATCGTGCTCTACTCGCTCCGCACCCATCAGGCCGAGCGGCTGTCGAACAGCGGCTTCGCACCGCACTGGACGCCCGACGGCAAGCAGATCGTCTACTTCGAGCGGCAGGACGTGCGCATCCTCGATCTCGCCACGCGCGCGCTGCGCATCGTGCCGCTGCCGCCGCTCGGCGGCGCGCCGGTCGATCTCCGCAATTTCCCGCGGCTGTCGCGCGACTGCACCACGCTCTACGTGCGGCAGGACACCGAGCAGAGCGACATCTGGATGGTCCGTTTCGCGCCGGCCGCTCCGCGCGGGTAGGTTTTTTCGCGCTCGCGACACTCCTTGTTCAGGGGCTCCTGGTCCGCGCCCGCAGAAGGAGAGTGAGAGATGCCGAAGATCATCGATCTTGCGATCAATAGCATTCCGTCCGATCGGGATAGGAAAGGTGGTGCGTTCGACGGCGGCTACTGGATGTCGATTTTCCCGCCGAAGGAGCCGCCACCGAATCCCAACCCGAACCCGAACCCGAACCCGAATCCCAACCCCAATCCGAATCCGAAGCCGAAGGTGTACGCCGGTACGGTGCCCGCCGAAGCGGTGATGCGGATGCGCCAGCAGATCAAAAGGCACCTGTACAACTAGACGGCCGCGACCGGGAGCCCTCTTCAACCGGCGATGTCTTCTCTCGATCAGATCCGCTTTCGCGCGAATCCGTCGATCGAGCTCGTGCCGTTCGCCGCTCTCGCTGCCGGAGAGCGCGAACGGTTTCGCGAGCTCGAGTCGGATCGCGATGCGTACGGACTGTTCCTGGCCCGTCCGCCGCTGACCGCCACCGTGAAGGCGGCGGCGCGGCAGACGGCGGACCTGTTCGCGTCGCTCGCAGCGCCGTCGCTCGTCGAGGCGTCGTTGCTCGACGACGTGGTCGAGCTGGTGCTCGACGGCATTCTCGAGATCGAAAGCGGCGACGGCTTCGTCTCCGGCGCCGATGCGCTGCGCGCGGTCCGCGTCGCACCATGCGATGCCGGCGGCGCGCTGTCACGCGCGGCGTTGATGCATGCCGAGGAGCTGGCGAGCAGCGATCCGCACACGCTGGCCATGGCCCTCTATCACTACAACAACCTGCCGATCACCCGGGCCTGGCGCGCGCGATTCTCCAGCGCGGACGCGGTGCGCGCGCACGTCGGCGCCGATCGCGGCGCGCTGCGCTCGCTGCTGGGGCGCGACTGGACGCACAGCGTCTACGGCACGACCTGGCTGGCCTGGAGCGCGCACGCCGCGCCGCATCGCGGTCCCGAGCGGCCGGCGTACAAGCTGTACGTGAGCCCGCGTCCGGAGCGCATCCGCGACGCGTTCCAGACGCTGGTGCGCGTGCTCGCCTCGGCGCCGGCGACGTTCAAGATGGGCGGCGACGCGGCCGGCCTGCTCCGTCCCGACAAGCTCGTGGCCTACTTCGCCACGCGCGAGGAGCTCGACGAGGCGGCCTCGCGGATGCGGCGCGAGCTGGCCGGCTGCGAAGCGCACGGCGTGCCGTTCACCGCGCCGCTCGACGACGATGGTCTACTTTCCTGGGGCGTCGATCCGCCGGAGAACGAGCGCGTGCTGCGCTGGCTGCATCGCAGCAGTTGGCGTCTCTGGATCGCGCGGCGCCTCGGCAGCGCGATGGCGACGGCCCGCGCCGCGCGCACTTCGTCCGCCGTCGAATCGTGGCGGTTCGCCGTCACCCGCGTCTCCCGCCTCGGCGTCGACGTCGGGTCGTGGACGCCGTCCGCCGCGCTCTGGAGCGGCGCGTGAACTACACCGATCCCTTCGTCCTGCCGGACGACGTGCTGCTCATCCCATGCGCGGAGCTCGGCGACGATCTCCGCCGCCGCATCACGTTCGACGAAGGCGACTTCACGCTCTCGCGCCGCCACGGCCGCTCCGCCGCGCAGGTGATCGACCGCGACACCGCCGCGCTGCTCGCGCTCTTCCGCCAGCCGCGCACGATCGTCGAGGCCGTGGTCGAGAACAGCCGCGCACTCGGCCGCGATCCGGAGGCGCGCTTCGACGAGCTGCTGCCGCACATCGGCACGTTCGTCGAGAATCGCGTGCTCGTGCCGGCCGGCTCGGAGGCGGAGCAGGAGCTGCGGCCGCAATTCGAGAGCGGCGCGGTGGTGGCCGGCTGCACCATCGTCCGCTGCGCCAGCTTCGTCGACGATCGCGATGTCTACGAGGTGCGCGACGCGCGCGGCGGCCGCGCCGCGCTGAAGCTCGCCCGCGATGCGAGCGCGCAGTCGCTGGCGATGTTCGAGAACGAGGCGGAGATGCTGCGGCGGCTCGACGGCTCCGGCGTCACGCCGACCTTGTTCGATGCCGGCTTGTTCGACGGGCGTCCGTACGTGACCATCGAGTGGATCTCCGGCGTCGATGCCGCGGTCGCCGCCGCGCAGCGCCGTCACGATCGCGCGGCGCTGCTCGCGCTCTGCGCGTCGATTGCCGCCGCGTATGCGGCGCTGCACGCGCGCGGCGTGCTGCACGCGGACGTGCATCCGTTCAATATCCTGGTCGACGGCGATCGGGTGACGCTGCTCGACTTTGGATTCGCGCGCGCCATCGACGCGCCGCCGCGCATGGCTCGCGCGGCGATGCCGCACTTTTTCGAGCCGGAGTACGTGGCCGCGGAGCGCGAGGGTTTCATGGTGCCGGCGTCGGCGGCGGGCGAGCAGTACGCGGTGGCCGCACTTCTGTACTTACTGATTTCCGGAGAGCCGTACTGCGACTTCCGCTTCGAGCATGAGGAGATGATGCGGCAGATCGAGCGCGAGCCGCCGCTGCCGTTCGCCGCCCGCGGTCTCGCGCCCTGGCCGGAGGTGGAGCCGGTTCTCTGCCGCGCGCTCGAGAAAGATCCGTCGCGGCGGCATGCCTCGATGGCGGAGCTGGCCACGCTGCTCGATGCCGCGCGCAATCCGGTCGCATCGATACCAATCGACGACACGCAGTTGCAGGCCTGGATGACCGGCGGTGCGTTCTACGAAGCGCGCGAGCTCGGCGCGTCACCTACGATTGCCCTCGGCGTGCTGCGCATCGCCGAAGCGCGCGGCGACGCGGCGCTGCTGGCGCTCGCCGCGGTCTGGCATTCGCGTGCAACGCCGGGAGCCGACGCGCACGCCGTCGCGGCGCTGATCGCCGCCGCACGCGGCGAGCGCGAATGGCAACTCGCCGCCACCGAGGCCTTCGTCGACTCCGCGCCGCGCACGCTCGACGCGCTGCTCACCGCCGCGCTGCTGCTCGAGGTGAGCGCCGACGTCGTCGAGGCTGCCGCGGCGCTGCGCGCGTTCGGCGCGGCGGCGCTGCGCGATGCGCCGCTCGAACGGGAGTACGACACCTGCCTCCGCACCGCCCGCGCCTCGGCCTACGCTGCGCTACGCTGGTGCGCCGTCTCCGGCGACTCGCTGCCGCGGCGGTTCGATCTCGACGCCGACGGCGGCGCCGCCGACGTCTTCACCTGCACGCTTGCGCACCGCCTCTTCGGCGATGCGGAATGGCTGCGACGTGCCGAGGAGGCGGCGTGGCGCGCGTGGGAAGCGCCGCGAGACGAGGGCTCGCTCTGCTGCGGCACCGCCGGCCGCGCTTACGCGCTGCTCGCGTTCTACAAACAGACCGGCGACCGCACCTGGCTCGCCCGCGCGCGCGAGCGCGCCGCCCACGCCGCCCGCAACATCACGCACCGCGGCGATCCGCTCTGGGACGGCGTCCTCGGCGTAGCCGTGCTCGTCGCCGATCTCGCTGCGCCCGAACAGTCGCGCATGCCGCTGTTCGAGTGACCGTTCAGCCCTCGACGATTCCTTCGCGCACCAATGCATTCAACAGATCGGCGACGCTCTGTTCCGGCAATCCGTCCGCGTGTGCGAGAGCTTCGTCGTAGGTAAATTGCGTGCGCGAAAAAACAAATTCGATCAGGGGCCGCGCGGCATTGGGAAAATAGAAGAGATTTCCCCAGACGCTCAATGAGAATTTGCCGTCGTTCGATTCGCCGAGGAGAAACCGCTGGTGCGGCGCGCGCGAAAATCGCCGCAGCTCCGCGGCCGGTCTGTCGAGAAATTGCGCCGGAAACTTGAACGAACGGGCGTCGGTCTCCGCGATCACACAATGCTCGATGAACGCGCGCACCGTGGCCGGGTCGCGCAATTTCTCTACGAGCAATGATTCGAGCGCGGCCATTTCGCCGCGCAACCGCGCCTCCCGCACTTCTAATGTCTCGTCGGAAAACGTCAGCGGCAATTCGCGCCGGAAGCGCGGGTCGGCGCGTAATTCGTCGCGCAGCCAGGTCAGAAAGGTGATGCCGGTGCGCGCGTTCACGCCGAAGGTGATGTGAAAGGCCACGCCGCCCTGGGCCAGCGCGCGATGCCAGTAGCCGCGCGGCATGTACAGCACGTCGCCCGGTCCGAGCTCGCACTCGAACAGCGGCTCCGCCGGCGGCTCGTGTTCGGCATCCATGCCGTGCGTCGGTTTCTCGACCGTCCGCGCGTACACCGCCCACGCTTTGCGTCCCTCGAGGTGCACGACGAAGACGTCGTTGCTGTCGTAATGCAGCGGCGCCGCGGCCTGGCCGGGCTGCGACAGAAACAACACCGCATTGGAGGGCTCGCCGGTTTCCGCCTCGAGCGCGCGCGTGAATGCTCCGACCTTCGCGTCGTAGCGGTCGAGTTGATTGAAGATGAGCGCGCCGCCGGCGCGGCACTGCTCGATCACCGCCGCCGCCGAAGCGGGCGACGCATAGGTCGGCGGCATTTGCACGTCGGGATGCGGCCACGGCGACGCATTGAGCACGCGATTCAAATCGTCCCACCCGAAAAATCCGTCGAATTTCCCAGGCGTCGCGCGAATCAGCAGCGGCTCATTGCCATACACCCGCTCCCGAAATTCGTCCCGCCCGATCGGCTCGAGCAATCGTTCCAACGCCGTGGTCACGGCATCGCAGTATATCGACGGGGACGACCGGGGGCCTCCAGCGGCTGGGGCCGAGGGCCCCAGACCCCATTGGTTGGCCTAGCCTCCGCGACACAGTGTCGCCAGGTTGGAAGGCAGTGTCGCGGAGGCTAGGCCAACCAAACGGGGTCCGGGGCCCTCGGCCCCGGCCGCCGGAGGCCCCCGGTCGTCCCCCGTTCCATCAGCGACTTACCGGGCCGACACGAGGTTCACGAATGCTTTGATCGCGCCGGGGACGCCGGCTGCGAGTTGGCGCCACCAGGCGTAGGACGTGTAGATGTAGACGCCCTTGCCGTGCCGCGCGAACAGCTCGCCGCCGGCTTTCTCTTTCTCGCCCGGATCGTTGCTGGCGAGAATCGTCGTGTAGCGCGGATCCCATTCGCTGGCGAAGTAAAGACCGCGCTCCTGCACCCAACCTTCGAAGTCGCGTGCGGCGATCGCGTTCGGCGATGTCAGCAGCGGATGCTGCGGATCGATCAGCCGCACCGGCGCTTCCTCGACTGTCACGCGATCGTTCGACAACTTGAACGGATACGGACCGGGCGACGGCACCACCAGCTCGGCGGTCGTGTTGTACTGCACCACCATCGTCCCGCCGCCGGATACGTACTGCATCAGCTTCTCGTGCGCGAGCCGCAGCCGCTTGCGCGTGTTGTACGCGCGCACGCCGGTGACCACTGCGTCGAACCGTGAGAAATCGCCGCGATCGAGATCGGCGTCGCTCAGCAGCGTGACGTCGTAGCCGGCCTGCCGCAGGATGTCGGGCACGTTGTCGCCCGAGCCCATCACGTAACCGATCTTCTCGCCGCGGCGGGCGATGTTCGCGCGCACGAGCTTCGCGCCCGACTCGCTGAAGACGCGCTGCGCCGGGATGTGCGGATAGTCGATGTCGGTCACGGCGAGGGAGACATGCTTCCCGTTCGCGAGCTCGACTTCGGCGACGGCCTTACCGGTCGACTCGCCCGCGGGCGGCGTGACATTGAAGGTGATGCGCGCCTCGTCGCCCTTGCCGCCGAACTTCACCGGCGCGGTACTCGGCTCCGCGCGCCAGCCGGACGGCAGCGCCAATCGCACCGTGCCGTCGGTCGCGCCGAAGCTGCGCAGCAGCAGCGTCACCGGGCGCGGCTTCGCGTCGGGAAAGAGGTAGACGCCGGAGGCGGCGTTCGCGGTCACTTCCGGCACGACGTCGACGTTGCGCACCTGTTCGCCGCGCACCGGATCGGTCCAGCGGAAGACCGCCGGCACTTTGTAGATCAGCGTGTGCATGGCCGGGTCGTCGAGCGTGACGTTGATCGGCAGGACGATCGGATTTTCGGGAGTGCCGATGAGCGTCGCGTCATCGACCGTGTAGAGCCCTTTCGAAGGCGGCTGCCGCAGCCAGTACGGCTGCGAGTACGCCATGTCCGCCGGCACCTTCAACGTCAGGTCGACCGTGACCGGCTTGTTGTTCTCGAGCGCGGCGCCGGGCGCTTTGCTCGGGTTGCCGTAGAGCGAGGCCACCATGGCCAGCTTGAACGGATGCGAGGAGCGGTTGACCACCGTCACCTTGACCGGGATCTCCGCGCCGGCGACGACGGTCGAGTCGGTGGCGGCGACGTCGATGGCGATGCCGGCGCAGTCGCGAATCGCTTCGAGCAGCTCGTCGCGCTTGACGGCGATCCACGGCGTGCGGTTCGCGGCCCACTCGGGATTCGCGCGCAACTGTTCGAGCGCGTCCCAAGCCTGCAGCAGCAACGGCAGCGAGGCGTCGGGATGTTTCGGATCGAACGTGTCGGCGGCCTGCTGCAGGAGCTTGCCGACTTTCTCGCCGCCGGGTTTGCGCGACCAGCTCGTATCGATGCCTTCGAAGAGATCGCTCGCCGCGGGAGCGCCGCCGCGCAGGTCGTAGTAGTTGATGACGGTGCCGCGCCGCTCGGCGGAGCCGAAGCCCTGGCTCTTGTGCTGGCTGCGGCTCTCGGCGGCGAGCTCGGTGTAGGCGCGGCCGAGGAGCGGGTTGTAGGTGCCGAGGTCGACGCGCAGTGAGTTGGCGACGGAAGGATCGCTCGGATCGATCGGACGGCCGAAGGAGAAGCGGTTGAAGAAGATCCGCTTCGGCTGCCACGGAGTGACGTACTTCAGTTGTTCCGGAAATCGCGAAGGGTCTCCTGCCGCCTTGAACGCTTCCTCGGCGAGGATGGCCGAGGCGGTGTGCTGGCCGTGACCGCCCTCGCCGGTGATCGGGAAGCGGGTGATGATCACGTCCGGCTGGAACTTGCGGATGGCCCAGACCACGTCGGCGAGCACCGGCTCGCGGCCCCAGATCGAGAGCGTCTCGTCGGGGCTCTTGGTGAAGCCGAAGTCGATGGCGCGCGTGAAGAATTGTTCGGCGCGGTCGATGCGGCGCGCGGCGAGGAGCTCCTGCGTGCGGATCACGCCGAGGAGCTCGCCCTTTTCGTCGCCGATCAGGTTCTGCCCGCCGTCGCCGCGCGTGAGCGAGAGGTAGCCGGTGCGGTAGAGGCGGTCGTTCGCGAGCCAGGCCAGCATGGCCGTGTTCTCGTCGTCGGGATGCGCGGCGACGTACAGCGCGCTGCCGACGACGGTGAGCTTGCGCAGCTCGAGCTGAATCTGCGCGGCATCGCGCGCGAATGCGGAAGCGGTGAGAACGAGAACCAGTGCGAGCGTGATCAGTCGGCGCATGGGGTTGGAGGATACCAATGACGGGGTAGACTGCGCGGCCTGCGGGCCGCGGTTCCTCGGAGTTCCTCGGAGTTCCTCGGAGTGGCTCGGGGTTTTGCTGGGGCTCCTCCGAGGAACCGAGGAACCCGAGGAACTCCGAGGAACTGCTTCTCCCCATGCACGACCTGGCCATCATCGGATGCGGCGCAGCCGGGCTGACTGCGGCGATTTTTGCGTCGCGTGGTGGGGCTCGTGTGGTTGCGCTCGATGGGGCGGCGCGGATCGGGGCGAAGATCCTGATCTCGGGCGGCGGGCGGTGCAATGTCACGCACGATGTCGTCACGGCCGACGACTTCAACGGCAACCGCAACGCCATCGCCAAAGTGCTGCGCACCTTCACTGTCGAACAGACCGTCGGCTGGTTCGCCTCGATGGGCGTGACCCTCAAGCGGGAAGAGACGGGGAAACTCTTCCCGACCACCGACCGCGCCCGCACCGTCCTCGACGCTCTGCTCGACGCTGCCTCACGCGCGGAGATCCGCACCGGTCAATCTGTTGACCGGATCGAGCGCGGCTTCGCGTTGCACACAAACCAGGGCACTATCAACGCGCGCAAGGTGATCCTCGCTACCGGCGGGCGCAGCGTGCCGAAGACCGGCAGCGATGGGCACGGCTTCGCGCTGGCGCGATCGTTGGGGCACACGGTGACGCGCCTTTTTCCCGCGCTCGTGCCGCTGATCGTCGAGCCGGGACACTGGACCACCTCGCTCAGCGGCACGAGCTGCGAGGCGGAGCTGATGGTGCGCGCCGCGTCGGGACGGGTGCTGGCGCGGCGGCGCGGCTCGCTGCTCTTCACCCACTTCGGCATCAGCGGCCCGGTGGTGCTCGACGTCTCGCGCGACTGGATCGACGCGCGGCAGCACGATCCCGGCGTCACGCTCGTGGCGAGCTTTCTGCCGGACGAGTCCTTCGAGTCCATCGACCGCGCGCTCGTCGCCGAGGCGCAGCGGAATCCGCGCGCGACCGCCGCGAGCCTGCTGCGCGGACGGCTGCCGGAACGCCTGCTCGACCTGCTCGCTCCGAAAGGCGCGCTGGCATCGCTGGCGCGCGACGACCGCCGCGCCTTCGCCCGCAATCTCGTCGAGTGCCCGCTGCCGGTCGTGCGCGACCGCGGCTTCGATTACGCCGAAGTCACGGCCGGCGGCGTGCCGCTGAGCGAGATCCATCTGGCCACAATGGAGTCGCGAGTCTGCCCCGGCCTCTACCTCTGCGGCGAGATCCTCGACGTCGACGGGCGGATCGGCGGCTACAACTTTCAGTGGGCGTGGGCGAGCGGACGGCTGGCCGGACTGAGCGCGTCACGTTCCTGACACCGAATGTTCACCTTGCATTCGTTGACGCATCAACCATTCGCGCGTAGTGTCGTCGCTCGATGCCCGGCCGCCTGCAGCAGGAGATCAAACAGAACAAACCGTTCGCGTCGCCCGCTCAGGAAGCGACGGTTGCGCTGCTGCGCACGACCGACCTGATCCGCCGCCTGGTCTCCGGCGTGGTCGAGCCGCACGGCATCACCCTGCAGCAGTTCAACGTGCTGCGCATCCTGCGCGGCGCCGGACCGGCCGGACTGCCGACGCTGGAGATCGCCGGCCGCATGGTCGAGCAGACGCCCGGCATCACCCGGCTGATCGACCGGCTCGAATCGAAGCGGCTCGTCCTGCGCGAGCGCTGCACCACCGACCGCCGTCAGGTGTTCTGCCGCATCACGCCCGACGGTCTCGCGCTGCTGGCGCGGCTCGACGCCGAGGTGCTGGCGGCGGAGGAATCGGCGCTGGCGCGCATCGGAAAAAAACAACTCGCGCAGCTCGTATCGCTGCTCGATCTCGCACGCACTGGCATGAACGCGGCGCTCGACGCGCGGCGTGCCGACACCCTGGAGGAGGCATCGTGAAATTCACCCGTTCCCTGTTTCTGGTCGCGCTCGCGGCCGCACCGCTCTTCGCACAGCAGCAGCCGGCCGAGTCGTGGAGCATCGACAAGGCGCATTCGAGCGCGACGTTCAAAGTGCGGCACATGATGTCGAGCGTGACCGGCTCGTTCCGCGACTTCGACGCGGCCATTCACCTCGACCGCGCGCAGCCGTTCAACTCGAAAGTCGAGTTCACCATTCAGGCGGCGTCGATCGACACCGGCAACACGAACCGCGACGAGCATCTCCGCACCGCCGACTTTTTCGACGTGGCGAAGTTCCCGACCATCAGTTTCAAGAGCACGTCGGTGAAGGCGCGCTCGAAGAATGAGTACGACGTGACCGGCGACCTGACCATGCACGGCGTCACCAAGCGGGTCACGCTCCCGGTGACGTTCCTCGGCTTCGCCAAGAACGCGCGCGGCGGCGAGATCGCCGGCTTCGAGATCGAGACCACGCTCAACCGCAAAGACTTCGGCATCGTCTGGAACCGCAATCTCGACGAAGGCGGCGTGCTCCTCGGCGACGACGTGAAGGTCGACATCAGCCTCGAAGCGCGCAAGAACGCGCCCGCGGCAACGCCGGCGCCGGCGAAGTAGCGCCGGCGGAATTCGCTACCGGTAGTGCCGGTTGCGCATACCGTATCCCGTGGTTTGCCAGCTCGAGAGGATGAACGCAGGTTTGAATCTCCGAAGGCAGCACAGAAAGGAGATTCACATGAGAACATCCGGCAACGTCAAGTGGTTCAACGACGCGAAGGGCTTCGGCTTCATCACCAGCGAGAATGGCGACGACCTGTTCGTGCACTTCTCGGCCATTCAGGGCGGCGGCTTCCGCTCGCTTCCCGAAGGCGCCGCGGTCGAGTTCGACGTGGTCCGCGGTCCGAAAGGCCTGCAGGCTTCGAACGTCACGACCGTCTAACGCGTAACCAACGCAACCAAGAGGGCAGGAGCGATCCTGCCCTCTTTTTTTGTGTCTACTTCACCACGTTCAGCGCTCTCTCCGCCGCGTGGAGCAGCGCGGCCGCGCCGACCGGCGCGCCGGTGGCGTTCTTCATCCAGAGATCGGGCGCGACGCTGCCGTAGCGGGCCATGCGCTCGAACTCCGCGCCGAAGTCGCCCGCCTTCGACATCTGCTCCTCGATCTGCAGGGCGATGGTGTGGCCGATGAGGTAGTTCGGCAGGTAGAGGAAGGCCTCGATCATGTGCGCGTAGACGCCGAGGAGCGTCGAGTCTTTCTTGTGCAGAACCGGCGCGTAGTAGCGGTTCCAGATGTCTTTCGAGATCTGCACGGTGGCGTTGCGCAGAGCTTCCGGCGTCGCGTCGGGATGGTCGTACATCCAGTGCCACACTTCCATGTCGACCAGCGCCACGCCGGCCACTTCGTACGAGTTCCAGAACTCGTTGAGCGTCTGCAGCGCGCGCGATTCCTCCGACGGCTTGGCCAGGCCGAGGAGCTCGAGGTCGCGGTTCTGGAACGTGAAAGCCAGCGCCTCGGTGAAGGCGGTGTTCGGTACTCCTGACAGCGTGTAGTAGTCAATGTTCTTCAGGGAGAAGACCTGCTCGACGTTGTGGCCCATCTCGTGGACCGCGATGTTGAAGCCTTTGTAGTCCATCCCTTCTTTGCCGACGCGCGTGCGCAGGTGCGGGTTGTCGGCGCGGCGTCCCGCGCCGAGCGCGTGGCCGGAGCCGCGCGCCGGATCGACTTCGATGTTCGCGGCGAGATAGGCGGCGCGCTCTTTCGTGAAGCCGAGCTTCTCGAGCAGGTTGGCCATGTCGGCCTTGTAGGCCGCGGCGGTCGGATAGCGCTTGCGCGTGATGGCGTCGAGCTGTTCGGGGCTGTACTGATTGCTGGGGCGGAAGCCGTTGTACCAGATGTCGAACGGCTCGAGCGGACGGCCGAGGCGCTTCTCGATGAGCTTCGCGGTGCGCGGCACCAGCGGCGAGGTGAGGATCTCCTCGGCCATGGCGCGCACGCGCGACTCGAGCATCTGCCGACCTTCTTCGAAGCTGCGGCGGATCATGGTCGGCGCGGTCGGCGAATAGGGATCGACCAGCCGCGCCGCTTTGTAGTCGTTGAGGAGGCGCAGGTAGCGCGTGTCGGGCTCGCGCGCGTTGGTCAGACGCGCCGGCATCGGACGTCCTTCGCCCGCGTCGGCGTCTTTCACCGCGGCCGGTTTCACTTCGTTGGTGTACGGGTTCCAGTCGACGTTCGGGTTGTCGACGACGGCTTCGGGGATGGTCTGATCGACGATGCGCTCGAAGACGCGCTGGATCATGCGCTGCTTCGGCAGTCCGACTTTCGGGTCGAGGCTGTAGTTCGCCTTGATCTCGTCGCGCAGGTTCCAGTGCTCGAGCAGGCGCAGCTTCGCCGGGAAGATGCGCGTGCCTTTGTCGTCGATGAGGTGGTGCATCCAGATGTTGTAGCCGGCGACGTACTGTCCGGCTTCCGCGGCGGCGCGTCCGACGGCGAGATTGACCTCGGCCGGCACGCGTCGCGTGAAGCTCAGGCCGAGCGCGGCTTCGGCCCACTGCCGCCGCGACCAGCTCTCGCCCTGCGTGAGCCGCTCTTCGAGCGTGGTCACGGGGAAGTTCAGCAGGACGACGAAGGCGAGTTTGTTCTTGAAGAAGTCTTCGGAGATGTGCGCGCCGGGATCGTAGGCGGCGAGCAGTTCGTCGAAGGGGTAGATGGTGCCGACGTCGAGATCGCTCTGGCGGCGGAGGTCGCGCGAGATCTCGCTGTTATGTCCGCCGATCGATTCGAGCACGAACTGCATGCGGTCGAAGAGCGCGTCGAGCGTCGGCTGGTCGCCGGCGAATTGCGTGCGCACGAGGTCCTCGAACGCCGCGGCGTCGCCGTCGTCGGCGCGCCAGTACTGCGCGACCTGACGCATGCCGCGCTGCAGCCGCGCGCGCTGCGCCTCGCCGTACTTCGCGACGAGCTCCGTCTCGAGCTTCTGCATCGATGCGTCGATCCACGCGGGTTGCTGCTGTTGTGCGAGTGCAGGCATGGTGAGAACGGCCGCCAGCGCGGCCGCAGCAATGATTCGGGACACGGGATTCTCCCTTCGGCGCGGATTGTAATGTGGGCGAGTTCCTCGGAGTTCCTCGGGTTCCTCGGAGTTCCTCGGAGTGGAAGCAGCCAGTAGCTCCTCCGAGGAACTCCGAGGAACCCGAGGAACTCCGAGGAACCTACCGCTTCGTCCGATGCGTCGCCACCGCCGTCCACGGATTCTCCGGCCACGGATGCTTCGGATAGCGGGCGCGGAGCTCCTTCCGGACTTGCTGATATCCGGAATTCCAGAAGGAACGCAGGTCGCTGGTGACTTGCACGGGGCGGCCGGCAGGTGAGAGGAGTGCGAAGGTGACGGGCGTCTGGTGCGGGCCGAGGCGTGGGGTGTCGGCGAGGCCGAAGAGCTCCTGCAGTTTCACCGACGCGACGACCGAGCCGTCGTCGCGGTACTCGAGCTGGACGCTGCGGCCGCTCGGCAGTGCCAGGCGCTCGGGTGCGAGCTGGTGGACGCGGCGGGCGTCGCCGCCGGCGAATGCGATGCGGCGCTGCAGTTCAGGATCGACGCGCGAGGCGGCGTACTCCTCGAGCAGGCGGTGCGCTTCGATCGGGTCGGGCGCGACGGCAAACTCCTTCAGCAGCAGCCGGTCGTACCAGACCCGCTTCGTCGCGCGCACGCGTTCGCCGACGCGTTCGTGCACCACGTCCTCGTGCGTCGGTACGAGCCAGTCGCGCTCGACCGCCACGGCGATGCGCACGAGCGACTCCGCGCCGCCGGCGACGTCGAGCGCGACCAGGAGCTCGCCCTCGTACATGCCGCTCTCTTTCGCCAGCACGGCGCCGGTGCCGCTCGAGAGCAGCAGGCGCAGCGAGCGCGGCTCGCGGCGCATGGCCACGCGATCGGGATAGGCGGCGAGCAGCGCGCGGCGCACCGTTTCTTCGCTCGCGCGCGACGGCAGCTCCGCGGCGCGCACGATGCGCGACAGCTCGCGCGCCGCCGCATCGAGGCGCGGCGAGTCGGCCAGCGCCAGCGCGTCGCCCGCGCCGGCGCCGCGCACAGCCTCGGAGAGCAGCGCGCAGACGCGCACCGCCGCGTCGCCCGCCTCGACGAGCACGCGCGCCAGACGCGGATGTAGCGGCAGGCGATGCATCCGTTTGCCGAGCGGCGTGAGACGTTTGCCGTCGGTCGCGCCGAGGCGTTGCAGCAGCTCGAGAGCGCTCTCGATGCGATGCTCCGGCGGACGCTCGTACCAGTCGAACGTCCGCGGATCGCCGCCCCAGGCGATGATGTCGAGCGCGGTCGAGGCGAGATCGACGCGCCGCACCTCCGCCTCGCGATGCTCGCGCAGGATCGTCCGCTCGTCCCACAGGCGCGTGGCGCGTCCGGGCGCCGTGCGGCCGGCGCGGCCGGCGCGTTGATCGGCGGAGTCGCGCGAGATCAGCTCCGTCTGCAGATGATCGACCGCCGTCTCCGCGTCGAAGCGCAGCACCTTCTGCAGGCCGGAGTCGACCACGTCAGTCACACCTTCGACCGTCAGCGAAGTCTCGGCGACGTTCGTGGCCAGAATGATCTTGCGCTCGGTCGAAGGCGCGAGCGCGCGCTCCTGCGCCTCGACGTCGAGCGAGCCGTGCAGTGGAAAGACATTCGGCAGCGCGAGCTCGTTCCTGGCTCGCTCGATCTCGCGCGCGCCCGGGAGAAAAACGAGGATGTGCCCTTTTGCGTCTCGTGCAACTTCGCGCACCGCCGCGGCGACGTCGATGTTGGGGCGGTAGCGGACGTCGATCGGATAGCGGCGCGCGTCGACGGTGATCACGCGCCCGCCGCCGAGGAACTCGGAGACCGGCTGCGCGTCCATCGTCGCCGACATCACCACCACGCGCAGATCGTCGCGCGTGTCGGCGGCCTGCTTGACCAGCGCCAGGGCGAGATCGGCGTGGATGCTGCGCTCGTGGAACTCGTCGAGCACGACTACGGAGAAGTCGCTGAGCAGCGGATCGGACTGCAGCCGCGCGGTGAGGATGCCTTCGGTAGCGACGAGGAGCTGCGTGTCGTCGCGGAAGCGGCGCTCGAAGCGGATCTGCCAGCCGACCTCGCGGCCGAGGGTCCACTGCCGCTCGGCGGCGATGCGGCGGGCGAGCGCGCGCGCGGCGACGCGGCGCGGCTGCAGCAGGATCGTGCGGCCGAGGGAAGTGGCCAGGGCGGGCGGAATGCGGGTGGTCTTGCCCGCGCCGGGCGGCGCGACCACGACGGCGCGGCGCTCGCGGCGGAGGAGCGCGATCAGCTCGTCGAGACAGGCGTCGACCGGGAGCGGCGTTTGCACTGGCAGGCGCATTATGGCCACTGCTGACGACGACATCGACTATCAGGCGGAAGGCGCCACGCCGCCGCGCGAGAAAGACGATCCCACCAACGAAGGCTACGACGAGGCGGCGCACAGCGGCCCGGGACGCTACGGCGTGCCCGAGGGCGAAGGCGGCGTCTTCGGCACCAGCGGCGGCGGCACCTACGACGGCGGCATGCACGAGGTCGAGCGGCCGGTGATCGAGACCGAAAAAGGGCCGGACGAAACCTGATCGGGCGTGAGTCCTTGACATCGGGCGTTGCCGCGCCGACATTGTACTAGTCGACTAGTACAATGGCTCATCTCTTCCACCTCGATCCCGCCTCCGGAGTCCCCTTCTACCGGCAGATCATCGACCAGGTGTTGCTGGCGGTGGCCGACGGGCGGCTCCGGGCGGGCGCGCAGCTTCCGACGGTTCGCCAGCTCGCGGTAGACCTCTCGGTGAATCTCAACACCGTGGCCAAGGCCTATCGCGAGATGGAGATCCGCGGCATCGTCCAGACCCAGCAAGGGACCGGCACGTTCATCGCCGCGCGGCAGGAGTCGCGCTCGCGCGAGCGCCGCAAAGCGATGCAGGCGCTCGTGGACCGTTTCATCGCCGGCGGCGAGGCGCACGGGATCCCCATCGAGGAACTGGTCGAGGCAGTGGTGGAGCGGGCCGAGAAAGCCCGCAGGAGGACGACGTGATGATCCCGGTGGCTGCACAGAGGCGGAGACAGAGGAAAGAGCAGGAACAACAGGAGCCGCAGCAGGAGGAGCGCAGAAGCGGCGCGGAGCGGCGCCGCGCGCGCGCCGATGCCGACGAGGTGCGCGGCGGCGCGCGGCGCTACGTGAACAGCGTGAGCATGGCCGCGTTCATCATCCTGCTGCTCGCGGGCGCTGCCTGCGGCGCGGCGGAGCTGCACGTCGTGGCGGTGACGCTGATCGCCGTCTCGCTCCTGGCGCTCTTCGGCATCAAGGTCGCGAATCAGTGGGAGAAGGCGGTGGTGCTGCGCTTCGGGAAGTTCCGCGCGCTGCGCGGCCCCGGCCTCTTCTTCGTCATCCCGGTCGTCGACGAGGTCACGCATCTGATCGATCAGCGCGTGCGCGTCACCGACGTCACCGCCGAGTCGGCGCTCACGCGCGACACGGTGCCGGTCGACGTCGACGCCATCGTCTTCTGGACGGTGTGGGACGCGCAAAAGTCGGTGCTGGAAGTGTCCGATTACTTCGGCGCGATCGCGCTCTCCGCACAGACCGGCCTGCGCGAGGCGATCGGCCGCGCCGAGCTCGCGGCGATGATCACCGAGCGCGAGCGCCTCGGCCAGGAGCTGCGCCGCATCCTTGACGAGAAGACGAACGCCTGGGGCATCACCGTGCACTCGGTGGAGATCCGCGACGTGCAGATCCCGCAGGGGCTCGAGGACGCCATGAGCCGGCAGGCGCAGGCGGAGCGCGAGCGGCAGGCGCGCATCATCCTCGGCACGGCCGAAACGGAGATCGCCGCGCGCTTCGTGAAGGCGGGCGCCGAGTACGAGAACCGTCCGGTCGCGCTGCATCTGCGCGCGATGAACATGCTGTACGAAGCGATCAAGGAGAAGGGCTCGATGGTGATCGTGCCGTCCAGCGCCGTCGAGACGATGGGCCTAGGCGGCATGGCCGGCCTAACCGCGCTCGGCGGCGCGACGAAGCCCGACGCGCCCTAGCGGAATGCTCTTGCTTCGCCGATGGATGGGGACGACGAGGGGCCTCCGGCGGCTGGGGCCACGGGCCCCAGACCCCGTCTGTTGGCCTAGCCTCCGCGACACTGCC